>ONOU01000030.1 GCA_900319525.1 uncultured Prevotellaceae bacterium | reverse complement strand
ACGAGAATGGATTTTACGAAAAAAGATCGACAAATCCATTCTCGACAATTTCCATCCAATTCTCAGCAACTTCAACGACCGAGTTTTGCAACAGTCTCTGATGACTCAATGCCCGCAGTGTCGTCAAGGCATTACAAGCCGCCATCTTGTAAAAGCCCCTGCCATGTCGATGTATGGCAAGCCTTTACGATCCCGAAACGGTAAATGTGTAAAAATAATAGACATTATTTCATAAAAAACACGACAAGTGCCACTTTTATCGAGAAAAAACTTGACCAATTACCCACTGCTCCTTAAATTTGCAAATACAAAACAGGTATTGCTTGACGTGATCCGTCAGACACAAACAAAACCATCGTTGACCATGCGCGAGATTTTCAACAGCATTATCTATACAGCAAGGCGCTTCAAACTGGCGACCTTTCTTAACATCGTGGGCTTGGCAGCGGCCTTTGCCTCGTTCTTCCTGCTGATGACTCAAATCGTGTATCAGCTCACTTACAACCACGGCGTGGAAGACTACCAGCGGCTGTACCGTCTTGAGAGCAACTATGAATACCACGAGTGGAACTACAGTGATAACGTGTGCCGTCCGTTTGCCGAAGCCATCAAGCACCTGCCAAATGTTGAGTCGGTATCACTGATGAGGGACATCTACAGTGACGCGAGCACCCTTTTTCCATTCAAGAAAGGGGGAAAGACAGTGTATTATCCTTTTTCATTAGCTAACGCCACTGTATTAACCACCTTGAGGCCTCAGGTCCTACACGGTACTATCAATTTTCAAAAAGACACTACTAAAAAGAAAAACGGCCTCATCATCCCTGCAAGCATCGCCCAACAATACTTCGACAGCACCCAGGTCGCTGGCCAGGAAATGCTATACAGTTCCAAGGACAAGTTGGGCAATGACTCAATCAACACATATAGAGTAATTGGAGTCTATAAGGATTTCCCAGAGAACAGTGAACTGCCGAATTGTATTTTTCAATACATGGACTCAACCTACTATTATGATTTTTATAGCCTCTATAAATGCTATGTCAAGTTCACCACAGTTCTCGACAGCGACAAGGTCAAATCCCTTGGCGACGACCTTAGGCAAGCTATTCTTGCAGACCTCGACAAGAATGCAGACTACTATATCAATAATTATGGTGAAGAGAAGCTGAATGACAATAAAGAGATCATCCGCAACACCAAATTCAAATTCACCCCGTTAAGCAGCAGCTACTTTGAGCCTTTCACCTACACTTCAGGCGAACATGGCTTCAAGGGAATGATGAACATCCTGGGTTTGGCGTGCCTGTTGATCATTATCATCGCCACGATCAATTTTCTGAACTTCACCCTAGCCGAGAGCCCGATGCGCATGCGCAGCCTTAACACCCGGCTCGTGCTGGGTGCCGAGCGCCGCACCATGCGTCTGAAATTGGTCATCGAGTGTGTCATCATTGCTGTCGCAGCCTGTCTGGTGGGATTGGCCATCTGTGACATGCTGCATCTGCAGGCCGATGACTTGTCGTTGGCAGGCAGCCTTGCCGTGAAAGACCACTGGCTCATTGCGCTGCTCACATTGCTGCTTGCCATGCTGGCCGGCACCGTGGCAGGTATCTATCCGTCCATTTTTGCGACTTCGCTACCGCCTGCCTTCGTCCTCAAGGGGACATTCGGGCTTACTCCTCAAGGCCGCAGGCTGCGCACCATCCTGGTGTGTCTGCAATTGTTCATTTCCATGCTGATGGTCATTTATGTGGGCATCCTGTTTCAGCAGAGCCGGCACATCATCAATTCTCCTTACGGCTTCGATAAGAATCTGTTGCTCTACTCTAATCTGATGGACGTGCATGAAACCGCTGATCGGGAAGGGTTGAAGCAACAACTATTGCAGATTCCCAATGTGGAAGCAGTGACATTCGCCTCGACCCCGCTAGGGACTACCGACGGCCACTACTTGATCAATTCCAGATTCCACGGCTACACCATGAACTACAGCACCATTTTCATCGATTACGACTTCATGCAGACCATGGGCATCACTATCGATAAGGGACGCGACTTTAATGACAAAGACGCGACAGGCGTCATCATCAACAAGGCAACCCTGCGCAAGTGGCCGTGGCTCAAGATAGGCAGCTTTATACTGACCAGTGCCGAAGATGACTACATTGACAGCGCGCGCATTATCGGCATCTGTAACGACATCCGCTATGGGACGATGCGCGTCAAGAATGACCAGCCGTTTGTATTTATCCTTGACCGCTATAATCCGGGCGAGAAGCTCTTTATGCGAGTCACGGCAGGTAGCGATATGGCTAGCATCCGCCAACAGGCCAACCTCCTGGTGCAGGATTTCAGCGAGGGGAAAGCATCTGAAGTGATTCCTTACAACGATAATGTGATCGGGACCTATCGCAACGAGTTGCTTTTCTTTAACCTAAACTATATGATATCCCTGTTTTGCCTGGTCTTCACGTTGATCGGGCTCTTCTGCCTGACGATGTTCGAGTCCGAGTACCGCCGCAAGGAAATCGGCATCCGCAAGGTGGCTGGTGCAACGACAAGCGAGATTGTGTGGATGTTGTGCAACCGTTACGGCTGGTTTATCCTCATCTGCTTCGCTGTGGCCGCACCCATTGCATGGCTCTTTGGCAATCAAACGCTCAAGTACTTTGCCGAACGTGCAAGCATCAACTGGTGGATTTTCCCGATAAGCCTGCTTGTGGTGGGAGGCATCATGCTCGGCACGGTAGTTCTGCAAGGATGGCTTGCCGCACGCAAGAATCCCGCCGCCACCATCAAGACAGAATAATCCCAACTAAAAACCTAAAACTAAGGACTTAAAACTTAAAACTTAAAACTCTATATGATCCAAATCAGCAATTTAAAGAAAGTCTTCCACTACGGCGGCGTTTACACCGTGGCGCTGGGCGGCATCAACCTGGAAATTGACGAGGGTGAGTTTGTTGCCATCATGGGGCCCTCGGGCTGCGGCAAGACCACCCTGCTCAACATCCTGGGGTTGCTGGACAACCCCAGCGAGGGAAGCTATCTGCTCAATGGCACCGAGGTCGCCCACCTCACCGAAAGAAAGCGCACGGCCATGCGCAAAGGGCACATCGGCTTCGTGTTCCAGAGTTTCAATCTCATCGACGAGCTCACTGTGGAGCAGAACGTGGAGCTGCCATTAAAATACCTGGGCATACCCACAAAGCAGCGCAAGCAACAGGTCACCGACCTGCTGCGCCGCCTGAACATCTCCCATCGCGCGAAACAGTATCCCTACCAGCTGTCGGGTGGACAGCAACAGCGCACCGCCATCGCTAGGGCCTTGATTTGCCATCCCGAACTCATCCTTGCCGATGAGCCCACGGGCAACCTCGATTCCAAGAACGGCAAGGAGGTGATGGAATTGCTGGCTGAACTCAACGACGATGGCACGACCATCGTCATGGTGACCCACTCACAGCGCGACGCCTCCTATGCCCACCGCATTGTCAATATGCTGGACGGTTTTCTCGTCGAGAAGACGCAGCTGTAGCGGTATTTCGGCGTTCTCTTGATTCTGCTTATTTCTTGATCAGCAGGGCGACGTTCTCGACATGGTGGGTGTGGGGGAACATGTCCACGGGCTGGATCTCCACAACACGGTACTTGGCGTCGAGCATCGCGATGTCACGCGCCTGGGTGGCGGGGTTGCAGCTCACGTACACCAGCCTGTCGGGCTCGGCATTGAGGATGACGTTGACGACGTCCTCGTGCATACCCGCGCGGGGCGGGTCGATGATCATCACCTCGGGACGCCCATGCTCGGCGATGAAGGCGTCGGTGAGCACATCCTTCATGTCGCCGGCGTAGAATAATGTGTTCTCGATGCCATTGACACGGGAATTGAGCTTGGCGTCCTCGATGGCCTCGGGCACATACTCGATGCCGATGACCTGGCGGGCCTGGCGGGCCACAAAGTTGGCGATGGTGCCGGTGCCGGTGTAGAGGTCATAGACGAGCTCATCGCCCGTGAGGGCGGCCATGCGGCGCGCCACCTTATAGAGTTCATAGGCCTGGCGGGAATTGGTCTGGTAAAAGGACTTGGGGCCCACGCGGAACTTCAGACCCTCCATTTCCTCCTCGATGTAGTCGCGACCGCTGTAGGTAATGAACTGCTGGTCGGCCAGCGAGTCGTTGACCTTGAGGTTGATGACATAGAGTAGCGATGTGATCTGCGGGAAACGGTCATGCACGGCGCTCATCACGTCGTCGATGGCGGCCTGGTTATCCTCACCGAACACGATGACCTCCATCACCTCGCCCGTGCTGGCGGTGCGCGTCATGGTCATGCGGATGAAGCCTTGCTGCCCGCGTATGTCGTAAAAACTATACCCCTTCTCGACACAATAATTGCGGATGAACAGGCGCAGCTCGTTGCTGATGTCGTCCTGCAGCCAGCAGCGCTTGATGTCCAGCACCTTGTCAAAGGCTCCGGGGATGTGGAAACCCGCCGCATTGCGGTCGGGGAACTCGGCACCGCTGTCGAGTTGCTCACGCGTGAGCCAGCATTTGTTGGAGAAGGTGAATTCCAGCTTGTTGCGGTAGTGGGTCGTTGTCGCCGAGCCCAGGATGGGGTTGATCTCGGGAATAGGCACCTTGGCAATGCGCTCCATGGCATCAACCACCTGCTGTTGCTTGCACTGCAGCTGGTACTCATAGGGCAGGTGCTGCCACTTGCAGCCGCCACACAGCCCGAAGTGCTCACACATCGGCTCCACGCGCAGCTCGCTGGGCTTGACGAGGCGCTCGATATGCCCCTCGGCATAGCTGTGCTTCTTGCGGTCGATCTTCAGGTCAATCACGTCACCCGGAGCGCCAAACGGCACAAACACCACCAGGTCGTTCCAGCGACCCAGGCTCTTACCCTCGGCCGCCACGCCCGTTATCTCAAAATTCTCAATTACCGGAATATCCTTTTTCTTTCTCATAATCGGCCACAAAGGTACAAAGATTTCTCAAACAACAACGACAACGCCCCAACAACAATCACAACTTTAATGTTGTTGCCGTTGTCTTAATTGTTGTTAGGGTTGCTAGAAAGATTACTCGTTGAGGGCTTGGTTGATGTAGTCGCGGCTCAGGCCCAGGGACACGGCGGTGTCGATGTCGTGGTTCATGTCGTCACGCTGGAAGCGCAGCTTGTTGAGCTTGGCGCGCAGCAGGTACAGGTAGGGGTCGTCGGGGGTCATTTCCAGGGCAGTGCGGATGTCGTCGGCAGCATCGTTGAGGTGCTTCATGGCCAGGTAGCAGTCGGCACGGTGAGCCAGCAGCTGGGCGCTGGGCTGCACCTTGATGACCTGGGTAAACAGCTCGGCGGCACGGGCGTGGTTGCCGTTGCGCTTGTGCAGCAGGCCCATGCCCTCGTGATAGAGGCCCGAATTGGGGTTGATGCGCTTGATCTCGTTAAACAGGTCTTCGGCACGCTGGGTGTCGCCGCGTTCCATGGCCAGCACGCCCAGCGAGTAGCGCGCCTCGGTATTATACGGGTCGAGTTCGCACACGCGGCCAAAGTCGTCCTCGGCACGCACGATACTGTCCATCTCCACGTACAGGGCCGCACGGTTCAGCAACAAGGTCACGGCATGGGGCGTCATGTCTATTGCCAGCGAGTAGTTCTTCACCGCATCGGCAAGTTTGCCCTGATAGCGCTGCAGCGTGGCGATATTGCTCAGCAACAACGAGTTGTTGGGGTTGTCGAGGTCGGCCTTGACAGCCCGCATGAGCCATTGCTCGGCCACGGGCCAGTCATGGCTGTAGATGTAGGTCTGCGCCGAGTCGATATACTGGAAATAGGGCGTCTCGGTGTCCAGGTCCGCAATGTATGGGCCCTCGGCCTTCTTTTGCTGCGGCTTCATGCCCTGCTCCACCTTCATGTTCTCGTCGCCGATGGAGTTAATCACCTGCGCCCCACCCTGCTGCCACGTCAGCATCACAGCCAGCGCCACCAACAACCGTGCAACGCACGGCAAACTAAGCCCAATATTATATGTAAAATGACTCAAAATCATCTCCTTAACAATCCCAAAAAACATTATCTATTGACTAATGACTAATGACTAATGACTCTTCACTCTTCACTATTAACTATTAACTATTAACTCTTCACTATTAACTATTAACTATTAACGTGTACATCCATCTGCGGGAACGGGAAGCGGATGCCATGCTGCGGCAACTGCTTGTAAATCCTCTCGTTCACATCATACAGGACTTGCCAGTAGTTCCCGATCTCGGTCCAGGCACGCACGACGAGCGTCACCTGACTCTCGTCCAGGCTCTCGACGTTGACACTGGGTGTGTAATTGGGCGTTGGCACCAGTGCGGCCAGCTGTGCCTCCTGCGTCTCGTTCCACTGCTCGATGCGTTTGCGGTGCCAGTGGAAGAGGCGATACCACCAGGGGCGTTTCTCCTCCTGCTCAGGCTGCTCGGCCGCTTCATGCGGCTGTTCATCAACCTTGACATCGGTGTCGTTGTGGACGATGCGCTCATCGGCAGCGAGGATGCCCAGCACGACCTTGCGGGCGACATCCACATCGTCACCGTAGGTGATGCCCACACGCCACTCCACGCGATGGTAGGGCTCGGCGCTGAAGTTCTTTAACGAGCTCGTTGCCAGGCCGCCATTAGGGATCACGATGCGGTCGTTGTTATAGGTGTTGATGACGGTGTGGAAAATCTGGATTTCCTTAACCGTACCCTTGAACTCGCCAAACTCGATATACTCACCCACCTTGTAGGGCTTGAGCAACAGGATGAGCACGCCACCGGCAAAGTTCTGTAACGTGCCGCTCAAGGCCATGCCAATGGCCACACCGGCACTGGCAAAGATGGCAATGAACGAGCTGGTCTCGATGCCCAGCACACCTATCACGGTGATAATGAGCAGGAACAGCAGCGTCATCTTGATAAACGACAGCAGGAACGACGTCAACGAGCGTTCAAAGCCCTTTCGCACCATGACTGCACGAGCCAGGCTGTAAATCTTGTTGATGATAAACTTGCCGATGTAGAAAATCAGGATAGCGGCAAGAATGCGCAACGCCAGCGAAATGATCTGATTGGACAACGTGGTCACCAGACTGCCCACGTCCAGGTATTTGAACTTGTCAACGAGCTTGCCGGGCGTCATCGCCGCAATCGAGTCGGGATGCAGCTGACTGGCAAGCGAGTCCACCTGCGAGGTCACAACATTCGTTGCCTCCTTAATCTTATTGGCAGCCACCGTGTCGGGCGCAGCCACCGGTATCTGCAATAATACCTTGTTCAATAACATAATGCTCCGTTTTTAAGCCGCAAAGATAATATCAACCCATCTAAAAATCCCTTAATTCAACACTAAATAACGTGAAAATGATTCCATTCCTTTCTTCAAACCACTCATAGCTCAAGAGCTCATTCTATCATCTGCAACAATGTCTATTCAAAACTTTTAATGTAACCAAGGATCACATCGGCACACCCACCTTTCCCAGCCTTAACGGGAAAGAGGATAACACAATGAACTTCAAGGAACAAATTGAATAACCTCAGTTCGGTAAAAAACCAAACCACTGATGCTCAATTTGTTCGCTATGCAGCAAATCATTGTCAAATTTCTCGGCCGCAAGGCCGATTAAAAAACCGCGTCGAGTTTTGCAACAGTCTCAACACGGTGCAAAAAAAGTATGACTTAGCGCCTTGCTATGTTAGTGCGCCAGTGGGACGCCTAGGCGTCGGCAAACACCTTGCCGTCGTCGAGGACGATCTGCAGCTTGGCATACTCGCAGTGGAAGTCGTGCTGCAGACGGTCCAGATAGCGGGCGCTCTCCCACTTGCACATGGGCAGGTCGTGAAGCAGATAATTGCCGCAGGCCTCGGGACGCGTGGCAGGCACCTCGTCCTGCTCGAGAATCCACCGCAGGCAATCGATGGTCAGGCGGCGCATGTCCTCGACGGTATAGTTACCCGTCATGATGACGTACATGCCCGTGAGACAGCCCATAGGACCCACATAGACCACATCATCCTTGGCCTCGCTGTTGCGGAACCATGTGGCCATCAGGTGCTCAAGGCTGTGCATGGCTGCAGGAGCCACGGCAGGCTCCTTGTTAGGCTCGGTAATGCGCAGGTCATAGGTCGTGAACCCCTTATCCTCGCGTGACACATAGATGCCCGGTTTCAGTCGCGTGTGGTCGATAGTAAAACTTTGAATGACTTCCATATTATTTTTACAGTTAAATTCTCGCCAGCAAAGGTAATCAATTTCCCCCAATCCCCCAAAAAGGGTAAAATAGGGACGGTTCTTTTGATGTAATTTTTCAGGGAGCAATCTGCCCTTTGTACTAAAAAAGCCACGGCAACCGCACCCCAAAAATGGCTGAAAGACACCCGGAGGGTGGCCTCTTAGTAACCCGTGTTGACGCAATGCGCTGAGCGATAGCGAAGTGGATTGCGTTAAACACGGGAAAAGTGCACATCAGTACATGTCGCTGGAGGCGACCCCAAACCTGTCATCGGCAATGGGGTCGCCTCCAGCGGCAGTTTCTTTTCACCATCATCCCCGCAGTGAACCAGACTCAGACTCCCTCGCTCTGAATCGGCAGCCTAATTCACTGCGGGTTATTCAGATGGCCACCTTCCAGGCGTCTGCTACCCATTCTGATTGATCTTTGGGCAAAATAGGGACGGTGTCATAATTGCGGCTCTGAAATATAACCGTGCTATCGCACGGGAAATTATTCAAATTTTATTTAAAAATATCATGGAACCTTGCCCTGTAGAAGTCCAGGACTTCCTCGCCCGTGAGCGAGGTGTCGGTGGAGAAGAACAACTTGTGCTTTTTGTTGGGCATGATCCAGATGACCAGCCGCACCTTGCACTTCAGAGCCTTAGAGTAGGCCAGCAGCGTGTAGGCCTTGCCCGGCATCCCGTCCACGACGACGGGTGTCATCCTTGATTTGTCGAGCTTGTTGACGTCGATCTTTCCGTCCTTTATCCTGGGCCTTCCCTTCTTGCCTGTTGGCCCTCCCTGATAGAGGTAGTACAGCACGGCATTGTCGCGGAAGCGGCTGATGAGGTGGAAGCCCTGGGCACGGATGCCTTCATAGAAGGTGCGGGTCGAGAAGAAGGCGTCGGCAACGACAAGGTCGGTCAGCTTGAGCAGTTCCTTGCGGTAGCGCTTGATGACCGCTATATAGTGGTCCACCAGCGTCTTGTTGCGTTTCTTGAGCTCGAAGTTCCCCGGTGTCTGATGGGCACGCAGCATCATGCAGTTGTGGGCGTCGATGTCTATCAGCCCCAGCCCCATGATCTCAAGCCCGTGCTTGACGGCGCCCGCACACCCCGACCAGAAGCGACCGATATGCGGAGTCTTCTTGCCCGCATTGCTGACGTAACTGGGGTCAATGGCTATGGCCTTGCGCCCCTCGGTGCCGAAGTAGCGCAGGGCAAGGGCGGGCCAGTTCAGGCTCTTCGAGCGCAGCCGCCTGAAGTTCTGGCGGTAGCACTGTTCGCAGTGCCTGCCGTAGCGGCCCAGTGAAGTTTATCTTGCCTGGTATGACCTTGTGGAAAAAAGTAGTACCTCGATGATGGCTGACTCAAAACTTTTGCTTAACTTTGACGCGCAATCGTGCAAAGCCTCCTTGCAAATGCCCGTATATTGGTCGAGTGCTTCTGAAATATATCTCATATCTTAGCAGTGTTTGGTGACCACTAAGTTACTGAATATCAGGCACTTGACCAAATTTTATCAGTTATATATTGTTAAAATAACTCATTGATTTTCAAATATTTAAATTAATTATTAACTTAGTATTGACAAGTTTTCATGATGATGAAGAAAACCATTCTTATCAGTTGTCTGCTATTGTTATGTGCAATGCCACTGCGCGCTCAGCGCATCCAAGTAGTGGATGGCGATGGAACGCCAATCCCCTATGTAACAGTAACAACCACCCAAGGCAAATTCATTGCAAGTACCGATATTGACGGTTGGCTTGAGAGTGTTGGCGAAAACACCACCATCCACCTGTCGCAAGTGGCCTATAAGCCCCTAACGATCGCCGTGGCTGACATCAAGGACGGCCGAATCACCCTTGACGAGGCCGGTTATGACCTGCCCGAGGTCGTGGTAAAGCCCAAGGAACTACTCTATTGCCAGGCCTACTTCCGCGATGTCTATATCGATGACGATGGTCCCATCTTCTACCGCGCCGGCGTTATTGACAACGCCTATGATATCGACAAGAAAGAGGTATCTGCCAAGTCACGCCAACTTTCAAAGGCGCAAAGCGGATTTTGGCGCGCCCTCTACAACAGCACATCAGGGCAGTATGACAAATTCGCAAGATTGCCCGAAAAATCATATTATGATAAAATACGTGGGCTGCAACAGAAGGGCACTATCACCCTGACCGACACCGGCAATGGACGACAGATCATTGCCGACAGCATTTGTCAACTGGGTTACATCTACTGGAACGCAGAGGAGCACACTCGCACGGTGTCTTTCAATTTAAGTACCTACCATAATCACATCGAGAACAAGGAGAAACAGGAAAAAGCCGCTAAAAAGGGTAAAACGTTTGTACCCGACACCGTCAAACAACAGCGCAGTTCGGTCACTATTTATCAGGTCTATCGCACCGACTCGGTCGGAAACTCAAGAACCGACGACTTCGTGATGTCACAGCTCACCGTTATTGGAAGGCACAGGCATTCAGGCACCGAATACCTTATCCAAGTGCAGTCCTATGCCACCGATTACGCCTACATCGACAAGAAAGAATACAAGCAACTGCGCAAGGACAACCAGGTGGACATGAACATCGACGAACTGCGCCGATTCGAGAAAGTCAACAAGATTCCCCCACTGGCTCCGAACATCCAAGAACAGATCAATAAATTCATCGATAAAGACTAAATCCGAAGAAGAAAAAGTGGAAGGTTCTCTTGATGTAATAGACAATCAACGATAACAGTTTCAGTTTCAATTCATGACCCTAAATCAATGCAGCGGGTTTTTGTTTCTACTGTGCGCCTGATAGAAGCCAAGTTTGCGCCTCCCAAAACCTTTAAAATGTAAAATGGGGACGGTTCTTTTGATGTAAAAACATTTTTCTAATCATTATAGAATCAACGGCATCGGCTACTTCATAGTTACTACCGAGTTAATCAATAAATCTGTTGATCAGGCCTCTTTATCAGCCCGTGGCTTCGCCATGAGGCTGTTGCCAAACCACGTACGAGGGAATTATGATCGCGCTGCGAGCGTGAACCTTTAGCATAGCCAAATTTAATAAAAAATACAATAAATAATTATTCTGTTTAATTTTTATACAAATTTTTATTTGATTTGGCTTCGCCGATCTAAAGGTTCACGGCCGCAAGGCCGATTTAAAAAACTGCGTCGAGTTTTGCAACAGCTGGGGCTGTTGCAAAAGGGTAAAAATTACATCAAAAGAACCGTCCCCATTTTACCCAAAATGCATTTTGTGGGGTTTTGTGCGGGAGTTGGTCAAATTTTCACTACCTTTGCAGCCAAATTTGTAATGTACATTATTTAAAAAGATGAAAAAATTCAACGAGTATAACGGGTTTAACCTGTCGGATATCAACAAGGAAGTCCTGCAGCAGTGGGACAAGGAGGATGTGTTTGGCCGTAGCATCACCGAGCGCGAGGGTGCGCCCGCCTATGTGTTCTTTGAGGGTCCCCCCAGCGCCAACGGCATGCCGGGCATCCATCACGTGATGGCCAGGTCAATCAAGGACATCTTTTGCCGCTACAAGACGATGCAGGGATTCCTGGTAAAGCGCAAGGCTGGCTGGGACACCCACGGTCTGCCTGTCGAGCTGGGAGTGGAGAAGGCACTGGGCATCACCAAGGAGGATATCGGCAAGAAAATCTCGGTCGATGACTACAACGCCACCTGCCGCAAGGAGGTGATGAAATATACCCGCGAGTGGGAAGACCTGACCCACCGCATGGGCTACTGGGTCGATATGAAAGACCCCTATATCACTTACAAGAACAGCTACATCGAGAGCCTGTGGTGGCTCTTGAAGCAACTCTACAACAAGGGTCTGCTCTACAAGGGCTACACCATCCAGCCCTATTCGCCCGCTGCCGGCACCGGCCTGAGCTCCCACGAGCTGAACCTGCCCGGCTGCTACCGCGACGTCAAGGACCAGACGGTGACGGCCCAGTTTACCGTGCTGAGCGGTGAGGAGCATCCCGTCATCAAGCAGATTCGCGAGGCTGCCGATGAGGGCTTCAACGAGACCTATGTGCTGGCCTGGACCACCACCCCGTGGACCCTGCCGAGCAACACCGCCCTGTGTGTGGGTGGCAAGATCGACTATGTAGCCGTCGAGAGCTTCAACCCCTACACCGGCAAGCCCGCCATCTACCTGCTGGCCGAGGCCCGCGTCGATGCCTACTTCAAGGCCGACGGCAAGGACCAGCCCCTGGTGTACAATGCAGGCGACAAGGTCGTGCCCTACAAGGTCATCGCCCGTTTCAAGGGTCAGGACCTGCTCGAGATGCGCTATGCACAGCTGTTCCCCTGGGTGAAGCCCGTCGATAAGGGGGACGGCAAGGTCGTGGGCAACGACAACGGCTTCCGCGTCATCCCCGGTGACTATGTGACCACCGAGGACGGTACCGGTATCGTGCACATCGCGCCCACCTTTGGTGCCGACGATGCCCGCGTGGCCAAGGCTGCCGGCATCCCCGCCCTGTACATGATCAACAAGAAGCTCGAGACCCGCCCCATGGTGGACTTGACGGGTAAGTACTACATGCTGGAAGACCTCGACGAGGACTTTGTCAAGAACTACGTGAACGTGGACCTCTACAAGGAGTATGCAGGTCGCTGGGTGAAGAACGCCTACGACCCGCAGTACACCGTGAACGGCAAGTTTGACGAGGCCGCAGCCGCCAAGGCCGAGGACCTCAACATCTACATCTGCATCCGCATGAAGCAGGAAGGCACCGCCTTCAAGATGGAGAAGCACACCCACAACTACCCCCACTGCTGGCGCACCGACAAGCCCGTGCTCTACTACCCGCTGGACAGCTGGTTCATCCGCGACACGGCGTGCCGCGACCGCATGATTGAGCTCAACCACACCATCAACTGGAAGCCCGAGCACACGGGCACCGGACGATTTGGCAAGTGGCTGGAGAACTTGAACGACTGGAACCTGAGCCGCAGCCGCTACTGGGGCACTCCGCTGCCCATCTGGCGCGACGAGGATGGCGAGGAGAAGTGCATCGGCAGCATCGAGGAGCTCTATAACGAAATCGACAAGGCCGTGGCAGCTGGCGTGATGACCTCCAACCCCTACAAGGACAAGGGCTTCATCCCCGGTGACTACAGCGAGGAGAATTACAATAAGATCGACATCCACCGCCCCTACGTGGACGACATCATCCTGGTGAGCGACACGGGCAAGCCCATGAAGCGCGAGCTGGACCTGATCGACGTGTGGTTTGACAGCGGTGCGATGCCCTATGCCCAGCTGCACTACCCCTTCGAGAACAAGGAGGCCGTGGACAACAAGACCTTCTTCCCCGCCGACTTCATCGCCGAGGGCGTGGACCAGACGCGCGGCTGGTTCTTCACGTTGCACGCCATCGCCACGATGGTGTTTGACAGCGTGGCCTACAAGAACGTGATCTCAAACGGTCTCGTGCTCGACAAGAACGGCAACAAGATGAGCAAGCGCCTGGGCAACGCCGTTGACCCCTTCGGTGCCATCGAGAAATACGGCAGCGACCCGCTGCGCTGGTACATGATCAGCAACTCGTCACCCTGGGATAACCTCAAGTTTGACGAGGCCGGTGTGACCGAGGTGGCCCGCAAGTTCTTCGGCACCCTGTATAACACCTACTCGTTCTTTGCCCTGTATGCCAACATTGACGGCTTTGACCCGGAGGCTCCGCAGGTATCGCTGGCCGAGCGTCCTGAGATCGACCGTTGGATTATCTCAAGGCTCAACTCGCTCATTGCCGAGGTGCAAGCCGACCTGGAGGATTACGAGCCCACCAAGGCCACACGTGCCATCAGTTCGTTTGTCAGTGATGACCTGAGCAACTGGTACGTGAGGTTGAACCGTCCACGTTTCCGTGAGGGCAAAGAATTGACTCAAGACAAACTGGCTGCCTACCAGACGTTGTACCAGTGTCTGACCGCTGTGGCTCTGCTCATGGCTCCCGTGGCACCTTTCTACAGCGATCACCTGTATCGCGACCTGACTCACAGCGAGAAGTCGGTACACCTTGCCATGTTCCCCAAGAGCAATGAGACCGTCATCGACAAGCAACTGGAAAAGCGCATGAAAGCCGCCCAAGATATCACAACGTTGGTACTCTCACTGCGCCGCAAGCAGAACATCAAGGTGCGCCAGCCGCTGCAGGCCATCATGGTGCCCGTGCTCGATGAACAGCAGCATGCAGATATCGAGTCGGTTGCCGACCTCATTAAGGGCGAGGTCAACGTCAAGGAGCTCAAGCTTGTGGGCAATGACGCCGGCATTCTGGTCAAGCGCGTGAAGCCCGACTTCAAGAAACTCGGTCCGAAATACGGCAAGATTATGAAGGCGCTCGCTGCCAAGATCACCGGACTGTCGCAACCCGAGATTGCCCAGTTTGAGAAAGATGGCAAGCTGGATATCGATGTTGACGGACAGTTAGCGACCGTGGAGCTCGCCGATGTGGAAATCATCAGCGAGGACATCCCCGGATGGCTCGTCGCCAATGACGGCAACCTCACCGTGGCGCTCGACATCACCATCACCGATGAGCTGCTGCAAGAAGGTATCGCACGCGAACTGGTGAACCGCATCCAGAACCTGCGCAAGAGCAAGAAATTTGACATCACTGACCGCATCAACGTTGTCATCGCTCCCGATGACCGCACCGATGCCGCTGTGCAGGCCTTCAGCGACTACATTGCCCGACAAGTGCTCGCCACCAGCATCACTGTGGCTCCCGTCGATGCCACCAATGCCGATGAACTGGACATGGACGGCTGGATGCTGCCCATTCATGTCGAGAAAGTATAACCACCGAATTATAACATTCACAGATACACAACCAATTATGGCTAAAAAACAAGAAAAGACCAGATACAGCGATGAGGAACTGCAGGAGTTCAAGGAACTCATCCTCGCCAAGATCGAGCAAGCCCAGGAGAGCTACAAGCGCTTGAGCGACACGATCATGTTTGACGAGTCAAACCCCACCTTCAAGATGACCGAAGAGGGTGCCTCTACCTTGCAGAAGGAGATCTCGAGCCAGCACGCTGAGCGCCAGCTCGACTTCATCCGCAAGCTCCAAGCCGCTCTCGTGCGCATCGAGAACAAGACCTACGGCGTGTGCCGCATCACGGGCAAGCTCATCCCCAAGGAGCGCCTGCTTGCCGTGCCCCACGCCACGCTCTCAATCGAGGGCAAGGAAATCGAGGCCAGGAACAAGAAGAAATCCTGAGGTCAACGACAACACTGCGTTCATGAAGCTTACTAAAGGTAAACTGGCAGCGCTCATCATTGCGCTGGTTATCGTTATCGACCAAGCTGTCAAGATTTGGGTCAAGACTCATTTCTACTATGGCGAGGAGCTGGATGTGACATCGTGGTTCAAACTGTTGTTCATCGAGAACAACGGTATGGCCTTCGGTATGGAGTTGGGCAGCAAGTTGCTGCTCACGCTGTTTCGCATTATCGCCTCGGGAGCCTTTATTTACTATCTGTGGCGGCTGCGCAATCGCAGTGATGTGCCCACGGGTTACATCGTGTGCATCGCCTTGATTACCGCGGGAGCCTTGGGCAACGTCATCGATTGTATTGCCTATGGCCTCATCTTCAACAACCCCATGCCGCCCCAAGTGGCGCAGTTGTTCCCTCCCGACGGCGGCTATGCGACCCTGTTTAACGGCCGCGTGGTGGATATGCTCTACTTCCCGCTGTGTGAGTGGAACTGGCCTCAGTGGATGCCCATGATTGGCGGAGACCACTTCGTGTTCTTCCAGCCCATCTTCAACATCGCCGATGCGTCGCTCAGTGTCAGCGTCTTCGTGTTGATTGTGTTTTATGCCCGCTATCTGGCAACCCTCAACGTCAGCAAGGAGGAGCAAGCCGACAGCGATGCCCAAGACGAGGACACGCCCGTCAATAACGAACAATAACCGCCCATCAATTCCTACCCGACATGCGTTCAACCTTGCCAGCCATATTTTCACTGCTGTCGCTAGCACTCGCCTTGTCACTCACTTCGTGTGACAGGACGCCTAACGGCGTGCTGAGCAAGAACGAGATGGCCAACCTGATTGTGGATCTGGAATTGGCCGATGCCTATATCGACAGCCACACCTATGACTTCACCGATGACTCCAGCAAGCAGGTGCTCAAGCAATCCATCTTCAAGAAGCACGGCATCACGCAGCAGGACTACGACTCGTCACTGGTGTGGTATGCCCACAACATGGAAGATTACACCAAGGCTTACGACAAGGCCATCGGCAAGCTGAAGGAGCGCTACGACAAGCTGGACAAGGTTAAGGGAAAGGGCGTGGACGAGGGTGCGCGGCCTGCCGAGATGAATGCCGATGGTCCCATGCAGGGAATGCCCCCTGCCCATGGCAGTTCGCCTCGTCCCAGCACCTCAAAGCGGCCGATGCACAAACTCAACGTCAACGCTAACGCCAGTGGCGACTCAATCGACCTGTGGAACGGCCAGCGCGACTATCTGCTCAACGGTGGAGCCCGTCGCGGGTTCATCACCTTTGACTTCCCACCCGATGCAAACAAGAAGCTTGGTGACCGATACCAGCTTGCCTATAAACTCATTCGCGGTGGCAACGAGTTCAAAGTGAGCCTCAACATCGATTACACCGACGGCGGCACCGCCCAGATTACCCGCAGCACCAACAGCGACGGCTGGGTGGCACTGGATGTGCAGAGCGATTCGACGCGCCAGGTAAGGCGCATCTATGGCTATGTGAGCTATGACATCAAGCGGGGTCACATGGCACGTGTCGATAGCATGATGCTCATCCGCTCCCGCCTGAACAAGAGCAACTATGGGTTCATCCATGCTCAGCGGCTACTTGAGCACGGCAGCAAGAAATAGCCTTTAATTTTTCTCATGTTACAACCATGAACAACCTGTACCTGCAACTGTTCCTGACCTTCTGCAAGATCGGTGCGTTCACCTTTGGCGGCGGATGGGCAATGATCAGCATCATCCAGCGGGAGATTGTGGAAAAGCACAAGTGGATCGAGCTCAACGACTTCCTCGATCTGCTGGCAGTGGCACAGTCCATGCCTGGCATACTGGCCGTGAACATCAGCGTCTTGGTGGGAGACCGCCTCAAGGGGGTGAAAGGCAGCGTGTGTGCTGCCATCGGCACCATCCTGCCCTCGTTCCTGATGATTCTGGTCATCGCTATTTTCCTCACTCCCGAGACCATCAAGAACAACGACGTCGTGAGCCGCATCTTCAAGGGCATACGCCCCGCGGTGGTCGCCCTGATCATCGCACCAGTGCTCACGACAGCCAGGAGTGCCGGCATCAATTGGAAGACGGTCATCATTCCCGTGGCTGTGGCGCTGCTCATCTACAGCAAGATTCCCTACATCTCCAACCCTATCATCTACATCGTGCTTGGGGCCATCGGGGGATACATTTATTATATGCACAGCCTGTTAAAGGGCACAACAAAGGAGGACAGCAATGCTTGAGAATTACCTGAAACTCATCTGGGCCTACCTCAAGATCGGCCTGTTTGGCTTTGGCGGCGGCTATGCGATGCTGTCGCTCATCCAGCGTGAGGTGGTGGATTCGGGATGGATCACGAGCCAGATGTTCACCGATATCGTCGCCATCTCACAGATGACGCCCGGCCCAATAGGCATCAACAGCGCCACCTACATCGGCTATGTGGTCACTGGCAGCGTGCTGGGGTCACTGGTGACGACACTCACTGTTGTATTGCCACCGTTCATCCTCACGCTCATCGCCGCCCACTATATCGAGCGCCATCGCCAGAGCCCCTTCATCAAGGGCGCCTTCATGGGGTTACGTCCCGTGGTCGTCGGCCTGATCGCATCGGCGGCTCTGTTGCTGATGAACAGTGAGAACTTTGGCTACGAGGTGAGCGAGCGCATGATCACCATCGCCATCTGCATCGCCTCGTTCTGCATCGTGTATTTCACACGCGTTCATCCCATCCTGGTCATCATTCTGGCCGGGATCACGGGATTTCTGGTATTCTGAACACTCCCCTTCATCCAATATATGAATAGAATATGAAACAACGTTTGTCAATCACATTATTTATTATAATGGCGATGGCGATTGCCGCAAATGCCAGTGGGTGGATACGCATCAACCAGCTGGGTTACCTGCCCCAAACCACCAAGGTGGCCGTGTTCATGAGTCAGGAAAAGACGGATATCACCTCGTTTCAACTCGTGGACGCCTTCACGGGCAAAACCGTTTACAGCTCGACTGCCACACGCTCCATGGGCCCTTGGGGACAGATGAAGGCGACCTGCCGGCTGGACTTCAGCGACTTCGAGATCGAGGGGGCTTACCGCATCGTGGCTGGCGGCGTGGAGTCTCCCGTGTTCCCGATCAACAGCCGTGTGTGGGACGGAACGGCCGACTTTGTGCTCAATTACATGCGACAGCAGCGGTGCGGCTTCAATCCGTTCCAGCGCGACAGCTGCCACACCAAGGATGCCTATGTGCGCTACCATCCCGACAAGGAGGGACAGCGCATCGACGTAACGGGAGGCTGGCACGATGCGGCCGACCTGCTGCAATACACCACCACAAGCGCCAATGCCATCTACCAGATGATGCTGGCATGGCAGCAGTGCCCCGGAGCATTCGGCGACCATTATCAGGCCAACGGCCTGGAGGGATCCAACGGTATTCCTGACATCATCGACGAGATTTACTGGGGCCTTACCTGGCTCGACAAGATGAACCCCGCACCGGGCGAACTCTATAACCAAATTGCCGACGACCGCGACCACATCGGCATGAAACTGCCCAAGGACGACCCAGCCGACTATGGCTGGGGACCCAACAACGGCCGACCCGTCTATTACATCGACGGCAAGCCGCAACAGCGCGGAAAATTCATGAACGCCACGATGGGTGCGGCCAGCACAGCGGGCAAGTTTGCCAGCGACTTTGCTCTGGGGGCGCAGGTGCTGGCTCCCTATTACCCGCAGTTTGCCGCCAAGATTGCCGCCAAAGCCGCTGAGGCCTATCAGGTGGGTGTTGACAAGCCCGGCAACGCCCAGACGGTGAGCGTGGTCTCGCCCTACATCTACGAGGAGGACAACTGGGTCGATGACATGGAACTCGGCGCCATCGAGCTCTACCATGCCACCAGTGACCCTAAATACCTGGCACAGGCAGTGGAGTATGGCCGCCGCGAACCCATCACACCATGGATGGGCGCCGACAGCGCCCGCCACTACCAGTGGTACCCGTTCATGAACATGGGACACGTGCGCTTGGCACAGGAGGCCAACGGCAACAACGACCGCTTGCGGGACGAATTCATCCGCAACATCAAGGCGGGCATCGAGCGTGTCGAAGTGCGCGCCGAGCAGACGGGCAACCCCTTTCTGTGGGGAGTGCCCGGCATCTGGTGCAGCAACAACCTCACCACGGCGATGCTCACCCAATGCATCCTTTACCGGCAGCTGACGGGCAACCGCCAGTTCATCGAAATGGAAGCGGCCTTGCGCGACTGGCTGCTGGGCTGCAACCCGTGGGGCACGAGCATGATTGTGGAACTGCCCCGTGGCGGCACCTATCCTCATGCCACCCACAGCAATTTCGTCATGGAAGGCGTAGGCATGCCCACGGGCGGACTGGTGGATGGCCCGGTGTATGCGACGATCTTTAACAGCCTCAAGGGCGTGAACCTGGCTAGCGACATGATCAACATCAACGGCAACACCTATGACCTGTTCCAGCCCGGCGACGTGGTTTATCACGACAACACCCACGACTACAGCACCAACGAGCCCACCATGGACGGGACGGCCTCGCTTACCTTCCCCTTCTCGTTCTATGAGACCGACGGCAGGAACGCGACGAGCGGCAGCTTCCTGTGGGACGACGGTGCCATCGTGCGTGGTGATGCTGGCAAGAAGCAGATTTGCCTCGTGTTCACAGCCGATGACCGTGCCGACGGTGCCGACCGCATCATCAACACGCTCAAGCGGCAGGGCATCAAGGGAGCATTCTTCTTCACTGGCCGCTTCTTTGACCTGTTTCCCGGCGTTGTCAAGCGGCTTGTCGCCGACGGCCACTATGTGGGCAGTCACAGCTACGGTCACCTGCTATACTGTGACTGGGAGAAGCGCGACTCATTGCTGGTGACACGTGAGCAGTTCCGTGACGACATCATCAAGAGTTTCAACAAGATGGCCGAGTTCGGCATCACACCGCAACAGGCGTCGTGGATGATCCCGCCCTATGAGTGGCATAACGCCACCATTGCCGCATGGGCACGCGAGATGGGCCTGCAACTCATCAATTTCTCGCCCGGCACCGCCAGCAGCATGGACTATACCTGGCCCGCCATCGAGGGCGGCAACTCCTATCGCGACAACCGCTGGCTGTGGGACCGCATCATGCGCTGTGAGCGGGAAAACACCCTCAACGGGCAGTTGCTGATGATACACCTGGGCACCGACGAGCGACGTGTGGAGAAATTCTACGACCGCCTGCCTGCGCTCATCAAGACGCTCAAGAAAAAGGGTTACAACTTTGTCTCCCTCCCCGAAATGATGGAAAACCGATGAATCAACCACCTCTCATCAAAAAACAGCGAAATACCAATCTGGCGATCTGCAAAGCTATCGCCATTATCCTGATGTGCGCCGGGCATGCCGAGGGTCCCACACTGCTGGTGACCTTCATCTACCTGTTCCACATGCCGGTATTCTTTATTGCGGCAGGCTATTTCTTTGACAAGAAATACCTCAGCGACCCATGGACTTTTGTCAAGAAGCGCTTCAAGGGCCTGTACGTGCCGTTCGTCAAGTGGAGCCTGTTCTTCCTGATTTTCCACAACCTGTTTTTCAAGATCGGGCTGATGAACGAGCATTACGGCAACTGGTCAGGCGGTGTGACCCACCCCTACGACTGGTATCAATTCTGCCAGCGGCTGGTGCACATCATCTTCTCGATGGGAGGCTATGACGAGTTCCTGGCAGGAGCCTTCTGGTTCTTCAGGGCGCTACTGTTGTCGAGCATCGTGTTCCTGGTGCTGTACCTGTTACTGCACAACCGCCACCGCTGGCTCAACCATGACACAGTACCAGCAGTGATTGCCGTGCTAGCCGTGGGATTTGCCTGGTTCAAGGTGGCCAACCACCTGTCTATCGTCACCGTGGTGCAGGGCGGCATACGCGAGTGCTGGGGCGTGCTGTTCTTTGCATTGGGCGTGTTATACCGCCGCTACGAGCACCACATCCGTGAGCACTGGGCGCTCACGCTCGTCTATGCCGCAATACTGATTGTCGGGGCTTCGTTGGGCTGGCAGGGAATGGCCCTCAAGACCGAGTTGCGCACCGTCGCCACCCTACCCCTCACGGGCACCATCGGATTCCTGATGGTTCACCACATCGCCTCATGGCTCGACCGTCATGAGGGCATTGCCAAGCGCTTCATGGTCTATTGCGGCAACAACACCTTATATATCTATGTGTTCCACATCATTTCGTTCAAGATCGTGTCGGCTATCAAAATCTGGTATTACGGCATGGACTGGGGCCAGATCGGTTGCCACATGGTCATCCACGAGAACTCAACCACCGACCTCTTCTGGGTGCTCTATACCATTGTGGGCACCGCAGTACCACTGCTGGGCATCACCCTCTATCGCAACCTCAAGAGCCGCTACCACTTGTCACACCAATAACACTAACTGAGGCGACGGGCCATCCCGCCACCTCAGTTAGAAAATCGTTATAACCTGTCGATCAGCTGATCAGAACTGGTTCTCAACGATATCGGTGAGGACATCGGTGAGAGAGAGCCCTGCGGCACGCACTTGCTGGGGAATGAAACTGGTGACTGTCATGCCGGGAGTGGTGTTGATTTCCAGCAGGTTGATGTGGTCAGTTCCGTCAGGATTCTTGGTAATGATGTAATCGATGCGGATGATGCCGTTGCAGTGCAGGATGTCATAGATGCGGGACGTCTCGGCCTGCAGGGCGGCGGTCAGCTCGTCACTGATGCGGGCTGGCGTGATTTCATCGACCTGGCCATTGTACTTGGCGTCGTAGTCAAAGAACTCGTTGTCGGTAACGACCTCGGTGACGGGGAATACAACCGATTTGCTCTTGGTCTTGTAGCAGCCCACGGTGACCTCGGTACCGTCCAGGAAGCGCTCTATCATCACGTTGTCGCACTGCTTGAAGGCATATTCCATGGCATCGTCCAGCTGGTCACAGCTTTTCACCTTGGTCACGCCAAAGCTCGACCCGTCGGCAGTGGGCTTGACAAAGCAGGGCATGCCCAAATAATCCTTTACCTTCTCGGCCGTCCATCCGTGGGGCACACCTCGGCGCACCTGGATGCTGTCAGGGACTGAGCAGCCAAAGGCCCGCAGGTAGTTGTTCAACGCAAACTTGTGGAACGTCAATGCTTCGACCAGCACGTTGCAGGTCGAGTATGGCAAATTGATGAGGTCAAAGTAGCCTTGCAGCACGCCGTTCTCGCCAGGGGTGCCGTGAATGGTGATATAGGCATAGTCAAAGCGGATCTTCTCGCCATTGTTCATGAACGAGAAGTCGTTCTTGTCAATGTCAGCAGTGCTGCCGTCAGGCATGTTCACATGCCAGTCGTTCTTCCTGATCATGACGATATAAACATTGTAGCGGTCGTGGTCAAAGGCTGAATTCAGACCCTCGGCCGAGCGCAATGACACCTCATACTCTGATGAGTCTCCTCCACACACGATAGCGATAGTTCTCTTGGTAGTGATATTCATTATCTTATTGCTATATTGAGCGCACATTAAAATTCGGGTGCAAAAGTACATAAAAATTTGTGCTTTTTATGTACTTTTGCCACAAAATAAAAGTCAACAATATGGACAGCAAGGAACTTTACTCAATCTACCAGCAGCATCCTGTCATCACCACCGACAGCCGCGACTGCCCCGAGGGCAGTATCTTTATCGCCCTCAAGGGTGAATCGTTTGACGGCAACCGGTTTGCCGCACAAGCCCTGGACAAGGGCTGTGCCGTCGCCATTGTCGATGACGAGCAAGTCTATAACAGCTACAAGGGCAGCAAGCAGATGATTCTTGTCCCCGACACGTTGCAAGCCTACAAGGACATGGCGCGTGAGCATCGCCGCCAGTTCGACATACCGGTTATTGGCATTACGGGGACTAATGGCAAAACCACGACCAAGGAACTCGTGCGCGCCGTCCTGGCCGAGCGCTATGACGAAATGGCGACCGAGGGCAACTTCAACAACGACGTGGGCGTGCCCAAGACGCTTTTCCGCCTCAGCGTCATGCATGAGATTGCAGTCATCGAGATGGGCGCCAGCCACCCGGGTGACATCAAGACACTGGCCGAAACCGCCGAGCCCACCTGCGGCCTGATCACCAACGTGGGCAAGGCCCACCTGCAAGGCTTCGGCTCGCTCGAGGGTGTCATCCACACCAAGGGCGAGCTGTATGACAACTTGGCCACGCGCCCTGACAGCGTCATCTTTGTCAACGCCGACAACGAGCACCTGATGTCCATTTTGCCTCAAGGGGTCAAGACCGAGCGATACACCTGTGACAATAGCAAGACTGGAGCATGCGTTTACGGCCAGCTCATCGCCTGTGACCCCTTCCTGCGCTTGAAATGGCGCAAGGATGGTGGCCAATGGCATGAGGTAACGACCCACCTCATCGGCAGCTACAACATCGACAACGTGCTGGCAGCGGTGACCGTGGGACTGCACTTTGACGTTACGGCCGAGCAGATTTGCCACGCGCTGGAGAGCTACGTGCCCTCCAACAACCGCTCGCAACTCACCCACACCGAGCATAATCACCTCATTGTGGATGCCTATAACGCCAATCCCACCTCGATGGCCGCTGCTCTGGACAACTTCAGCCTAATGCAGGTTTCTCCCAAGATGGCTATTCTGGGCGAGATGCGCGAGCTTGGGGGCAGCAGCCGTGAGGAGCACGAGCGGGTGGTCGAGAAGCTGAAAGGCTGCCCATTTGACGAGGTCTGGCTCGTGGGCAAGGAATTCCAGGGCATCGACTGCCCCTACCGCAAGTTTGACGACGTCGAGCAGGTCAAGGCAGCCATCACCGAGCACCGTCCCGAGGGCCGTTACATCCTCATCAAGGGCTCCAACGGCACCCGCCTATTCCAACTCCCGGAACTGCTGTAATTTCCAACAACAATAACAAAAGAAACAAATACAACATCGTAATATATAACCAAAATGAAGAGATTTTTGCTTGTGATGGTGGTGGCAATCGGGGTAATTGCCAGCCATGCGGCGGTCAAGGTGGACCGCATCGAGCCGACCAACTGGTATGTGGGGCTGAAGGATTCCAGTGTGCAGCTCATGGTCTATGGTGAGGGCATCCGTGATGCCGAGGTGACCATCGACTATGCAGGCGTGACGATTGACAGCCTGGTACGTCTGGACTCGCCCAACTACCTGTTCGTTTACCTGAATACCCGTGGCGCCCAGCCCGGCACGATGGCAATGACCTTCAAGCAAGGACGCAGCAAGAAGACAGTAAAATATCAACTGCTGGCCCGCGAGATGAGCGGCGACAAGCGCATGGGATTTACCAACGCCGATGTGCTCTACATGCTCATGCCCGACCGCTTTGCCGACGGCAATCCCGCCAACAACCAGATTGCCGGCATGGAGGCCTACAAGAACGACCGCACACAACCCAGCCTGCGTCATGGCGGCGACATCGAGGGCATCCGCCAGCATCTGGACTACTTCACCCAGCTGGGCGTGACGGCCCTGTGGTTCACCCCCGTGCTCGAGAACAATTCGCCCGACGGCCACAACCACTCGACCTATCATGGCTACGCCACGACCAACTACTACAAGGTGGATCCGCGATTCGGCACCAACGAGGAGTACCGCCGCCTTATCGACGAGGCCCACAGCCGTGGCCTCAAGGTGGTGATGGACATGATCTTCAACCACTGCGGCAGCCATCATCCCTGGCTCAAGGACATGCCCAGCCACGACTGGTTCAACCAGCCCGACTACAAGAACAACTACCTGCAGACGAGTTACAAGCTCACTCCAGTAATGGACCCCTATGCCAGCGAGGTTGACCTCAAGGAGACCGTTGAGGGCTGGTTTGTCCCCTCGATGCCCGACCTGAACCACCACAACGTGCATGTGATGAACTACCTGATCCAGAACAGCATCTGGTGGATTGAGACCGTGGGCATCGACGGCATCCGCATGGACACCTATCCCTATGCCTATGCCGACGCCATGGCACGCTGGATGAAGCGCCTCGATGTCGAGTATCCCAACTTCAACACCGTGGGTGAGACATGGGTCGAGAATCCCGCATATACCGCTGCATGGCAAAAGGGCAACAAGATGGGACTCCCCGAGAGTTACCTCAAGACGGTGATGGACTTCTCCTTCTACGAGAAGATGGACAGCGCCCGCCACGAGGAGACTGACGGCTGGTGGCGTGGCTACAACCGCGTGTACAACAGCCTGTGCCTGGACTACCTCTACCCCAACCCGTCGAGCGTGATGGCCTTCATCGAGAACCACGACACCGACCGTTACTTGCACGACGGTCAAGACGTGGATGCCCTGAAGCAGGCCCTGGCCCTGCTGTTGACCATCCCGCGCATCCCGCAACTGTACTATGGCACCGAGGTGCTGATGAACGGCACCAAGCGTATCACCGACGGCAATGTGCGCAAGGACTTCCCTGGCGGTTTCCCCGGTGACAAGCAGAATGCCTTTACCGCCGAGGGCCGCACCCCTGCCCAGAACGACATGTTCAACTGGCTGAGCGCCCTGCTGCATTGGCGCCAAGGCAACCAGCTCATCACCAAGGGCAAGATGACCCAATTCATTCCCAAGGACGGCATCTATGTCATCGCCCGCACGCTGAACGGGCGTCATGCCGTGACCATCCTCAACGGCACGACCAAGCCCAGGCAGATGCAGCTAGACCGCTATAGCGAGGTGTTTGGCAACACTACAGTCGCCCACGACGTGCCCACGGGCAAGAGTGTGAACCTGGCCAACGGCACCATTGACCTGCCCGCTCGTGGCACTCTCGTGCTGGAATTCTGATATATGCTATTGCAAATCTGATAAATATCAACTAACTTTGCAGGCAAATAGTTAACCAAAACGATGAGTAAGCTCTACAGATATTACGCTCGCGGGCGTCATCCTAGAGGTTTCTGGGGAAAGTGCACTTTAAAAGCTATGAATGACAAGCGGCACGCCGCGCTGCCCGAATGGGTATTTGAAGAATTGAAAATTGGCGAGATGACCAATATTCTTGACGTGGGTTGCGGCGGCGGAGCCAATATCAAGCGCATGCTTGCCATGTGCCCCGAGGCAAGAATAACTGGCATTGACCTGTCCAATCTAGCGATCGAGGTAGCCAATGAGCTAAACTACAGGGAAGTCATCGACGAGCGTTGCCTGATTATAGGAGGTAACGCCGCCCAGATGCCCCTGGCGCGGGACATATTTGATATGGTGACCGCTTTTGAGACCATCTACTATTGGCCGTCGCTGGATGGTGGTGTCTCCGAGATGATGCGAGTGCTCAAGCCTGGCGGCACACTGGTCATCGCCAACGAGATGGACGGTGAAGCCGAGAGCGACCGTATGACCGAGCGCGCCGTGGGAGGCATACGCATCTACACCATCGACGAAATCAAGCAGAGCCTCAACTATGCGGGGTTCAACAACATCGACGCCCGTCATGACGAGGGGCGCCGATTTATTTGTGTCACAGCCCGCAAACCGCGCGACTGAAGACAGCCACATAAAACTTATAGATGATGTGTCATAATAACGACTCGGTAATATTACCGTGCTAACGCACGGGAAATTATTCAAATTTTATTTAAAATTATCACCAATATAAATCAATTAATAATTTTAATTTAAAAATTTGATAAATTTCCCGCCCGCAGGGCGGTTATTATTGCAGCATTTGAATAATGACACAGTCTCTATTTTACTCCACGAAGGATTTGAGCTCATACAGGGCTGGCGTGGCACGACCGGTCTCGTGGTTCCACAAGCCTGCGTTATACCATGCGTCATTGACGTGCAGCGTGTTCCAGTAGCTGCCACCCAGACCATACTCATTGGCCTCGGGGAACCACCAGAACAGTCCTTTCACCTTACTGTAAGGCTTGAGGCGTGCAATCAGGTCGGCAGTGAACTGGCGCTGTCCCTCGGCTGTCAAGGGCCAGGTCGAGGTGAGGTCATAGTCGCCTGAGATGGCATAATGATAGCTGTATCCCGTCTCGACAATCATGATATCCTTGTCCTGATAGCTGTTGGTCAAATTGTTGAGTGCGTTTGCCAAGTTGGACAGGGCTCCATGATAATAAGGATAGTAACTCAGGCCGATAATGTCATAGTCCACACCCTTGCTCCTCATCTGGTTGTAGAAGTTGAGCATGATGTTGGGCTTAGCCACACGCTCGGTGTGCAGGATGATTTTGGCATTGGGGCACTCTTCACGGCAAGCACGTCCAGCGGCCTTGAGCAGATTGGTAAACCGCAGCCAGTTGGTCTCGTCACCGCTATAGCACTTTTTGAGATTGGACGCCGAGGTGCCCACGGGTCCCCACAACATGCCGTAGCTGATTTCGTTGCCCGTCTGGATATAGTCGGGCTTGGCACCAGCGTCCTTGAGAGCGCGCAGGCAGTCGCGTGTGTACTCGTAGATCTTGACCGTCACTTCCTCATCGTTCAAGCCAGCCCACTCGGCGGGAGTGTACTGCTTGACGGGATCGGCCCAGCTGTCACTGTAATGGAAATCGAGCATGAATTGCATGCCGGCCTCCTTGATGCGTCGTCCCAGCACCTTGACGGTGTCCAGATTCTGGATCACGCCCTGTCCTTTGTCGGTCGCCGATGCGTTGGCGGGATTGACAAACAGGCGCACACGCGCAGCGTTCCAACCCTGCTGCTTGGCCCACGTGATGACATCGTCGATAACCCTGCCGTTCATGTCATAGTAATGGGCGCTGTTGATATGATACTGCTGTTGAGCCATGAGCTGATGGGCCTCGTACTTGGTCAACATCGAGATATCACCGCCCACAACAGGCCCGTCATATGGTTCTTCCTCGCTTCCACCATTCAGAATGATGTCGATGGCAGCGGTAACGTCGGCAATGTTCACCTCGCCATCACCATTCACGTCGCCCTTCAAGTCCTCGTTGCCGTCAAGAATCATGTCGATGAGATAGGTCACATCACCGATGTTCACCTCGCCATCACCATTCACGTCGCCCCTACTGGCGGCATTAGCACTTAATGCCGTCAATGTCAATGCTAAACATAAAAATTGCCTGATAGAGCCTTTCATCTCAATGTAAATTACTTGAATAAACCATTTCTCACTCGCTCAAAATGATGTCAATTACCGCATTCACGTCGGCAATGTTCACCTCTGTATCCTCATTGACCAGGGCCCTACCAGCAAACTCACTGGCATCTCTCACACCCAGGATGATGTCAATCAGGCAATTCACGTCGGCGATGTTCACCTCGCCGTCGCCGTTCACATCGCCCTTCACACCATCGATGAAGGGCAAATACTGATCGGTGACATCCTTGATCTGGTACTTGTTGGTCTGGGTAGTGACTTCAAAGAAGGAAGTCTTGTTCACAAAGGTCACGTCCTCGGTCTGATGGCTGCCGGCCGAGCTGCCGCCCTGATTGAACACGAAGTTCATGTAATAGTTCTTGCCCGTAATATTGTAGGAGCAATAGTAGAACTTGACACCATTGATGACCTTAGTGTCGGTAATGGTCTGGCCGGGCCAGTTGCCGTTGAACTGCTTGTCCGAACTGTCCCAAGTGTAGAAATTCACCATAGGCCAGTTGTTGGGTGCCACAGTGGGATCCTTGAGATAGACCGTGATCTCATAAGGTTGAAAATCGCTGTTGTCGATCTCATAATTGCGGGTGATCACACCGCTCACGGCACCACCAATCAGCAGGCCCACCTTGAGCGTTGTCTGCTTGTTAATGTTCACGCTCGCGCCACTAGCGACCTTGGTGCCATTGCTGGCAGTGGGTTCGCTACCGTCCAGGGTATAGACGAGCTGGGCGCCATCGGTCTGGCTCACGGCAGTGAGTTCCACGTTGATGGCTCCCTCATAGGTGCCACTGGGCTTGCTGGCCCATGCGGTCTCGGTGGTCTTGCTCAACGCCAAGCGGTAGTTGGTTCCGCTCAACACCACAACATAGGTAGCAGGGATCGTGTAGGCTGTCGAGCCCATCGCAGCCAGGACCATGCCACGGTCACCCACCGTGCGCTGTACATAGTAATTGGACGCATCACTCTTGCTCAGGTTGTAGGTCACGCTTGTGTTGCTGATTTCTGCCAACTGGCGCACATAGATCATCTGCTTGATGCTCTCCTTGTAGTCCTGCCAGTGCTTGAGGAAGATGCAAGGCGTGCCGGGCATCGAGAGCAGGTAGGCATTGGCGGCCTCGATGTTGTTCTTGATGGGATCCTGGGGAGCCGACGCGCTACGGTATTCAGTGTCGTGATTCTCAATGAAGGTAACGGCATATCGCTTGTAATTGGTAGCCAGGTTCAGGCCCTTGTCACTGCCGCTCAGGTTGGTCCACTTGTTATTGTTGGCCGCATCGCGGATGGTATAGCGGAAGGGGAAGTCAAATGCCGCACTCTGCACCACACCATCAACCTTGGTACCGTCAACCCAGTTCCTGACACTGGGCAGATAGCCGTCCCAGTACTCACCCACCGAGAATTCGGGATTCACTGTCGAGTTATATAGTCCCGTGAAGGAAGCGGAATACCCCTTGGTCATATCGTAGCGGAACCCCACATAACCCAGGTCGTTGAGCAGCATGCCGAGATAGGCCAGGACATTCTTCTGCACATTCTCGCTGCGGTGATCCAGGTCGCGCATGCCGCCCCAGTCCTCGCCCGTGTCATTGTTGGCACTCAACGAGTAACCGTTCTGCGCAGCCCACGTGAGCGTGTTGCCGCCATCGTCGTTCTTGCAGATGTCGGTAGATTTGAGCTGGTAGGTCACACCCTTGTACACCTCGACGGGAAAGTCCACCCAACTGGATACATTCTTGCGGTGATTGATCACCACGTCGGCAATGGTGCCGATGCCCTTGCTCTTGAAGGTATTGATCAACGAACGCAGCTGTGCCTCGTTACCGAAGGAGCTGTTGTAGTTTGAGAACCAGTACAGGTCGTCATATCCCATCGACGTGCCACTTCCGCAAGAAGCACTCTGGGGGATCCACACGAGCTTGAAGAACTCGGCCAACTCATCGGCCTGAGATTCGAGTTTGGGCCAGCGTGTGTCATTATAGGAATCCCAATAGAATCCCTGCAACATCACGCCACCATACTTTGCCGGCCAGCCTTGCGCCATGAGCAATAGCGGCAGCAACACAACAAGTGCAGTAGTAAAAAGCTTTTTCATCGTCTCTTTCGTTTTTAGGTAGTTATATTTTCCACAAATATAGTCATTTATCCTCAATTACATGGAGATAAGTGAAATTTGCACAATTATTTTTTACATGCAATCGTTTGCAGGCCCATCAATGGCCAAAATAATACCGAGGGCAAGCCACACACGGGCCTGCCCTCGGCAATTCATATTACGGTTGACAAGTGATTACTGCATGCTGATGAAGTAATACTTGCCCAGGATGTCGTTAAAGACAACGGTATAGGTACCGGCCTCGATGGGGATATTGGCACCATTCTGGACACCAGTGCCCACAGGGAACTGGGTGCTGCCCCAGTTGTGGCCCCAACCGCCATCACCGGCAAACTTGAGCTCGGTGTTGTCGTAGGTCACATTCCTCATGATCCAGTCGTGATTTTCCACAACGGTGCTCATGGGGGTCATCAGCGTGCCACCGGCATCCCAGCCCTGATAGTCGCCAGGCATACCCATCGACGAGAAGGCAAGAACTTCTCCGTCATAGGGGGTAATGGTCAGCGTCTCGGCACTCATGTCATAAGTGATCAGGTAATAGCCGTCGGCTGCCATCTTGATGTCGGTGCTGCCGCCATCATTCTTCACGAAGGTGCCGTCGGCGGTTGCACCCCACTGCTCATCCCAGCTACCCGGCGTGTGGATGAGCTTGAAGCCCTGTCCTGCGGGGAAATAACCGGCATAGGTCAGAACGGTGAAGTCCTCGGCCTCGGTGTACATGGGAATAAGTGAGATGCCAATCTTGGCCTGCTCGTTGCCCCACGAACCGTCACCGATGCACGAACCTACCAGATACCACAGGTCGGGCTTGGCGATAGGCTCAAGAATCACAGTCAGCTCAAACGGCTCACTCTTGATAGTGGTGCCAGTAGTGCCATTGGTCATGAGCCACTCTACCTGAGCATTAAACACGCGGGGTTCGGGTGCCTTGCCATAGAGCGAGATCACATAGTCCTTCAGCTCTTGTGCATTGATCGTACCATCCTCACTCAGGACAAAGCCCTGACCATTCAGGAAGATGTGATATTGAGGAATATAGGTCGTGTCACTAGTCGAGGGAGCGATAATGTCACACACCTTGACACGCTCGCCGGTCTCCACGGCAAAGTCGATGGTATTCACCGGGGTCACCGAACCGTTGCCAAAGGTGATCACCTCACCTTGAGGATTGCTCTGGGGCTCAGCCCAGTCCTTGAAATCCTCGGTACAGCTTGCCAGCAACAGCGCGGTTGCTGCAATATATAAAAACTTCTTCATTTTCATTTTTCAGTTTCAAGTTGTAAGTTTTAAGTTGTAAGTACTATTACTATCTCCCGAAAACAGTAGGGCTAAAGTATCATTACTTAAAACTAAAAACTTAAAACTTACAACTAAGGTTATTAATTACTTGACAGGCACAAAGCTGTAGGTACCCAAGATATCGTTGAAGTACACATTGTAGGTGCCAGCAGGAACGGCGATGTCGGGACCACCCTGAGTACCCAGGCCGTGGGGGAAGCCTTTACCGCCCCAGTTTACATCCCAACTATTGTCGGCAGCAAACTTGAGGGTTGTCTCCTCGTAGGTCACACTCTTCAGGTACCAGTCGTGGTTCTCAACGACGGTGCTCATGGGATTCATCAGGTCAGAACCCGTATCCCAGCCCTGATAGTTGCCAGGCATGGCAATCTGATTGTAAACGCCCACAGCCAGGACGTAAGGCTCGATGGTGAGCTCGTCGGTAGCGGTGTTCAGGTGGATCATGTAGTAACCATCGGCAGGAAGTTTAATGTCACTGCTGCCACCGTCATTCTTGACGTAGCCGGCATCGCCCTGGCCCCACTGAGCTTTCCAGTCACCAGGAACCTGGATGAGCTTGAAGCCCTGATCGGCGGGGAAGTAACCCACATACTGGATTTCACCGGGTACTACGCTGCCATCATCTTTATAAACGGGATACATCGGGATGATGGATACACCCACACCATCGGCATTATTGCCCCATGAACCGTCACCAATGCAAGCACCGATGAGGTACCACAGCTGAATCTCGTCGCTCACCTCGGTGCTGACGTCAACATAATAGGGGTTCACGTCCAGGCTTACCACGTTGGAGTAAACCTTCTGTGCACCGGCGGTAACAGCACTGCAGCGCACATACACGGTCTGCTTCTCGGGAACATTGCCCTCTTCCCACTTGGCAATCTTGTTCAAGGCCTTGTTGAGCTCCTCGGTAAGCATGTTGCCACTGCAACTTGCATACACCGTCTTGATCGTGGCATAGTTGGCAACCACAGTACCAGTAGTATCGGCATCAGCATCGGCGGTCGATACGGTCCACTCGTTGGTGGGTGAAACCTCGAGCTGATACTCACAAGCGGCAGGCCAGCCTCCAAAGTCGGGCTGCGACCAGGCAAAGGGGATGCCCGTCGAAGCTGCCAGATTAACCAGCGTGTTCACGGGGTTATTGAGCGTGAACGACGTGGGCTGGACCAGCGTGGGATTGGAATCTCGATCGTCCTCGCAGGCCGTGAACACGAGCGCCATGCTCAGCAGCATCAGTGTTGATAAAAATATCTTTTTCATGTTCTTTATTGTCATTTTATAATGTTAGACATTGATATCCGATCAATAACCGGGATTCTGTTGCAGCTTGGAGTTGGCAATCAGGTCATCGGTGGGGATGGCAAACACATTGCGGAATGCCTCAAAGTCACGACCTGCATACACGCCGCCCTTCCATTGCCACTGGTAGTCGGTGTTGCCACCAAACTTGCCAAAGCGGATCAAATCGACACGGCGACGACCCTCAAAGTAGAACTCGCGACCCCACTCGTCCAGGATCTGGTCGAGGGTGTAGCGGTTGCGCTGCTGTGCGTGAGCACGGCCACGGATGGCATTGATGGCAGCCACGGCCTCGGCAGGAGCAACAGCGCCATTCTGACGCGTCAGAGCCTCAGCATAGGTCAGGTAAGCCTCAGCCACTCGCATGTAGAACAGGTGGGAGTCGGCGAAGGTGATGTCGCTACCCTTGCTGCCGTCACACTTGAAGTTGTTGAACTTGGCAACAGCATAGCCATACTTGAAGTTGGACTCATCTTCCACGTTGAGGTAACGGCCCTCGGTCTCGAACAGGGCACGGTCGTCCTCGGCAGCCATGGCCAGCACATAAGCGTGGCCAGCAGGTGCGTCATCGTTGGGGAAGAACAGACGGATCAACTCGGGACGTGCACGGTTACCACCCCATGCGCTGTTGTTGTACAGACCATTGACCTCGGTCTCGTCATACTGGTTGGGGTGCATATCGACATCGGCGGTCGAGCAGATCAAGAAGTTGGTACCGCCCCAAGAGGTGGTGCGCAGACCATCTTGAATAACAGGGAATACAGCCTCATAGGCAGCATCGGTCTTGCCGTTGTCACCCATGAACAGCATCTGGTAGGCGCTGTACTCGCGGTAAACGCCATCAATGCCATTGCCTGCATAGCCCGTGGTGAACAGCTTGTAGTTGGAGTCCATCACCTTCTTGGCATAGGTAGCGGCGTCGCCCCAGCGGGGAGTACCGGTATAGACCTCACTGTTGAGGTACAGACGGGCCAGCAGCATCCATGCAGCGGCCTTGTCGATGCGGCCATAACCAGCCTCGCCATACTTCTTGGGTTTCGGGTCATTGAGGATAGTAGCGTTGTCACTGTCGTCCTCGCCGACGATAGCCTTGAGTTCCTTCTCGATGAACTCGCACACCTGTGCACGGCTGTACTGCTCGGGGTTGTCACCCGAGATGGTGGTGGCGAAGGGGATGTTGCCAAAGGCATCGGTCAACAGGTAGAACTGGAAGGCGCGCAGGAAGCGAACCTCGGCAGTCATCGTGGCATCATAATCACCAAATTCACTCAGATACTGGTTGCAGAAGGTGATACCGATACACAGACCATAGTAGTAACCGCGCAGCATCGGGTGGCTGGCGTCATAGGTGTTGTGGCAATAGGAGGGGATACCCTCATCACCCCAACCGCAGATGGCCTCATCGGTCGTCAACTCGTTAGAGTTCCACATCTGGCGGTATTTGTGCTGGAAACCGCCATCGAGTCCGTCAACGTCAACATTGTCGTCACCACCGTTGTTACCCGAGGTAGCGAAGACCGAATAGCACTTGTTGAACAGCTGCTCGGGAGTGACATCGCTCTGCAACGAGGGGTCGATGGGCTCCACATCCAGGTCGTTGATACAGGAGGTCAGTCCGCCACCCATCATCAGCACCACAGCAGCACTCAATATATATTTGAAAAACTTATTCATTGTGTTCAATCTAATTATAAATTAGTATAATGTGTCGGCGCAATTAGAAGTTCAGGCTCAGACCCAGGATGAACGAGATGGGACGCGGGAAGATGTCACCGCCGATGCCACCGAATACCTCGGGATCGATGCCGTCATACTTAGTGATGCAGAATACGTTGCTGACGCTACCATAGATACGGCCACCAATGCCGTTGTAGCTGCCGCGCTTCAGCAGGTTGTTGAAGCTGTAACCCAGGGTGATGTTGTCACACTTGAGGAACGATGCGTTCTGTACCCAGTAGTCGCTGAAGTTAGCGTGGTTGTTATAGGTTTGCCAGCCCATCTCCACCGAAGAGCGGGGACGGTTGTTCAGGTAGAAGGCACCCACCTCCTCAAACACGGCTGCAGTGCTCACGTTGTGATAACCCTGCATCACGTTGTTGAACAGGTAATTGCCGATGCTGGCACGCAGGCTGAAGCCGAAGTCCCAGTTCTTCCAGTCGAGGCGGGATGCCAGACCCATGGTCACGGGAGCCCAAGGCGACTTGTACAGGTACTTGTCGGCGTCGCTGATCACACCGTCACCGTTGCGGTCTACCACCTGGCCCTCGATGGGCTTGCCATCCTGGCCATAGACCTGCTGGTAAACGAAGAAACTGTTAGAGGGATGACCCACGACGTGAGCCTGGGCATTACCGTTGATGCCGATGCTACCAGTGGTCACGAAGTAATCGGGATCGTCACTGATGAGCTCGGTGATCTTGTTGCTGTTGTAGGTCAAGTTATAGTCGATGGTCCACAACAGGTCGTTGGTGCTGATGGCCTTCCAGTTCAACGAGAACTCGATACCGGTGTTGCGCAGCGAACCGATGTTCTTGTAGAACGCGTTCTTGAAGTTGGTCATAGCCGAGAAGGTGGCCCAGTTCAGCAGATCGGTGGTCTTGCGATAATACCAGTCGATGCTACCGCTCAGGCGCTGGTTCATGATACCCCAGTCCAGACCGATGTTGGTCGTCGTGGTGGTCTCCCACTTCAGCTCGGGGTTATAGACGTTGGGCCTAGCCTTGGTGCCGTCACCAGAGATATCATAGTAGGAACCCTGGCTACCGTTGCTCATCACGTAGGTGGCAAAGTAGTTGTAGTCGCCGATGCCTTCCTGCTGACCGGTCTTACCCCAACCGAGGCGCAGCTTCAGGTCGCTGAAGGGACCATCTTTCAAGAAGGCTTCCTCGTTGATCTTCCATGCCAATGCTGCAGAGGGGAACAGTGCCCAGTGCTTCTTGAAACGTGAAGAACCGTCATAACGCATGGTGAAGGTCAACAAGTAGCGGTTGTCATAGGTGTAGTTGGCACGGCCAAAGAACGACACCAGGTAGTTCTCGGTGCGGTAACCCAGACCATTCTGCTGATAATAAGCGCCCTCGCCACGGATAGCGCCAGCCTTGCTGTCGCCCACATTGTAGGTGGCACCAGGAACCCACAGGCCAGGGGTTACAACGAGTGCACCAGGAATTTCCCTGTCGGCGTCGGTGAAGAAGAGTGCCGAGTTGGTGGGATAGGTGCCCCATGACTCGTTGTACTCCTTGCGCCAGTTGTGCTGCCACTCGTAACCGGCCATGATGTCAAAGTGGTGCTTGTCGTTGAAGTCCTTGTAGTACTGGGCATAGGTGCTCAACTGCAGATTCTCCTTGCTCTGGGTGTACCAGCTGTTGTTGCCCCAGTAGTTGGAGGTGTTGGAGATATTGGCACTGATGTTGTGGCCATTACCGCCAGTGAAGTCACCACCCAGGGTGAGGTGCAGCCTCAGGTCCTCAAAGCCGTGGATCTTATAGTCGATCTCGGCAGTACCGATAAACGAGTGGGTCTTACCACTGTTGTCATGGTTGTCGAGCATGGCCACGGGGTTGTAAGGTGCGTTGGTGTTCTTGGTGTAGGGCCAAGCACTGTCCGAGCCATTAGGCTGGAGCCACTCAAAGTAGCCACCCACGCCGTTATACTTTTCATCGCTGCTATAGATGGGCTGCGTCGGATCCATGCGGACGGCATTACCCACGGCGCCGGTGTCGGCCCAGCGGGATTTGGTCCACGCCAACTTACCGCTGAGGTTCATCGTCAGGTGATCATCAAAGAACGAGGGGTTCAGGTTCAAGGCCACGGTGTAACGCTTGTAGTCCGAAGTCTTGAGAATACCCTGCTGGTCGGTGAAGCCGGCCGAGATGCGGTAAGGCAGGATCTGGCCTACCGAACCCGAAACGGTCAGGTTGTGGTCGTGGCTGAAGGCCGTGCGGTAGATCTCGTTCTGCCAGTCGGTGTTGGCATTGCCCAGCAGCGACAGGGCGTTTTGCTCGCGGGTGCTGCCGGCGAAAATCTCCTTCACGAAGTCACGGTACTCGTCACCAGTCATCACGTCGATGGTCTTCTTCTTCATGCTCCAGGTTGCGCTACCGTTGTAAGAAACAGCGGGACGCTGGCCGCGGCGACCTTTCTTGGTGGTGATGATGATGACACCGTTACTACCACGGCTACCATAGATGGCGGTGGCCGAGGCGTCCTTCAACACGTTGAAGCTCTCGATGTCCTGGGGGTTAACCAGTGACAGGGGGTTGGACAGACCGCTCACGCCATTGTTATCCATGGCGATACCATCGATAACGACCAGGGGATTGTTGCTGGCGTTGAGCGACGAACCACCGCGGATGCGGATGGTAGCACCACCGCCAGGCTCACCACTGTTGCTGGTCACGCTCACACCGGCAACCTTGCCGCCGAGCATGTCCTGGGCACTGACAACGACACCCTTGTTCTTGGCATCGGGCTTGAGCGCCGTTACCGAACCGGTCAAGTCGTTTTTCTTTACTACACCATAACCGATGACCACCAGATTTTCAAGCATCTGGGTGCTCTCGGCTAGGGTAATTACCATGTCACTGGCTGCCGTGACCTCGTGGGTCTCGTAGCCGATAGACGAAATCTGGAGCTTGGCGCCCTGGGGCACGCCATCAAGGGTAAAGAGACCGTCAAAGTCGGTCACCGTTCCCTGCTGACTGCCAACGACACGAACACTCGCGCCGATCACAGGCTCGCCGGTAGCATCCTTCACAATGCCATTCACAGTAATCTGTGCATAGGCTCCCAGTGACAGGAAGAGTCCCATCACGAGGGTAAGAATCCTAAACGGAATTCTGATGTTTACCTGCTTCATTTTAAATTGTTTGAAAGTTAATATTATAATTGGTAATCAATTGTTTAATAGTCATGCGTCGTTTCATGCCTGCCCCGATGGGCTTTTGGCCAGTATGGTCACAAGGCCGCTTTTAGGCAATTAAAACATGGCAAATATAGACTTTTTAAGATTATCTTTCTTTTTTGATAATGTTAAATTATCTATTTAATAAATGCAATCGTTTGCGCAATTCGATTTTTTGTTCTACCTTCGCAGTGCATTGCAATCATGCGTGCTGGATTAAACCACCAAACCAACTCAAGTAAAACCGACAACAACCAACATGGATGATAAACGACAACTGACTATGAAAGATATCGCACGCGAGCTGGGCGTGTCGGTAGCCACCGTATCAAGAGCGCTGAGCGACAGTGCCAGCATTTCCCGCGAACGACGCAAAGCCATCCAGCAGTATGCCCGGGAACACAATTACTTCCCCAACGTCATTGCCGAGCAGCTGCGGCACAGCCGCCGCAATCCTTCACGCGCCATCGGTGTCATCATCCCGGAACTGGTGCACTATTATTTCTCATCCATCCTCGACGGCATCGAGGGCGAGGCATCGGCACGCGGCTACCATATCATTGTGGCCAAGAGCAACGAGAGTTACGAGCGGGAGGTGCAGATCTGTGAAGACATGCTCAAGAACAAAGTGTGCGGCATTATCGTCTCTCAAGCCAAGGACACCGAGCACTATGAGCACTTCCTCCACCTCGAGGCAGCAGGCGTTCCGCTGGTTTTCTATGACCGCATCTGCCCTGCGCTCAATGCCAGCCGTGTGGTCGTGGATGACTACATGGGCACACTGAACGCCGTCTCCCACCTCATCGAGACCGGATGCCGGCGCATTGCCTTCTACGGTGCCCCCATGAGCATGGAAATTGCCAAAAACCGCTATAACGGCTATCGTGACGCCCTGTACAAGCACGGGCTATCACTTGACGAGTCACTGGTGCGCATCTGCGACAACCGCGCCGACGCCGAGCGCATTACCCCCGCCATGATGCGTATGCAGGGCCGACCCGATGCCTTCTTCGCCGTCAACGACGAGACGGCCATCGGCATCCTGTCGGTGGTCAAGCGCATGGGCTTCAACGTGCCCGACGAGGTGAGCATCTGCGGCTTCACCAACGGTTTCCGCGCCACCGTGTGCGACCCCATGCTCACGACCGTCGAGCAGCGCGGCGCGCAAGTGGGCAAGGAGGCCGCCGACATCCTCATCGGCCTCGTCGAGGGCATACTGCCACGCGACCACGCCGAGAAACGCATCGTCAAGACCCGCCTCGTCGTCCGCGGCACCACCCGCCACCCCTAACCCAACCACAACCATCCTTATTTGTTTTCTATACTATCACACGAATTAAGTAATAATTGTTAATTGAGAATATGAAGAGAATGAAGAGAGTTATTGTTGTTGTGATGGCTGCGATGGCGTTGATGGCCAGCGGCCAAGTCGATAGGCCCAAGCTGGTTGTGGGCCTGGTTGTTGACCAGATGAGGTGGGACTACCTCTATAATTACCAGTGGGGCGAGGGGGGATTCAAGACCCTGCTCCAGGACGGGTACCTGTGCAACAACACCATCATCGACTATGTGCCCACGGTGACTGCTGCCGGCCACTCCTCCATCTACACGGGCACGACACCCGCCTTTCACGGCATTGCCGGCAACAACTTCATGCTTAACGGCAAGAACGTGACCAGTGTGCAGGACGATAGTGAACGCGGTGTGGGCGGCAACGACAAGACCCGTGGCAAGTCGCCGCGCAACCTCATCACCACCACCATTGCCGACCAGCTGCAGTTGGCCACCCATTTCAAGAGCCGTGCTGTGGGCATCGCCCTCAAGGACCGCGCGGCCATCCTGCCGGCGGGCCATCATCCTGTGGGCGCTTACTGGTACGACAAGGGCAGTGCGTCGTTTGTCACCAGCACCTACTACCGCGACAAGTTGCCCAAGTGGGTCAGTGACTTCAACAAGCGGCACCGCGACGAGTTGGCCTTGGACCTGAACAACACACCCGTGGGCACCACGTTGACGTTTGCCATGGCCGAGCAGGCCCTCATCAACGAGCAGCTGGGCCAGGGCGAGGCCACCGACATGCTGGCCATCAGCGTTTCCAACACCGACATGTGCTCCCACTACTACGGCACCCACTCGCCCAAGGTGGACTCCATCTACTACCAGCTGGACCGCGAAATCGCCCATTTCATCGAGGTTTTGGACCAGCGCATCGGCCGCGGCAACTACCTGTTGTTCCTCTCGGCCGACCATGGCGGCACACACAGCTACGACCGCATGACGTCCCACGGCCTGCCCAGCGGCTGCTGGCATAATCCCGACGCACGCACTGCCGCCAATCAGGTGCTCAATCAACAGTTTGGCGTGAATAACCTGATTAAGGAAGAGATGGAATACACCTTCTACCTCAACCACGAGGCCATCGACAGCGCCCGTCTTAACTATGACGAGGTCATGCGTGCCGCCTGCCAGGCCCTCGAGCAGCCCGATGAAATCCAGTGGGCCATCGATGTCGCCAAGATTGACTCCTATCCCATCCCCACCCTGCTCAAGGAACGCATCAAGCTAGGCTACTTCCCCGGCCGCAGCGGCGAGATCTACATCGTGCCACGCACGGGAGTCTATGCAGGCAAGACCGAGTGGGCCGGTTCCAACCACGGCACATGGAGCCAGAGCGACTCCCACATCCCCTTGATCTTCATGGGCTGGCACATCACCCCCGGCGAGACATCACGCCTCACCCACATGACCGACATCGCAGCCACCGTGTGCGCCATGCTACACATCCAGTCGCCCAACGGCTGCATCGGCACCCCCATTTTTGAGAAGTGACAACTTCATTCTCACTCAAGTTTCGCAAGTAGATAACCTGCTCACTGTTTAAACGTTAAAGCCAACTTTTCAACCAATCGAGCCCACACAAGGCCGCAAAGCACGGACGCTCACTACGCGAGCATCCGTGCTTTTTGACATGGACAACCACCCCATCATTAATTACCTTTGCCCCACAACCGCATCAACGCCATCCCCCGCGCGGTGGCAATGCCACGGCCCTCGCGCGACCAGGTCCCCCGTGCCGTGGCAATGCCACGGCCCCCGCGCGCGACCAGGTTCCCCGTGCCGTGGCAGTGCCACGGCCCCTCGCGCGCGACCTGTCCCGTGGGCGGCGGCTCCGCCGCCGTGAAGCGCCCCACACTGCCGTCAAGGCATCACAGGCCGCCACCTTGTAAAAGGCACAACCACGTCGATGTATTGCAAGCCTCTGGCTTGCACCCCCCGCACGATCAAGAGAGCGACAAGCGTTGCCATCGCCCTCCCCCTCGCGCGCGACCAGGTCCCCTGTGCCGTGGCATTGCCACGGCCCCCGCGCGCGACCTGTCCCGTGGGCGGCGGCTCCGCCGCCGTCAACCACAATAACAATTAAACTAAATCAATAACGCCATGAACATCAACTATTTCCGTCA
>ONOU01000025.1 GCA_900319525.1 uncultured Prevotellaceae bacterium | reverse complement strand
CTGTTCTTAATATTGAAAATGAGACAGGAACAATAGATTTGCTTGATTACCTAGAGAAGAAAGAAAAACTAGAAAGCAAGTAAAATTCCAATTTATCGGTACGTCTTTTCCCAGCATACGCGGTTGGTTTACTTTTGTGGTAAATCAGCCGCTTTTCTTTATTGTATTTACGATAAATGGAAAAAGGATATTAATGAATAAAAGTTGCTCAATCGATTAGGTTGCAACACACAACTTCACTGAGGGCGAAGTGGAATGTTGAAAATAAATCTCTGGTGATCAGATATGTATAATTGTGTTTGTTGCGCTTATTGTTTTCCCTTTATCTTTTTCGTGGCAAGTTTTGTCTTTACTTGGTGGCGAGGTTGCGGGCGTAGTCTTCCCACTTGGTGATGAGGGCAGCCATGTCGGCAGGGAGGTCGCTGTCGAAGTCCATCTGCTGGCCTGTCTCGGGGTGGACAAAGCCCAGGGTCTTGGCGTGCAGGGCTTGACGGGGGCACAGCTCAAAGCAGTTGTGGATGAACTGGGCGTAGCTCGACGAGCGGTTGCCGCGCAGGATCTGGTCGCCGCCATAACGGGCGTCGTTGAACAGCGGGTGCCCGATGTGCTTCATGTGTACGCGTATCTGGTGGGTGCGTCCCGTCTCCAGCTGGCAGCGCACGACGGCCACGTGGGCCAGGTTTTCCACGGTGTGCCAGTGGGTGACGGCGTGCTTGCCCTGGTCGCCGTCAGGAAAAACCTTCATCAAGACGCGGTCGCGCGGGTCGCGCCCGATGTTGCCCGTAACGGTGCCGTCCTCCTGCTTCATTTCGCCCCACACCACGGCGATGTACTGGCGCTTGGTGGTCTTCTTGAAGAACTGGGCGCCCAGCGAGGTCTTGGCATTGGGCGTCTTGGCGATAACGAGCAGGCCGCTGGTGTCCTTGTCGATGCGGTGCACGAGGCCCAGGCGCGGGTCTGTCACGTCATAGTCGGGGTTGTCCTTGAAGTGCCAGGCCAGCGCGTTGACCAGTGTGCCGTCGAAGTTGCCGTGACCGGGGTGAACCACCATGCCGGCAGGCTTGTTGACGACCATCAGGCTCGCGTCCTCATAGACGATGTTCAATGGGATGTCCTGGGCGACAATCTCGCACTCATAGCGCGGACGGTCCATGACGACGCTGATCACGTCGCCGGGATGCACGCGGTAGTTGCTCTTGACAGGACGGCCGTTGACGCGGATGCACTGGGCCTCGGCTGCGTTCTGAACGCGGTTGCGGCTGGTGCCCTTGATGCGCTCTACCAGGTACTTGTCGATGCGCAGCAACACCTGCCCTGGCTCCACCACATAGTGGTAGTGCTCCCAGTAGTCGCGCCCGTCCTCGGTAAAGTCGGGTTCGCTGTATTCATATTGTATCTCGTCCTTGCCTCCGGTCTCCAGTTCGTCGTCCAGCAGTTCGTCGTCCAGCGCCATGATGTGATTGTTTTTTCTTTTCTTTCTCCTCGCGGAGGTTCTTATTTCTTCTTGCCTGTCAATGAATAAATGAGGTCACTCTCATTTAAAAGGGTGTATGTGAAACTGTTGCTCTTGAAGTATTCCCGCTGTTTCTCGCACAGCCTCATAAAAGAGCGGAACTGGTCAGGGTCGGCAAACACTTGGCATCCCGCAGAATACTTGTTTACAAAGACACTGGTCTTAAACTCATTGGACCGGTGAATATTGATTCCAAAAACACCAGTGTCGAGTTTCTCGGGTTTCAGATCATACACCATGTCCCTGTTATTATCACGATAAACAAAGACCCTCTTCTTCTGCACCAGCGCCTTGTATTTGCCCGCGTGTTTCCCGATAGCCCAGCAGCCGCGGTATTGTCCCGGGGCCAGGATGCTGGTCCCCTTGGGATTAAGCAGACTCTTGGTCATATAGTAAGTACCAGGTTCTGTAGTGATGCGATAGATCTGCTTGGTCCATTGTCCTGAAGGGGTCTTGTAAACCACGACAAGGGCATCGTCATACAGGTTGGTCACTTTGCCCCCTTGATTTGACCTGATGCCGATGATATTCAGATTATAAGAGCCCTTTGTGAAAAAGGTATAACCCTTCTTCTCCAGAATCTTTGCCAAATTGGCATTCTCGCATTTGGTGTAAAAACTGGTTGCCATTTTCAGTGTTTTAATATGTTGACGTGGTCTGCTGTATCTAGAAACAGCAAGAGCTGCTTTTCCCCAAAAAGGACATCAAAGATCAGTTCTTCTTGGCCTTGTCGGGCTCTTTTTTCTTTTCCTTATCTTTGTCCTTGTCTTTTTTCTCCTCGCTGGCCTGGGCCTTGCGCTCTTGCTCGGCGCGGGCCTGGGCCTCCTTCAGCTGCTGCTCATAGGTCTCCTGAGCATCCTTGTAGTTGGCCTCATCGATGGAGTCCATCAAGGCGGGATCAAGAATCTGCTCGGGGTTAAGATCCACAATCGAACCGTCGCCCACAGTGATTTTGATCTTGCTGTTCACGCTGACGGGTTTGCCTGGCGCAACATTGTGTCCGTCAACAGTCACCTGCAAGATGAGTCCGTCCATCTCGCTGGGTATGCTGTCCATGGTCACGTGCTTGAATCCCATCGCCTTGAGTGTCGCCATACCCTGTCGTCCAGGCAGGTCAACCAACTTGGGCAACGCGATGATGGGCGCATGCATGGCGTTGACGTTCAGGTAGATGATACGGATTTTCTTGATATAGGATTTTGCCTTGGGGTCCTGATCGATGACAGTACCCGGCTTGAAGTTCTCATAGAACGTGGTCGAGTCACTGATTTCCCACCTCAACCCCGCATCCTCCAGGATGTCGATGGCCTTCTCCAGCGGCAGGTTGCGCACGTCGGGCACCTGTACCTGCTGGCCATGGGAGGTGAACACGTCGATAAACAGCAGGGCGATATAGCCCAACGCTACCAGCGCCAGTACCATCAAGCCAGAGTTTACCAGTATCGGGTGACGGTCGCGCATGCGGTCAAATCCGCTCTTATTGTTGTCGTTATTATTGCTCACGGTAATTCATTTGAATGGTTACAACCTGCAAAGGTAGTGAAAGACACGCATCAAACCAACAAGTTCACCTGTTTTTTTCCGGATATTTGGTTATACCTTTGTTTTTTAGTTACCTTTGTGGGCGAAAATGGACGAGAATTTTGACGAAATAACGGAACGGCTGCAGGAGGCACCCTATTGGGTGGTTGACTTCCTGCCGATGCAGGTGCCGCAAGAGAGCCGCGGGCAGTTCTTTGCCGTGGAGACGTATTATCTGGCCAGCGAGCACCGTGAGCGCTTGGTTCGCCAGTTTGCCGACGTGGTGTTGAATCTGAACTGTTATCATGACTTGACAGTGGACCGCGGTGAAGGCTGGATCAAGAATCCCGATCCCGCCACGCTGGTCACATGGCTCGACGAGGCCATGCTGGGCGGCCACCTGTGCGTCCTGATCGACGACGGTGATGCGATGATTACCGCCAGCGATGGTGACACCCATTTGACCCTGTACAACCCGTCACCCGACCTGCTGCAACTCTTCACCCAACTCGCCACCGCAGCCGGCCTCCATGTTTGGCAACCCCCAAAAGTCTCAAATTGTTGGTTGCAATCAACAATTTGAGGCTATTTTTGTTGACTGGAATCTACAATTTTTCCTTATTGACAATCTCCACACTATAGAAGTGGGAGGACACCGCAAGTCATTTGAACAAATAAAAGACATGGATAACAGTTATCTTGCCGTTGATGACATCGAGATTGGCAATGGTAAAAAAATACCCTTGTGGCTTTTCGGATTTCTTTATTAAACAGTTGTAAAACAGTGAATTGATTATTGCGAAAAATTTCGTTGCGAAAAATTTCGCAATACTGAAGATGAAAACTAAAAACTAAGGACTAAAAACTAACAACTAATAAATGAATCGTTCTTCACAGATTATCAGAACCAGTTGGATTGGCATCATCGCCAATGTGCTGCTGGCGGCATTCAAGGCCGGCGTGGGCTTGCTGGCCAGTTCGGTAGCCATTGTCATGGATGCAGTAAACAACCTGAGCGACGCGCTGTCGAGTGTCATCACCATTGTGGGCACCAAGCTCTCGCAGCGTCCAGCCGACAGGAAGCACCCCTTCGGGTTTGGGCGCATCGAGTACTTCAGTGCCATCATCATCGCCGTGATCGTGCTCACGGCAGGAGTGACCTCGCTCATCGAGTCAGTAAAGAAAATCTTCAATCCCACCACACCCACTTACACGACAACGACCCTTATCGTCATCATTGTGGCCATCGTGGTGAAACTGGTGCTGGGGCAATACGTGAAAAAGCAGGGCGAGAAACTCAAGAGCGACGCACTCATTGCCTCGGGGTCCGATGCCCTGTTCGACGCCGTTATCACGCTAGCCACGCTCGTCTCGGCAGGAGTGATGCTGCTGTGGCATGTCTCGCTCGATGGTATCCTGGGCGCCCTCATCTCGCTGGTCATCATCAAAGCCGGTATCGAGATGCTCGCCTCGCCCGTCAACGAGTTGCTGGGAGCCAAGATTTCGCCCGAATTACTGTCCCAGATCAAGCATGAAGTGGCCGACTTTGACGGTGTGCACGGCGTGTTTGACATCATCGTCCACAACTACGGCCCTGATGTGCAGATCGGATCGCTGCACGTCAACGTTCTTGACACGATGGATGCCCACCAGATTCACGGCCTCACGCGACGCATCAGCGAGGAGATGTTTGCCCGTCACGGCATCGTGATGACCGTTGGCGTGTATGCCGTCGCCACGGGCGACAACCGCCGTGCCCAGCTGCAGCACACCATCATGCAGGCCCTTGCAGCTCACGAGCACATCGAGCAGGTGCATGGCTTCTACTACTTTGAGGATGAGCGCCGCGTGTCGGTCGATATCGTCCCCGACCTCACCATCCACGACGATGCCGCCTTCATCCAGGAACTTATCGCCGAGGTTCAACCCCTCATCCCTGACGACCACCTCACCATCGTCATCGACCACAATTACAGCGAGTAGTCAAACTTTAAAACAACCCTGAGGATTCTGATTTTTGCTGAGGGCATCCGCATCCCTATGTAAAGAGAAAGCATCCTAAAACAAGTATATTGTTGCAGCAGCAGGGCCATCTGATGGGATTTCCTATTAGATGGTCCTGCGGTTGTGCTTAGTCATGGCTGCGATGAAGAGATTGGGGCGAAATCTGGATTTCGGGTCGATTTCTGACCCTCAAATTGACGCTGAAAATCATCGAAAACCATCGGATGAAGTTCATTTTAGGCAGAATGAACTTTTTATTTATTAAATGCTTAAAAATCAAATATTTGCAATTGTTAAAATGAAGTCAAAATGGTGCGGAATTGTTTGGCCGGTCATATTGATAGCAGTAATTTTGCAATGTACGTTTTAGGGTATTTTGTCCTGCCATAATGGGCCTGGTAACCACATCAATCCTGTTTGGCCAAAACGACTTACAAAAGGCAGATGTGCAATGAGTTAACATTCGTCTAGCCTGATTCCAAGAAAGAAATATAATCACATACTCAAGTCTCTAAAGTATGAATGGAACTCTATCAACATCATAATAAGGTGATTAGCAACTTCCCTCTTATCTAAGGGGGGAAGTTGTTGGACCCTACCTTAGATATTTAAGTCACATATACCTATTAACCAGTTAAATATTAAATGTCATGATGAAAAGGATTCTTTTAGTTATTGTGATGGCAGCAACCATGGTCATGGTTCATGCCGAGGGTGGAAAGTGGGCCGTTGGCGGCCAAGTGGTTTATGGATCTAAAGCCGAAACGGCCGGTGTGGGCCCGCATGTGAAATACTGTCTGACGGACGCCTTCAGGGCCAACCTGTCGGGCAACTACTACTTCAAGCACAGTGGCGTGAACGCCTTTGACGTGAACTTGGAGGCCAATTACCTGTTTGGCATTGGAGAGAAGGTGCGCCTCTATCCGCTGGCAGGTGTGTGCCTGGGCATCTGGCATGCCGATGGCGTGAACATCAGCTACGGCGGCATGAACCTTGGCGTTGACGGGCAGACAGAATCGAAGGTCGGCGCAAACGTGGGCGGCGGTTTTGAATATCTGTTGGGTGACCACCTGAGCCTGAATGCCGAGGTCAAGTACCAGATCATCAGCCATGCCAGCCAAGTGGTGTTCGGCATTGGTGCTTCCTACCGATTTTAAAGTTTAAGGGTTAAATAATCAATAACCTCTAAATTGAAAAGATATGAAAAGAATGTTTCTTATGGCCGTTGCCGCACTCATGCTGTTGCCGGCCAACGCGCAGCTGAAGCGGCCGACGATGTCGATGGCATCGACGCCGACACTCGTGAGAGGCAAGCCCCAGGCACTAATGCAGGAGATGCAGATGCATGAGTCCGGCACAACCTTTGAACAGGCACCTCGCCGTGCCACTAGAGGTGCCGAAGTGTATTACCGTCGCCCTGCCGGCGCCTTCCCCGGCTGGTGTGCAATGGATCGAAGCACTAACGACTTCTTGGGCATGTACAGGATGTCCATCCTTCACATCAAGCCTTATAAGCCGTACACTTTCAACGGCTTTGCCTCGGGCACCATCGGTGAGCCTCGTTATGACTGGGTCGTGCCTTACTATGACATGCTGACCGATGAAAGCTTCGACATTAACGTGAACCGCAGCAAGGATCTCACGATAGATTATCCGCCTGTATTTCTCGATGTGCCCATGCTGTCGGTGAGCGATGACGAGAAAACCTACAACTACATGATGGCCACGCCCCTTGAGGGTGAGATCTCGGCAATTCTGCCCTGGCCTGAATGGAGCGCTCTTGATGACGAGGCCGAGTTGCTCAAGTCAAGCGTAGATTTCGCCATGAACAGTGAGTCGTCTTACCCATTCACCTACTACGCTGGTATGACGCCTTATGGCAGCAACGACAATGGCTGGTGGTTCGGCAAGAACAGCGGCAACGCCAAGGGCGTTCATGCCGACGGTATCGCGCAGGCCTTTGAAAAACCCGAGCATCCCTATCTGCTCAAGCAGGTGGTGCTCATGGTCTCGCACTTGAAAGTCACGGACAACACTGAGATGACATGCAAGATTTACCGCTTGAACAACTTGCCTGACTATCAGGACACCACCTGTGTCGTCCTGCCCGAAGACTTGGGCGAGCCCATCGCTACCGGTGTGGCCCATGTGAGGCCAGGTAATAACGAGAACGACCTCACGCTCATCACGTTCCCGCTTTATGCTCCCGACGAGGACTTCCCTGCCGGCCTTGTAGATACCGAACCCACTATCGACGACGCCATCCTGGTTGTGTTTGAGGGCTATAATGACCCTACGCTGTCGGCATTACAAGACTTTACTATGCTGATCGGTAATGATTTCCATTACACTGACGGTTTTGGCGAGCGTGCCTTCATAAAAGTGGGTATGGATGATGCCGACGGCAATTTTGACGGCCGTTACCAGTGGAAGGGCCTGAACAATTTCTTCTCGACAGGGGAGATGAAGACCGGCTTGTCTGTCTTCCTGGTCACCGAACAGCCCTTCTTGCTGAGCAATAATTGGATGGATGACTATGAATATACTTTCCCAGCCGCTGGCGGCGTCATGGAGGACAGCTATACCGATGCCTATGGTGACACTGTGACCCTGCGCAGCATCCAGATTGCCTCCTGGACGCCCGCTGGCGACAGTTGGTCATGGAGCATCACCTGCGACGGTGGTGAATTGCCTTCATGGCTCGACATCGACCTGAACGATGTCAGGGACCAGCTTGTCAATGCCGAGGTTTATGCCGCTCCACTGCCCGAGGGCACTAACTACCGTGAGGCGGTGGTACGCTTCGCCATCCCCGGCGACTACATGGATTACAAGTTCATACAGTCCCGCCCTGGTGGGGAAGAACCTGACACCACGGTACTGGAAAAGACCCCCATGCCCGAAATCACGGTCGAAGTGACTGATGAGTGGGTGAACATCAGCGCGACGGGTGAGGGCATCGTCAAACTTTATTTAGACGGTTTCTATAACGAATACAATACCGTGCACTACGTACGCTCTGGCGTGGACCGCTCTGTCGTCGTGACCGCGACTGCTCAAGCCGAGGGCATACTCATCAGCGACACTGCCCGCAGGGTGGTCGAGGTGCCAGCAGTTGTAACACCTGTTCAGGGCTACTGGCTGCAGATGCACGATGCCACCGTTGATGCAGGCGACACCATTATCCTCCCCGTTGAGTTGTGGAACGAGAGCGACGTGGTGGCCTTCCAGACCGATGTCGAACTGCCCGAGGGCTACGAACTCGCCACCAAGGACGGCAAGTATGACATCGGCCTGTCGGCCCGTGCCAGTGCCAGCCACACCGTCATGGCCAATAAACTGGCCGACGGCAAGATACGCATACTGTGCTACTCGACCGATAACAGCGCGTTCACGGGTGACAGGGGTGAGTTGTTTTACCTCCCGGTGAAGGTATCTAAGGAGGCTGCCGATGGCGTGGTGAGACTGAGGAACACCCGTTACACCCTTGCTGATCTGTCAGAAATTGATAGTCAAAGCATTTCGGTTGCTGTGATTACCGTGAACCACATCATTCCTGGTGATGTGAACGACAGTGGCGATGTAACGGTGACCGACATTGTAGCGACAGCCCAGTACATCCTGGAGATGAATCCCGATCCGTTCATCCTTGAGGCCGCAGAAATGAATGGCGACGGCATCATCACAGTGACGGACATTACCTTGATTGCCAACATCATTCTGAATCCCCAAGTGAATGTACCGCTGCGTGCGCCCTCGTTAAGCAATGTGGATGACGACATGGCGGGCAAGGCGATTTGTTTGACTCAAAGTGAAACGCGCACGGTGAGCGTTGAGCTGGAGAACACCCTGGATTACACGGGCTTCCAACTTGACGTGAAACTGCCTGCAGGCTTGACGGCAAGCAACTTTGCGTTGACTGGTCGCGATGACAGCCACACTCTGGCAGTAAACGAGTTGCCTGATGGCACCACACGTGTACTGTGCTATTCGCCAGCCTTGAAAACCATCAGTGGCAACAACGGGGCTGTGCTCACCTTTGATGTGACGGCGACAGACAACATTGAAGGTTATATTGATGTGAATCGCATAGAACTGGTAACGCCAGCCTGCCAGGCGCTTACTCCAAGTGGCTTTGCCATTCCCGTCAATAGCTCGTCGTCGGTCGATAACCTGTACGAGGGCAAGGCCGTGAGCATCTATGCCAACGGGAAGGATATTATCGTCGAGAGTCCTGTCCATCAGGTTGTTAGCATCATCGATTTGGCCGGCAGGATGCGCCGTGTGGACGTTGCTGCCGGGCGCAACGTCATCGCTGGCAACATGAGTGGAGTATATATTGTCGTTGCCGCTGGCAAGGCATCTAAACTGATATTGAAATAAACTAGCCAGAGTGGAATCGGGCTAATCTGTCCTCCTCTTGAGAAGGAGACTGATTAGCCCATTCCTTTTTCGTGCGTGCGCTACTACGACAAGTATGAGAAGGTGTATGGCCGCTGGTGGATCACCGAGCGCGAGTAGCACTTCGAGTGGTCAACCAACAAGCCACAGCCAAGACAGATTGTTGGTTTAAAAAAACGAACAAACAACCCTAACACTCACGCAACACGAGGTGTTAGGGTTGTTTGTGGTATATGGTCACGTTCAGCCTTGGCACATATTTAACGAAGAGTGCAAGGCGCTATAGGGGGAACGGGTCTGCATTCTCCGTGATAAGTGTTTGCCAATGGCTAGTCGGCGTAGAAGGGGATTTCGTCACCATCATCGTCCTTGATGACGAGTTTCTTGCTCTCGAGCGTGACGATCTTCATGTTATGCATCTTGGGCATGCCATTGAGCATCATGTCCTTGAATTCTTTTTTCATGCCATTGAACTCCGGTTCCATTGTTTTGTCCATGATGGCTTTGGTTTTGGCATCCATGCCCTTGACATCATAGTCAAATTCGACCTCGGCCTTGCTTCGGTTGAGGTTCATCTTCAGGTCTTTGCCGTTAAGGGTGTAGGTGCCTGGTACGGTAACGCCGCCTGCGACAGTGATGGGTACGCCGTCTTGCTTGATATGATAGTCGGTAGCGACAAGCATTTCACAGGTGCCGTTTTTCTCAAAGGTCAGCGTCACAAACACTTCTCCGCCGTCATCGGGAGAGAGTTTGGTGTACCATTCTTTGCCTGTCAGGCTTTGAGCGTTGAGCGCGAGCACCGACATGAGCATCAGCATCAATGTTAAAACAGATTTCTTCATAATTTAGAGAAAGATTAGTAATTAAGTCAAGATAAATAAGATAAAAATCAATGTAATGCGGGCATGATACCGCTATATCATTGCCGCGACCGCAAAGGTAGCAAAAAAAATCAATGCATATTATTGTTGCTGGTGTAAATTTTTTTGCAAATTGACATAATTCCATGCATGTTTGTTTAGGGGACTTCTATAAATTACCAAAATAATAGTTTTTAGTGTTGGATGTATTTGGCCGCTTTTCGGCATCTTTAGCCTTACCTTCTTGGACCATAGCTTGCTATGCTCCTGCGAAGGTAAGTCAAAATCTGCTCGAAAATCAAACCAAATCCATTCCAAGCTAATTTATAGAAGTCCCCTTAAGCGCAAATCGAAATCACTCTTGAGTGAATAGCAGGATGATTAAGCAAATCTACCAAATCGGCCACTTGACCCAATGCTTTTTCCTTTGGATTTTGTCAGATTTCGACGAATTATTTCTTTGGATTTTGTCAGATTTCGACGAATTATTTCCTTGGATTTTGTCAAATCCCTTATGAATGAGCAACTTAGTTGGAGGCTCTCCTGGGAGGGATGAAATAAGCGCTAGTCAAGGCAATCACGAGGCTGGCAAGGGTCGTGAGGATGTCCGTCCACCGGCGATGTTGCCAGTAGTGATCGATTACGGTCGTGAGAGGGGCTGGCTCAAGATTGCAGCCCTGTCGCAGTTGGGCCAAGGTATCATATTGGGTTAGTGCTCCCGTATTGGGTTGAAACAGGAAGTATTGTGATGCGACTTTTGCGATCACGGCATCGCCGATGACTTGCACAGAGTCAATGCAATCCACGACGGTTGCTCCGGCTGAATCGATGATTGTGCCGTAATCGACGTTTATCGCCACGAGACGGTAACCATTGGCAATGGGCACTTCATAGTATGTGCCGATCAGGTCATGTGGAAACACCTTCCTGTCCAGATATACCTGCGTGGCAATCAACAGCGGGATAAAAACAAGCGGGAATACAAGAAGCCTCTTCATGTGTTGTTATTAGGCTATAATTCAAACAGTTTTGTGAGAAAATCGCGGGCTGTGGCATCGGGCAACTTGGCGATGTATTGGCGAAGGTCATTGATGGATGGATCTTCTCCTAACTCATGAGCCATAAACTTGATATTGTCAATGATGCCAGTGGGTGGATTGTCCCGATGGTTGTAGATTGACATCAGCACTTCTATGGGATGCTGGTGCAAGACACCCGAGAAAGCCGTAGCCAGATACTCTGAAACGCATCCATCGGAGTGTTTCATGAGCAGTTCCCATTTATCCAATGAGCGCTCGTTGAACTTCTCAAGAGCCAACTTGTCGATGAGGTTACCCATCTTGGTTTCCCATTCTTTATCTACCCAACCAGGAATCGGATAACGCTTACCCTTAATGTCGATACTGTCAATCGTCGTGACAGGTGTGAGGGTGAAGGTGCAGGTGCGGGCGATGGCGGGGAGGCGGTACTGTTCCAACGGACGGGCGCCCCAGCTGTCGATGCCGCCTACGCCGCAATGCTCGCTGTCGAGGGTGAGCACGGTGTAAGGCAATTTCACCAGATCGGACGGGTGGCGCTGGTGCTTCTCGTCGCCCTCGTCGAGCGTGGCGATGTCGTAGTGCAGCGCGCTGGCGTAGAAAGGCTTGTCGGCGGTCACCATGAGGCCGTTGCCCTCGGTATCGGTCTGCTGCCACCAGCGGATGTCACCCTTGGTGCCTGTCTCCTGTGGACGGATGTAAGGGTAGAACTGCTCATCGGCCGTCTGGCGATAGATACCCAAGCGCTGGCTGTAGCGACGGTCGGCATAGTTCTCGATGGGACCACGGCCGTAGAAATGGCTGACCTCCATCACTCGGGGCATTTCCATCACCATGCCATAGCGCAGCATCTCGGGTACGTCCTGGGTCGTATCGTTGAAAGCAATGCCCTGGGTCACGCACATAGCGCCGCCACGGTGTATCTCGTAGGTCAGCGTGAGCGTCGCGGCCACCTCGGGCATGTCATAGCGGGCCACGACGGTCGTTTGCGACTTGTTAGACGCTTTCTTGTCCACGGCCAGTGAGGTAAGGTTCATCACGGGATTGCGCCATGCCTTCAACTTCTGCTGCAGCCAGGCCCCCATGTCGTTGTCGGTCACTGCACGCCAGAAGTTGGGCCTCAGCGAGCCTCCCTCACACAGCATGGGGATGCCGTTAACAATATACCTGTTCATGAATCCCGACTTGCCGTTGAAGGCGATTTCCACACCGTCGCCCGTGATGGTGATTGCTCCTTGTTTGTCCTGTTTGATGCTGAATTTTGCTTTGTCGTTAGGCAACTCTGCTGCCTGGGGCGTAGCCTCGATGACGGGCAACTGGGCATAGGCGATGCGCTGGCCGGCCTCCATCAGCGGCTCTTTCTCCTTGAGCAGGAAATCGACGTTGAGCAGCACCTCGTGGCCTTGTTCAATGGTGGCAAGGGTGCCCTCGATGGGCAAGTGTAGCATTTGCCGGCCCTGGGGGGCGACGTTGAGGTTGTTTTCCTCACCGTTGAGGACCGACTCGCCATCGACGAGCAGTTGCCAACGCATCATTACGCCCGTCAGGTCGCGGAAGAAGAACTCGTTCCTCACCGCCATGTCGCCGTGACGCACATCGACGTCCTCGGCCCAGACGTTCTGGTAATAATAGGCCGTCTCATAGGCATGAGGGTTCCACACACGGTCGGGGCTCACGAGACCGTTGCAGTTGAAGTTGTTGTCGCTGGGGTCGTGGGTGTTGTAGTCGCCGCCATAGGAGAAATACTCCTTGCCGTCATCGGTCTTGACGCGCAGGCCCTGATCGACGAAATCCCACACGAAGCCGCCCTGGAACTTGGGCAAACGGCGCACGGCGTTCCAGTATTCCATCAGGCCGCCGCCCGAATTGCCCATCGTGTGATTGTACTCGCACAGGATGAGCGGCTTGGTGCTCTCGGGCTTGCTGGCATAGCGCTCGCACCACTCGGGCGAGGCATACATCGGGCACATCAGGTCGGTGTTCTCGCCGCCCTGGGCACGCTCCCAGTGGATAGGGCGCGAGGGGTCGACCGAGCGTATCCAGTCGCGCGCGGCGGTGAAGTTGGGCCCGTCGCACGTCTCGTTGCCCAGCGACCACACGATGACGCTGGGATGGTTGAACTGCACGCTCACGTTGTGCTGGTTGCGCTCCAGAATCTGACGGGCGAACTCGGGTCGGTAGGTCGGTGCCGTGTTGGGGTCATAGTGGAAGCCATGGCCCTCCTGGTTGGCCTCGGCGATGACATACAGGCCGTACTCGTCGCACAGGTCATACCACTGCGGGTCGTCAGGATAGTGGCAGGTGCGCACGGCATTGATGTTCATGCGCTTCATCTCCTTGATGTCGGCAATCATGCGCTCACGCGACACGACATAGCCGCCGTCGGGATCCATCTCGTGGCGGTTGGCGCCCTTGATATAGATTGCCTTGCCATTGACCAGCAATTGACCATTTTTAATTTCCACACGGCGGAAACCCACTTTTATCGTGGTCGTCTCGGCTTTCGCTTTTTTGTCTGCTGGGGTAAGCGTGGCAACAAGGCTGTAGAGGTAGGGCGTCTCGGCAGTCCAGCGATGGGGGGCAGAAATAGTCCAGCAGTTCTCGCTAGCAGGCGTCATGGCCACTTCGTTGCCTTGGGCATCAAAGAGATGGTAACTCATCGTGCCCTTGCCTGTAATGACTGGGTCAATCATCAAAGTACCGTCCGTGAAATCATCGGTGAGACCCGCCGTCACGCGCAGGTCGTCGATGTGGTTGCGCTGGTCACGGCAGTAGAGGTAACTTGACCGTGCCACACCCGACAGGCGCCAGAAGTCCTGGTCCTCGCTGTAGGTGCCGTCACACCAGCGCATCACTTGGAATGCCAGCAGGTTATCTCCCTCGTGGACGTAGGGCGTGATGTCAAACTCGGCCGCCGTCTTGCTGTCCTCGGCATAGCCTGCAAACTGGCCGTTGATCCACAGGCTGATGTTGCTGGTCACGCTGCCGAAGTGGGCAATCACCTGCTTGCCCTTCCAGTCGGCAGGCAGGGTGATGTGTCGGCGATAGGTACCCACGTGGTCGTCCACCGTGGGCACGCGGGGCGGATCATTCTCCCAGTTGCCGCGCCACGGAAAGCCGATGTTGACGTACACCGGGTCGCCGTAACCGTTCAATTCCCACATCCCAGGCACGGGCATCGTGCCCCAGTTGCTGTCGTCCAGGTCGGGGCGGTAAAAGTCGGTGAGGCGCTCGTCCAGATTGGCCACCCAGTTGAATTTCCAGTCGCCGTTGAGCGACAGGTAACGGTTTGACAGTGCGGGCTGGTTGTTTGTTGCCTCACCTTTGGCGTCAAAGGCAAAAAACGACGTGTGAACCGGCAAGCGGTTGATTTCGTTCACTTGTAGGTCCATCCACGGCTCCCCTGCGGGCTGCGCGTTGGCCATGATTGCTATCAGCAGGCTTGCTATAGTGAGAATTGAAGGCTTCATTGTGCTTATTGTATTTATTGTTTTCCTATTCGGACCACCTTTGATTATTGTATTTGTCGCAGGTACTGCTCGGCGCGCTGCAGATCCTCGGGCGTGTCGATGCCGATGGTGGCGGTCGTTGTGATGCCGGCCTGGATGGTGTAGCCGTTCTCCAGCCAACGCAGTTGTTCTAGCGACTCGGCCAATTCCAGCGGCGACTGCGGCAGGCGGGTGATCTCGGCCAACACCTGAGCCCGATAGGCATACATGCCCACGTGGGTATAGTACTGTGTCAGGGCAGGCCACTGTTCACGTTCCTTCCCTCGCACAAAGGGAATCACCGAGCGCGAGAAGTAGCGGGCGCGCATCTTGCTGTCCAGCACCACCTTGGGGCTGTTGGGGTTCTCCAGCTCGCTATAGGGACGTGACGGGTCAAACGGGCGCACCAGCGTGGCGATGTCGGTCCCAGCGTCGTCAAAGCAGGCCATGATGGCTTGCAGCTGGTCTGGCTGGATGAACGGCTCATCGCCCTGGATGTTGATAATCACATCCTCGTGACCGCCGTTCTTCATGTAGGCCTCCTGGCAGCGGTCGGTGCCGCTGCGATGCTCGGTACTCGTCATCACAGCCTTGCCGCCAAATGCCTCGACGGCTGCCAAGATGCGGTCATCATCGGTAGCGACCACCACGCGGTCCAGCACCTTACTCACCTGGGTATAAACCCGCTGTATCATCGTCATGCCGCCGAGCATCGCTAGCGGCTTCCCGGGGAACCTCGTCGATGCATACCTCGCCGGAATAATCCCAATAAAACTTAATTTCTCATTCATTATGCGTTCTAATAGAAGGCAACTCGAACAACTTAAATACTGTAGATTATATTATGTATCAGTTGTTTGAGTTGTTCAAGTTGTTTTTTGATTATTTAGTAAGTTGTGTTTAATGTTTTCTTGCTTCTCAGTAGCCCCAGTTCTCGCCGAGGAGGATGACGGTGTGGCGATGGGCCGGGAAACTGTTGCGGGTGAAGTGGATGTAGTTGCAGATGCACTGCGGCGAGTTGCAGTTGTGGCACACGCCGTCGATCTTGCAAGGCGTGTCGCAGCCCAGACGGGCGGTGTTGATGGGGGCGGCCACGTTGCGGGCGCGCTCAAGGGCTGACTCCACGCTGGCGGTCACCTTGTTCATGCCGATGACGTGGATCACGTTGTGAGGACCCCAGGTGATGGCTGCGACGCGGTTGCCACGGCCGTCGATGTTGACGATGACGCCATCCTGGGTGATGGCGTTGGCACTGGTGAGGAAGTAGTCCACGTTCATGGCGTCGAGGTAGCACTGGCGCGTCTGCTCGGGCGTCGTGGCCTTGTCACGGTCGATGACCTTATAGTCGCCGCTGTTGATGAGTTGCTGTGTAAGGCCCATTTCGCGGATGGTTTGCGAGCCGCCCCAGCTGACACTGCAGCCCTTGGGCATCAGTGATTTTACAAGCGCGATGGCCTCGGCGGCGGTGGCACAGTAGTGGGCGTTGAAGTTGCGGCGCTGCAGGTGCTTGATGATGCGCCCGGCCAGTTGTTCGTTATGGATTTCGATCGGAGTCATAGTTTCGGATATTTTGAATAGATTTTGTTATACTTGGTTAAGCAGATGATCAACTTTGATGGCGATATCTTGACTTGCGGGCTTGATTCATTTAGAACAGGTCGATGAGTTTGAGTGAACCCCAGATGATGGCGGCATAGCGCAGCAGTTTGCCGATGGTCATGGTCAGCAGCACGATCCAAACGTTGGACCGCACATAGCCCAGCGCGACGCTGATGGCGGTGCCCAGCATGGGCACAAAGGCAAAAAAGCCCATCCATGCACCGCGGTTGTGCATGAAGCGCAGGGCGCGGTTGAGTTTTTCCTCGCTCACGTGGGCATATTTCTCTATCCACTCGATCTTGCCCAGATGTCCTAGCCAATAGCACGTCATGCCGCCGCTCACGTTCCCTGCCAGTGCCACAAACAAGCTGGTGACAGGGTCCATGTGCAAGGGACCCACACAGGCGATGACCAGCGCCTCGCTACTGAAGGGGATGATGCTCCCCGCCATGAAGGACCCTAAAAACAGTCCCAAGTAGCCCCACTGGGTAAAGAATTGGATGAGTGTATCGAGCATATCTAGGCTTGAGGTTTCAGGTGTTAGGTTTTAGGGCTGCTAGAAATTCACTAATGCTAAAACCTAATACCTAAAACCTTCTTATTTAAATAATTGTTGTGTAAAAATTACCAGGTAGTCGCGCCAGTTGGCCCACTCGTGGCCGGCACCGCTCTCGTGGTAGGTGTAACGCAGGCGGTTCTTGTCGAGCAGTTTGCGGAACTCGGCGTTATCTTTATAGAGGAAGTCCTTCTCGCCGATGCCCAACCAGTACAACTTGGGGCGCTGCTTGAACTGGGCAATCAGCTTGGCCTCCAGGTCGTCGTAGATCTTGCACTTGCCTTGGTCCATGCGGCTGATGGCGGGCGAGAACAGCCCTACGTAGGCGAAGTCGTCGGGCTGGTTGGCGCTGATGTAAAGCGAGTGGTAACCGCCCATCGACAGGCCTGCGATGGCGCGGTAGCGCTTGGCGGCACGTGTGCGGTAGTTCTGGTCCACCCAGTTCATGATGTCGTTAAAGGACTGTTCAAACGTGCCGTCCATCCAGTTCTTGTGGGCAAACGTGGGCTGCACGTTTCCTTGATCACTCATGCTGGAAGCGGCCTTCTCGTCCACATTACCGTTGGGCATGACCACGATCATGGGCTCGGCCTTGCCCTCGGCGATGAGGTTGTCAAGGACCTGGGCGGCGCGCCCCTGTTCCAGCCAAACGGTCTCGTCGCCACCCGAGCCGTGCAGCAGGTAGAATACGGGATAGCGCTGGCGGCTCTGCTCATAGCCAGGAGGCAGATAAATCATCATGCGGCGCGTCGTCCCCAGGGTGGGGGAGTCGTACCACACGGCCCTGACCTCGCCATGGGGAACATCATGCACCGCCATGGGGCTGTCGCCTTGCGGGTCGAGGACAAACGTGTTCATCACGCTCTTGACGTCGCGCAGCACCTGGGCGTTTTCATTATCCAGCACCTTCATGCCGTCAACGATGAAGTAGTACATATACAGGTCGGGCTCCAGATCACGCAGGGTGATGCTCCACGTCTCGTTGCCCGTGTGCTTCATCAGCGTGTCCAAGCGGGAGTCAATAATCAGGCGCACGGTGTCGGCGTCAGTGGCCTTGACCTTGAAAGTGACAGCGCCGTCGCGGGCAATGTCGGGACTGTTAACAGCAGGAGGCATATAGCCTCGCTGGGCGTTCATACTGAGGCCCATGACCACTAACGCAATAGCAAGAAGGAAATGTCTTTTCATCTTAGTATAATCTGTTTAAAATAAAAGTTGTGCAAATATACTGAATTTTCACGGCGACGCAAAAAGGAATCCAGCTAAATCTCATTCCTGAATGCGGACTTTAACTCGTTCCCAGGCATGACTGCCGAACAGGAAACACTCGCGCATCGTGTCCTGCATCACCCTGAATCGGCTCATCGGGATGGTGAAACTCAGCTCGTTATTGCCTACCCAGGGGCGTACCGACGGGTCAAACAACCCAAGGAAACAACGATGTCCCTGGCGAGCGTTCTCGACCACGGTCATCGATACCACCGTACTACATCCCGAACCGAATTGGGCTACTACGGCATCGGGTTCGTTACTGTCGTAGAAAGTCCAGCCGCACAGCCCCGACAGCACATCAGGCGTGGCATAGAACATCACGCCCTCATAACCCTCGAAAGAAGTCGCTTGATCGATTCTCACAAAATTCAGGTAACGCTTGCTGGAGCGGGGCATTTCCAGGCGCTTGACGTAGTCGGCCACCATCTCGGGCGTTCGTTTGTACTTCTCAGTCAGCGAGACAAATTTAGGCACGCGCTCAGGCATGTCGCTGAATCCCGTGTACAGTTTGCCGCCACCGCAGCCAATGACTTCGGCACTCAGACTCACGGGCGTGCCTTCGCGCGCCGCCTGCAACCCCTTGAAGAAGCAACCTCCAATCTTGGCTGTATCAGCAACAGCCGTGTCACTGTAGCCGAACAACAGCGGCAACTGCGCATTCTCCCCGAACGCTTCCCGATAACTCTCGATAAACTCTTTCAAATCCATATCACATCCTTTTTGCTGGTCAATTCCTATTTTATTGCAAATATAGTAATTATTTATCAACAATACATCAAAGGGACATCAAAGGGACGGTTATTTTCGGATATAATTTAAATGAATAATTAGCCAAAAACCCCTTTCGGGTATAATTTCCTATGAATTATAATTAAAGTACACCCGATCGGGTATAGTAAAAGCTGCGAACGCTTGCGTAGGAGTGGTGACCAAAAACAGATTGCACGGGCTTGAAAACAGTTTTGTGCAATGATCCTCCACGCTGCGCTGCTGTATGTCATACAGGAAGCGGTACTGCTGGAGGGTCTCCTTCCAGACACGGATGATGTTGTACTCGGTCTCGCCGATGGCGGTGGCCAGCAGGTCGGTGATATCCTGGAGGATCTTGCCGACGGTCTCAGGCGAGATGGATTCTTTCTCGGTCTCGACGCGGAATGCGGAGATCAGGGCTGTGAGTTGTGAAATGTTGATCATAAATCAAAATAGTTTTGCGAATTTGTTACGCAAAACTACTTTGATTGGGCGGTGTGGTAAAAGACACGACTTCGTGACAAAAACGGCTTACTAATTTATCGACGAGCCTGCCAATTAATATACAAAAACTCTATACTATGTATTCAATTGGCTTTTTGCCTTCAGATATTAATTGCTTATTAACATATTCTATATTTTGGTAGTAACCAATATCTTCCATAATTCTATCAGCCTGATTAACGTGTCCCTCTACACATAATTTGCGATATTCAAGAATCAAGTCATCGATAGTTTTGCCATATAATTTTTTAATTGTACCGTATGTCCTATCATATGTCGCTCTTTTATAGCCTTTCTGCCATGATTCTTTATGTTGATATTTTGATATATCACTTTTTTTAATTGTTGTTTGCGCAATACTATCAGTGAATTTTTTCTTTTGATTATATTCCTCTTTTTTTTCTTTAGCTTCCTTGTGGGAATCACGCAAAAAAGAAATAAAATAAATAATTACAAAAAATACGATAAGAGCTAATATTCCAGAAAATGGTCCATTTTCCTTATCAAATTCAGCTGCATCTTCCTGTGCTTCATGCATATACACAGATTGAGCAAGGCTTGTAATTGAAACAAACCAAAATAAGATATGAAGAAATAGCTTTTTCAATTAACTAAATATTTTGCGATGTTATATAAAAAAACAAATGATGGAATTGCTATTGCTAAAAGGACACCAAAGCATCCATCGGAAGTTCCAACCCCTGCAATTTGATCCCCAACAGCCTTTCTTCCTGTCTTTTCATTTATAGACTTTTCTTCATTCCAATAGTCAACCATTTTTTGAGCTGTGCCACGATTATCACCTTTTCGTTCTTGCAATTCTATAATATTGATCTTTTTTGTTTCTATATCCCAGTATGCTAATACGAGAATATCACAAATAAGATGTTTCTTTCCTTTTCCGAAACTAGTAGCAAGGCCTATTGCTCCACCGATTATCGCACCAGGAATTCCTCCCCCTGCCAAAAGTGCGCCCATTTGGACTCTTTCAGCTCTCGAATCTGAGCGTTTATATACCACGGTGTCATCAAAGTGCCAACAGTCAAATAAGATAATTTGTGAATTATGAACATTAACTTTGATACCATCAATTGAAACGCTAATCCCATGTGAATGGATCCTAATATAAGCATCGTCTTTAGCTTGGCGCACACCGCTAAATGCATCACAAGAATCACTTGGATAAAACAAAAAAAGATTTTGACTTCCATCTTTGCTCAACGAACAATGACCGATGTTCAAATCTTCTGGAAATGAATTAGGACATTCTGCTGATTCAATTATTTCTTCTATGTCATCGAGTATTTTCATAATTAAGTGATTAGAAATGAATAATAAATTTGATTAGATTTGCAAAGTTATAAAATATTTCGCAATAAGCAATCTATAATTAAGATTATGCAAATAAAAGCAGGCAGCGCTCACGCGTGGCCTGCCCAAACTATAAAAACACATGATTAGCAATTCAGTGATTTTGTCGAAAATCTTTCGACAATGCCGATGATAGGATCCCGCAGAACTCCCGACCCACGTTTTCTTCATAGAATTCCTTCAGTCGCATGACTGAGGCGTAATACTTGCGGGAGAACCAGCGGCGGCGTTGGCGTTTCTTGGCTCTGCCAAGATCGCCACTATACATCAAAGGGACGGTTCTTTTGATGTGATTTTTTTTAGTCGTGCCATGGTATTATTAGGGGGTAGAGCAAGAATGGGGCTGTGTCATAATTGCGGCTCGGAAATATAACCGTGCTATCGCACGGGAAATTTATCAAATTTTAAATTAAAATTAATAATTGATTTATATTAATGATAATATTAAATCATTACTGTCCGGGGAAAATCAAGAGATGTGTTTCAATAGACAGATTGGCAACATGTTGAATGTGGTTTCTGGATAAAAGGCTTACCCGTAGCCACCGAGGCCGCATGTGAAGCCCGTTAGGGCTGTTCAGGACTGTAATTGATTTTTTAGGGCTTCCTCTGGTGCGACAACACCCATTCAATCCTTTCTGGCGTGAAGGATTCGTCAACCGTCCTGCGATGGTCATAGCCTTCTAATGGCTGGAAGTTCACATCACCGCCAAGCAGCTTTATGTCCTCGATGGTCTGAACATATTCCTGGTATTTCCTCTCCCGGGTACCTTTGGTGCACAGCACAGGAGTGTGGACAAGGTTTGACAGGCCCGGTTTACGGTAGGCACCGGTTGCCGCCATTGCTGCTGCGAAATAGTGGGGATAATCGTTCATCAGGTGCCACACGCCATCGCCGCCCATGGATGCGCCGAACACATAGATTCGGGTTGAGTCAGCATCGGCATATTTCACAAACAGGTCGGCCAGGGCCTTTACATATTTGTTATAGGACGGACACTTGACCAGCCCTTGCGGACGCTGCATCCCTGGCGAGGGCCTCCCGGAACGGCGTGGAGGCGGGTTGTATCCCGACCACGACGCGTCATCGTCGCACTGAGGGACTAAGAAATACGCTTTAATGCTGTGGTCGTTCAAATAGTTGTATATCTGCCGCACAGCGGGGCTCTCCATCTGCCGTTGATTGTCGCTGCCGGCCCCACTGCCGCCATGCAGGAATATCACGATGGCCGGTTTGACCGTGTCATGCCGTGCGACCAGCACTTCACGGTACTTCAGTTTATGCTTGTCCACCTTTACGGTGCGTTCAGCAAACACTTTCAACAAGTCAACGCCCTTGTCTCTGGCCTGGGACTGGAGTGCGATTGCGGCAACGAGTGCCAATAGTGTAATACTAAAAATCTTTCTCATGTTGCAAATTTACGAAAAAAACCTGAATATGAGGAAATTTACATCAAAGGGACGGTTCTTTTGATGTAATTTTTAGGGGGGAGAACAAGATTGCACGGGCTTGCATGTCCGTGCAATCTGTTGTAATAGGGATTTGGTTGTTGGCGGTTTAGATCCAGCCCATCGAGTGGTAGAGGAAGGCGATGAGGTAGCCGGCGACGCAGGCGACGACGGTGTGGACCATACCCGGCATCATGAACGAGTGGTTCAACAGGTACTTGCCGATGACGGTGGTTCCCGTGCGGTCGAAGTTCACCGTGGCGATATCAGACGGATAGTTGGGAATAAAGAAGTAGCCATATACCGAGGGCAGCACACCAAGCAGGATCCAGCCGTCGATGCCAAGGCCGTAGGCCAGCGGCAGCATGGAAACGACCACGGCACCCTGTGAGTTGACGAGCACCGAAACGAGGAAGAAGGCAAACGCAATCGACCACGGATACTTCTCTACCATACCTGCCAGCATCTGCTGTATTTCACCCAGATAGTTGGCGAAGTAGGTGTCGGCGAGCCATGCGATGCCGTAGATGGCGACCACGGCCACCATACCGCTTTGCCACACGGGGCCAGCGATGGCCTTCTTGGGCTTGGCCTTGCAGAAGATGATCATCAGCGCGGCAGCGGTAATCATCACAATCTGGATGACGAGGTTCATCTTCAGCGGCGTGGGATTGGTCTTGGTCAAGCCGTCAACGGCGATACCCAGTTTAGCCAACTGGTCGGCAGTGATCTTCACACGAGAAGCCATGAGTTCGACGGTGGCATCACCGTCGATGGCCTTGACGGTATCATAGGTGGGTAGCATGTCCTGGAAGATGGCAAAGAACACAATCACGAGCAGTGCGCCAAAGAAGATATAGACGGCACGCTTGCTCTCGGGAGCAATCTTCTTGTCGAGTGTGGTGGCGCTGCTGCCGTAGATGTACTCGCGCTGCACGGGATCGGCAATCTTCTTCTGGAACTCGGGATCCTTGTCCAGGTCCTTGCCGCGCTTGTAAGATGCGGCAGAGGCAATAAAAATACCCAGCAAGCAAGCGGGAATGGTCACCATGAGCACCTTGGGGATAGTGATATCGTAGCCGTTGGCGCCGCTGATGGTGATAAAGGCCACAACGGCTGCCGCGATGGGCGAGCAGGTGATACCGATCTGCGAGGCGATGCTGGCGATACCGCAAGGACGCTCGGGGCGGATGCCCTTCTTGATGGCGATGTCGCAGATGATGGGCATCAGCGTATATACCACATGGCCCGTGCCCACAAGCACTGTCAAGATAAAGGTGGCCAGTGGGGCCAGGAATGTGATGCGGTCGGGATGCTTGCGCAGCATCTTCTCGGCCAACTGGATGAGCCAGTCCATACCGCCCGAGGCCTGCATGATGCCGGCGCAGGTGACGGCCGCAATGATGATGTAGATGACATCGGTGGGAGGTGTGCCGGGCTTCATGCCGAAACCGAATACGAGGATGGCCAGGCCAATGCCTGAAATCGCTCCCAATGCCAGACTGCCGTATCGGGAGCCCAGCCACAATGCTCCAAGTACAATGAGGAGCTGAATGATCATGATGAGTGACATGTTATTTTAGTTTTAAGTTGTTAGTTCTAAGTTTTAAGTTCTAAGTTTTTAGTTGTTAGTTTTAAGTTGTTAGAGGTGTCCTGCTGCCTGTTAATACCTGATGGAAACTTGCACAAACACGGTGCTGTAGTCGGGCTTGGCCAGGGCGCGGTCGTGGGTGAAGCAGTACTCGGTCTGCACCTCAAGGTATTTGCAGAAACGGTAGTTCAATCCCACCTCATAGTTGGTCTTGGCCGCCACACTCGATGCCGTGGGGCGGTACAGGTCATAACGGGCCTTGGCCATCAATTTGTCCTTCACCACAGGGACGATGGCGAGGGCATACACACCATCGGCCTTGTCGTTATCCACCTCGTTGCCATTCTTGTCGGTGTAGGTCTTGATGGTGGCGTCATTGCCGTCGGCACTCTTCTGATAGGTGGTGGCAAAGCCACGGCCCGTCGAGTGGATATACTCGGCGCGCAGTTGCAGGTCGCCCTTCTTGTACTCGGCACTCAGGGCATAGCGGTGCTGACGCAGGCTGACGGTCTGGCCAGCGGCCTTGCGAGCATAAGAACCCTCCCAGCCGAAGGCGCCCAGGCGCATTCCCTCGATGGGCATGACCCATGCGCCGCCGATGATGTCCTTGCGTTCGTCCACATCCTTGATGTTGATGCCCTGTCCGTTGAACACACCCACCTGGTAGTGAATCAGGTTGCGGCCGCTGCTGTTCTTGAGGAAATCTCCCTGGAACTGCAGACCGATGTCACGGCCATTGCTGGCATGCATACCCGTGCGGTCGCTGAAGCCAGCCAGTTTGCTCACGGGCTGTGAGTAACCCATGAAGCCCTGGTCAATCGGGTTCATCGGGTTCTCGTAGGTGAACGGGCGCTTGAACTGGCCCAGCTTCACGCGGAAGAAGTCAAACTTCTGCCACTCCATGAAGTAGTCCACCAGCCTGGGGCTGCTGCCCATTGTCGTGGTGTTGCCATTGATCTGGCCCTGAATCTTGTAGTAGAAGTCATTCAGGATGCGGCCCTCGATCGAGGCTCTGACGAGTCTCAAATCAAATGAGTTGCTGTTGGCCCCGTCCTGGAACGTCGCCTGATAGCTGGCCATGGCAAAGCCGCTGAACTTGGGCTTGGTGAAAATAGGATTGTTGCCGTCGCTCTGCGCAAAAACCGTGAGCAGCAATATCGACCCTAACAGGGTCATGAATAATCGTTTTGTCATTGTGAAAAATCGGTTATATAAGGGTTAATTAATTATTTTTAAAGTGGCGAGGCTACTTTAGAAAAGTGAATATCTTAAAGTTACAAAGGTACAATAATTTCCTGAAACAGGCATCACAGATGAGCAGAAAATGATTTTCAGGGGCCTCTGGGCTGCAACCAATCTGGTCAAAGTCATAAAAACGGTAAAGAAGAAATGTGGCAAAAACGAGGGCTTATACCTAATTTCTCCGTGCAAAGCACGGATCATTTTTCAAGCACAGCAATGATGGCACAGCCCCCTTCGTTTTGCCAAGTCGGTGTGTTTTTATACCTTTGCAGGCATTGAAAGAGACGCGATGAAAACAGAAGTTGACAATACCATTGTGCCATTCACGGCAACGTTACTCAAGTGGTTTGCGCAGTATGGGCGCGAATTGCCGTGGCGTGGCATTACCGACCCCTATGGCATCTGGGTCAGCGAGGTCATCTTGCAGCAGACGCGCATTGATCAGGGCCGTGACTACTGGCTGCGTTTCATGGACCGTTTCCCCACGGTCGAGGCACTGGCCGCGGCCAACGAAGATGACGTGTTGCTCCAGTGGCAGGGTTTAGGTTACTACAGCCGAGCCCGCAATATGCATGCTGCAGCGCGGCAGATCGTCGAGCAAGGAGGGTTTCCACGCACAATCGAGGGGCTGCGTGCCCTGAAAGGGGTGGGGGATTATACTGCCGCTGCCGTCGGTTCGATGGCGTTTGGGTTGCCGGTCGCAGCCGTCGATGGCAACGTCTATCGCGTCTTGTCCCGTCATTACGGCATCGATGTGCCCATCAACACAGTGCTCGGGAAACGCACATTCGGAGCTCTGGCCCAGGAATTGCTGCCCCGTGACAAGGCATCGGCCTTCAACCAGGCCATGATGGACTTTGGGGCCACATGGTGTACGCCCCGCTCGCCACGGTGCATGGATTGCCCGTTTGCCCAGACGTGCGAGGCCCTGCATACGGGGCGAATAAGCGTCTTGCCTGTTAAGGAAAAGAAATTGACGGTGAAGGAACGCCGCTTCTCTTACATCTACATCCGCCACAAGGGCCGGACGGCCTTGCGGCGTCGTCAGCCTGGTGACATTTGGCAAGGATTGTGGGAACCCCTGATGGTCGAGGATGGGCCGTTGCCCGAGTTGGGTTGCCCCCTGTCAACGCTCGCCAGCGATGTGAAGCATGTGCTCACCCACCGTGTCCTGCGTGCCGACTTCTATCTGGCCGAGCCTGCCGTGCGCCCTGCCTTGCCCGAAGGTTACCAGTGGATTGAAGAGGAGGATATCGTCAACTATGCCGTGCCGCGCCTGGTAGAGAAACTCCTGCAACTCGTCAAGCGATAGAAAAGAAGGATGGCACCGCTGTGGGCGCCATCCCCTGATCATCAATAGACGAATAGTAATCCTATTCCTCTAATTTCTTACTCCTCTTCTGTCTTGGGATTAATGTCATAGATATAGGTCTTGAGCTTCTCGCTCTGCTTGATGCGGTCGCCATCCATGATGACGCGCATGAGGTGGATCATGCAGGTAATGTGCTCCTGCCTGCCGTTGTACAATGCGCGGTACTCATAGAATTCGTGATCACATGCCACAACAACGGTGGAGTCAGCTCCACCGATGGTAGCCGTGGGATAAACCCTGCGTATCGCCTCCTTCATGCGGGTGACGGGATTGTAGAAGTAACTGACCTTACTGGGGCTGCCGTCAACAAGGAATTCCTCCTCGACATTCAGGTAGTAGTCAATCACCTTGTGTGATGGGTCATCATCATCGCCGCATGACGTCATCGTGAACGCCAGGCCGATAATCATCACCACCAGTGGCAGCAGATGCCATGGTTTGAATGAGCGTTTCATTTATCCAGAGAATGAGTGAAAACGTTATTTCTTCAATTTAATGTTGTGGTCAACCGCGTTGGTCACGTCGTCGATCGTGGGCGTGGGCGGCTCATTGTCCAGCATATCGTTGATGATGGTCTCGATACTGATCTGCTGGGCCGGTGCCAGTTGTTGCTGCTTCTCGATCAGCGACATGTCAATCAGTGTCGTTACGTCGGCAATGTTGATGACCCCGTCATGATTGGCGTCAAGGTTGGCGTCAATGTTGCTGGCCATGATGGCCGTGGGCTGGTTATTGCTAAGCAATTTGTTGATGCACTGCTGTACCATTACCTCATAGTCGGTAGCGTTGGCGGCAAGGCTCATCACAGTGACACAAAACAGTAGCGTAAAGATTTTTTTCATAATTTGTCTATTTTTAAATGTTATTATTTTTCTAGACGCAAAGGTAGTGTAAGGAATCGGATTTTGCAACAAAGCGCGGTTAAAATATTCTTAATCCTGATTTAACAAGACGGTTTTTATGGAAAAACCGATATTTTGCCCCCTTTGCAAAAATGTGCATATCGGCTTGCTCAATTTCCGACTAAAATGCTTAACTTTGCAAGTTAAACCAGTAGAAACGTTGTAAGGATATGGCTACAAGCAATGATAAGTGCGTGACCGACTATGGGTTGGTGCGTGTGGCGGCTGTTGTGCCTCAAGTCAATGTCGCCGATGTTGACGGCAATGTGAAGCACATCATCGAGAGTCTGGACCAGGCTGTCAAGGCAGGGGCAAGCGTCGCCGTGTTGCCCGAGTTGTGTGTGACGGGTTACACGTGCGGTGACCTGTTCGGCAACGAGCTGTTGCTCGATGCTGCCGAGCAGGCATTGGTCACCCTGTGTGACCATTACAGGAACGTCCCGGTGATGGCTGTAGTGGGTGCTCCGTTGCGCTGTAGCGGGCATCTGTTCAACTGTGCCGTGGTCATCAATGGTGGCCAGATGTGGGTGATTCCCAAGACCTATATCCCCAATTACAAGGAATTCTACGAGAAGCGCTGGTTCACAACGAGCAACATTACCGCCATGGCGGGCAAAGACCGTATCGTGGTAGGTGGCGAGGAAGTGCCCTTTGGTACCCACATGATATTTGATGCGGGACGGGCTCGTGTGGCCGTTGAGGTGTGTGAGGACTTGTGGGTTCCCGCGCCGCCCAGCAGCATCGCCGCCATCAATGGAGCCAATGTGATTGTCAACCTGTCGGCAAGCAACGAACTCATCGGCAAGCACACCTACCTGATGGATCTGATCAAGCACCAGAGCGCACACTGTATTGCCGCTTATGTCTATGCCTCATGCGGTTATGGCGAATCGACGACCGATCTGGTGTTTGGCGGCAACGCTGTCATTGCCGAGAATGGCAAGATGCTGGCCGAGGGTTCCCGCTTCACGACCCAGCCTCAGATGTCCATCGCCGATATTGATATCGCCGCCCTGGAGAATGAGCGTCGCGTCAATGGCAGTTTTGCCGATAGCATGGTACAGTTCGGCACTACCTTTGACCATATTGCCATGGAGGTGGCACTTCCGCTCGATTACGAGCAGCAGGAGCTGTTGCGTCCTGTGCGCCGTCTGCCTTTTGTTCCTGTCGAGGATGACCGCCTGAATGCCCGCTGCGAGGAGATCATCGCTATCCAGACCGAGGGGCTGATGCGTCGCCTGGACTTCACGGGCATCCCCACGATTGTGGTGGGAGTCTCGGGAGGACTCGACTCGACGCTGGCCCTGCTTGTCGCCGTGCGCGCGTTTGACCGCATGGGCCGTGACCGCAAGGACATCCACGCCATCACGATGCCGGGCTTTGGCACCACCGACCGTACCTACACCAACGCCTGCGACATGGTGCGCTCGTTGGGCGTGACCCTGCATGAAATCAGCATCGCCGCTGCCGTGACCCAGCATTTCAAGGATATCGGCCACGATGCGGCCAATCATGACGTCACCTACGAGAACAGCCAGGCGCGGGAGCGCACCCAGATACTCATGGACTTCTCCAACAAGGTGAACGGCCTCGTGCTGGGCACGGGAGACCTGTCAGAACTGGCCCTTGGCTGGGCAACCTATAATGGCGACCACATGTCAATGTACAACGTCAACGTGAGCATCCCCAAGACGCTGGTACGTCACCTGGTGCGCTGGTTTGCCGGCTCGCTCAACGACGGCACTCCTGGCGGTCAAGCCATCCACGACACCCTCATTGATGTTCTGGACACGCCCATCAGCCCCGAGCTGACGCCTGCAGCCCAGGACGGTACCATCCTGCAAGTGACCGAAGACATCGTGGGGCCCTATGAACTGCACGATTTCTTCCTGTTCCACATGCTGCGCTACGGTTTCACACCGGCCAAGTTGTACCTGCTGGCACGACGGGCTTTCAAGGGCGAATACGATAACGCGACAATCAAGAAATGGTTGCGCACCTTCTGCCGGCGGTTCTTTGCCCAGCAGTTCAAGCGCTCCTGCCTGCCCGACGGTCCCAAGGTGGGTAGTGTGTCGCTCTCGCCGCGTGGCGATTGGCGCATGCCCAGCGACGCGTCGTCGCGGTTGTGGATTGCGCAATGTGACCAATTACCTGAATAATTTTTTTTAACGATAAGACTGTGTGAAATGGCATTGGATTTGCATGAGATAGGCAAATCGTTGACATGAACTTTCCAAGAGGGACATATAACGTGTTGCGCAGTGTGGTGGTGACCGCACTGGTAACGGTAGTTGCCTTGTTTGCCCTGGCCTACCTGCTCGTGCAGTTGCCGTCAGTGCAACGGCGGTTGTGTCAGGAGGGGGAAAAGGCGCTCGGTGAATTCCTGAACACCCAGGTCAAAATCGGATCGGTGTCCATTACTCCATTTAACCAGTTGGAGCTCAGGGATATCCTTGTTGATGACCAGCAGGGCGAGCCGCTCTTGACCATCGACAACATGGGCGCAGGCATTAGCCTCAAGGACCTGATTGCCAATCACCGCGTCGTTGTCACCTATGGCGAGATCATCGGCCTGAATGGGCATGTGACGCGAGCCGACAAGGACAGCCCCACCAACATGCAGTTCATCATCGACGCTTTCAAGCCCAAGGACGACAAGCCCTCCAAGCCCTTTGACGTGCAGGTCAAGACGGTGGTGATACGCCAGTCGGCGTTGACCTATGATGTGCTGGACCAGCCGCACAAGCCAGGGCGCCTGGATGTCAACCACCTGGCAGTGAATAACCTGCGTGCCGACTTGTCCCTGCCGCGGCTCAAGAACAACGACTTTGACGTCCGCATCAAGCGGCTCTCGTTTGACGAGGGTAGTGGACTGTCGCTCAAGCGCATGTCCACCAATGTCCACATCACCAACAATGCCCTGGATGTCAAGGATGTCAAGATACAGCTGCCTAACAGCGACATCCGTCTCGATGACATGCACTTGGAATACTCGTCGCTCAAGAATCTGGGCAACGAGTTGGCCAGTATGCCGTTGCGCGTGAGCACACCGGGCAGCACCATCACGCCCTCAGATCTGGCCGCCCTTGCACCCCAGCTTAAGGGGCTGGATGATCCATTGCGCGTTGCGGCAGCTGTCGTTCGCGACGGCAACCGCATTGAGGTACCTGACCTGCGGCTGAATTCGCTTAATGGTGCCCTCTCGCTCAATGCCCGTGGAGGAATGACCCTGCCCACGGCTGGCGGCTACCATGCGTTAGACCTGGACAAGATTGACTTGGATGTGTCATCCAGTGAACTGTCGCAATTGATGGATTTCATCCCCGGGTTGTCACCGCAGGCGCGCAACATCATCAACCGTTGCGGCAATGTGAAGGTTAATGGCGAGTTGCACCACACGCCCAGCAATATGCGGTTCAATGGGCGGATGGGTACCTCGCTGGGCAATGCTGACCTCAATGGCACCTTGGCACAACAGCATGGGGGTAGCCGTTTCGTCGGGCATGTCAAGACCGGCGGCCTGCAGTTGGGTACTTTGCTAGGCAAGCGCGACCTGATTGATCAGGTAGCTGTCGATGCCCAAGTCGATGCGCTGCTCAGTGGCAATAACGTGTCGGGCCACTTGCAGGGCAGCATCCCCTTTATCGACTTCAAGGGCACGCGTTACCACGATATCACCGCCAACGTTGAGAAGCAAGGCAATGACTTCATGGGAACTCTGGCCATGAATGACCCCAATGGGCGCGTGGTCGTTGACGGTAAGGCGCTGCTGGACGGGGAAAATTCAAACTATGACGTGAACATCTCGGCTCATGGTTTGAACCTTGCGCGGCTGGGTGTTACCGATAAGTATCCCGATCATCGCCTGACGGCTACCGCGACGGCTTCGTTCTGGGGCAATTCACTGGATAATGCCTCGGGCCATGTCGAGGTCAATGATTTCACCTTTGCCAATGCGCAGGGTGATGGCCTCTCCTTTGACGCGCTGCAACTCAATGCCGACAATAACGGCATCGACAAGGTCATCAGCATCGACAGTGACCACCTGAGCGGTTTTGTATCGGGACAGTATGACTTCAAGACAATTGTTCCCACCATCAAGCACATGCTCTCCAATGCATTCCCCCAATACTTTGGCGACTATGCTGACTACAGCCATGGCGGCGTTCCCAACGATGTGCACATGAATCTGGTGGTGAATCCCGACGAGCGGTTGCACCAGATGCACAGCTTGCCCTTCAAGCTGGCTTACCGCACAGTCATCGAGGCCAACCTGAACGAGAGCGACACGACATTTGACCTGGTGGTGGATGCCCCGTTGATTCTCCAGGGCAGCAACAAGGTGATTGAGCAGACGCGTCTGGTGGTGGAGTTGGACAGCCTCTCCAACAAGGTGGTGCTCAATGCCCAGTCGCGTTATCCGGCCAAGAATGGCATGATTGACCTGAACCTGGATGCCAGCGGCCAGGATAACCGCATCGACGCCAATCTGGCGTGGCGCATGCCCATGGAGCACGACTTCCACGGTAACCTCAACATGGACGGCTTGCTGGACCGCGGCACTAATGGCGGCCTGAAAGCCGACATCACCATCAATCCGTCGCAGCTGGTGTTTAACGATACCATCTGGATGGTGGAAAAAGGCCATATCAACATCGACAATAATGTGGTGACGGTGGATAATCTGGCTGGTGGCCGCAACAATCAGTATCTGCAGATCAACGGTAAGATCTCGCACGACCCCGACGATCAGTTGTGCTTGGAGATGAACGACATGAATCTGGACTATGTCTTCGAGACATTGGCAATCGACCATGTGGACTTCGGTGGCAGGGCAACTAGCCGTATCTATGCCAGCGACTTGCTGTCGGGAGCACCGCGGCTCTATACGCCTAGCCTGTTCATCAAGAATATTTCCTATAATGGCTGCGTAATGGGTGACATCGACATCAAGGCCGAGTTTGACAGCGAGACCAAGGGCATTATGGTCCAGGGCGATATCGCTCAGTCCAATGGACGTCACAGCGTGCTCGAGGGCGGTATCTATGTTGCCGACGATTCGCTGTACATCGAGTTTGACACCGATCATGCCAATGTCGCCTTCCTCAAGCCTTACATGGAAGCTTTCACCAGCGACGTTCAGGGCGAAATGTCGGGCAAGGCCATCCTGTTTGGCAACTTCCACACGATCAATTTGGAGGGAGACATTGTGGCCGACTCAATCCGCTTCTTGATTGACTATGTGAATTGCTACTATACGGCCAGCAATGTTCCCATCCACATCATCCCGGACTACATCGAGTTCAGCGATATCCCCATTCACGACCGTGAGGGGCACGAGGCCAAGTTGGGCGGATGGCTCAAGCACGATGCTTTCCACCGCCCGGAATTCAACTTTGCCATCACCGATGCCCACAATTTCCTCAGCTACGATACCAACCCGAGCATCAACCCTGACTGGTATGGCACTATCTACGGCAACGGCGCATGCTTTGTCGAGGGAGGCCCCGGTATCGTGAACATCAGGGTCAACATGTCGTCGGCCCCGCGCAGCCGTTTCACCCTTGTGATGAGTGATACCCAGCAGGCCGATCATTATGACTTCATCACCTTCCGTGACAGGGAGGCAGTGAACCAGCCTGTAGAACCTGAGCCCACTGATAGCATTGACCTGATATTGAGCCAGTTCAAGCAGCAAGTTCAGCAAGAGGAGAATGCCGAGCCCAGTGCCTATAACATTGACCTGCAGGGCGACATCACGCCCGATGTGGCGCTGACTGTGGTGATGGATCCCGTGGGTGGAGACCGCATCAAGGCAACCGGCAACGGCCACATGCGCCTGACCTATAACAACAATGGTGAGCTGGAGACCTACGGCAAATACACCCTCGATAAGGGTACCTACAATTTCACGCTCCAGGATGTGATTCTCAAGGATTTCACCATTCGTGACGGTAGCAGCATCAGTTTCCAGGGTGACCCCTATGCCGCAACGCTCGACCTGGAGGCCGTCTATTCGATCAACGCCAACCTGCGGGATCTGGACGAGGCCTTCGGCAGCGACAAGGAACTGAACCGCACCAATGTGCCCGTTCATGCCCTGCTGCGTGCCAAGGGCATCATCAGCCAGCCCGACATCTCGTTTGACCTGGAGTTCCCGTCTCTCACCACCGATGCCTATCACAAGGTCAAGAGCATCATCAGCACCGACGAGATGATGAACCGCCAGATTATCTATCTGCTGGCGCTCAACCGCTTCTACACTCCCGAGTACATGGGAACATCGACCAATCAAAACGAGCTCATCACCTCGGTGGCCTCCTCGACCATCGCGGGGCAGCTGAGCAACATTCTGGGCAAGATGACCGACAACCTCTCCATTATGCCTAACGTGCGCACCGACCGTGGTGACTTCAGCGACGTGGAGGTGGATGTGGCCTTGTCGAGCCAGTTGTTGAACAACCGACTGTTGCTCAACGGTAACTTCGGCTATCGTGAGAATACCTACAACACGAGCAACACCAACTTCATCGGGGACTTCGACCTGGAGTATCTGCTCAACGCCAAGGGCACCTTCAGGCTCAAAGCCTATAACCACTTTAACGACCAGAACTATTACCTGCGCAATGCGCTCACGACCCAGGGTGTGGGAATCCTGTGGAAGCATGACTTTGACAAGCCGCGTTCCAAGTCGAAGCAACCGCAGCAGCTCGAACCGGCTATCGACAGCATCCCCAAACGGGAACCGTCGCCCGCTGCACCGCATGACAGTAGCTTGCGGCAGCCGGTTCCCATGGTCACGATACGGTCGTCACATCATCACACGCCCTCATCAGCTCCATGACACAGCGACTGTTCATATTGTTTCTGTTCGCATGGCTAACGATGAACTTTGCTTGGGCTGGCCAGGAGGTGAGACGGCAGGCAGTCACGCCTGCCGATGCCCCATTGGTGCATCTCGACAGTCTGGCTGTCGGTGCCGATAGTGTTGCGGGGAGCTTGGGCGACATCGCCATGCGCCTGGACAGCGTAGCCAGCGGGTTGGAGCACGTTAAAAGTCACTTGGACAGTCTTGCCGTTGTACGGAATCGCGTTGACGACAATTCCTATTGGGAAAAGGTCATCTTTCGCCGCGGGTGGAGCATCAACGACACGTCGATACACTATCCGCCAGTGCTCGATTTCGGGTTCAAGGCCTACCGTTGGCTCAACCATGCGCTCAACTACTATGATACTGCCTATGTGACCAATCCAGGCAAGACCAGTGGCAAAAAGTGGAAGATCATGCTCAAGAACAACAACTGGCTGGATTTCTATTCAGGGCATCTGAGCGAGTGGCGTTCCTACGTGCAGCTCAACAGTGATGTCACGTCGTTGTTCGGTTTCCAGATATGCGGCATGGGCCTGAGTGTCTCCTACATGTTCAATGTGCGGGACCTGCTGGCAGGCAAGTTTATTCATAACCGCCGCCTGCAGTTCTCGATGACCACGTCACGCTTTTTTGTCGAGGGCTATTACCGCAAGAACGACGAGAGCACCGTCCACATTTATCGACTTGGCCCCTGGGAGGGCGACCAGATCTTCTCGGGCCTTAAACGTGAGAGCTACGGTCTGGATGCCTACTACATCTTTAACCACACCCATTACAGCCAGGCCGCTGCCTACAGCTTCTCCAAGTATCAGAAGCGCAGCTCGGGCTCCCTGCTTGGCGGCATCTACTTGAGCCATCAGGATATTGTCATGGACATGAGCAAGCTCCCCAACGAGATGATCAAGTACCTGCCCGACGAGATGACCGACTACCGTTTCCGTTATCGCGACATTGGAGTGATGGTGGGTTATGGCTACAGCTGGGTGTTCCACCATGGCTGGCTCTATAACATCACGGTAGTGCCCAGCATCGGCTACCGTCACAGTTTCCCCAATTCCATTGAGGGCAAGCGCTCGCTCCTGTCAACCAACCTGAACGGGCGCATGGCACTTGTGCGTACGGCCGGCAACTTCTTCTATGCCCTTACCCTCAGCCATGAGGGCCACTGGTACCAGAGCAAGATGCACAGTTTCTACAACAGCTACAACAACCTTGAGTTGACCGCCGGCTTCCGCTTCTAGGCAACTTAAAACTAACAACTTAAAACTTACAACTAAAAACTTAAAACTAACAACTATAATGAGTGTAACGATATTAGGTATTGAGTCGTCGTGTGACGACACGTCGGCAGCGGTGCTGCGCGACACCGTGCTGTTGAGTAATGTCATCGCCAGCCAGCGTGTGCATGAGGCCTACGGTGGCGTGGTGCCCGAATTGGCATCACGTGCTCACCAGCAGAACATCGTGCCCGTCGTGAGCGAGGCCATCCGTCAGGCGGGTATCGACCGCAAGGACATCGACGCCATCGCCTTCACACGCGGCCCCGGGCTGCCCGGCTCGCTGCACGTGGGTACCTCTTTTGCCAAGGGACTATCGCTGGCACTCGACATTCCGCTGGTGGATGTGAACCACCTGCATGGCCACGTGCTGTCACATTTCGTCAAGGAGACACCCGATACCGAGGTCCCCGAGTTCCCCTACCTGTGCCTGCTCATCAGTGGCGGCAACAGCCAGATCATCAAGGTGAACTCGCCGCGTGACATGGAAGTGCTGGGACAGACCATCGACGATGCCGCGGGCGAGGCCTTTGACAAGTGCGCCAAGGTCATGGGCCTGCCTTATCCCGGCGGTCCCGTCATCGACAAATTGGCTGCCGAGGGTGATGCCCATGCCTTCAAGTTCGCTAAGCCTCATGTCGATGGCTACAACTATAGTTTCAGCGGCCTGAAGACGTCATTCCTCTATACCCTGCGCGACGCCTTGAAGGAGAATCCCGACTTCATC
>ONOU01000002.1 GCA_900319525.1 uncultured Prevotellaceae bacterium | reverse complement strand
GACGACATCCTTACAACCTACAATGCCTGGAATGAGGATCTGGGCATGTATGAGACCAAGACCGTGAACATCGAAATGGTTGAAGTATATATCAACTGCCAGATCCTGTTCCGTATTGGCGATGAGCTTTACGACGAGATTAATGAACAAACCGAGCTGCCCCTTGATGTAGAAGTCGAGGAGGAGGCTCTTATCGAAGTTTAGTGAGATATGAAACTATTGAAAAAGCTTTATTCCATTCACAGCAAGAGTGGAAAGGAACAGAAGATGATCAAATTTCTGCTTTGGTGGCTTAGAAACAATGTACCAGAAGCGAAAGTTGATATTGACAAAGAAATCGGAAACATCTATGTGACGAAGGGTGTTTCTGATACCTACCCGTGCTTGGTCGCTCACATAGATCAAGTACAAAGCATTCATTCACGAGATTTTCAAGCGATAGAAACCAAGGACATCATTTTCGGCTATAGTCCCAAGAATAAAAGGCTAGAAGGACTTGGGGCTGATGACAAGAACGGTGTATGGATCTGCTTGAAGTGTCTTTTGAAATATGATGATTTAAAATGTGCTTTGTTCGTTGGAGAAGAAATCGGATGTGTTGGTAGTAGCAAAGCCAATATGGTTTTCTTCAAGGACGTGAGATTTGTGATTCAGTGTGACCGGCGAGGAAGCAATGACCTTATCGCCAGTATATGCAGCACTGAAATAGCCTCTAAAGAATTTATCGAGGCTACCGGACATGAGCAATTCGGTTATCATCTTGAGGAAGGTATGATGACTGATGTGCTTACCCTTAAAGAGAATGGTCTTCAAGTTAGTGCCGTAAATCTGAGTTGTGGGTATTTTGATCCGCATTCAGACCACGAATTTACGGTGAAACGAGACCTTCTTAATTGCTTGTCATTCGTTGAGAATATCATTGATAACTGCACTAAAACCTATCCCCATGAGTATGATTACAAGATGGGAGGCTTTTACGGCTATGATGACTATTTCTTTGAGTATTATGATGAATTATATGAGTTACTTCAGAGTTACCCAGATTTAAGTTTTGGTGAGATCGAAGCAGCTTACCAACAACACAATCCCAAACTTGACAGGACAGAACTTAAATCCACTTATGAGATGGTAAAAGCGGACTTGGATTTTTGGGGTAGAGAAGAAGCCGAGTATTACAAACATTATTAACCAGAACGAAGGCTCTCACATAACTCAACATGTGGGGGCCTTCTTCATAAAACACAAACAACAATGGCACAGAAAACAAAGAAAATGACATTGAAATATTGGGCAGCTTTATCTGAATCGAGTAAGAAACGAGCTTTAACCTACGTATTTCCCATTCATCCGGCAATCGTAGAGATGCTGATGAACGAGAAACCCGACCTAAAGAGCGACTGGTGGAAGATGGTATTCAAGAAAGTGAGAATACCTGGCCCCGGAAGCTATTACAAAACCGTAGTAAACAACACTTATTTAAATTGAACGACTATGATTTTTACAGAAGAAGACCGACTGAGAGAATTACGACTGGCTCAAAAGGATATCTATAATGCCGGTAATGATCTCGTAAGTGCAGGATTAAGACTCCAAGGCACCAAGTATGAAAAGAGCTATGAGAGGATCTACAAGTCCCTCAACGCTCTCAACCGTAAACTGATCGCGGACATCAACAAGAGGAGGAAATGATATGGACGAAGAATATAGCAAGGAGATCGCTAATTACATCTTTAGCATCTTCCGCACCAATCCTTTTGTGGTAATGAGTTGGGGAATAAACCCTGCAAGCATTACAATCGTTGAAGTTGGTGTGAAATTCCATGTACAAGGATTCATTCACACTGGATACGTTCAAGTGGTGTTAAACGAAGGAGAAGATCTTTTTGAAGTAACGCTCATTTCTGAAGAGGGCGAAACTTTGAAAACGATAGAACACATCTTCGTTGACAACCTGATTTCTGTGATAGACTCGGCTGTGGAGAAATGCGAGAATTATGAAGAACGGATTTCTCAAGAATATCAAATTATCACAGAATCGGCTATATGTGAGAGCGACACCAGCCAACCCACCCAATGAAGTGGCTCAATGAATACACCCTTTTTGTGTAACCATTTTTATCAAAGATTTATATGACAACACAACCAACCAAGAGGGCCGTGATCTATGCCCGAGTGAGTTCTGAAAACGACAGACAGGACACATCGCGACAAATCACAGACCTTAAGAAATTCAGTGAAGCCCAGAATATGGAAATCGTGAAAATCTACGAAGAGCATATATCTGGAGCAAAGAAAAATGAGGAAAGACAAGTGTTGACCGAGTGCTTGGACTATTGTACCGTGAACAATGTTGATTACCTGCTACTATCTGAACTGAGCCGCTTGGGAAGATCAACGCTGCAAGTATTGAAATCCCTTGAGCGGTTACATGAGGCTAAGGTTTCGGTCTATATACAGAACCTTGGCATATACTCGCTGCAACCCAATGGAGAAGTGAATCCTATCGCGTCCATTCTCATCACCGTATTAGCTGAAATGGGCAATATCGAGCGAGCCAACATCCAATACCGGCTCAACTCTGGACGTGCCCAATATGTGAGGAACGGTGGGAAACTCGGACGCAAAACCGGGACCATCAAGAGCGAGGACAAGAAGCGAGAGGAGTACAAGGAGGTTATATCGCTGCTGAAACGGGGTTATTCCATCAGAAACACAGCGAAACTCACCGGCTCCTCAATATCAACAGTACAACGCATTAAAACCCAATTTGTAAGATGATTAAGACTATTAAAGAATTATTGATTGAATGGTGGGCAGGAAATGCTACCACCAAAATGCCTATTGATAAGGTCTTGTGGTAAGAATATTAACGGGAAAAGCGGCAAATGCCGCTTTTTTTCTGCACGCTTATAACGTGTCATGAGGAAATTCTTCTTGTCAATACGAGTCATTGGCTCGCAATACATGACAATGCTGATAACATCCTGCTTCTCCACTCAGTGAAAATGCCATCATGCATCATTCAAGCCATAAAATCATCTCTGGAATTCCATGGCTTCCTCGTAATCGATCAACTGCTGTAGAAGAAGTCGTTGACGAGGTGGAGGGTCTTGCGGGCGCGGGTCATGGCGGTATAGACCCACTGGTAGTCGGGCTTGGCGGGGTTGAGGGTGATGTTGCGCGGCATGTCGATATAGACCTCGTCCCACTCGCCTCCCTGGGCCTTGTTGCAGGTGACGGCGTAGCCGTAGTTGCAGCGTAGGGCGTTCAGGTAGGGGTCGTGCATCATCCTGTCGTAGAAGACGGCTGACTTTTCCTTAATGCCCAGATTGCGCATCCTGACGATGAAGTCGGTGAACAGGGCGGTCTGTTGCACCTTGTCGAGGTTGGGCTGGGACTGGAAGAGGATGTCCTCGATGATCCAAGAACTGTACTCGTTGTCGGTTGCCAGGTCGGTGACCTTGATGTAGCGGAAGCGCAGACCTGCCATCATTGCCATCTGGTCGGTCACATGGTTGACGACGACGAGGTCGCCATTGGCGAGGCCGGTGAGCAGGTTGTTCTGTGACACCATGAGCAGGTCGCCCTCCTGGATGCAGCCAGTGCGCTGTCCCAGGCGCTCACGGATGGTGGCCGACAATTCGTTGCAGGCTTTGTTGCTGCGGCAGATGAATATGCCATGATTGAGGCCATTCTCCTTGATGCCCTGCACGTAGTGATTGACCATCTGGTCCTTGGTGGCGTGGAACCGGATGTTGCTGTGGTTGTGGAAGGGCAACTTGCCCCACAGTTTGCGGGCACCGTAGTCTTCCTTGGAGTCAGGGGCCTGGGCCCACAGGGAGCGGATGCGCTTGCTGGCGGTGACGATGTCGTTGTCATCGGCCTGGCGCATGATCTGGGTCAACTGCTCCTCCTGGACACCGACGCTGAAATGGGTCCTGAAGTAGTCAGCCATCAGCGCCGGGGAGAAGTACTGCTCGACGGGCGGCAACTGGCACGGGTCGCCCACAAAGATCAGTTTGCTGGCAGGGTTGGCATCATACTCCATCAGCTCGGTGAGCAATTTGCCCGAGCCGAACTTGGCCTGGGTGGGGTCCTTGGTCTCGATGTCGGCAATCATCGAGGACTCGTCGATGATATATACCGTGCTGTAATCGTGCTTGATCTTGACCGGCTCGAAGTTGAGCAGCAACTGCCCCGTGGCATCCACGGCGGGGGTGTCTTGCAGGGGCTTCTCCTCGTCCAGGCCAGAGAAGGAGTAGATCATCGTGTGGATGGTTGTAGCACCACCCGCCGACTCCGAGATGTTGGCCATCACCTTGGCGGCGCGTCCCGTGGGGGCCACCAGGCGGTAGTTGTGGTTCAAGCGATCGAGTTCCTTGATGAGGAAGCGCAGCAGCGTGGTCTTGCCCGTGCCGGCATAGCCCTTGAGGATGAACACCTTGTCCTGCGAGCCCAAGAAATCCAGGATGCGGGACATCACCCGCGTCTGGTCAGGAGTGAGTTTGATTTTTTCGGTTGCCATCAGCGTTAAATGTTATTCAGTCAACAATGCAATAAGGTCTGCATAAGCCTTTTCTATAGCACCTTTTATTTCGTCCCATGATTTGGGATCCTTTCGCATCCCGAAGTGGTTCAAGTCGTTTCTGAAGGTTGTAAGGTTGTTAAAAGCATTCAGGAAAAATGGTGAAGTCAGTTTTTCGTCTTTGAGCAGTTTTTCAATCCGCTGAATTTCTTTTTCACTATTGCATCTCCAATTTTCTTTTGGCGTATGGTTGAATGCTATAAAAGCAGCCTTATTCACACGGTCTCTTCTATATTCGTCGTTGAATGGAATATTGTGACGAATGCAGAAGTAAGAGACAGCATTCTCTTGAAGGATTGTAGCAGCCTGCTGCAGCAGGTTGTGCTGCAGTGCCCACTGAGCAGCAAGCCAGCCATTGTTCACATCAAACTCGGTGTTGTACTGGTTGAAACTTTCTGAAATCTTTTCAATAATCGGGGTCATCGGCTTAGGCATTGTTGATTGTAATTGCCTCAAGGATGCCATCATCTCCTTGATGTTGGTTGCATCAAGAATACTTGTGCCACGACATGTCTGTATTTCGGCAGTGACAGCGACCAAATTGTTGACAAGATCATTCAATGCATCTTCATTCTCTGCAAGGCCCTGCTGTTTAACGATATCCTTTATCGCACCGGCATCACCGTGACGGGTGAGTGCGGCTGCGGCATGGGTCCAGTCCTGCAGGGCGACGATGGGCAGCAGGTCCACGATAGGGGCATGGTCGCCGTCGCGGGCCTCGTAGTTGCCATAGGTGATGCTCTTGACGGTCACGCCCTTGAGGAACTTGGCATAGTTGGTGAGCACCAGCACGAGCATCGGCAGGTAGCGGAAGGCATGCGTCATGTCGATATACAACTCGTCGCCATCCTGCAACGCGTTGAACAGGGTCGTAAAGATGGTCCACATCTCGTCCTCGTTCTTGCCGTCGGGGATATCCTTTTCCTGCACCTGGAACGGCAGCTGCAGCCCTTCGATCCGTAGTTTCAAGCCATAATAGTCCTCTGTGGCGTTTGTTTTGGGGTCTTTGCGCTTGTTGTCCGCCACTTCCCAGTTGGATGTGCGGGCAAGACTAGTGAGTAGCACAATGCCGGTATCGTCGATGCTCCATTCTTTGGCTCCGATGCTCAGCAAGGTGGCTTCTTGGTTAAAACGAGTCGTGATGCCAGTATCACCATAGATGCACGGCTTATAGAACCCCGTGCCCAGTACCGAAATGAAAACTTTGCGTGCCATAATGTTGTTTCCAGTTAAGATTTTCAACTCACAAAAATACAAAAAAATCTTGAACACCCATTCGTGTTGAAGCCGTTTTTTTGCCTGCGTTGTTATGTACTACAAGCCATGGCTTGTAAACCCACGCAAAAAAGCCCCCAGAGCCATGGCAGTAACCATAACCCTAAGGGCAAATCCTTGTTTTAATGGAATATGGTCTCTGACGTCCTAAAGTGGATTGGGAATCTTCATTTGATTGGGGGTCTTAATCCTTGTTTTAATGGAAGATGGTCTCTGACAAAGAGAATGAGGACTTAATCAAGCAGTATTATATGCTGTCTTAATCCTTGTTTTAATGGAAGATGGTCTCTGACAGTTATGGCTAACAATAATTTCGTTTACGAGAAAATCAAGTCTTAATCCTTGTTTTAATGGAATATGGTCTCTAACAGAGCTTCATTGCAATGCATGGTGCTCCGACTTTCCGGTCTTAATCCTTGTTTTAATGGAATATGGTCTCTGACATTGGTGATATCACAAACAGACATCACAATATCTTCGGGTCTTAATCCTTGTTTTAATGGAAGAGGGTCTCTGACAGAAGTACAAAAAGAAACCAGTAGTCATCGAGGCCGTCAAGTCTTAATCCTTGTTTTAATGGAAGAGGGTCTCAGACCCTTGTTTATCAAGGTAAGAGAGGTGGTTTCTATTACATGTCTTAATCCTTGTTTTAATGGAATATGGTCTCTGACCCCTTTTTTGCTCAATCCCATCAGCCAGACTCAGTTCTGTCTTAATCCTTGTTTTAATGGAAGATGGTCTCTGACACTAATTTTTCATAACTTATTGATTTTCAGCATGTCAAGGAATTTGATTTCACAAATTTTAACTGGTTTTTGACGTGTTTGCCAAAAATATTTAGCCCTGTTAACATTTGTGTTGCAAAAATATAAAAATATTTGATTCCGCCCAAATCATTTGCGGGAAAAATCAATATCCTCAGTATTCGCGGAACTGAACGAAGCGGAATTCTGACACTTTTGTGCCATTGGCTTCGGTGGCGATGCGTTCGGTCGTCGAGGCTACGCAGCACACGCCGTGTTGCTTGAGTGCTGTTACCACATGATAGACCAGGGTCATTTCGCCCATGACGTGGACAGTCATGCCAGCCTCATCACCCATCTCCAGGATGTCCTTCACGCACTGGTCGGCCAGTTGGCGCACCTGCTCGCTCGCCATCATTGGATCCACCTGCGGGAATGGGAGGTCAACCACATGACCATAGCGTTTGGCCTGGGCCATTTGGTCCTCGTCCCATCCGCTCGACGGGTGGTTGCTGAAGTTGATGAATAATAATAGTGGACTGTTTGTCATGTCATTTCTTGTTGATGGTGAATAATCGCTCGTCAAGCAGTTGATGCAGGGCACGGGTGATGATCCCACGCTTGTCTTCGTCGTGAGAGGCAGTCAGCGTGTCCTTGAAACTGAAGGGGATGACGCCGTTGTCACGGCATTTCTCGGCGGCCTCGCTGGTCATGGGGCCATAGGTGACAAATAAGGCATGACACCCGGTGCCGCCATAATTGCGCACGGCCTTGCTGAACTTGTCCAGGTCGGTGAGCGTGTGAATCTGGGTCTTGCACTCGACAAACATCAGGCGATTGCCCGTGTTGACGATGATGTCGATCTCGTTTTTGGGATTACCCTCAACATAGGGGAACTTGACATTCATCCTCACCTCATGGCTGTGCTTCCAGCAGGACAAGTGCCGTGCCACTTCAGCCTCAAACCAGCCGGCATTCAGCAGCAGGTTGAAGACATGTGGCGATGTGAGCGTCTTCTCCACCAGCCGCCCGTCACGACGCATGAGGCTCAACGTGGCAGTACTTGTGTCGCGATTCCAAGACAGCGAGGAGCCCTTGTGCTCGACCGTGCCCTGCCGATGCTTGAGGCGTTGCTGCTTGTCGGGCGTGTTTAAAACCGTTAAGGCATTGAAGGCTGTCCAATTGGAGTGGATCAACCCCTTGACTGCCCCCAGCACCTTCATGTCGTCATCAGTCAAGTCGTTGTAATCAAGATAACTCAGGGCGCTGGTGTCGTTGAGCCTGAACACGCGGTCGGTGTCGATTGCAGCACCATCGCGGCTGTCACCGTTGGACAAGTCATAGAGGGTGCAGGACTGGTCCACATAGATGAACTTAACGTGGCCTTTTGTGGCAAAGGCCTCGCGAAAGAGGATGCTCCACACCTTGGTGCCACTGGTCAGGTTGATGGTGTAGTCGTCATCATCGCTCATGATCCGTGCCATCATGCGCGTCTTGTCCAGCACCTGCTTGACGTTGACAGGGTCGCAAACCTCAAACAGAAACGGGACACCATTGCCCTTGAACTCATCGGCGATGCGATGAGCCTCGCCAGCCGACGACGGCGAGTGCACGAGCACCACCCTGTCGGGTGACGTCTCGGCAATCCCCAGGTAAACCGGGTAAGTCTGTCCGCCCACCAGGGCGATATGCACATGAGCCATAATCAATCAAATTGTAAATTTCCTGATGCAAAAATACTAAAAAAGCACGACACCACGGCCTCTTGGCCGCGTTTTTTTACCTCATTGCCCGATGTAGTACAAGCCATTGGCTTGTAAGCCCCCCGAGCCACAGTCCCAAGAGCCGTAGCAGGAATCACAGCCCTTAGGGACAAATCCTTGTTCTAATGGAAGATGGTCTGTGACCGCTCGTCAGCAAGCAACACGGGCAACTGCTCGTCAGCGTCTTAATCCTTGTTTTAATGGAAGATGATCTCTGACAAATTTTTAAGATTATGAAGTACAATTTTTCCTACGTCTTAATCCTTGTTTTAATGGAAGATGATCTCTGACACAGACAATATTTCTAATATTAGAAAATCAATAAAAGAGTCTTAATCCTTGTTTTAATGGAAGATGGTCTCTGACTCTAAATTGATTGAACTATGAGCAGACAAGAAGATTTGTCTTAATCCTTGTTGTAATGGAAGATGGTCTCTGATAACTTGTGAAAGTAACAAATGTAAAATCATTTATAGTCTTAATCCTTGTTGTAATGGAAGATGGTCTCTGACTAAACGAGAAAGATATGTATTGCAAAGATTTAATGGTCTTAATCCTTGTTGTAATGGAAGATGGTCTCTGACTGGCACTATTCGTTTAACCAATCAAAATTTCAACATTATGTCTTAATCCTTGTTGTAATGGAATATGGTCTCTGTCTAAACGAGAAAGATATGTATTGCAAAGATTTAATGGTCTTAATCCTTGTTGTAATGGAAGATGGTCTCTGACAGCTAGTTTCACAGGAACCTAAGACACAGGTATTTAGGTATGCAATTTAACAAAATTTCAAGGGACGTTAACAAAAATTAACCCTATTTGTTGGTAAATCACGCAAAAGTACACCAATTCTTGGTATTTTGCAAGAAAAAATTTTTAATTCTTCATTATCAGCGATTAAGGGGCAAAGATTCTACCATTTTGCCCCTTATTGTGATAATTGGCATGATTCTTGCAAAAGGGCGCTCATCAACATGTCAAAGAACTCGCAAGAAATTATCTGATGCCGTCTTGTCTCCCGACGAACGTGATAAAGCGGTTCTCACCCCATGATGTTGTCTATGGGACTGGACGTTTGGACTGACGTGGCAATGGCTGGCGCTTCAATGTGCCGAAGCCTATACTGCCGCTCTTGCCCAACCCAATATTGTCAGGCAACTCAATGTTGGCAACAAATTGCAGATCAAAGGCGACGAACCTCACTCGCTTGTAATTCAGTTCGCGCGGCTCTTGCAACGACGTCAGGGCAAGGGCGATCTGCTCCTGGGCATAATAATTGATGCCCTTGAGGAACGCAAGGATGTTGGCCGTGAGGATATCCTCGATGAAACTGATCTTATCCGTGAGGGCCAACATGGCATTGTACCTCTTGATGTTCTCCTCGTTAAGTGGGAGGTAGTTGGTCAAGGAATATAGCTTGGGCTGGATGTCAAACGCTGGGCTATAGGGCACGAGTTGACAATTATCGATGCTCAATGCGACATGCCGTTCACCCAGCATCAGTTCACAGGGGAAATGAGACGCCAGCCCCATGACCTGGGCCGCAGCGCCACCAATGCCCACAATGGCCCCATGACCGTCGATGACCTTGTATTGCACCTGCGGATAGCCGTAGCGCAACCCCGAATCCCCATGGTTGTGAAACAACTGGTGGTCGCGCCCCACCAGTGAGACGATGGCACCCCTCAAGCACCTGGCCTGCGTGAGGCTCAGGTGCTCCTTGAAGTGCATTGTGCAGATGTTAACAGGATTAATGTCCATGTCGTGATCGATGTAACACTATTCGTACTTGAAACTAAACAGAGGAGCGTTATCTTCCTTCAGTTTGGCCCAATTGTCGGTGTCTTTATAGAAAGAATATTCCTTGAGAGTCATCAACTTCACATCCTTGTCTTCATGTTCACTGAGGATGTTGACAAGCATGGTCAGCTGCTTGGAGTCACACCATCGTGTCTCCTGACCTTCAGAAGTTGACAGGAACTCGTCCATGGCGTCTTCAAATGCCAACTCGTAATCATCGCTGCTGTGACGGAGCATGTGGAGCTTTACACTTTCAATCTGGAGCTTGCCGTAGCCGTAACTCTTGGCCAATCCAAGGTTGTGGAAGACCCCTTCGGTCTCATGGATAGTAAGTGCCGAAAGCAATGCACCAATCTCGACTTTCTTGAGGTTGTGAACGTTGATGCGCAACTTGAAGGTCGTGCCTGCCGGTAATGCATAAAACACGTTAGACATATTGTTTCGCCCTCGTGGTGGCTGAGGGAGGCTCGTCGTGGTAGCACCCTTGTGCACCCTATAAATCTTTCTGCCAGAGAGGGCTGTCCCTGTGTCATAAGTCTTATAAGGGTTCTTATTCTGCTTGACATATAGTGGATAGTAGGAAGCCTTGGGCTGACCTAAAATGCCCTCGACAGGGACCAGTTGCTTGTCATCGACTTGGTCAAGTGCAAACGCATGACCTATCTGGACACGTCCCTTTAAGGAAAGATTGCCGGAGGTGCGCCCAAACATCGTTTCACACAAGTCAAGAGATGCATCCTTCTGCTCGTCCTGTTCTTTCCTGATCATGTCCGTTAAACTGTTCTTGGACGGAATGCGGAACATCCGAGACAGTCCGATAACCGGGAATTTCATGCCATCGACAAACAGATAGAAAACGGGTACCTTTTGTTTTCTATCCAATGCCGTGATGAATTTATTAAAGTCCTTGGTCTGCTCATAGACGCTCTTAAAGGCCTTGATGGTGATTTCATCCAGTTCAATGGGTTGTTTGAACCGATTGGGGAACAAGAGTTCATGAAGTTTGCCACCCATCGCACCAGAGCATACGATTTGATACTCCGTTTTACCCTTGCGGTATATGGGGTAAACAGGATTGTCATACTGGTCTTTTCTGACAGAGCAGTTAACTTCCCAGATTGACGTGCGGTCTCTGTTGGTATGCCCTGGAAAGTCTTGCTCTAATGTCTCAATGGGGATTTTATCCAGTTCTCCATCACATTCGGTGAAGAAATACTGATTTCCTTTCTTGCTGAGCCAACCGGGACGCCCCTGCCTGACCTTATTAATGTACTCTTTGCTCTCGGCAGTCTCCTGAGCGATGTCTCGATAGCCGAACCATCGATTACTGTAATGCTCACTCTCGTTGATTTTGCCAAAGGCCATGATTTCCAATGTGCTGCGCAACATCCCCTTGATTGTTGAGGCAGGAATAAAATAGCGTCGTTTGCCATTATCCTCAACAATATGTGAAGTCAATGTCTCTTTCTTTTTGGGATCTCGTTCTTGCCGAGCGCCGTTGCGTGTGAACAGTGGTGAGACGTTCTTAAAGGTCACTTCAATGAAACCGTCCTCCCCGTCCTCAAAGGGTACGTCCATTGAAACCAGATGACCCCATGACGGATAATAGACTTGACGATTGATGGGTACAAAGTTGTATGGTGATGTCAGTGGCATAATCAGTCCTCCTTTTTCGTTTTTTCAAATCCAACAAACACGAGTTTCTCGGGACGCAATGCCTCGAAACCCTCGCACAATTCATCAGCCTCGGCTTTCCAATACCTGAGGAAACACAGGCGACCAACTCCCTTGACATGAGAGATGTATCGCTCAGGGGTAACCGTTGAAGAGCCTTGCTGGTCTTCGTTGGCTACTTGATTGACGGTTATCACGTGCTTGCCGTCGGCATAACGGATGCTGATGGAGATACGGTCGGCTGCATTCCACAGTTGGCCCTCGATGACAAAGGGATTGATGCCATCTTTAAGGTCCTTGATATCAAATTCCTCTCCGAGCAGGACCCGTGGCTGTGTCTGGTCGCTGAGCCAGATATAGCCTTCATATTTTGCTTGCTTATTGATTTCCATTGCGATCTATTCCTTTAATGATTGAACCAGTAAAAATGCCATGCCCGCGGTTGGTTCCGCCACCCAAGGGCAACAGACCGTCGCAGATGTCTTGCAAGGAACGCTCGAGAGCCAGCTTGATATCCGCGTCTTTCATTACTTCGGCATTGACATATAGAACCTCCTTGAATGACTGCTGGGGGCGATGGGTGACCTTCTCGGTAAAGAGATGGCCGTCAATGGTGCCGCCAGTGATACGGTCAATGGTAACGTGATTAAAAATCTTGTTGTCCCTGAGTTTGCCCTGCTCGGTGGCTGATGGTTCCAGAATGATATCCGACAACAGGACATTGCCTCTGCTGATGGTATCATAATTGCCGCTGGATGAGCCGAAGAGTGCTACAACGGCTTCATTGTCATCACCGACCTTCCCGTTGCCACTCTCGGCTGTATAGCCCTTGATCTTGTTCCAGTGATAGGCAACGCGGTGAGCAAGAGCCCCCTTAAAGGACGTGGCTGGGATTAATACGCCATTATTGACAAAATGCCCTCCATCAATCTTGCCTTTCCATTCGACATAGGATTCGGTCACAGGGGTTATGTCGGCATCGTCGTCATTGAACCCCGAGGAGAACAAGAAGAAATCCAGCGGCTGGAGTTCAAGGACATATTCGTGCCATGGGTGTTTCCCTTTGTTGCTGGGTGAATAAGTCTTATAACCTTCCCATGTTTGCTTCAAGGAGGATGATTTTGAGATGTACAGATCAAGGTCCTCGCTCTGGTTCAAGTCCAGTGACCTGTATGTTACATCGACGACCTTCATGGCTCCAAAACCGCACCTTGTACCTCCACCCAAACGGAAGAGTTGAGTATAGATGTTGTCAAGTACTTCAAGGAAGCGAGATTCATTGTCGCCATCGTCCACCATTTCCAACTCGAATACAAAACGCGAACCCTGGTACACTACCTGTTCGTCAAATTTGCCACCTTTATCGGTGCTGCCCAGTTCGTTGATGCGGACATGCTGTCTGATAGGTAAGGCATCGTAGTTCGAGAGAAAGTCGCTTTTCTCTGCCGTCTTTAGTCCGTCTTGTGCTTCTCCGTTAGCATCCAGCAAAACGGCATCGGTAAAGATAATACGAGAGCCACGGCCCTTGTCGCGTTCCTGAAATCCGAAGATGGACTCTTTGTCATTGTTATCACCGATGCTATGGCGCAATACTCCAGCAATAGATGAGCCGGGAATGTAGGGCAGACCGTTCAAGTCACGGGCAACGAGCGCATCGGTAAGCACATCTTTGCCACCAGTCCCCACAGCGAGGGGCGTCGCTGCTTCAATGACAACCCTTGTCAGATAGTGTTTGTTATATCTTGTTTGTTTCATTATTGCTTACAAATTTTAGCCATTTCAGAGGCGAGATTAATAACTGCTTGAACTGTAATGTCACCAAACTTCTCGTGGTAAGCGGTGTGAATGTGATTCACAAATTTCTCAAAGCAATCTTTCCTGCTCATTTTCTTCCACCTCTCTGCAGCGATGCCGTGAGCAAGGTAGGCAATGTCGCGTTTAACTGAGGTACTGGGATTATCGGGAGTAGGATCCCTTGGCACCGTTATCATGTTGGAAAAGAGTTTTTTCATTAAGTCTTCATAATTGCTTGAGGTGGTGGCTATGCTGCGAATGGCACCCCATTGTGAGGCAAACTGCTGACCACGGAATTTTGACTGATTGGTTGCGACAAACTGATTCACTTCCCTGTAAATCGCACTGATGGCGTCGGCATCTTTCTGCTTTTTGGCAAGGTAAACCAGTAGCGATGTTCCATCGAGGGTCGCTTTTTTTGTGTTATTATCTCTGGCTACAGTTCTTGAAGGTTTCTTCATGGTAATGACGCTCAAGCCATTCTTGCTGATGTCGGCAATAAGGAAGGCTGGATTGTAAATAACGCGTCCAAATCCCTCGTTGTTAAAATTGCCCACATAGCGTGATGTGGCATTTTCTATCTGGAATCCATCAGGCACATCAACCACCAGCACACTGCCTTTCTCGATACCGCAGCGGTCAGCGTCACGCGTCTGGCGCTTGTAGTTCCACGGTGCATACTGGAAAGTGCGGATTTGACTCAGATCGTATCTGATTTTGCCTTCAAGGCCTAAGTCTTCAGGTTTGGGCTGGAATGTCAGTTCTCCATTTTCATCAAGAAAGACGAGCCGGCTATCAGCATACACGACAACAGTCTTCTTGTCATCATGCATGAAGAAATGATCGGTTGAGCCAGGCTGTCCAAATTCATCGACAGTAATTTCCACCAGGCCATATTGAGCAGTTCTTGATCGGCCGATTTGATGTTTCCCGACGAGATGGTCAATGATGAGTGGGGCATATTCGTCGCGATCGGTTTCCACCTCAAAGAGGAATTCAGTGCCCTTGCGCAGTGACTCGTAGCCAAACATTTGGCTGTCCAGAGCACGGCGTTGAGAACGGTCATAAGCCGACTTGATGGCAAATGCTTTGGGTGTATGAACAGCGACGCCCTCATTGGCTGAGAATTCATAGAAACCCTCACGGCTCTGCTTGAGTTGCTGTGGTTTGCCACCTTCACCGTCATGATCCTGGTCGCGAGAGTAGGCATGATGGATATAGCACTTATCTTCTATCGATTGGAGTTTGGGATAGAACATTGAGGCAGGGACACGCAGCGAGCGCGTGGCAGAACCTTTGCTCACAGGATGCGCGTCACCATAGCGCACGATGCCATTGTGAAACAGGTCGAGGCGCTGCTGGTCATTAAAACTCTCATAGTCTGTTGCAACGATTCCCAAGAAATTATTGCCAGGTATAAAATCCAGCGTATTCTGGTTCCCTTCGGTCGCTGCTTTGACATTCAAGATGACATCCGACAGCAGTTTACACCTGAATTGCATGGTTTTCATAGCTCGCCTCCTTTCTTGATATTAACAACCGACAACTGGCATCTGCCGAGCCCACGATTGCGGTTCACACCCATTCTCTTTACCAATCCCAAAGACTTGGTAAGGATATCGCACATATCATCGGGGACGTTCATCACCGTAGCATACAGTGTGCAGGGCACTACCGTCTGAATACTACGCAGCGAGTGTTCCTTGGCAATACCATTCTCGTCAATAGCCGTTCGAGACCTCTTCTGGAACATGAACTGTTGAGCGTTGTTATCGATGATTGCTTGGCGTTCATCTTCTCTCAGACAAGCATCTGTGAAGTACAGGATACCTTGACTTTGTTCGCCTTGCCCATCGACTGGCTTGCCGAATGCCTTATCTACAGAATCGACATTTGCCTTGGAAAATGAGACATAGTCATCAAAAGCCTCCCTAATGAGACCTTTTAGCGTCTTGCCCGGAATATACGGGAGCCCATCGGAGTCTTTGATGACAAGAGCATCAATGTCGGCACCAGCCGACAATCCCGAGCCGCAATGCCACTCCGAGAAGAACTCTATTTTATAATTCAATTCGTTCATTGGTGTATTGTGATGTTGTGAGTTACTTGGTTTGTAAACTAACTATTGTGCTAATTGACAGAATGTCATAGGCAGGATAGCATTTTATGCCATCACGCACAATGGGGGTAGTGGCATTCTCAAAGGTTGTTCTGAAATCGCCGTTGACCAGCTGCAATACCCGATTCTTTCTCTGCTTGGCTTTCTCGATATCCTCATACATCAATGACATCCAGTTACGGATGTCCGACTTGGTGGCATTTCCGTCCTTGTTCTCGCCTTTGTTTTTTCCAGTCAGCACAAATGAATGCTTCAGCAAGTCATCAATGGTCCATCTATTGTCTTGCGTGTTGATGTAGTAGGGGCCGAACTCAAATGAATGTCCCTGCTGGGGTGTGAGTTCTTTCAGCGCAATTTCATCAAAACTTTCCACAAAACTGCTTTGTACCTTGTGGAACATCAAGCAAGAAGGAGCGAGGCCATTAACCTTCCGGCTCTTTGCGTCCTTCTTGGCTCTACTACAAAGCATCTCGGCCAGGTCATAGCCGTAGTGGAATGGATAGGATGATTTGATGAATGCGATGCCGGCGCAGGCAGTCAAGGGGAATCCCCTCAGCCTTGTTTCCTCTTCAAAATGGGATAGAAATGACTTCGTATAAACAATAGCGATATCGGCTCGGCAGATAACAGTCATGTCATCACCACCCAGCACAACGGGACGAATTGGAATGACTTTGTCTAAATCATGTGGAAGCTCATTGAAGGTCTTCTGCGATGCTGCAATGGTTGCATCGCTTAGTTTACGTGAGAATTCACTCAATTCTTTCTTGTTGCCTCCCTTGTTGGCCAGGTATGCCCCAAGCCCATTGCCGTCGGCATGGATAATGGCAATCCAGTCATTGCGGTCGGTAAGTTTTTCAATGTCAAGCGCAAGTTGTTCCTTACGTAACTGGTTATTACCGAATGACTTTTTGGCTAATGCTAAGGTTGCAGTGCTTCCTTCTGAACGTTTTTTCTTTTTGAATGTGCTCAGATCGAGAAAATCATCCTTTTCAACTTTAACGGCTGGCAAACCAGTTCTGCGAGAGCGTTCTATTCCCATCAATCCGGTAGTAATGCTCTTGCATGCTCGACTTCGTTGGGCATGGAGGTTCTTCTCCAATTCATCAACAACCGACTGGAAATTCTGATCGATTTCCTCCTGTGTTGTCTTCACAACAGCCTGACTGATGGTAATGCCGGGAGCGGCTTCCATGACTGTCTTCGGGAATAGTAACACAGCCTTTTGGCATTGTTCTTCAGAATAGAATAGGCATTTGATGTTGCCTGCGGCGCTCACGATGAGTTCTCCATCTTGCTTGAACTCATTTTCAAACATTTGAGTACAGATTTCCTCTACCAATTCACTGGCGCCAACGATATCTTTCAGTTCATTCGTCTGGAAAATGAATCCCTGAATGCCCTGTACGGCAGCGCCATAGAGATAAATCGGTGTAGTAGGTCTGGATTTAGATTCTACTGGTGACATTATTCTGTTTATTATTAAATTTATGTGTTGTATTATTTTCATTGCTAAAGTGTGAACGATAAAACTTGTTCACACCCTGTTCAACGGCAACGATGCACGCTTTGCCACCCTGGCGTTTATACTGGATAAGCGGGTAGGAGTACCGCAGTCCATCATCTGGCGTATGGTTGTGAAAGAGCAGGTTGGCCGACGATCCTATAGCATCAACAACGGCACCACGAAACAGTGGCACCTCCCAGTTGTCAATATCAAGGTCGTAGGTTATAGTTAAGGTTCGTACAAATTTTCCCATGTTGTTTACAATTTTTATGTTTTTCACTACAAAAATAATGCCAAAATCAGGGAAATCAAAACATTTTTTGATATTTTTATCATCAGTTCTTCCAAAATGTAAAAATCGGCAATAAGCAATTACGGTAAATGCGCATCCGAGTGTTGCATGCCCTATATGCTCACTACCTCAATCACGACACATTAAAAACCCCTCAAGAACCATGAAACGCCATGGTCTTGAAGGGCTTAATCCTTGTTTTTGTTTTAATGGAAGATGGTCTCTGACTATGGCACGTTTAGACAAAAAGACCAAAGCTGAACTGTCTTAATCCTTGTTTTAATGGAAGATGGTCTCTGACATGCGGTAGAAAAATTCGACATCAAACAAAAGAAGTTTGTGTCTTAATCCTTGTTTTAATGGAAGATGGTCTCTGACGCACGTTCTTTTGTGGACAACGAAGGTAATTCTTTGTCTTAATCCTTGTTTTAATGGAAGATGGACTCTGACTCTAACTCTGAATGGCAAGAAGCTGGCATCTTTACATTGTCTTAATCCTTGTTTTAATGGAAGATGGTCTCTGACAAGCAAAAGAAGTTTGTAAAGTCAAACCGCATCACGTCTTAATCCTTGTTTTAATGGAAGATGGTCTCTGACAAGCACAAAACTGTGTGCTCAAGGGTAAAACCTTTGAGTCTTAATCCTTGTTTTAATGGAAGATGGTCTCTGACAAAATTCCTTGACAGTACGATAACTCCTTGAGAGTACGGTCTTAATCCTTGTTTTAATGGAAGATGGTCTCTGACTCGTTGTTAGCATCTATTCCGTTCTTGCCATGATTGGGTCTTAATCCTTGTTTTAATGGAAAATGGTCTCTGACAGCACTTTTGCTTAAATTATTGATTATCAGCATGCCAATGGTCGTATAACTATGCAATTTAACAACATTTTAACCAAAAGTTGAAAAATTTTCAGCCCTGTTAACATTTAACCCTGCAAAGATAAGAAGAGTTTTGAATGCCAGCAAGTCTTTTGGCTAATAATTTGATCATATCACTCAATCCATCGACTATATCCGATTGATGAAGGTCATCGGCGAGAACATCGACTTTGACCTGATTCTCAAGACACGTAGCACGCCGTTCTTCTAACCTCGACAATACACCACACTTCCCTAAAACAAGGTGAGGACAAGACACAAATGGCTGGAGAGTAACCGAAAAAAAAGAAGTAGCGACGTCAATGCTTCTCCAGCACTGATATCACTACTTCAGTCGGACTCGCCAATGAAGGTAACAGTGTAACGTCTTGAGGTTACGGTGTCACTCCACTGGGTCATCGTCCGTGATGGTGGTTGTCCATGCTGACTCCTCGCCAGCAGGTCCTTCTCCATCGTGTTACGTTTATATAGTTGTCGCCCCTCTCTGCCGCCAGCCTATTGATCTGTTGCCAGCGGTCCTCTCTCGGGGCGTATTATTTCTCTCTTGTATATAAGGGTTTTGAGCGTTATCTAACGGTCGTTAAATCGTGACGTTTAGGATTGATTCCAAGCGCGCTAACGATGATTGCCGTTGATGTCTGATCACGCTCATGTCGATTGAGGCCATCATTGGTGCAATGCTGTTGCCCTTCAGATAAATCTTGTTAGCCCGCTTGAAGAGGGTCTGCATCTTTTGGTATCCAGTTCCACCTGCCAACGGAATGGGTGCCTTCTTCAATTTGAGGAACGCACAAATGCCTGCAAGGTCATCCAGAAGCCAATCTTCCATCATCTGCTCTACCCTGACGTGGCAGAACTCACTGATACCAAGTTTCTTGACTTCTCGCTCAACCTTGTTCCAGTCAACCACGGGACGCTCGGCATACTCAAACACATCGGTATCATAACTGCAACATACCGCTGTCACCGCCATGCCTTTCTTCAATGCTTTCGGGCAAATGTCGTTTTGGAGTTTGCCCACGATCTTATTGGTGTAGCGTGATACACCGCGCAGGTTCCTCACTTCGCATGAGACGACCTCGGTTGTCGAATGCTCACGATAGAACTGAATGAGGTGGTCAAAGAAGATCTTATCGGTGTCGCCTTCAACAAAGATTACCACATGTGGCTTATTCGGTCCAGTCTTCTTCATATCTTCACGCAAAATATTCGTTCAACATCTCATCGTCAGCCTCGGCATCAAGCATCATGTCGAACAGGTATTCACCGATAGACACTTCCTCGGCTGACGCCTGACGCAACACCTTATTGACCTTGCTGGGCTTGATGGACTTGAACTCAGCAACACCTGAATGTGTGGGCAGGCCCAACTGGATATTGCTCGGCGACAGATACTTGACCAAATAGGGAGAATGACTCGTTGTGATGACCTTGGTATTACCCGCAAGTTCGGTAACGACTTGTAGCAGATTTTGCAACAGTCGTGGATGTACAGAGTTTTCCAATTCCTCGAACATGAGCAGGTCTACATGGTTAAGGCTGGCTGCCAACGACATGGTCAAGACAAACAAGATTTTCTTGCTGCCGGTTGACACATTGTTGATGCTGGTGTACTGGTTATTGTAGCGTTCCTTGACACGGATATCAAAGTATGTATTTGAGAGTTGGAATGGCACATCAGTCTTCGGAGACAGGTCCACCTGAACAGGCTCAAAATCCTCAATGTTGGGCAACAGGTCAACGATGGTGTTCTTCAGCAACTCATACTTGTCCACATCAAGTTGGCGGAGGCTGTTGATGAAGAAGCCGATTTCGCCAGGTTTGGGAAATGACACACTGTACCCTCCAGAGCCCGAGGCAGGATACGGTGAACTGAAAATACCATCCGGGTTGTCCAGCGTATTCACTCGCTTGACGTTCATCGACCTTATGGCCTTAACCAGGTCCAGATAGAACAGCCCATCCATGTTCAACAGTTTGTCCATGACAAGGGTGCCGCGATCAACCAGAACCGCTTTGTTGCAGCGTCCCTTAGGCGTGGCAATGATATACGCGAGTTCAGTAGCCTCACGCTTGATATATGCCTTATACTTCAGTTCTGTGGCCTGTTTCAATTTCAGGGTCTCGCTCACCACCCTACTCCCTTGATCTTTACCGTTTGTCCTGGCCCACTCAAACGAAAAGCCATAAACAAACTCCGTGTCACCCGTGCAGCCCTCCATCTCAAACGAGAAGGGAGCATCCTCCATTGACTTATTGATGGGTATCACGTTGCGCGTTGACATCATCTTGAGCCTGGTATCGCTCTGAGCCGCCATGAACTGCACAGCGAACTCGATGGCGACAAGGAAGTTGCTCTTACCATAATTGTTGGGAGCGACAAGGGCCGTCAACTTCTCCATGGGAATCTCAACATCCTTAATATTGGTGATTCCGCCAACCTTGATTTTCTTAATCGATATCTTCATAATGTCGAAATATTTGCGTTTTGACCGCAAAAATAGCCTATTTTTTGCTATTTTCAAAAGAAAACGCAACAAATCGTTGCGTTTTCTACAAATTCTTCTCTTCACAACATCAGGTATTTGTATCAACTTGCAATTGACTTGACGAAATCATACACCAACTCAAGTTTCTCGGCATCGAGATCCTCAAGAGCAGTGATGATGTCAACCTTGGTGTCTTTCCCGTTCCACTTGTCAAGTTCAAGTTTCTGTGTATCGTTCCCCACCTCGATGTAGGGCTTCATGCTCTGATAGTCCTTGTGCCCCGTGCATGACATGACAACGGCAGGTGGTATTCCAAATGCCAGAGAGCAGCACACAAACGTGCGACGACCGTCATGGCAACCAATGATTTCATAGAACTTATGAACCTCATCGTACCGTTTCGTGCCAATGAAGTAAGTGTTGACGACTTCCCTATCGATGCCGGCCTGCTCTGCCGCAATTTTGATATAGTCATTCAACTTCTGGCTTGACGGCACCGGGAATAAACTGCCATCTGATGACTGGAAGGTGGAATACTTGTCCATGATCTTCCGCGCATAATCAATAATCGGTATCGTAATTGGAGTCGAGGTCTTCTTGGTATAGAGTTCAATGCCACGGCTGGTGATATTGGCCCTTTTGAGCTGAGCAAGGTCTGAATAGCGCAACGAGGTGAACGCCATGAAGCAGAACATGTCGCGAGCCTTATCCAGATATTTATGCTCGGGCGCGAACTTATAGTGATAAAACTGCATCAGCTCCTTGAACGTCAGAAAAGTCACATTTTTCTTGGTAACGGTCAAATGAATCTGGCAGTCAATCGCACTCTCGTGGACAGGATAGCCATTGGCCTTCATCCAGCGAAGGAACGATTTCAAAAACCGGAACTGCTTGGTGATTGTGCGATTCTTGTAATTGTTCTTGACATACCAATCCTTGAGTTCGAGCATCTTGTCCTTGTCAAGGGTCTCAAGAGAAACGGTCGGATCACACTGAGTCAAGTGTTTCCACACCTGCTCATACTTGTAGTGCACTGCGCTCGTCCAATCGCGTTCCTTTTTGCCAGACGCAAGGAAATCGTCAAAAATCTCCTTGAGCGGCTTTACCTGTGGTTCTTCTTCCAGATCCTCGCCCCGACCCACCTTTTCGTTCACAAGCTCACGCAGTTCGTCTGGTCCAGGCATAATATCCTTGAGCCCGAACTCGACAAAGGACTCATTGATAGCTGCAAGGAACTCATCGATCCGGTCGTTGATGACACGCGACGGTATCCTCTTTTGGCCGATAACATGCGTAGAGCCACGCACAGGCCTCTGAGAGTCGGCGTTCCACTTCGAAGGGTCTGCATGCAACCCGATAGAGAAACCGACCTCAGACCTCTTTTTGTTCCACCTTACGCGCACCACCACTTGATCGCGATGGTTCAGGAATGTCCTGCAATTAAATTTAATCTCCTTCATAATAACTTTAATTTTATATTTTCTGCAAAATTACAATGTCTCAAAATAATACGCAAATTATTGAGTAACAATAAATTAGCGCGATACGATAAGACATTACAAGACATCTTATGACACGATAACGCCATTATGCCGACCACTTCATCCGACAGGTTCCCATCGATGACGTGAGCATCAGATTCGTATGACTTTGAGTAAGAAGAAACGCGGGGTCGCGTCGGTGCGCAAGGTTGCTTTTTGGGGGGTACATTGATTCCCCCCTTTTACGGGATAACAGGGTTTTTATCGATATGTCAAGAATCGATAGCTCGATCTAAGCAACTGACAATCCGAACATTAACGACTCTATGCGTGTCGGACCATATTGCTCCAGAAAGCGCTATGCTCCACAATTCAAAAATAAGCGACTGATTTTCAGCCGCTTATTTTTATTTCCGCTCGGTACCCCCCGAATGTTAAATCGTGACGTTAAGGATTAATTCCGGCTCACCCGATAAAAGGTGGGGGCGGTGTGGTCGAAGGACACAGCAAGGCCAGCGGCCTTGAACTTGAGGTGACCCCACGGCGCACAGGCCGTAGGCCTCGTGTGGCGTGGGGTATAAGGCAAACCGCAGACGGGCCTCGTCGAGGGCCATTCACGTCAGGCGGTAGTCATTCCATTCTATTCCGGCATTCTGCAAATGTTTGCGGTATTCCTCTTCAAAAGATTCCCGTTGATGATGCACACGCTGGTGATGTTTTTGCATGACATGACAACGGCAGGTGGTATTATGAATTCATTCCAACAACTTGAATTCACCGGTGCGGATGCTTGCGATGACGCCGCCGTCGATGAGCAGGTCGGTGCCGGTGATGAAACGCGCATGCTCTCCAAGCAAGAAGGCTGCTGCTTCGGCAATCTCGTCGCTGGTGCCTGTGCGGCGTGCGGCAGATGCATCGATCATGGCCTGATAGCCTTCACCGCTTGCTCGGAATTCATCGTAAGCCAGGGGAGTAACGATGACACCAGGCGAAATGGTGTTGATGCGGGCACGACGCTTGTTCCATGAAGTTGCGGCAGCACGCTGAGCCTGCAGGTGGTTCAGGCGCTTGGCAATCATGTAGGCGAGACCGCTGTTCTGCATGGCCACCTCTTGGATGAACTTCACATTCTTCAACTCTTCGGTCGGTGTGTTGACCAGTTGAAGCTCAATGTCGTTGGGAATGGGATACATATAGGCCGCCTGGCTGGAGATGATGAGCCCGGCACCCCCCTCGGCCATGACTTTGCCAAAAGCGTCCACGGCATAGCCCGTACCCACCATGTCGAGATCCACGATGTGCTCAGGGTTGGCCTGATTGGGCGATGCTCCTGCGGTGTCGATGAAATACATCACGGGGCCCAGTTCTGCAGCCCTGCGTGCGAATGCCTCAACGCTTTCTTTATGCAGGGCGTTCACCTGTAAAGTGTCAACGTCGTAACCACAGCGGCTGAAGTCCTCACCGACGCGTTCCAGGGCTTTCTCGCTGATGTCGCCCAAGAGGATCTTCTTGCCTGCGCCGATGCGGCGCACAATGGCGGTTCCCATACTGCCAGCACCCAGGAGTGCAACTACTGCTTTCTGCTCGTTTCTGTCGAATATCATAGTCGTTACTTTTTTTGAATGAGTTAATCTATCTTCTTGATGAATTTGGCGGGATTGCCTCCCACAATGGTGTTGGCCTCAACGTCTTTGGTGACCACTGCGCCGGCGGCTACAGCGGCATTCTCGCCCACCGTCACACAGGGCAGGATGGTCGCCCCGGCACCGATCCACGCGTTACGGCAGATGTGCACAGGCTTGCACAGCAGCAACTTGTGGTCGTGCAGGTCGTGGTTGTTGGCGATGAGCTGCACATTGGCCGCGATCATCACATCGTCATCGATGGTGATGCCGCCACGCGACATCATCAGGCAGTCGGGCATGATCATCACATTGTTACCGATCTTCACCCTATCGAAGCACACGTCCTTGAGCGGTGGCATCACCGTGGAACCCTCGCCCAGGTTGTCGCCAAAGAGTTCTTTTACCAGGTTGTTATACTCGTCGGTGTAAGGCATCGTGTGGTTGATGTCGAACACCAGTTTCACGTCTCTCATGCCACGCGCCATCTCCTCGGGGGTGGTCTTGCTGGGATCTACTACAAATGCTTCCATTATCTTTGCTGAAACTAAGTGATTATTTTGCTGCAAAGGTACTTTCGATTCTTCAAGCCATAGTTACCCAAAAAGAGGTGAAACTTTCAAATATTGCCGATATCAGTTTTTACGGTACTCGGTGGGTGACTTTCCAAGCAGTTTTTTGGTGTATCGTGAGAAATGCGACAGCGTCTCAAAGTGCATCAGGTCGGCGACTTCGGTCAGCGTTTTGGAATGGTCATTAAGCAGGGAGACAAGTTCGTATGCCGAATAGAACGAGATCCACTCCGAGGCAGGCAAGCCCGAAACCGATTTACTCACCTGTGACAGATATTTGGGCGTGATGCACAACCGGTCGGCATAGAAGGCCACGTCGCGCTGCCCGCGGCAATGTTGTTGAACTTGAGCGAGAAACTGCAAGAATAGCCGCGAAGCATTGTCGCTGGCCTCCATCGTCGACATGTGGTGATGGAACACCGACCACAGGTCAAACAGGAATATCTGCATGTAAGGGGCGTAAAACGAAGCGGGTTTGATGTATGAGCCACGTCGAGGGGTTGATTGGTTTGTTTTTCAGAGAGTTAGAGGTCGTTGGGTGAAAGGCCCATGAAAAACGAAATGGTTTACGTTGCTTTACGTTTGGTTTACGTTTGGGGCTGATCTGGATGATGGATGTTTACGTTTGGCTTACTACTCGCGCGCCGGATCTTTACGAGTGCATGGCGTTCATCAGCGGCGATGTGCCGTTATTTTTTTGCCTTTAATGAAGATTTGATATTGCCGAAATGTTCCATATAACAATTATTTAGTACATTTGCGGGAAAATATTGGCAAGACTATGGCAAAGGTTATCCATGTGCATTTGACCGGCAAGCGCCGGGACTATTATTTCACCAGCATCACGGCGGTTTTTACGAAGTTGACCGCTGAGGAGGTTGGTGCTACCAAAAACTACCTCCTGCACGCCGGTTTGAGCGGAAACGGCACTGTGATCACGCGGAAAGCGATTATCAAGCAGTCCACGCTCATCTCAAGTCCCAGGCGTGGAAGAGGTTTAGAATGAGGGTTTAACGCCGTTAGAAGGCGATTCTGGCGGTGTTGTTTTGAATGTCGTTAGGGGGAGTCGTGAGGCTTCCCCATTTTTGTCACCCTAAACGTCGTTTTTTGATTTAGGGTTACATTTAGGGTTACAGTTTAGGGTTACATTTATTGCGAGTTTAGGGTTACATTTAGGGTTACATTTTCGAGATTTTAAGACCGCTTAAAAATGAGGAAACGGGACATTTACCCCCCCCATTTTGGCGGTTTTGGCAATATTCGGGCAGGAAAATACCACATAAAAACCGCCTTTCACATTATATATAATACGCGTGAACTGCCCTATTCACAGGGGTTTTCGCCGGTTACGCCCTATTAAAACAGCCTTAAAAAGTGTGTGTGCGGCTGTTGTGCGGGTCCGTGTGGCTCCGCGTGATACCTATTGTACCATGTCATTGAGTTGCGATTTGTATTGAGACTGTAGTGCTTCAGTCTCTTTCAATATTGCTGGAGAATCATGCAGTCCAGGCAAGGTCATTATTTCGTCAAGGTTGTTGATGAGATATTCAAGCCGTTTTTTGCGAGCGGCAGCGCTTGTATATGATTTCAGCACGTCATTCCAATACTCTTTGTATGCAGCCAGCACGTCTCTCAAAACCTTTTGTAAGTCTATAGGTTTTGTTTCCCAATTTCTCAAAGCGTCAATATCTTCATCAGTTAGTTCGTAATCGCATCTTCCTGCGAGAAACTCTAATTGGCAGAACCTGATAGCAGCTTCAAGATGATACACATCGGGGTTTGAACTCTTTAATTCCTCCACGGCCTGGTTGTGACTGGCTATGTTGTTTTTATACTCATGGAAATTGGTTGACGAAGATAGGTTCCGGTATGTGATCATATACCTAAGAACCCTCCAGATGATGAGTTTGCGTTCTCGCTTATCTGCTCTTTTATAGCGCAGCGCACGTTTTTCTTTTGCGCTTTCTTCTTGTGATGGTGTTGATTTCGGTTTCAGATTGTTTACTGTATAATCCACATCCCCGATGGTTACAGTTATTGATACGGAATTATCTTCATTAAGAACACGAACAGCATCAGGGTCCTCACCTTTGCCTTTTTGTTTTTTGCGGTTCCAGATATTAAAAGGAATTTTCATATTACTCAAGACGGATTATGCCGATCACCAATGCAACGGCATAGATGTCACTGTATGACAATTCAAAAGAATCATATTCCTTATTATCTGAGACGATAAGGACGTGCTGCTTGTCGCTGCCTGGTTTGATGCGCTTAATGATAGCTCCTTGCGAGGTGTCGAGGACGTAAGGTTTGTTCCATTGAAAGAACATGTCAGTCATTGGCACACGCTGGCATGCCACGATGTCCCCGGAGATGTAGGTTGGCATCATACTGTTTCCCTTTACAGGCATCAGGAAGTCTGCTCCACTGAAAGCCGGTATCACATAACGCTCGCACTCATATTCCAGAACAGACTGTTCCCCGTTCAAAGCGCCCGCCATTGCACTAAGTGGTATGAGTGGAATTCCTTCTTTTTGGCCGGCTGTAAGGTTATCAAGATCCACCAACATATTCCCTTTGCCAGTCAAAAGCCAGGTAGGCGAAACTTCAGGATATGTCTTTAGGAAATTCTCTAACTTATCGGTCCCTATTGCTCCGCCATTTTTTAGCGACTTACCGAATGAAGCATTGGACATTCCAATACTCCGTTCAAACGCACTGACGGCAATACCTTTGAAATCGATAAATTGTTTAATACGGTCTAAAATCATATCTTAACTTTAAAAAAAGTGCCAATAATTAGAAAAAATCCTCTAAATATTTTTGTTAGTTAGGAAATTTCCTATATCTTTGCAGCGCTGTTTACATCGTAAACGGCTGCCAAAGGTACGAAAATTTAGTTTAACGACAATAAAACGGAGTAATTATTATGGCAAAGCACAAGGAGATCGACTTCCAGAAGTGGGAGCAGTTAGAGAATTACGGCGAGAAGATGAAGGCGGCAGTCTGGGCTGCCAGCCAGGCCGTGAAGCGTTGGCTTGATCTTGCCGACGAGTTGATGGATGACGCCGCTGCAGACGGATCTGACATGTACTGTGCAGCGTGTGTCGTGAATGAGAACCTGCAGAAGATGCTGGTTAAGATGGGCATTGACGTTGGCGAAGCCCCCGCCCACGAGGCACCTGCTCACAGTCCGAGCGGTTTGGACTGTCTGGAGGGTCAAGAGTATCACAATGAATATCAACATTATCAAAAAGCAGAATAATCATGGCAAAGAAGATTTATGTGACCGATGAAGCCAAGGCTAGATTGGCTAATGTGTTTAAGGTGACCCGCATGATGGTGTGGAAGGCCTTGAACTTTGAGAGCAACAGCATTTTGGCGCGTAAGATCCGCTACGTTGCCTTGTCGCAGTATGGTGGTGTGCCCAACTGGAAGTCTGCCGAGATGGAGACCACGCATGAGGAGGCCGCCAATACCATGACGCAGACCTTCGGCGATCACGTGAAGCTGGTCGTTAAGAAGGGCAGCGGTATTGTCACCGTCCTTGTTGACGATGAGGTGGAGCGTGAGCGCCAGGTGGAGAGCATTCCCGAGTTCATGGAGCTGCAGAGTGAGGTGAGCCGAATGGCCTTGAGTCTGTGATATGGAGTATTTCGGCAAAATACTGTGTATATCGGTGTGTGACCTCACCCATGACGACCGTCCGGTTGTCGTGGATGGTGTTGCTGACTGGAGCCATAGCCGTGTGCTTGCTGGCCGCCGTCCGCAGGACTTGCCGCTTGACATCCTTGCCCCCATCATGAGTGTTCCCAACTACAAGCAGCTGTGCGCCCGCAAGAAGATCAATGTGGTGCGTCAAGGTAAGGGTCTTGGCAATTATGCCCTGGTTGAGGTTGCCACGTTGCCTCACCGCTTCCGTGACCGTGTCGTTGCCAAGTATGGCGAGCTGGAGCAGAACGTGCTGCGCGACTGGTTTGAGAGCCACTACCGTGTAGATGCCGAGGCCCGCAGCTGGTACACGCGTTTCCGCTTTGCTGACGGCAGCCCCTTGCCCCCTGACAAGATCAACGAGTACACCGTCAACGCCAGCGTGCTGCAGGCTGTTGTCGCCGTGATGGCCGACACCAATATCATGCGCAAGGCCATGCAGGGTGACAGCATCAACTGGGGCGAGATGGCCGGTGTCATCAGCTACTACCAGGCCGAGTTTGAGCACACCCTGCCGTTGAGTCCTCACCGGTTCCGTGAGCGTGTGACGGCCTTCAAGAAACAGGGCTATGAGTCACTGATCTCGAAGAAGTTCAGGAACCAGAGCGCCAGGAAGGTCAACTACAGTATCGAGCGGTTGATCTTGAGCCTTGACAGTGATCCCTCACGTCCCTACAACACCACCGTCGCCGAGATGTACAACATGTTCGTGCGCGGTGAGGTCACTGTTTCCGATCCCGAGACCGGAGAGTGGTATGATCCTCAGAACTACACCGACAAAAACGGCGACCCGCTGGTGCTGAGTGAGGCCACCATAGCCAACTACCTCAACACCCCCAAGAACCGGTCGTTGCGCAGTAAGCTTCACGACACCCAGTGGGACTTCAACAACCGTTACCGTCCTTATCACCTGCGCCACAATGGCGTGTATGCGTTGAGCAAGATATCGCTTGATGACCGTGATCTGCCGCGACCCATGAGCAACGGCCAACGCGTGAAGGCCTACTATGCCTATGATGTCGTGAGCGGTTGTGTGGTTGGCCGCGCTTATAGCCGGTTGAAGACCGCCGACCTGTTCCTGGCGTGCATGCGTGACATGTTCCAGACGCTGGACCGCAACGGCTGGTATATGCCCGCCGAGCTTGAGGTTGAGCACCACCTGGTGAGTGGTTTTGCCGATGGCTTGATGAAAGCCGGAGTCGTGTTCCCGCTGATCCGCTGGTGCAATCCCGGCAACTCACGCGAGAAACGCGCCGAGCACCTGAACCGCGCCAAGAAATACGGTGTCGAGAAGAGGTTGCAGGTGGGCATCGGCAGGTGGTACGCCTCGCTGGAGGCCAACCGCCCCAAGGTCGAGAAGGTCTATGACGAGACCAACAACACCTACAAGGAGGCCAGCTTCACCTTTGAGCAGCTTGTAGCCGATGATCTTGCCGCGATCGAACTGTTCAACCACCAGCTGCATCCCAACCAGAAGATGTATCCAGGCATGACCCGCTGGGATGTCCTGGCCAGCCGGCAGAACCCCAGTCTGCGACCCTGGGACAAATCCTACCTGTACCGCTACATCGGCAACAAGACCGAGACCACGATCAAGCAGAACATGTTCTGCACCGTGCAGTACCAGCAGTACCGCCTGCCCAGCCCGCACGACATCGAGAAGCTGGCGCCTCGCAACAACAAGGTCGAGGCCTATTGGCTGCCTGATGCCGACGGCCAGGTGGGCGAGGTTTATCTGTGGCAGGGCGACAAGTTTATCGCCACCTGCAAGCTGCTGGATCGCTATAATGAGGCCACTGCCGAGCAGACCGCCGCTGACGTTGCGGCCTATACGGAGCAAGCCAAATATGTGAGCCAGTTTGACAAGATGATGAAGGACGAGAAGATCACCAAGGTCGCAGTCCTTCCCAACGAGGAGCGCCAAGCCGTCGCGGCTGCCATCAACACTGCTGAGCCCGTACCCGCTGCTGTCGTGCCTGATGAAGACGAAGACTACAGTGACTATATGGACGTGAGCCAGGTTGCCCGCGCTGCTGTCGCCAGCATATAAACGACATTTTAACGACATTCAAAAACAGATAGAACAATGGAGATCACCAACGAAATCAAAACGAGAATCGCGACCGCTATAGCCGGTGACCGCGAGAACTATCCCAGCGACGCCAAGCACGCCGTAGCCCTGGGCATTGCCCCCAGCGTGTACAACGCCATCAAGAAGGGCAACTTTGAGAAACAGGTCAGCGATGCCAACTGGGTGGGCATTGCCCGGCGTCTAGGCGTCGTATTGCGCCAGGAAATGGCCTGGACGGCCGCGAAGACGCAGACGTGGGTGTTTATCACCACCCAGCTTGAAACGTGCCAGGAGGGCAGCTTGAGCGCCATCATGTGCGATATTCCCAATATCGGCAAGACCTTCACCGCCCGTGCCTATGTCAAGACCCACAAGCACGCCGTGTATATCGACTGCAGCCAGGTCAAGACCAAGCTCAAGCTCGTGCGCAAGATTGCCAAGGAGTTCGGCGTTAACGCCAACGGCCGTTACAGTGACGTGTATGAGGATCTTGTCGCCTACCTGCGCACCATCGACACTCCTCTTGTCATCCTTGACGAAGCCGGAGACCTGCAGTATGAAGCATTCCTTGAGCTCAAGGCCTTGTGGAACGCCACCGAGCATGCCTGCGGCTGGTACATGATGGGAGCCGATGGTCTGCAGGAGAAGATCGTGCGCGCCATTGAGGGCAAGAAGGTGGGCTACACTGAGATGCTGAGCCGCTTTGGTGACACCTTCAGCAAAGTCACCCCTGACGACGCCAAGGAGCGCCAGAAGTTCCTCAAGGCCCAGGCCGCCATCGTCGCCCAGGTCAACGCCCCTGAAGGTGTGAATATCGCCCAGCTGGTCACCCTGAGCGGTGGCGGCTTGAGGAGAATCTATACCGAGATCGAGAAAATCAAGAAAGGAGCCTGATATGTTGACTAAGATAGAAATGGAATACATGGATGCGGTTATCTACATCGCCAAGCGGATGCGCAGCCATGAGATTGACTGGGAGCAGCGCCGCTATGAGATAGCCAAGGAGATCATGGCGAACAAGTGCCTTGAGGAGGTAGCTGAAGCTGCAGTTATGTCCTTTGACGTGAAGGATAAGGAGCATGCCTATGCTGCTTATGCCGTGAAATGGGCCGATGCCCTTGTTGAGGAACTTAAAAAGCGAGTGTGATATGTCGAACATTGACTGGGAACAGCGCCGGTATGAGATAGCCAAGGAGGTACTGTGGCCGATGTATGACCAGATGAGAAGTGAGACCTTCGTGACCGACAATAAGCGTAGGCAGCTGGCCAGTGAGGCTGCTGTCGAGATTGCCGACTACCTGATTGCCGAGCTGAGGAAGGAGGGGAACCGATGAAACGTAAACGCGCCTACAGTCCCGCCGAGATCCTGCGGATGAACATCCCCAAGCTGGAGTTTGATGGTGCATGGGCCGCCAGCATGGGCAAGCCCGCCAAGAGTGGCGTGTGGCTGATCTGGGGCAATCCGGGCAACGGCAAGACGAGCTTTGTGATGCAGTTGGCCAAGTACCTGTGTCAGTTTGACAAGGTGGTCTATGACAGCCTGGAGGAGAGCACCAGCCTGAGCGTTCAGATGTCGATGCGTCGCCACAAGATGGAGGAGGTCAACCGCCGCTTCCAGATCCTGGACCGCGAGGGCATGGATCAGCTGGTCGCCCGTCTGCAGCGTCGCAAGAGCGCCGGCATCGCCATCATCGACAGTTTCCAGTACTCAGGCTTGACATACAAAGGCTATCAGGCCATGAAGGAGGCCTTGCCCGGCAAGCTGCTCATTTTCATCAGCCATGCCGAAGGGATGCGTCCCGCCGGTCGAGCCGCCAAGAAGGTGGAGTATGATGCCGACATCAAGATCCTGGTCGATGGTTTCCGTGCCTCCTGCAAGAGCCGCTACATGGACACTCCAGGCGTGCCCTTCACCGTATGGGCAGAAGGTGCCGCCAAGTATTGGCTTGGCAAGGAGCCGGAAACAGAACAAAACAGTATTAACGAAATAAAAACGAACGAAGATGAAATATAGAATACAAAGAACAGATCATGCCAAGCTGACACAGGGACTTCTTCTCCTGTGCGCAATGTTGTCCGACTTTTACTATGACTCTTATGATAGTAAGTACGACTGTATGAACCTACTTAATAGTATCTACGAAGAGGCATTAAAAACAAAGTTCCGTCGAAGGAATACCTGGGAGCCTTTAGATAGTGCATATAACATCCAGAAGACCGATGAAAGGATTTTCATAGAGAGTATTTTTGGAAAGCCGTATCTGGAATTTCAAATAGTAGAAGTTCAACCAAACTAAGTGCTTAAAATATTTTCATTACTAAAAATTTTTGGCAGACCGGCGCCATCTGCGACAGACCACGCCGGACACATCACCCGGGACCTGCCCCGGGAGGTATTTGCAGGAAACCATCTTGTGGATGGCCAGAGCGGTAACGCCTGGCATTGGAATTAAAAGCCTCGGCATCCACAAGATCCATCACACCGAGCTGCAGGTGTCAAATGTAGCGCAGATTGAGACCAGGGAGCAGCGGCGAGCTGCGGAAGAACCCGTCAGGACGTGTCCTGGTATTTACATGTGGAGGGGGCGGCGAAAGCAGCCAAAACAAGTGGCGTCGCCCCCTATTTGTTTAACGAAAGAACAGTCAGAAAATGGGAGAGGTGACTAACTACAGACGGTTTTATGCCGTGTTTAACAAGATGCATCATGGAGGTGATGCTGATGCTCACAAGTGTCAGCTCGTGCAGCAGTGGACCAGTGGCCGTACTGACCACCTCCGTGAAATGACCGCTGTCGAGTATGGCGAGTTGTGTGACGCTCTGGAGCGTATCGTTGACCCTCGAGGTCACGAACGGTGGCGCCAAGAGCAGAAGCGTTTACGGTCGAGTGCGCTGCATCAGCTGCAGAAGTATGGTGTTGACACCACCGACTGGAACCGCGTCAACGCCTTCTGCCAGGATCCGAGGATAGCCGGCAAGGCATTCCGTGACCTGGACTTTGAAGAGCTTGCCGCCTTGACCCGCAAGATGCGTGCCATCAACCACAAGAACGAGAATTAGTAACAGTTATATTTTTTATTCACTTTTAATTTCAACTACAATGGCAACAAGAAAGAAGAAAACCATCATTACCGGCGTGACCCGTGAGGCCGCCGACGAAGCGTTTGCCACCTATGCCAAGGCCGATGCCCAGATCAACAAGATCAACGCAGAGATTGAACTGGCTTGTGCCAAGATCCGCGAGAAGTATGCTGAGAAGCTCGCCATCCTCACTGATGAGCGAGAGCAGGCGTTTGACACCCTGCAGAGCTTCGCCACCGAGAACCAGGCTGAGTTGTTCACCAAGAAGAAGAGCCTGGAGATGGCTCACGGTACCATCGGCTTCCGCACCGGCACCCCGAAGCTGAAGACGCTGAAGGGCTTTACCTGGGAAGCCGCGAAGAACCTTGTCAAGGAGTTCATGCCTTCGTTCATCCGCACGAGTGAGGAAGTTGCGAAAGACAAGCTGCTTGCGGACCGCGAAGCTGAAGGCATGGTTGAGAATATGGCCAAGTGCGGCATCCAGGTGGTCCAGGATGAGACCTTCTATGTCGAGCCGAAGAAGGAGGACGTGTCATGACCAAGCAGGTGAACAAGCCGCCCCGTGTGTCGATATGCCGCACATGCAGCGGGACGGGCATGATCGAGAGCTTCAATCATCCCGATGGCCGGATGACTTGCCCCCAGTGTGAGGGCAGCGGACGGTTGGTTGTGTCATGCCAAATGACGGTTGACATCAGACCCTATCAAGAGGGCGAAATGCTGTAGTGTTTACCGTGTAAACTGAAAATTGCGTCAGGTGTTGCTTGGCGCAATTTTTTATTGCTTAATGTGTTATCTTTGCAGGTAGAAATGAAGCGCAGGGGAGTGAGTTATCAGAAGCGAGTGGCAGACGTGAACAGAATCTATGACACGCATGTCAAGGAAGGTCTATCGAACAGGGAGATCTGGCGGCGTTATGTGTACCCGATATGGGGCATCAGCGAGCGAACATTCTATAACCTGCTAAAGGCGGTGAGCGATCCAAAGAACGAACTGCCGGAGCCTGTCCAATTACAGATTCAATGGGAGTGGCCATGAGCAATCCGGATGTAAATATCGTCATCAAGCGGATCCTGCGGGACATCGCCGTGGAGCTGAGCGACGAGTTTGACAAGAACTTCGAGCGCCAGGCATTCTTTTCCGAGGCATGGCAACGTCGCCGCACGCCGACACGACCGGGCGGTCACATCCTGGTTGACAGCGGGGCGTTGCGTCGCAGCATCCAGAGCCGCACGACAGACAACAGTATCAGCTTCTACACGACGCTACCATACGCTGCCATCCACAACGAGGGTGGCGAGATCAAGGTGACAAACCGCATGAAGGCCTTCTTCTGGCACAAATACTACGAGGCTACCGGCTCCTTCGGGCGCAAAAAGAACGGCGAGCGCCGGAATGACAAGCGCACCGTGCAACTGAGCACCGAGGCCGAGTTCTGGAAGTGGATGGCGTTGAAGAAAGAGGGAAGTACCATCAAGATCCCGAGGCGTCAGTTCCTTGGTGCCAGCCCCGAAGTTGAGAAGGCCGTGCGCGAGATCATCGAGGAGAACCTGGCCGAATACTTTGAACATGACTTAAAGTTTGAGATGAAATGAGAAGAGAGATTTACACCAAAGTGAAAGCCGCGCTGCTGGAGATGCCAGGATCACCAGTGAAGCATGTTGACCTGTGGAACCAGAATGTGGCTTTTATTGAGCAGGAGGATGCCTGGCCACGTCCTGCCGTATTCATTGAGTTCGAGCCTATAGAATGGCGCGGTCAGAAGTCAGACGGTTACCGCACGAACGGGTTGCTGCGTCTGCACATCGTCACCGACTGGGATGGCCAGGAGTCATCGCTGGCGGTGTTTGACCTGTGTGAGGATGTCCGGAATGCACTGATTGATTTGAGCGGTGACAGCTTCATCGGTTTGAAGCTTGCGCGAAGCTACACCAACCACAATCACGAGGATCTTGTGGAGAGCATCGAGGTGTTCGAGTATGGAGGCGAATGGGTGCCATAGGGTAATGAGATACGAGCCAGTGGCTCTCACTACAAGACAAGAATCGACACAGTGCTGAGGCCGTGCCGATTCTTTGTACTATGCGAGTATTGTCAGAGGGCTTTGCCCATGGCTATGCCCACAATCGCTATCAATAGACCAAGTTGGGCTTCCTTGTCATCAATGTCGCTCATGCTGATGTTGACCGGCTTCTCGGTGGCTTTGTCCCATATTTCCTGGTTTAATTCAACGCCAGCGAGAGTTGCTACTGTTGCCACCTGGTCGCGGCTAAATTCGATGTTGACGGTTAATTTCTTGTCCATGATGATAGTTGTATATTATGGTTTATAGATGCCGAATATGGACCCGATAACGAGGGTGAGGAGTAAGACCACGCCGGTCATTACGACTGACAGGAATATCAGAATGCCGGTTTTTGTCCTCATTCTGTCCCGGTGGATCTGCCTGTTGATCTTCTCGTCGATGCAGTACCGGTTGCGTTTTTTTGCTATTTTTTTGTCCATGATAGTTGCTAATTCAAAAAATGGTGTTACCTTTGCAATGTGCTACCCGAAAAGGCGCGATAACTTCAAGCCGTGGAGCATAAGGCAGTGAGCAATCACTGCTTTAATTTTTCAATCTCGAGTGCGATTAACTCACGTCCTGAATGCTGGCTTGTTATTACTACTGCTTTATCTTGAAAAACCACATAGCACTCTTTGATTATTCCGTTTTCAAAATCTGAATGCCTCCAATCAATGTATCTTGAAATTGCACCTACAGCGAGAGGCTTTTTTCTCAAGTGCTTATCAAGATCGATGACAACAACTTCACAACCTTGTTTGATTGCTTTTCTGAAACCGTCTGAAATACCTTTTGGGGATTTAACACCTTTGCGATCAGCAAACATTCCATTGATTTCATATTCAGGATTCTTTACATTAATCTGAAAAACGTGCTCGCGGATTCTCATATAAACATCAGGGAAACTTGAAAGGATAGCATGAGCAGCTCTCGTGTTGTCTTTTAGCTCTGATGAGTCGCAATCATTGCTAATAAGAAGTCTGTTTCCATAAACTGGGTCTAATTTACATCCGCTCGTTTGCTGACATACCCTAATCAAACGGCAAGCCGAGCAGAGCTCGTTGTCGGGGATGTAGGCGAGGTTGGCTTTTCCCTGGGCGATGTCGCAGTCGCGGCAGCGGCTGATGGTGTAGGGGTTGTAGTCCGGGAAGGTCTTGCCCTGCTTGCCGGAGTTGAAGCGGAAGATCCCCCTGGTGTCTTTCTGCAGGGCTTCCTCACCCCGGGCACGAGCCTCCTCGGGATCCGTCACCGGGTACTTTGACTTGCGCACTTGGGCAACTGTGCAGCGGCAGTTCCATCCGTTGGGCGGGTAGTATTCCTCCCAGAACGGGTCGGACGGCGGCAGCGTCACCCCATCGAGGGCCGCGTGCTCAGGACGTACCTTGTCGTCATGCTGAGTGCGGTACTGCAGGTTATAGCGGTCGCCGTCGGCCTCAATCTGCTCCCACTTGGCCGCCATGTCGGCTGATGCCTGGCAGAAGTTGTACTCTGCCCTAAGGTAGTTGCGGTTGTAGGTCTCGTCGATGGCCAGAACGTCCTTCAAAAAGCGTTCAAACGGTTTTCGCTCGCCGTTCTCATCGATGAGTGACGGGAAGGCCTCGTTGAGCTCGTGGAACGTCTTAAAGCCCGAGAAGATGAAGTTGGAGCGCTCAAGCCGGTGCCGCATGGCATCAGACATGGGGAGGTATTTGAAGCCATTGTCAAGTACCTGTGCATGGGCATTGATGAAATCCTGGACATCATTTTCGGCCATAATGCTGATTTTTAACTGGCTCCCTTCTTGCTGATAGAGCACTTTCATCATGTCACCGTATTTCTGTTCAGTAACTAAAGTGTTTGGTTTTTCACCAGATGCTATTTCCCAAATATCATTAAATAGATTTCTTTCGTCAGGAGACCCTTTCTTTTCAAGCATATATGAACACCTGAGTATGCTTTCCGGATAAACCTTGCCACTGAGAATTCCAGCCATTAGTTCGGCTTCAAACTCAGTTCTGCTTTTTTTGGCATACAACGAAACAAGCTGACCAATGTCATCAGTGGTCACACCATACCTTCCTGGCTTTTCCCATCGTTCATTTTCGTAGAATTTATCATTGCTATAATGAATGTAGTGCCCAAGTTCGTGGAGTATTGGATTCTTGTGTGAGTGCCATTGGTTTTGGTATTGTTCGTCCACTGCTTTTTTCCATCCCCCCTTAGGTTTTTTTTCATTGATGGTTATTACTTCTCCGAAGGCGTAATCGAAAGAAGCCCATTTCCCTTTAGGAAGTTTTCCTTGTCGAAGTTCCGGAAGTGAAAACCCCAATCTTAGCACTCTTTCTCCGGCCTCCTCGCACATGGCTCGTGCTTCTGGATCGGTGATAGATTTTGCCCAATCTTTAGCCATTTGGCGGTAGTCCTTTTCCTTTTCGCTTGCGAGAGTGACGGCAGTGAAGCCTGGTCTGCCCAATATCTCGGCGTAACGCTGGTGCAGCCCCGCGTAGTCAACGGGGCTCAGTCGAAAAAAGGGCGCACAGTCGCCTCCTGCTGGCCGTTTTGCTCTCCAGTGGGTGTTTCCTCACCTTTGCCCTCTTCATCATCCTGGGTCGGTTCTGTGGGCGGATTAGTGGCATTATTGCGGCGCTCACCAACTGGCATACCGTATTTATCCTCGAAATAGGACGGGTCCACCTCATAGTTATTGAGCACCATGGTCTCATAGTTCACCTGCTGCTCGGGTGAATAGTCCACCGAGTAGTCCCAGTCGAAGCGCAGCCCCTTGAGCGGGAAACCGTGGCGGATCATGCGCGGGATGAGCTGGTCGTTAACGATGTCGCGTATGCTGTCGCAGTCAGCCTCGATGATGTTCTCGAATACCTCCAGGTGTGTCTCGGACTGGCTGAGCGAGCTGCCGTCCTCGATGGTCATGGTCTGGCCAATGATGAGCTTAGAGAGTTCACTGTTGGCCCTCTCGATGCGCCGGTCATAGACGTTGAAGGCATCACCGCGTGAAGACTCTACCACCTCAATCTCGGTACCCTGTTGGAAAATGCCCCAGCCCTCGGTACCCATGTCGGCCATCATCTTCTCCATGCGCTTCATCTCTTTATCGTCTCGAGTTGTAGTCCTGGCGATGCGCATGGGCATCCCGAAGATCTCGGCAAAAGTGTCCCAGAAGGCCAGCGCATTTTTCTTGGGGATGGTCTGTGTGGCCGCCTTGAGGAACAGTCCCAGGTTATCGGGCCGTCCCACCTCGATGAGCCAGTCGCTGAACGGCGGTTGCCGATAGTCGATGCCAGTTGTCCAGTCCTGCCCAAGGTCGGTGATGACGCGCCCGTATTCCGGAATGACGTGTTTGCGCGGAATCAGTTTGACCCCGTTGTATGCGAGTTTGCCGTCGCCGGCAGTGATGATATCACCCAGCTCGATGAGCGAGTGCCCCCAATAGTTCGCGTCGAGTGCGAGTTTGATCAGATCTTTGAACCAGGCAGCGTCGAAGAGGTCCAGAGCACCTTCATCCTCGTCGCCGCTCTCGTTGACCAGCTTAAACGATCGCGCCATGACAAAGCCCTCGCGCTGCTGGATACATCCGGAGAGGTGTAGATCAACAGCGACATCGCGGTAGATGTCATAGAGGGGTTGTCGGTTGGGGTAGTCCACGTTGATGGCCATCTGCCAAGCGGTGCGCCAGTCGCCGATGTCGCGTCTGGTGAGCGAGTCGGTGGTGCGCTGCAGCTGCATGACCGTTTTCTTGAACCTGGCCACGTCTTTCTTGGCGAGACTGAAGGTGCCGAAAGGCGTCTCGAGCACCTGTTTATCGGTATTCTTTTTCTTGCTCATGATGTGTCAATTACCAGTTGTGTCTCAATTTCTTTTGGCAGCCGTAAACCATGGGGAAGCCGACCGGGTTGCCTTCCTCGTCGGTAGAGACAGGAAGGTCAGGCACGTTCTTGCCGGCCTGCACCCCTTCTAGCCATTTGATGGCGCGGTCGTATCGTTCCTTGCGGATCTCGGTACCCATCTTTTGGGGCAATGAGGCCGCCATGTGGTAAAGTGCGATGTCGCAGGTGTACATGACAATGAGTTTGTTGCGCTCATTGCCCTCGGCACTGAACAGCGCCTCGGTGTCGTATTTTGGACGGAGGTAAGAGGATATTTCCTCGATGGCCTCTTCCTCGGCATTCGCCCGGTTGTCGTCGCTGATCTGTGAAATGACCTTCAAGGCCTGCTCACCAATGACAACACTGTAATCCTCGTCGTTGATAAACATAGCGTATCGTTATTTGGTGATGTGTAAAGCGAGTTTCTCGATGTCGGCCAATTTTGTGCCCTTGCGGAAGCGGTGCTGCCGGATGAGCTGCTTGATGACCTGCTTGGGCACCACATGAATGGACCCGTTGAGGGCAATTACATAGTATTTAAGTCCTGTTTCCTGGGCGAGCCTGTTGGCTTTCTTGACGGCCCTCTTGTAACGGAAGGAGAAAAACAGTTTCTTGATCATTACCATTGGTTTTTTGAGGTCGGGCGTCTGCCGAACCTGGGTTTGAAATTTGCTTGTCTCGTATTGCGCTGGAGGAACCAGATGGCGCCCTCGTCAGCGTCAGGCGCATCGTCATGGACATGGCTGCCACGTTCCAGCGCAAGTGTCTGTTCAATGCCCACCTGCATGTCCGGGCTATCCTTGAGCGCCTCGTTATAGAACACGAAGCCGCGTTCCCACAACGGGCTTACCGCTTCGATGCGCTGGATCTTTTCCGGCTTCTTGCGTGTGTCCGGCATAATGGGCAGTTGGTATCCTCTCAGTTCTCCCTCGGTGGTGAACTCGTCGAGGATGATGTCCTGCATGAAGTTCGCCTCCATGTAGAATGATGCTGCCACGTCTGCCTCGCTGAGGCGCTCATAGAGGTTGTAGAGCCATCGCACCATACCCGACACCGTGTCCTGGCGGACATAGCAGTCTATCAAGTGCAGCTCATTGCCGTGCTTGCCCCAGAGTCTGCAGGCCTTGTAGTCGTTGGCCGTAGTCGATTTGAAAGACGGGTCGGTGTAGCAGATGAGCTGCTCATACTTGCGCAGCGGCAGCACCTTTTTATATCTTATCCACTCATGCTTGAAGATGGCTCCCTCGTTGATGGGGTTGTGCATCATCTCCTTTTGCCAGGCCCGGTAGCCCACGAAGTCGGCATACTCCTGAGCCTCCTGTTTGGTCCATTTCTCTTTCCATACCGGATTGCCCTTGTCATCCACCGCGCAGATCTTAGAGACATGGACCCCACGGGTGGCAGCTATGTTGGCCAGTACCGAGTTCTTGCTGATGAGGTTGCCCACCATGATGAAGCGGCCACGTCCCACATCCAGGGCACCGAACAATGCCTCCTTGACCCAATCGGTGAGTTCCCGGACGCGCCGCTCATTACGGCAGAGCTCGTCGTCATCGAGGTCATCGATAACAATGTAGTCGGGTCGTGCTTCACGTTCACGCAGACCACGCGGCGACTGCCCCCTGCCCACAGCCAGGAACTTCACGCCATTTCTTGTGGTGAACTCACCTTCCATCCAGTTGCCGAGCGACATCTGTTCGCCGAAATCGGCGACGATGCGCTTGTTGTACTGGAGCTCTGCTTGGATGTCACCCAGGAGACGATCGGCACTGTCCTCTGACTTGCCGACTACCACCATGAAGTTGATGAGCCGTTCAGGCTGGAACATGAGCCATAGCGGCATGAAGATGTCGAAGTGTGTGGATTTGGCATGACCACGTGGCCACATGAAGACCGCTTTAAGGTTGGGCGTGCTCTTCACCTTCATAGCTGCGGCATTGTGGAACGGCGCATTGTGTACTGTGCGTATCACCTTGCCGGTGGCCTTGTCACGCAGGTTAAGGAAATGGGGGAAGTAGTATTCACAGAACGCGGCATAGTCCCGCTGCAGCTTCTTGATGCGCTGGTCCCGCTGCGTCGCGTTCTCGCGCACCAGGCTTGCCGTGTCGGTCATGCTCTGGATTTCCCGGCAGTGCGCCTCCCACAGCTCCCGATATTTTGAGGGTAATGCGGGCATGATCAGAGCTCAGAATTGGGAGACATCTTCTCCATGAGGAACTCGTTCTGGTACTTGTTGATCGCCTTGATCAGCGCCGGTGTGATCTCCGGATCGTTGGAAGCCTTGTCCTGGATCCAGCGGTTGAAGGCCATAAACACCTCAATGGCATCGACCACGTTGGCCTTCTTGTCGAGCTTCTCAATGACTGCCGAAAGTTTAGCCAGACGGTCGCCCAGGCCAGCGATGAGCGTCGGATCCTCTGACTCGTTCACCGAAGTGATGAGCCGGTCGATGGTAAGCAGCAACTTGTTGACGAGTTCCTGTCGGGTAATGTTCTTGGCGGCACGCGCCTCTTTCCACCCGTCGGTGTTCGCCCATTTTGATATGGTCTGGCGGCTGATGGCGAGCCTTTCTGCAATCTCGGTCAGTTCCATACCGGATAGGTATAGGGAACGTCCGAGTGATTTCTTGTTTTCTAAATCTGATTTCTTCATTTTTTGCAAAAAATAAAATGTGAATAGTGGTGCAAAGTTGGCCGAAAAACGTGAGCGTGACAAAGAAGCGTGCAGTGGTTGCACGGAAGTGTGCAGGGGTTTCACAGTTATTTGTGAAGATGGGTTGAAAGGCGCAAATTTGCGGTGCTTTTTAATCATACAGTCGCGATGCAATCGCGACATAGAAACCACAAAACAATGTCGAAAAACAATAGAGTAAGAATTACCAACGAGCGTCTGAACAGTTACGGAACGAGGGTGCTGACCTCAGGCATGGACGTGTCGCAGTATGAGCGCAATCCCGTGCTGCTTTACATGCACCAGCGCGGCGATGTGATCGGCTGTGTGAAAGACCTGAAGGTCGAGGGTGACGAGGTGACCGGCGAGCTGATGTTTGACGAGGCAACCGAGTTGAGCGTGCGCTGCAAAAAGCAGTGGGAGTTCGGCAGCCTGAAGATGGTGAGTGTAGGCATCGACGTGCTCGAGCTGAGCGAGGACAAGAAATACCTCGTTGAGGGTCAGACGTGCCCGACCGTCATCAGGAGCAAACTGTTTGAGGTAAGCCTTGTTGACATCGGCGCCAACGATGACGCTATCGTGCTGATGAAAGACGGCCAACGATTAGAGATGGGCAAGGACGGCGAGAGCCCCCTGCCGAAGTTAAACCAACATAAAAATCAAGAAGAAAACATGGACAAGAAAGAGATTGCCCTGCTGCTGGGTTTACCGGCAGACGCGAGTGATGAGGCCATCAAGGCCAAGATCAATGAATTGAAGACTGCCGCCGATGAACGTGCGGAGCTCTCCAAGGAGAATGACGCACTGAAGTTGTCTCGCATCGAAGCAGCTGTTGACGGTGCCATCGCAGAGAAGAAAATCCCCGCCGACAAGAAGGACCATTTTGTCGAGCTCGGCAAGCAGGTGGGCGTGGAGAGCCTGAACGCTACCTTCGACGCCATGACGCCCCAGGTGAAGCTGAGCCAGGTGCTCGGTCACCAGGGCGGCGCCCCCGCCGATAACTCCTGGAAGAAGCTGAGCGATGTCCCCGAGGACAAGATCCTGGAGCTGCGCAAGAACAACCCCGATGAGTACAAGCGCCTGTACAAGGCCGAGTACGGCGTGGAGTGTGTGATCACAGATTAAGTTGAACCATTATAATAATTGAAGACATGAAACTGAAAATGTTATTTCTTGGCCTTGTCTCGCTGGCAATCAACAGCGTGATGGGCGCGACAGTGGGCTATACGGTCGGTATCGACCCGATGGCCGGCGCTATTGGCGCTAACGTGATTTCCGCCGTTGGTGGAGTGATGAATATGGTACCCGAGGGCGTAGTCCGCGAGGGTGTCCTGGTTGAGGTGTGGACCGGTGAGCTGATCAAGTACCTGCGTCGCGGTCTTGAGGCCACATTCCTTGACGGCATCCCCGATGCGTCTTCCCTTGCCAATAACGACGTAATCCACCTGGTTGACGTGGGTGTCGACCCCGATGTGCTGGTGAATAACACCACGTACCCCATCCCCCTGCAGGCGCTTGAAGATACTGACAAGACCATCAGCCTCGACAAGTTCCAGAGCAAAGTGACGCCCATCACCGACGATGAGTTGTACGCCCTGAGCTATGACAAGATGACGCGCGTGAAGGAGAGCCACGGCAATGCCATCAACGATGCTAAATTCGCCAAGGCTGCTCATGCCCTGTGCGCGAACAGCAATACCGCCACCACTCCCGTACTTGTCACTACCGGAGCACGAGATGCTGATACTGGCCGACTGAAGATCACAGTCCAAGATATCATCAACATGAAACGCTCGATGGACAAGCTGAAGGTGCCTAGCCAAAACCGCCGCCTGGTGCTGTGCTCGGACCACGTGAATGACCTGCTGGAGGTGAGCCAGTCGTTTAAGGAGCAGTACAACATCAACCGCGCTGACGGCACTGTTGGCCGCCTGTTCGGCTTCGACATCTACGAGTTCGCCAACAACCCGATGTACACTACTTCGGGCAATAAGAAGGCCGTGGCTGCCACCGCCAGTGCCGGTGAGTTCCAGTGCTCGTTCGCCTTTTACACGCCCCGCGTGTTCAAGTGCACCGGGTCGACCAAGATGTACTACAGTGAGGCCAGCCAGGATCCCGAGTATCAACGTAACAAGATCAACTTCCGCCATTACTTCATCTGCATGCCCAAGAAGGCAGATGCCGGTGTTGTGATGCGTAGCGGATACCAGGCTAATGCCTAATGCGTAAAGAGCTGAAATACCTTGTGCTTCATTGCACCGCTACTCCTGCCGGGCGGGAGGTGTCCAGTGATGAAATCCGTCGCTGGCACACCTCTCCCGTCTCGCGGGGCGGTCGAGGCTGGAAGCAGGTGGGCTATACCGACATGATTCACCTGGACGGTCGCGTTGAGCGTCTGGTAAAGAACAACGAAGACGCTTGGGTCGATCCCTGGGAGGTGACCAACGGCGCCAAGGGCTTCAACCAGGTGAGCCGCCATGTGGTGTATGTCGGAGGCGTTGACGCTAACGATGTGAAGAAAGCGCGTGACACGCGAACCGCAGCCCAGAAGGAAGCCTTGAAGCGCTATGTGCTGGAGTTCCACCGCCGCCACCCGAAGGTGAAGATCGTGGGCCACAACCAGCTTGCCGCCAAGGCATGTCCAAGCTTCGACGTACCTAAATGGCTCAAGGAAATCGGCATCAATCAGAAATAATGATCAAGTGATATGGACTGGAATGACGTGTTGAATATGGCATTGAGCGGTGGCCTGGTTGGGTTGCTGACGTTCCTGCTGACCTGGCGCAGCCAGGCCCGCAAGGCCCGTGCCGAAGCCGACACCGTGAACATCACCAACACCGAGCAGGCCACCCGTATCCTGGTTGAGAACATTGTAGAACCGTTAAAGCAAGAACTGAATGCTACAAGAAGAGACCTCAGCGCGACGAAGCGCGAGATGGCCAGGCTTCGCAAGGCCATTGACGATGCTAACAGTTGCAAGTATAGTGCTTCTTGCCCTGTTTTGCGTAGGATGCGCGAGCAGCCGAAAGACGAGCAGCGCAAGCCTGACGGGCGAGGCGGCATCGGCCCACGTGACCCGCCTGGTGGACAGCGTGGCCCGCGTGAGCATCAAGCGTCTGGATCCAGTAAGCGTTCCGGAGAGCAGTGTGACACTGATGATAGCGGCTGACAGTCTGCTATCGACGCCTGAGGGCGCCTCCTGGACAGGTCGCAGCGGTCAGGCAAACGTCAAAGTGCAGCGTCAGGCTGGCACCGCAGGTAAACCGGAGGTGATAGTCGTGGAGGCCACGTGTGACAGCCTGCAGCTGCAATGCGAACGCTACGAAGAGACCATTGCGACCCAGCAACGCGCCATTGACTCGTTGGCAGCAGCCGGATACCAGTTGTACCGCGAGCAGAGCGAAGAGGTGAAAGAGAAGCCACCCAACGGCATTCTAACGATATTAGAATGGATTTTAATAGGCATCATTATAGTCCGTGTTTTAATGTCCATTCCAAAGATAATAAACTATTTTAAACACTAAAAACAGAAAGATATGGCAGTTATATCATGGGGTAAACCCAAAATAGTTGTAGGGCAGATGAACTCGTTAAAGACGGCCAATGCATACGCCCTCTTGCCTACACCGGCAGAAGACTCAACCCAGCTGACTGGTCAGACTGGTGAAAAGGAGGAGGCTAAGATTGAAGGTGGCGAGGTAGAGGCTGTGAAGACCAAAGCTGGCTCCTCAGAGCTGGTGATGAAAATCCGCAAGGCTCAGGGACGCCAACTTCCCGCCGTACTGCTTGACGCAAGCACCGATGACGGCTACACGAGGCAGAATATATCACTGTGCTTGCAGCCTGAGAATGTTAATGCTCCCGGTTTCTACTGCGGTGAGGGCTCAGTGACCATCATTGACACGTACACTGCTAAGGAGGGTGCCTTCTGGGAAATCACTTTCAATCCCGTGCTTCCCTCTTCTGGTTCAATCAATAAGAAATTGAGCTGGGGCACCGTCACGCTTACCGAGGGCACGAGCACCAATGCCGGCAAGTACACTCTTGGCGGTACGGCCCTGGGTGATTCTTAATAAGCATCTATTCATTTAATTGACAAGAATTGTGTCTGCCTGCTGGCGGCGTGCCCGCGAGGCGTGCCATACAGCAGGCAGACATATTTACAAAATTAGGAATGGATTCTCGAGGTATAGACATCCTGCTTGAACGCCGGCATGAGATTGAGGTAGAAGGGCGCCGTTTTACGCTATATCCGCCCTCGCTGGGCGTGACTCTGATGCTGAAGGGCGGTCTGGAGTTGCTTGGTCTGGATATGGCCATTGATCCGGTTGTTGCCGTAATCAGCGCGGTGGAGCGTGACCGGCTGCAGTGCTGCCGCCTGGTTGCGTTGTGGTCTTGCAAGGGCCGTGACGAGGCGATGGAATCGGGGCTGATCGAGGAGCGGGCATCATACTTGGAGAGCCGTGTGGAATCGAGCGAGCTGACGACTCTGCTGATTGAGCTGCTGTCGAGTACCCAGGTGGATGATTTTCTGGAGTCGAGCGGTATCGCCCGCGAGGTGGAGCGGTTGCGTCAGGTAAGCTCATACAAGAAGAATGACACGCCAACCTTCGGTGGGAAGACGTTGTTCGGCCAGCAGATCGACGTGGTGCTGCAGCGCTATGGCTGGACGCTGGAGTACATGGTCTGGGGCGTGTCGTATGCTGCGTTGACAGTATTGCTTGCGGACCGGGTGACGCAGTTGATCCTGAGCGAGGAGGAGCGGAAGCGTGTGCCGTTGCACCTGCTTGACGGTGATGTTATCGACGGTGATGATCCGAGTAATGCGCAACGAATTGCAGAAATGTTCAGTTAAATGTCAGAGGTCAAGTTTATCATCAGTTTAGACTCGAGAGCCTTCAAGTCGGGCTCTGAGGAAGTGAAGGCCCAGGTGAGGCGCATCACCGAAGAGGTCAAGGTCGAGGGTGCCAAGATGCAGCGTGAGTTTGACGGCATCGGCAAGTCGATGGGCAGCTCCATGGGCAAGTACCTTGCGGCCTTCGGCGGCGCTGCTGTGTTCAAGCAGCTCATTGGTGACATGGTGCGTGTCCGTGGTGAGTTCCAGAAGGCGGACACCGCTATCCGCACGATGCTCGGAAGCAAAGAAAAAGCTGACGAGCTGATGTCCCAGGTTCGCGACTATGCTAAGATATCCCCTCTTGAGTTCGGCGACATCACCAAGGCGACTCAGACGATGCTGAGCTTCGATGTTGAGGCTGCCAAGGTGCCAGGCTATATCAAGGCCATAGGCGACATATCGATGGGCGAGAGCGGCAAGTTCCAGCAGCTGTCGCTGGCGTTCTCACAGATGAGTGCTACTGGCAAACTCATGGGACAGGATCTGCTCCAGATGATTAATGCCGGCTTTAACCCATTGGCTGTAATCTCCGAAAAGACCGGCAAGTCCATTGCCCAGCTAAAAGACGAGATGAGCAAGGGCAAGATATCCGCTCAGCAGGTACAGCAGGCGTTTATTGATGCCACCAGTGCCGGCGGCAAATTCTTCAACATGAGTGAGAATGCCGCAAAGACCATTGAGGGTCAGATGTCGATGCTCAGTGACGCAGTGGATGCGGCATTCAATGAGATCGGAACAAAGAGTGAAGGTATTATCACTGGTGCCATCGCCGGTGTGACCAAACTGGTCGAGAACTATGAGGCTGTTGCCAAGGCCATCGGTTTTCTCATTGCCAATTATGGCGTTTATAAGGCAGCCGTGATTACTGTCACAGCGGTTGAGCAGGCACATGGTGTGGCTGCAGCTGCAGCTGCAGCAAAAACAACCATTCTCAAGGTTGCTCAGGATGCACTCAACAAGTCGATGCTCGCTAATCCCTACGTTGCAGCGGCGGTCGCTTTATCTGCTCTTGTCTCGGCTATCGTTGCGGCTGCAACGGCCACCGATGCCTTTGATGAAGCACAGAAAAGCCTGGAAGAAGCAGCTGCAGGTGTTGATGCAAGCACGGCAAGTGAGATGTCAAAACTTGATGCCCTCTATAGGAAGTTGCTTGAGGCGGAAGAGGGCAGCGAGGAATATAAGAAAATAAAGCAGCAGATTATTGACCAATATGGCCAATACTATGCCGGACTTGAGGCTGAATGGGCGAAAGTAGGTGATCTGACTCTGATGTATGATAAACTGACTGATGCTATCCGTCGGTCAATCGCAGCCCGTCAGTTGAAGTCATTTGTCGATAAGCAGATGGATGCTAACGACAAAGTGGTCCAGGAAAAACTGGATGATGCCTATAAGAAACTCATTGACAAGTATGGCAAAGCAAGAGGAACTGAGCTATATAAGAAATTCTTCAAGTTCGCCACTCAGGGTGACGGTAAAGACATGGATGCCCAGGATTGGAAGGATCTTGAAAAGGCGACCATGTGGACCACCCGTTGGGGCAAGAATGCCACTGACGGCATTGTGGACTTCCGTGTGAGTGTCAAAGAGCTCGCCTACGACATACAGAAATCTAACCGGGCCACACTGGAGAGTATCCAGTTATACAAGGAGATGTATGGCATTACTGAGGAAATCAAGGAAGAGACTACAACTCCCAAGAAAGAACCGACTTATAACGACCCCAAAGAAATAGCCAAGCAAAAGCGTGCTGCTGAGAAAGCCGCCCGAGATCGGGCGCGTATTGCCAAACAGGAGGCTGATGAATATGACAAGATAGCCGAAATACATCTGCACCAGATGACAGAACAAGGTCGCAAGTCTGCAGATCTGGAACTGGAGGTTCGTGAGGCCGAAATCCGTGCCATGCGCCAGGGCACGAAAAAGACTCTTGCTGAGATTGAACTTGTCCGGGATAAAGAAATCACATCTGTAACCAGGTGGTATGAGGATCTTCGCCAGAAACGTATCGAGGAAGCCAAGAAGCTGTGGGATGCCCAGAAGAAAAATGAGGGCAAAAAATTTTATGAAAGCGAGGAATACAAGAAAGCGGCCAGCAACGAAGCCTATACGCAGGAGGAGAATGATGCCTTCAAAAAACGTGTCGATGCCGCCAACCAGATATATGCCAATTCGCTAAAAGAAATCCAGGATAACGAAACTGCGGCGCTTACTGCTTTTCTGCGTGAATACGGCACCTATCAGCAGCAGCGTTTGGCGCTTGCCCAGGAGTATGCTAAGAAAATCGAGGATGCAGAGACTGAGGGTGCGCGTCAGTCACTTCGCCGCCAGGAACAGGATGCAGCGAACAATTTAGCCTTTCAGCGATTTAAGGACAGCATCAATTGGGATGAGATTTTCGGCGACATCGACGCCCTGTCACTTGAACACCTTGAGGAATTGAACGGGGAGTTGAAGAAGCTGCTTGACGATTCCACGCTAAGTGCCACGGACTATAAGACCGTATGTGACCAAATCAACAATATTGAGGGCGAAATCATTGAGCGCCAGAATGAGTGGAAGAAGGGCTTGGGCTTGACGATCAACGAACTTGAACGTCGCAAACGTCTGCAACAGGAATCAGCACGTGCCCAGGAGGACCTGGCCACTGCCGAGCAGCGTTACCAAGATGCGGTGAAGAAAGCCAACGAAGTGCGTCAAGCGATTAAGCTGACCACGGGCATAGAGATTGACGCTAAGGATATTACCCTTGAGAACGCTGACGAGATCCTTGCCAAGTTCGATCCCAGCAGCACGGCCTACAAATTGCTGAGATCCATGTTTGACAACCTGGCAGACAGCGATCACGAACTTGAGGAGGCGACGAATGGTCTTAACAAGGCCACTGGCAAGGCTGCTACCGCTGCAGACAAGGCCAAGACTAGTTTCACTGATACCCTGAACCTGATCAACGAGATATCGACAAAAGTAAACGCGAACATCCAGTCAATGACTGACCTCGTTGGCCAACTCGGGCTGGAGGATACAGCCTTTGGCAAAGGCGTTACCGATTTTGCAAACGCCGCTCAGAGCGCTACGGACGCGTTTTCCGCCCTACAGAGCGGCAACTATATCGGTGCATTGGCCAACTCGCTCAAGTCGATCGGCTCCCTGGGAAACGCCCTGGGTTCATGGGGCATCGCCGGGATGGGCGAGAGCGACAAAACGCTGGCCAAGGATATGGAGCGGCTGACGGCCTCGAACGAAGCCTTGAAGCGCAGCGTGGACGAACTCACCGACGAAATGGGCGATGCCGCGTTTTCCGATGTTGAGGCTATCTATAAGCAGTTGCAGGCGAACCTCGAACAGTCACAGCGCAACACACAAGAACTGATGCGCCGAACTGGAGCCGCTTATAACAACGGTTTCCTGGGCATTGGTGGCAGCAGTTCATCGAACTCCAAGATTGACGGTGGTGTCACAGCGAGCGAATGGCAGCGCATTTCGGCTATTGTTGGCAAGAGCATCTCCAGTGCAGGTCAGTTTTGGTCGCTCACCTCGGAGCAGATGCACAAGGTGGCGAAAGACGCGCCAGACGTGTACGCCCACATCAAACAGCTCGCCGATGATGGTTATAAGGATGCTGCGCAGTACATGGACGATTACATCGGGTTCTGGAGCGAACTGGAGGATGCGGCCGAGGCGTATGCGGAGAGGCTGACGGGCATTTCGTTTGACGACGTGGAGAGCGAGTTCAAGTCCATGCTCGCCGACTTTGACAGTTCCTCAGAAGACTTTGCCGAGAGCTTTGAGAAGTACTTGCAGAACGCTATAATTGGTGCCCTGGTAGCTGATCAGTACAAGCCACTGTTGGACCGCTGGTACCAAAACTTCCGCAAGGCGGCTGAAACTGACGGCATAGACAAGGCGGAGCAGGATGCTCTTCGCAGGGAGTGGGACGAGATCACGCAGCAGGCGTTGCGTGATCGTGAGATGCTGCGTGATCAGTTTGATTGGGGTAGCTCGGGCGAGGGCAGTGGCGCGTATAAGGCAGTGTCCTCGTTCACTCAGGAGCAGGGTGACGAGCTGAACGGGAGGTTGACCGCCATCCAGATTGGTCTGGAGCGCGAGAACCAGTCGCTGTCTGCTGCCGTGAGTGCCCTACAGGGGCTGTCGGTGGTAACCAATGCCCAGGGTACGACGTTGAACGAGATGCGCAACCTGCTGCTGATCGGTAATGGCCACCTGGAGGACATTGCTCGATACACGAAAATCGCTTCACAGTATGGCGATGCGATAGAGACGATAGCCAACAAGATAAAGGAACTATAACGATATGCCTCACGGACAACTCAACATATTCAACTGGGCGGGTGTCAACGATGATGCCTTCGACCTTTATGGCGTGTCATTGAGTGACGGCGCAATAGCGACGCTGCTTGCACCAGCCGCCGCCAAGGAGCGCGTCAGCAACGAGAGCCGCCTTGAGAGCGGCAAGCGGATAGACATCCAGGCTCCCACACAATTCCAGGCCCGAGAGCTAACGCTTGAGATGCACCTGATAGCCGCCACCTACGAGCAGTTCCTGACACGCTATAGGGCATTCATGGATGCGATAACAGCCACAGGCCAGGGCATACTGCTTTCCTACACCGTCTATGGTCAGCAGATCAGGTTCAAGCTGCAGTACCTGTCGTGTACTCAGTTTGCGGCCTACAACGGCCAGTTGGCAAAGTTCGCCTAGCGTTTTGTCGAGCGCACGCCCGGCAACGGTGTCGTTTCGCTCACGCTGAATGGAACTAACGATAATGAAGAAGAGGAGAACGGGTAATGGCAAGCGGTTACATAACAGGACACCAGCATCGCTCGAAAGCGACCATTGACATCAAGCGAAAGGTGAGCGGAGGCACAGAGACGATAGCCACTGTGCTGATCACCCCTCGCTCGCTGCGCCGCTTCAAGCTGATGCAGGAGGACTTCATTCTGCTGGAGTTCTCGCTTGTTGATGCGGTAAACTTCGCTATCGGCGACTATATCAATGACCCTATCTTCGGCTACTTCTACATCACACAGGAGCAGATGCCGCGATACAACAAGGCGACGGGCGGCTATGACTACTCATTGCGTTTTGACTCGCACATCTTCATCTTCGCCAACTATATCAACACGCTGGTTGTCGTGAAGGACACCAGCGTTGAGGCCATTGTGGAGACGGCCCAAAGCGAAAGTTACTACTCGTCGCCTGTGCAGAACGGTCAGGTGGTGATAGCCACGGCTGCGAGCGTTGACCACATGTTTGAACGCATGGAGGCCTCGTGGTCGCTTACCGACCGTCTGCTGGTGCATGCCGAGCAGGTGCTGTTCAACATCAAGGCCATCTACTACGACCTGGACTATATCGTGGCCATTCACCCGTCGGCGACCAAGGCTGCGGAGGTCAAGTTCCTCTCCTATGAGGGCGTGACCATCATCGAGGCACTGAACATGATGGCCACAGAGTGGCAGTGCGAATGGTGGGTGACGAATGAGACGGTCACCGATGGCAGCTCGTCGCATATCCGCTACACCATCCACTTCGGCAAATGCGAGATCAGCAACTCGGCGTTTGTGTTCACACTTGGCGACAATGTGGAGAGTATGGACATCGCCCGTGATCAGCAAACCTATGCCAACCGCATCTATGCCTTCGGCGGGACGCAGAACGTGCCAGAGGGTTACGACCGCAAGCTGGAGTTCACGGTCACGGAGGAGAGCGACACCACGAGTAACGCGGGCTGGTGGGTGATCGACTCGGCAAAGCCGCTCACGCTTGACATGATTCCCGACAGCGTTAACGGCGAGAGTACCATCATTGAAAATGAGATTGCAACATGGTCGAAGCAGATGGTTTTAGGCGGCGAAAACGTCAACCTTAATTCGGCGACAGCCAACCCTGACCAATACCGTATCACGGGCTCGGTAAGCCCATCTTTCACTATCGCAAGCAGCGAGCGCAACAAGATCACATCGGTGGTGTTCACCGTCTATATGGACGGCCAGCAGGTTGTTTATCCAGCCACGACGGTCACTGTCCCCGAAGAAGGCATTGACCTGGGCTCGCAGAATGTAGTCTATCGTGCCACCATCAACATCAATACGCTCAAGACGCTTGCCGAGCGCGGTGCTATGACTGTGACGGTCAAGGCGACAATCAATGCTTCGCAGGTTTACAGTGGCGGCACGTTTGATGTTGAGAGCTGGTCGCTGGTCGCCACAGGAACGAGCGACACTATTGCTAAGAAATTCAGACTCGTGTATGACGGGCATGAATACTATGCCACACTTAACCGCTCACACCACAACAAATACTCGCTTGAGGCCAAGCGCATCAGCGAGATTTACAGGTTCATCAGCGGCTCAACAAAGATGTATGCACGGCAAGAAGGGTTCGGCGAAGGGGAGAAGTTCTCGCTTGTGGAGAGCACCATCAACGTCAATGACCTGCCGTCATCCTACTATACACCCGTGTATGATACGGGAGTGCTGAGCAAGGTGGGCGAGCGCAGGATCCACCTGCCCGAAACCGGAGGCAGCAATAACGGCAAGCGGTATGTTGAGGCGGCAGGCATCAATCACTTCACCAAGGCGGTGGAGGTTGCTGTAGTGTTTGACGACATATTCCCTCGCATGGCCCTCAAGGTTGCCTCGGTGACCACTGAGCAGAAGGTGCAGGACATCGTCCATGAAGATGACAGTGTCGAGCGTCAGAACTGGACGCAGTATAAGATCACGGCCACCAAGGCCGACGGCTCTGCGTTCCATTTCGACACCCGGTACATTATGGACGGGAACAGGCTGCAGGCGGTGTTCACCGCTCCGGGAAGTGTACAAAGTGACGGCTTCAAGCTGGCGGGTATGACCTTTGAGGTGGGTTTCAACAACTACACGCAGGTGTACACCATTGTCCGCAACGAGGACTATGGTGTGTCAATACCGAATGAATACCTGTACCCATCTGTGGGTGACACATTCTTCCTAACGGGCTGGAACCCGAAGGCGATTACGGAACTTACCATCGTGGCCGATGCCGAGACCGAACTGCTGAATACTGCCAAGGCATACCGTGACGCCATCCAGCAGGGCCAGTTCACGTTCACCTGCCACATGATGAGCGACATTTTCTGGAAGTATGCCTACGGAGGCCGCAATGCAGAGGGTAACACTCCCAAGACCTATGGTCTGCTTGACCTGGGGGCAAAGGTGACCATCAGCAATGCCGCCTTGCCCAATGGCAGCAAGACGAGCCGCATCATCGGCTATGAGTATAAACTTGACATCCCGTACGACACGCCGACGTATGTCATCGGCGAGACGGATGCCTATTCCAGGTTGAAACTGATAGAGAAAAAACTGACGAAACTAACATAACTACCGAAATGGAAGAAATCAGAATCAGGCCAGTGCAAGGCAACTGGATGCAGCTCGGGATCCCGCTGACGCTGAAAACGGTAACGATGGTTAATGGTGAGCCGGAGGTAACGGTGTCAGAATTTATTCCGAATCCTTCTTATCCTGTTGAAATCGTGTTGAAACGCGGTTCGAAGGAGCGTCGATATGAGGCTCGGATGGACGGGAACATTGCCGTGTTTGAGGATGACGGGACATTGGAATCCGGCATCTATAGCATGACGATACTGTGCCGCGACGGTGCCGGAAAGAAGAAGCGATACAAGGCGCGTGATGCAGTCAAGGTGGTTGACCTAACCGCAGAAGCCGGCATTGAGCCAAGCATAGAGTATGACTCGGAGATCCATGTACTTGATGCTGCGGTGTTCATGGCCGTGAGCGGAGTTGGCATTGCAAGGTGGGAAATCACCGAGAGCCATGAAAGCGGGGGAGAGAATGTGCTGAAGATTATTCTGACCGACGGCAGAGAATTCACGTTCACTGTTCGCAACGGTGTTGACGGCAATGCAGTGCTTAGACATGAAGCATTGAGCGAATCAGCATACAATGATCTTGGCGATAATGTGAGCGACACGACAATCTATTTAATACTCGAGGACGAATGATCAAGGTGGGGTTGAAAGACGTGATTGACATCCGTGTCGGTCGCAGGGCCGTCCAGGCGGTATATAAAGGGACCCGGCTGGTGTGGCAAAAGATAAAACATCACAGCGCATGGTTCCACAGCAGTGGCTGGACGCATGATCGAGGCTGGTTCCATAATTAACAACTTAATCGTATTACAAAATGGCAAAAGAGATAATCATACCAGGTCTTAACCTGTTGACCTCGCTGGCCGATGCCTGGGGAGGCGAGAACCGGTCGGGCAAGACCCAGCGCATCTACGGTGCTGACATCCCCGACGGCTACAAATGGGGCGTGAATTTTGAGGAACTGGAGCGTTTCATCAAAACGCTGTTTAATGGTCAGATCCCATCGGCATTGAGCTCCGGCAAGATCGGTTGCCTGCGCACCTGGGAGGACGGCGATGAGGAACTTCATCTGCTGGGCTTCGCCTCGCTCGCAGACTATGAAACCTGGTTTAATGACCACGAGTCGGTGACTCCCATCAGTAACATCATCATCCCCAAGGGGGGCGGGGCGAACGAACGCTTCCGAGCTGTGCTGGAGAGCGCCGCGGATGCCAATACCCCGCTTGTGGTGCTGGAGCCGAGCCTTGACGTGACGCTGCGTTTCATGTCGATGATCTACAGCGGAGGGCAGTACATAGACCTGGGCGAGAACGGTACCATCACCATCTACCGCAGTACCGACGGCGGTGTCACCTGGTCGCCGGCAGGCACTGCCCCGATACGCAGTGGGGTTGACACGGTCATCAATGTCGGCAGATACCTTGTCAAAGACCGTGAAACCATGATCCGTGCTAAAGCGTCATTCACTTATAACGGCAATGTGGCTGAGTCGGTTTTTGTCAACCTGTGCACAGCGACATATACAGTATTGTCGGTTAAGAACATGACCGATTACACACGTCCGTTAAACGCGGGCAACGGGTATATCTCGCTGGCATTTGCGGTTCTCGGTTCTGCAGACAAGACTCTTCACGTCGAGGTCAGCGCATCCGAGGCCTACGATACCAGCACTCCAGTATGGTCCGCCTCGGAGTACATTGACCGCAATACAGAATATCCCGAAACGAGCACAAAGGGTCTCACCGTGAGCAACACCAATGCCCTAACGCATGGTGTCCACACTGTCAAGGCATGGGTGACGTGTGATGACGGCACAGGCAACGAGCTGTCATCGGATGTTGTTATTAACCGCTTCATGGTTATCAACCCGGACACGACTGGAGCGGACCTCACCACGCCCAGGCTGATGCTGCAAGAGGTAGTCGGTCGCATATCCAACTATGTGGATTCAAGGATCGCCTCCTTTGCGGTATGGATTCCTGATCCGTCTGATCCTACCGCACCGTCTTCAGACCCGCTCCAGCTGGTCATCAGACTGACCGACGGCAGTGGCGGTGTGGAGTACTACCATAACGAGCCGACCGTTTACAACAACATTTCTTATCCAATCCAGACAACGGTTGAGATCGAAGGTGAATCCCCACTGTACTATGCCTACCTTCACATATATCGTGGCAGCATCAACTTCATGCAAGAAAGCACCGGCCGCTCGCGCGTCACTGTTGAAGTCGACAACAGCGAGAGCTACACGGTAGTGCCTGGCGCAGACTTTGTGCTGAATCCCAAGAACCGTGACAACGGAGAGAGTAATCCCTGCACGATTATCAACCAGCGCACGGGGCAGGTGGTTGACGGATCAACATTCGAAGGTTTCAACAAGGTGACCGACTTGTGGATGACCGCACAAGACGGTCAGAAGGTGCTTCGTGTCCTGGCCGGTTCCCGTGTAACCATCAACTACGAGCCGTTTGAGCAGTTCAAAGCTGACGGTTCGTCGCAGATGACCCTTGAGCTTGATTTTGCCGTACGCAACATCACTCAGGAAGATGAGCCGATGATTGACGTGAGCCAGGTCATCAGTGATGAGCTGCTGGGAATGAGGCTGCTGCCTCTTATCGGCGTTATTAAGTGTGTCGGTTACCAGATTGATGACACCCAGAATTTCGGTTGGCAGGAGGGCGTGAGAACCCGCCTGACGCTGGTACTTGACCCATCGTTGACCGTCAAGGCCAATGATGAGCTTACGTGGCAGCAGACCTGGAACAATAAGGAAAGCCGCCCGCTGTCACTTGCCAAGGTGTACCTCAATGCCGTACCGTACCGCGAACTGGTGTATGCCAACAACCAGGCCGAAACGGCACAGGGCCGCCTTCCTGCCGCCGGCACCTGGTGCAGAGGCAACGGCCACGGAGGCATCAAGATTGGCAACCCGCATGCTGACATTGACATCTACAGCATCCGTTGCTACAAGAGCGCCTTGAGCGCAGAGAATGTGTTGCAGAACTACATCGCTTCGTTGCCAGACGCTGCATCCAAACAGGAGAAGGCAAGCCGCAACAAAATCACGACAAACGGACGCATCAGCTATGAGAAAGCCAAAACTAAATACCGTTGCCTCACCCTGGTTGGCCAAGATCAGTATAAGGGCAACCAGGACAAGAAGAACGGCTATCCCTGCTATTGGCGCATCGACCATGACACGCCGTCTTTGAGCGGCACTATCGGCAAAGCCGCATACCAAGCGTACGTTGACGGAACCCTAGGGGACAAAAAATGCCTGATGGTGACCGCCCAGGGCACCACAGCGAATACCTACTGGGACAACAACGAGCAAACCAAGATAGAAGGCATCACCTACAAAGTCAACATCCCGTTCTCAAAGGTCCATGCCGACTTCGGTTGGAACCCGGAGATGAGTTCCGGTGATGGTTGTGAGTGCCCGATGTACTTGAACGGAACCAGAATTGAGGGGACGTCTTATGCGTCACTGTCCGACGATATGAAAGCACTTGTCACCATTGATGTCCTTGACGGCTGGTTTGACGGTGCCGGCTGGAGCGAGTATGTTGAGGAAATGGGAATGTACCATGGTCAATTTTACACCAGCCACGCAGGAGGCGCCAAATGTTCCAAGCTCGTCAACAAAATCAACTATGCGTCGAGCATGCAGTCACACAAGATGGGAGCCACACGCTTCTACCATGATGTGATGATGGAGGTTACTGGCGGCAATTCGGTAACGGCGAGCGGTGCGAGATTTGCTGTCTATGAGGAGTGTTTCATGCTGTTCACCGAGCATCCCGATGACAACGGCAAGGTGGAGTTTAGGGGACTGTGCACGTTCGGCGATGGCAAGTTTGACAAAGCGGTCTTCGGATTGAAGTCAAAGAGTGGCACATTCGCCTTTGAGGGATTGCAAAACAATATCCCGCTGTGCGATTTCCGCGTACCCGCCGACGGTGCGGTCACCTACGACCCTGACGAGGAAAGCTGGATGTATGCCGGTGTCAAGAGCTTTGAATACGGGCTTGGCAAGACGAAGACCGTTGACGGGAAGAAGTTTCCGACAGATGCCGCGGAGGCTGCTTTCAGACGGTTTGTCAACTTCGTATATTGCCACAACACATCGTTAAGGCCTTTTGTGGGCAGTTTTGACCAATTCACTATCGCCTGGAACGGTCTAGATGAAGATAGCCGCAATGAGATGTTACACTATCAGTACTGGTGCACTGATGACTTTAAGCTGCGCCGCTATGACTTCACCGCCCAGGAGTGGACGGGTGCCGGCACTTGGGACCAGGACAGCATGGCTTACACGCCAGGCGATAGGGATTTGCGGCAAGACACGATGACGCGTGCAGCCTACCTCCAATGGCAAAGTGGCCAGGATAACGGTGATTTCGATAAGCTCAACGAGGCATTCATTAACGCTATCGCTAACCATGGTAGGGAAAATTTCGGCAGTGTTGCCGACGTGGAAAACTTCAAGACCCATTATAATGTGGTCAATTTCCTGCTGGCGGGCACGGACAACTGCTCGAAGAACATGTACTACCAGTACGACCCAGATACCGGCCTGATTGGCCTGGACGGTGATGACCTTGATTCCATCCTGCCCACCGACAATAACGGAAACAACACAAAGGTTTATTTCCTGGACCGCATCCATGACGTGATGGACTACGTGAATGGACACAAGCCCCAGATCGACTATGAAGGCAGGGCATCGGCTTTGTTTAACTTCATCGAGGTGGCCTATGAGAAAAACTCTGATGAGCTGCGAACCAATATGCGCACCATCCTTCAGGCCATGATCAAGCTGTGCGGCGGCAACAACGCGAGCCTGATGGGGTGTTTCGAGAAGTATTTCTTTTCTATCCAGACCTACTTCCCTGAGGTCGCCTGGTGCGAACAGGCTCGCCTGCGCTATGAGTGGCCCAAGTCGTTCGGCTACATCTCTACTGGCGAGCAGGCGCGCAGCATCGACCCGATCACGCAGCAGGTAGGCAACCAGATTGAGGCGGAACGCCAGTACATGAAGCGCCGCATTGCCTTGATTGCCAGCTATGCCGCCTGGGGGCAGTTTGCGGCCGCGGCGGGAGAAACAGGGTTAAGTGACGCTGGCTCTTCCTTGTCGATGGTTCCTGGCTCTGGCCGCACAGGCAATAATTACAGGTTCTCTCTTGTCCCGCACCAGTGGATATACCCGGTTGGAAAGATGGGTAATGGCATCGTTGACCCGCACATCCGCGTCGCCCCTGGCATAAATGCCGAATTTGTCAACAGCAGCCTGTCACCTATCGGCGGTGACCAATCAGCTGTGCTTGCCGCATCGAATTACTACAGGAAATTCGGCAACCTTGGCACAATGGTTGTCGGGAACAGCGATTTTCAGGTCGAAGCCAACCGTTTGACAGACCTTGTCGCTGAACCGGCAGCAGGGAGTACGGCGTTCAGCCCCCAGAAACTGAGCTTAACTACACCCAACCTTCGCAGAATGTCATTGCGCGGATGTTCTGCGCTGGGTGGCACCCTGAACCTGTCGGCACTGACGCGTCTGGAGTCGATAGATCTGTGGGGCACATCGTTCACGTCGGTGGAACTGCCATCTACAAACAAGTTGACAATGCTGTCGCTGCCGGGCACGCTGACTTCGCTGGTTATTGATGGGCAGCCGAGCCTTTTGGCATTGACAATCGAAGGGATCGACAACCTCGAGACATTGAGGGTGACCGGCAATACGGCGATCAATGCTGCCGTGCGTGATATCCTGGACGACGGATGGGGCGTAGCCAGTGAGCCTGAAACCATTGCGCTGTCCTCACTGACACTGAGAGAAGTGAATTGGACGGTGGGCACGACGTTCCTCAAGGGCCTGCTGGCTGTTGACGACGTTGACATCACCGGCAGAATTACTGTAACGGGCATCGTTAACATGCAGTTGGCCATGCGTGTGCTCGCCAAGTTCCCGGGTGTGTTTGATGCAGGAAGCCCGCTGACGATCATATATGCCAATTCGACAGCTATCACAAGTGCCTCTCTCAAGCTGGATCAGGATGGTGTTAATCCTGACTATATTGATACGGTGGGCGATTACCCGCTATTGGTGACAACTGCGCCGCCAGAAGGCAACGATCTGCGTGGCATCACTTGGGAGATTGACCTTGGACTAGCCAGCGGACGCGCCAGTGTTTCTGATGATGGCGTGCTGCATGTCGAAGCCCTCAACCAGGTAGTGGACGGTGTAACCGATAAAAATCCCATTACAGTCACAGCGGTTATCACAACGGCGTCTCAAACGATTAGAGCGGAATTTGTTACAAGGCTCTACCATAGGGATGCAGAGGTTGGTGATTATTTGTATGCTGACGGCAGTTTCAGCGACAGATTAAAGTCAGGAAAGACCGTAGTCGCTAGGTGCTTTTATGTCAATCCGAATGATAAAACAGACCGATTAGCGGTATCAGTAGAAAATATAGTGCAAGATGCATGGGGGTTGAGTACTTATGGTTCTGGTGCAACAGGAATCACCCTGCCTTCGGGGTATAATGCTTATGATACCCCTGTAGAAAATACCACCAGTGCTGGAACTCGTGATGTTGATAATGTGCAATCTCTCGAAGACTTTGACAGCTACGACGCAGGAACGGCTATGCGTGACTTCGGCTTGGTTACTCTTGATGAAGGCATTGGACAGTTCAGCGCAGGCGACACTATCCATGTCGGGCACTTTAAGACATTGCAGATTATTAATCATCGTGACAAGGTACTGCAGGAAGTATCTGGTGATTCAATGGTCGGGGGGGTGGACTTATCAGAACCTATCGAACCTATAGGTTCCAAAACCGAAAGAGATGTACTTCTAGAAAGAATACAAACAATAGTGAGTGCAAAAGGAGATAAATATCGCCAGTTTTATTACCCCGCTGCAAGCTTCTGCCACGCTTTCCAGCCGAGTATTAGAAATAATCAAGGTGAGGTTCTAGCTGAACACTTAAAAGCGCATAACTGGTTCCTCCCCTCTGTAGGAGAAATGGCAAGGATTTATTGGTTGCAAACCAACGGATACTTTGCTGGCGAATGGACTGCATTGGGCAGTGACTACTACCATACATCATCGGAAAATAATCAAACTACCGATTGGTTGATAAAAGGCAATACCGGAGAAGTGTACGGAGCATGGGGCAGCACTGCCGCCAAGACTGAAAAAAGATACGTCCGTGCGGTGGTCGCGTTTTAATGAAATTTTGACTTATTCATTTATCAAATAGAAAGGCATGAAACAACAGTCAATTAACTTGCCCCCATTGGTAAGCGCAAGGCGCGACCTGGGGCAAAACATTTTCACCGTGGCGTTCGACATCAACGAAACGGCTGATGGGTATGAGTTTGGAACGGCGGAACTTCCGCCTGGTATGTGGCGAAAAGACCTGATCATCTCGGCGATTATCCGGGCCAAGTACAGTGCCGACGAGATGGAGGCCATCACGAACAATGTGCTGGCCGACATCACCGACCGCAACGCCCGCGAGGAACACAGGGCGATGCAGCAGTGGCGCATGAAGGCCAAACAGTGGGCACGTGAGCTGATGCAGTGGGCAGCGGATAACGGCATGGCTGAGGCTGAGCTGATGCCCGACCCGGCACATGAGGATCCTGACCCGACCATCGAGGGGGCAGACGGCATCGATACGCTGTCAGCGGCTGTCATCCTGGCCAAGGATGACGCGGAAACCCTCGAGGACGAGAAGGCGATGGAAGTGCCGGAACTGTTCCCGCTGTGGGCTGACCAGATCGGCAAGCAGCTGAAGGCTGGCGAGCGTTACACCTACCGACGCCGCCTCTACAAGGTGCTTCAGGACCACACGGCTCAGGCAGATTGGTCGCCGGACGTGACAGCATCGCTGTTTACCGAGGTGGCCGCATCGCCTGAACAGGGCACGCACGACAATCCGATACCGTACAACGGGAATATGGAGCTGGTGGAGGGACTGTATTACTCCCAGGACGGCGTCGTTTACAGGTGCATCAGAAGTACTGGAACGCCAGTGTATCACGACCTAAGTGATCTGGTCGGGCTATATGTCCAGGTTGTCAAATAGCATAGGAGGGGGCAAATAAAAAGCCCCCAGCCCTGTCATAAGTCGTCCTACTTACTTAAAACAGACCCACATCGGGAGAGGCTGGAGGCTGTGCCTTCTTCCTCCCGATGTGGGTTGTTTATTCATAAGTAGGACACTGCAAAGATACAAATAATTTTTGACATGACATTATATGAATTTTTGGTCATCAATAAAGAGATCTTCAAACTAAAGCAGAAATTCGGAGCCAAACCAGATGATTGCAGGTATATCGATCTTTACCGTGATTACCTGCAGTTGCGCGATGATGGGGAGAAAGTGACCTATATTGTGTCTCTCCTGAGCGAGCGCTACCACGTGAGCGAGCGCAAGGTGTATAGCCTGGTGAAGCGTTTCGGCCAGCACTGCTCGGTCTGTGCAGTGTGATTGGGTCAGGAAGTGCAGCGGGGGAAGACAGAAAAACCGACCTTTGCTGCATGGAAAAGAAAAAATTATATCTGTCGGCACCGCTTCCTTTTGTGGGTCAGAAGCGGAACATCGCCCGCCCGTTTATCAAGGTGCTTGAGCAGTACCCTGATGGCACCACCTTTGTTGACCTGTTCGGCGGCAGCGGTTTGCTGTCGCACATCGCCAAGTGTCAGAAGCCAAACAGCAAGGTCGTGTATAACGACTACGACAACTACCGCGAGCGACTGGAGCGCATACCCGAGACTAACGAGCTGCTTGCTCGGTTGCGCGAGATCTGTATCGCTATCCCCAGGAAAGCGCCTATCACTGGCGAAGCTAGAGACCAGGTGTTGGCAACCATCGCCGCCCATGAAGCGCGCTATGGGTACGTTGACTATATCACATTGTCGCCCTCGATCTTGTTCTCGATGAAATATTCGATGAGCCTTGATGCCATCAAAAAAGAGGGGCTGTATAACAAGATCCGCACCACTGACTTCGCCCCTGCAGGCGATTATCTGGATGGATTAACCGTCACCAGTGCGGACTATCGAGATGTGTTTGAACAATACAAGGACGAGCCTGGTGTGGTGTTCCTAGTTGACCCTCCTTACTTGGGCACCGAAGCCGGAACCTACAAGATGTACTGGAAACTCAGCGACTACCTCGATGTGCTGACGGTGCTGAAAGGTCACCGCTTCATCTACTTTACCAGCAACAAGTCCAGCATCGTTGAGCTGTGTGACTGGCTTGGCCGTAACCAGGATTTGGGCAACCCCTTCGACGGTTGTCATGTGGTCGAGTTCCACGCTCAGATGAACTACAGTGCCACTTATACCGACATGATGATTTATAATGCCGCTTGAATGCCATAAGAACGACATTTGAAGAAGCTAGGTTAGACCTGAACGTATAGAGAAAACGTCGCCTGATGTGATTTGAAATACATCAGGCGACGTTTTATAGGTTGAAGACCGTTTCGTTTTTTTGAATGAACCGCAGAAAAACCGTTTCGTTTTAGATTTGGCACACGATTCGTTTTGCGGATTATACATGATGCGTCCCAGGATCTCCCAATTGAATAAAGCATTGTCATCGGCAATCCTTGCCTTGAACAGGTCAAAGTCGCCTACAATCAGTCGTTTGCTGGCATCATCAAGGTGGAAAACGGGATTAGTCTTAATGAAAATGAAGCCCTTGGAAGCCCACACCATTTCTGGGTTGAACTCTTGCAGGAAGTCAGGCGACGCCACCAGGATATCTGCATCAAAATCGCTGGAACACGATACCTGGGATATGGTATTAGACATCTGCCAGATGATCAGGTCATCGGCATGGGCTTGATGGATGTGCTTGCCATCGCTGAAGGTCAGCTCACCACTGAGCACAACAATATGGACGTGCCCCTCGCCCAAGAAACTCGCCGGTGATATCTTGTCCTTTACCGCATTAAACAATGCGCAGCCATTACCTGGTTCCATCATCACCGCAAAGTTAAGTATTATTTTTATTCATCTTACGAAATAGCCGGAAGAATTATCCGTTTTTCCCTCTTTCACTATCAAAATCAGAGCCCCAAAAGAACTGGTTACAAGGTTGTCGCACCCAATTGGCCGCCCCGGCAAGCACCTTGTAATAAACGCCCCCGGCCAACACCTTCACGCCGTCCGCGGAGGCAAGCTCGCTTGCACTGTACCGAACCGCAACCCAATTTTTATGCACACGTCGGCACTCTTCAGAGAGCCGGTGCACTGCACGTAGTCCAAGGTCTCGATCATCTAGCCAGTGTCTGGAGATAGCTTTCTACTTGCTTCCTAAGAACTGGCAGGTCGTTTGTGTATGTATCCCAAACAAATTTCGGACTGGCGATATAATAACCGTGAACCAACACGTTACGCATGTCTATGATTTCACGCCATGGCGTTTCGGGCGTTTCATCTCGAAATTCTTTAGTCAGCATATTTGCAGCTTCTCCAATGATCATGATGTTATAAACGACTGCATGAAAGCACATTCTGTCATTAGACATATCATCAATCGTTTTGCCAGCCAGGAACTGACAAACATTATCAATACACTCAAGGATGTGCTGAAGTCTGTCTTTATCTTTAGATCGCTCTCTCATATATCAACTGTCTGTCAAAGTTTGCGTCTTCAGCTATTAGGGGACGCATTGTTCCTTCTTCTACAAGGTCAACGTCACGGCCAAGCATTTCCTTTAATTCTCTCCACATACGCGCATAGGCAAACAGCCCTATCGGTTGACTGTGATCAAATTCAACGAGAATGTCAATATCGCTGTCATCTCTTTGCTCGTCGCGGGCAAAGGAACCGAATAGCCATGCTTTTAAGACGGGCTGCGTCTTAAGATACTCGGCAATAGTTGTTTTGATGTCTTGAGTACTCATGACTGATCGCATATTTTCTTTTTGCAAATGTAATGCCTTTTTTTAAAACCGCAATAACTTCATAAGGAAAATCTCTGACTATATTCTTCCTTCATTTTCTCATTTTTTTCGGTGATTTGGATAAATCGTTCTCACTCGGCAATGCTCATACAAGTCTTCACGCTTGCACAAGTTTTGATGCCCTTGTCGCCGGTCACGTGGCCTGCGGGGATGAAGGTCTCGTCCAATCGCTCGTTGAGACGGTCGATGATCTCTTTCAAGTCTTTACTCTCCTGGACAATCACTTGTGGATGGCATTTTGGCCAAATTAAAGATAAATAACTAATAGAATGCGGGATTTTCCGAAATTTAATGGTAAATTTGTACGTTTATTGCTTAATTTGAAATGAGAACAGTCCTACAACTGCTTTTGATGACGGCATTTGCGCTGTATGCCACTGTGGCACAGGCTGCTGTCAAGACCGAAGGCAACTTCGTGACAATCGACATCGAGAATGCTCAGGCAGGTGCCGCCCGCGTGGTACGCCTGCAAGTGGTGAATGACAACATCGTGCGCGTGCAAGCCACCTGCGAGGCACAGCTGCCGGACAAGCCGGCCAGCCTGATGATTGTGCCGCAGACGGCCAAGCCCAAGTTCACGGTCACCGACAATGGTGACAGCTATTGCGTCAAGGCCAAGAACGTGACGGCTATCGTCAACAAGGCCGATGGCCGCATCAAGTTCACCGACGAGGGCGGCAAGGTCCTGGCGACGGAGGCCGTGGGCGGTAAGTCGTTCAAGCCATTCAAGGTGCCTGAGCGCGAAATCGGCATCGGCACCTTGACCGACGAGCAGAGCAGTGGCTTGACCTGGACACTCAAGTTTGAGAACCAAGACGAGGCGCTCTATGGCCTGGGACAGCACCAGTCGGGCGAACTCAACATGAAGGGCAAGAACGAGGACCTGTTCCAGTACAATACCAAGGTGAGCGTGCCCATGGTGCTGAGCACCAACGGCTACGGCATCCTGTGGGACAGCTACAGCTATTGCCGCTTTGGCAACCCCGAGGACTACCTGCAGCTCAACCGTGCCTTCACCCTCTATGACAAGCATGGCAAGAAAGGCTGCCTGACGGGCACCTATACCGACAAGAACGGCCAGCGCCTGGTGCGCGGCGAGGACTCCCTCTATTTTGAGTTTGACATGCCCGCAGGATCGGAACTGGGCAAGCTGACTGAGCCCGGCGGCATCAAGAACCTGCCTAAGGGCTTCGCCCTGAACGGCGCGACGGTGGTCTATGAAGGCTTCATCGAGCCCAAAGGTCGCGTGAGCGAGACGCTGCGCCAGTTCATCCTCTACTATGCCGGCTACATCAAGGTGTACATTGGCGGCGAGGAAGTGGTTCCCGAGCGCTGGCGCACGGCATGGAACCCCAACGCATGGAAATTTACCGCCCAGGTGCCTACTGGCAAAAAGACGCAGCTGCGCATCGAGTGGCAACCCGATGGCGACGTGTCATATTGCGGACTGCGCGTGTCGGCACCCCGCAGCGCTGCCGAACGTGAGCAACTCACCGTGTGGAGCGAGATGAGCCGCGACATGGATTACTACTTCATCGCCGGTCAGAACTTTGACGACATCATCTCGGGCTACCGCACCCTCACGGGCAAGGCTTCGTTGTATCCCAAGTGGGTACTGGGGTTCTGGCAGAGCCGCGAGCGCTATAAGAGTTCGCAAGACATCGAGCAGACGCTCGCCGAGTTCCGCAACCGCCGCATTCCCATCGACAATATTGTGCAGGACTGGAATTACTGGAAACTGGAGAACTGGGGCGACCACACCTTTGAGGCCGAGCGCTACCCCAACCCGCAGGCCATGCTCGACTCGGTACACGCCATGCACGGCCGCTTCATGATCAGCGTCTGGCCCAAGTTCTATGAAACGGTCGATAACTACAAGCAGCTCGACGCCAAGGGTTGGATCTACAAGCAGGCCATCGTTGACGACATCCACGACTGGCTGGGATTCCGCGGCTCGTTCTACGATGCCTATGACGCTGGAGCCCGCAAGCTGTTCTGGAAACAGATGGACGACAACCTGTACTCCAAGTACGGCCAGAGCATCGACGCCTGGTGGATGGACGCCAGCGAGCCCAACATACGCGACTGCACGCCCATGTGGTACCGCAAAGCCCTGTCAGGCCCCACGGCATTGGGCAGCTCGACCGAATACTTCAACGCCTACTCTATCGTCAACGCCGACGCCATCTATAACGGCCAGCGTGCCACGGGCAACAACAAGCGCGTGTTCCTGCTCACCCGCAGCGGCTTTGCCGGCGAACAGCGTTACTCTACTGCAACATGGAGCGGCGACATCGGCACCCGTTGGGAGGACATGAGGGCCCAGATGACGGCTGGCTTGAACTTCTCGATGTCGGGCATCCCCTTCTGGGGCATGGACCAGGGCGGCTTCTGCGTCGAGAACCGCTATGTGGCGGCACAGCAAGAGTTTGACCAAACAGGCCACGAGAACAGCGACCTCACCGAGTGGCGCGAGCTGCAAGCCCGCTGGAACCAGTTCGGTTGCTTCATCCCCCTTTATCGTGCCCACGGCCAGTGGCCCCTGCGCGAGGTGTGGAACATCGCCCCCGAGGGACATCCCGCCTACAACAGCATCGTCTATTATCACAGGCTGCGTTACCGCATGATGCCCTACCTCTACTCGATGGCTGGTTGGGCACATTTCAATGACTACACGCTCATGCGTGCTCTGGTGATGGACTTTGCCGACGACAAGAACGTGCTCGACATCCCCGACCAGTGGATGTTCGGCCCCGCTTTTATGGCCTGCCCCGTCGCCACCTACAAGGCCCGCAACCGCCAGGTTTACTTCCCCAAGCAGTGCGGCTGGTATGACCTGTACAGCGGCCAGTATATCGAGGGCGGCCAGAAGCTGGTGGTTGACGCCCCCTATGAGACGATGCCCGTGTTTGTGCGCGAGGGCAGCATCATCCCCTTCGGCCCCGAGATGCAATGGTGTGACGAAAAGCCCGCCGAACTCATTAACCTGTATATCTACACCGGTGCCGACGGCCAATTCCAGCTCTATGAGGACGAGGGCACCAACTACAACTACGAGAAAGGCAAATATGCCACCATCGACTTCAGCTATGACGATGCAGCCCGCACGCTCACCATCGGTGCCCGCAAGGGATCGTTCAAGGGCATGCTCAAGCAGCGCCGCTTCAACGTCGTTGTCATCACGCGCGACAATCCCCGCGAGCTCGACCTCGAGAATCCTGCAGGGCAGATGGTAGAGTACAACGGCAAGCAAGTGACCGTCAAACTATAATGTGTGAGTGAATAACAAGAGACGATAACCAACAACCCAAACAAAAGATAATGAAAAGATTGATTTTGACCGTTGCCATAGCCCTGATGCTGGCGACCACCCTATCGGCACAAAAATCGAAGCCGATATACCTGGACAACAACGCCCCCCTCGAGCAACGCGTCGAGGATGCGCTGTCACGCATGACGCTGCATGAGAAAATCCAAGTGATCCATGCCCAGAGCAAGTTCACCAGCGCCGGCGTGCCCCGACTGGGCATCCGTCAGCTCAACATGGACGACGGCCCTCACGGCGTGCGCGAGGAGCTGGAATGGAACACCTGGTCACCTGCCCGGTGGACCAACGACAGCATCGTTGCTTTCCCGTCGCTCACGTGCCTGGCAGCGACATGGAACCGTGACTTGGCAGCCCTCTACGGCAACGCCCTGAGCGAGGAGTTCGCCTTTCGCGGCAAGGACATCCTGCTGGGTCCCGGCGTGAACATGGCCCGCCTGCCGCTCAACGGCCGCGCCTTTGAATATATGGGCGAAGACCCCTATCTGGCCGGCGAGATGGTAGTGCCCTACATCAAGGCAGCCCAAGCCAACGGCGTGGCATGCTGCCTGAAGCATTTCTTCTTGAACAACCAGGAAGTTGACCGCTTTGCTGTCAATGTCAACGCCAGCGAACGTGCCATCAACGAGATTTATCTGCCCGCCTTCAAGAAGGCTGTCGAGGAAGCTCACGTGTGGAGCGTCATGGGCAGCTATAACATGTGGCAGGGCATCCACTGCTGCAACAACGACTCGCTGCTCAACGGCATCTTGAAGCGCCAGTGGGGATTTGACGGAGCCGTCATCAGCGACTGGGGAGGCACGACCGATACATGGCAAGCCGCCACGGGAGGCCTCGACATCGAGATGGGCTCCTATACCGACGGCAAGACCAAAGAATCGGAATATACCTACGACGACTACTATATGGCCCGCCCGATGGAGACGCTCATCAGGGAGGGCAAACTCGACGTGTCCTATCTCGACGACAAGGTTCGCCGCGTGCTGCGCACCATGTTCCGCACCTGCATGAACCCCGACAAGGCCATCGGCAAGCAGTGCAGCGAGGATCATTACCAGGCCTGCCAAGCCATCGGCGAGGAAGGCATCACCCTGCTGCGCAACGAGAAGAAAATCCTGCCCATCGCCCCCGAGCGTTACAGGAAGATTCTCGTTGTGGGCGAGAATGCCACCCGCAGCCTCACTCAGGGCGGCGGCTCATCTGAACTCAAGACCCTGCGCGACATCAGCCCGCTCGAGGCCATCAAGAATCTCTATGGCGACAAGGTGGATTATGCCCAGGGTTACCTCTCGGGCCGTGCCATGTATGACCACGTGGACGAGGTCAACCCCTCGGAGCGCGTGCGCTTGAGAGAAGAGGCCTTGCGCAAGGCCAAGGATGCCGACCTCATCATCTACATCGGCGGCTTGAACAAGAACCACAAGGAGGATTGCGAGAACGGCGATCGCCTGAGCTATGACCTGTCATTTGAGCAGAACGAGCTCATCGAGGGCCTGGCCAGCATCCAGAAGAATATCATTGTCGTCACCTTTGGCGGCAACCCTTATGCGATGCCTTGGCTCAACAAGATCAAGGGCCTGCTGCATTGCTGGTACTTGGGCTCGATGGGCGGCGACGCGCTGGCTGGTGTGCTCAGCGGCAAGGTCAACCCCAGCGGCAAACTGCCCGTCACCTTTGCCAAGACCATCGAGGACTATCCCTACTATGAATACGGCAAGAAGGCCTATCCTGGCGAGAACAATCAGGTTTACTACAGCGAGGGCATCTACATCGGCTACCGCCACTTCGACACCCGCAAGGTTGAGCCGCAGTTCCCCTTTGGCTACGGTCTGAGCTATACCACCTTCAAGTATGGCAAGCCTACCCTCTCCTCGCCCGGCATCACCAATGATGCCCCCATCACGGTGAGCGTTCCCGTGACCAACACGGGCAAGGTGGCCGGCAAGGAAATCGTCCAGCTCTACATCAGCGACCTGGAGTGCAGCGTTGACCGCCCGCGCAAGGAGCTCAAGAATTTTGTCAAGCTTGACCTTGCTCCTGGCGAGACCCGGATGGCCCAGTTCACCATCACGCTCGATGACCTGAAGTATTATAGTGAGACGATCCACGGCTGGACCATCGAACCCGGAAAATTCCGTGCCTACCTGAGCACCAGTTCCAGCGACGAGAACTGCTACGTTGAATTCAGCTATTGATTCCTAAACAAGCGCCAAATGAGGATTCTATGCCGACTTCACTGACTTCGGCTATCAAGAGTATTAACCAGATTATTGAATAGAAAGGAATGGAAAGGAAAATGAAATCTGATTCAATAGTTCTGCACGAAATCACACCGCTGGGCGACCGCGACTTCATGTATGTGGCCGACCGCTACAAGAGTGAATTCAACTATCCCATCCACTGTCATGACATGATGAACATGATGGAACTGAACTTTGTGGAGAATGCGGCAGGCTGCCTGCGCGTGGTGGGCGACAGCAACGAGGTGATAGGCCCCTATGACCTTGTTCTCATCACGAGTCCCGAGCTGGAACACGCTTGGGAGCAGAACGGACGCCCAGCAACCGACATCCACGAAATCACGATTCAGTTCCGCCTTGATTTCGACCGCGAGAACAGCGCATTCCTGACCAACCCGTTCGACTCCATCTACAAGATGCTGGTGCGGGCGCGCAAGGGCCTGTCGTTCCCCATGTCATCCATCATGCGGGTCTATCGCCAGCTTACCAATCTGGCAAGCATCAAGGAGGGATTCGTGGCCGTGCTGGAGCTGCTCGACATCCTGTATGAACTGTCAAAGGGCGAAGCCACCGAACTCTCGTCATCGGCATTTGCCCAGGTGCCTGTGACCAGCGACTCCCGCCGTGTGCTCAAGGTCAAGAACTACATCGACGCGCACTACATGGAGCCGCTGCGCCTCACGCAGCTGTGCGACATGGCCGGCATGACGCCGAGCGCATTCTCGCGCTTCTTCAAACTGCGCACCGGCAAGACGCTCAACGAGTACATCATCGACGTGCGACTGGGTTACGCCACCCGCATGCTGGTCGATACCACAAGCACCATCGCCGAGATCAGCTACTGCTGCGGTTTCAACACATTGAGCAACTTCAACCGCCAGTTCAAGAAAGGCAAGGGCTGCAGCCCGTCGGAGTTCCGCAAGAAGTACCGCAAGACCAAAATCATCATCTAGTATAAGATTACTGGAATTCAAATCATCAACGCAATGAAAAGAAACTTAAGTTTACTACTGTTTTTGGCACTGTGGGCAACAGCCCAAGCGGCCATCAAGCTACCCGAAATCATTGGCAATGACATGGTGCTGCAACAGCGCACCCAGGCCCGCCTGTGGGGCAAGGCCAGCGCCGATGCCACCGTGAGCGCCGATGCCGACTGGCTGGGCCAGCAGGTGACAACCCGGGCCGACAAGAACGGCAACTGGTCACTGAGGCTCCCCACGCCCGCTGCCGCCAAGCAGGAGCACCGCATCGTGCTCAGCGAGAACGGCAATCAGCAGGTTGTGCTGGAGCGCGTGCTCATCGGCGAGGTGTGGTTTGCCTCGGGACAATCCAACATGGAGATGCCGCTGAACGGATTCTGGAACTGTCCCGTCGAGGGCTCCAACGAGGTCATCGCCACCGCGCGCGAGAACCGCTGGCTGCGTGTCGCGCAAATCAAGCAAAACGGGCAGACCAAGCCCGTCGAGGAGGTGTCCGGCAAATGGCTCGTGCCCTCGCCCGATACCGCGCCGTGGATGAGCGCTACAGGCTTCTTCTTCGGCCAGATGCTGCAACGCGTGCTCGACATCCCCGTGGGCGTGATTGCCTGTGCCTGGGGCGGCTCGAAGGTCGAAGGCTGGATTCCCGAGGAAATCGTCAAGACCTATAACGACATCGACATCGCCAAGGAGCAAAAAGAAGGCTGGAACGGCACCTGGTGGAACTACTACACCCCCGTCATCATGTATAATGGCATGCTGCACCCACTGCGCCATTACACCATTCGCGGCTTCATCTGGTATCAGGGTGAATCCAACGTGGGCAAGGAAGGCACCTATGCCCAGCGCTTGAAGGACATGGTTGACACGTGGCGCAAGGACTTTGGCGGCACTGCCGAGGAACTGCCGTTCTATCTGGTGGAAATCGCTCCTTATGGCGGCTATGGCGAGTGGCTGAGTTCTGCGCTGCTGCGTGAAGCCCAGCACAATGCCGCACAACTGATCGAGAACTGCGGCACCGTCTCGACCAACGACCTGGTCAAGCCCTACGAGTTCAACCAGATACACCCTGCACAAAAGCGCGAGGTGGGCAACCGCCTGGCCTACATGGCCCTGAACCGCACCTACGGCTACAAGGGCATCGCTTGCGAGTCGCCAGAGTATGACCACATGCAGATCAATGGCAACGAGATCGAGGTGTTCTTCAAGCATGCCGAGGATGGCCTGTCGCCCTGGCAGGACATCGAGGGCTTTGAGATTGCAGGGGCCGACGGCGTGTTCAAGACCGCCCGGGCCACCCTCAACGAGGGACACAAATCAATCATGGTATCCTCGAGCGAGGTGACACAGCCCGTGGCAGTGCGCTACTGCTTCAAGTCTTTCCAGATCGGGAACCTCAAGAGCATGCGCGGTCTGCCCGTTGTTCCTTTCCGTACCGACAAATAGTTTCTAGTCCCTAGTTTCTAGTTGGCATCCGCGTCCGAAAACCTAACGCATAAAAACTAAAAACTAAAACAACTAAAACAACTATATATCATTATGAACAAATCGCAATTTTTAGCATTCATCCTGCTGGCCGCATTGACCCTCGGTTTCTCGGCCTGCAGTGGCAGTGACGAGCCCAATGAACCCAAGAAGGCGGCACCTGCCGTGGTCAGCACATTGCCCGAAAATGGATCGACGACAGTAGAACCTGGCGCCATCGACGTGACCATCACCTACGACAAGACGATCACCATGACGGCCAGTGACATCAGCAAGATTCAGGCTACAGGAGCCACCATCAGCAACGTGCGCACCATGAGCGCCGCCCTGATGCTCACCGCCACCTGTGCCCAAGAAGGCCAGGCCGTGACCATCACCATTCCCGCCGGAGTCATCAAGAACACCGACGGCGTGGCAGCGGCAGCCTATTCACTGAATTTTACCACCAAGAAAGTCGAGTTGCCCAACCCCGTTGCCCCCGACGGACACGAGTCGGCCGCCCAGGCTGTCATCAACATGACTCCCGGCTGGAACTTGGGCAATACCCTCGACAGCTACGGCGCATGGATTGGCGACCATCTAGAGCCATACAGATATGAAACGGCATGGGGACAGCCCGTCACCGACGCCCACCTGATGCAAGCCTTCAAGGAAAAAGGCTTCAAGGGCATACGCGTTCCCGTGACCTGGTTTCAGCACATGGATGACCAAGGCAACGTTGACGAGGCTTGGATGAACCGCGTGCAGGAGGTTGTGGACTATGTCATCAACCAGGGCATGTATTGCATCCTGAATGTGCACCACGACACCGGTGCCCACAATGCCGCATGGGTTGTCGCCAGCCCGACGCTGCAACTCGACCGCTATGCCAAGCTGTGGACACAGATTGCCACCCGCTTCCAGAACTACGACCAGCACCTGCTGTTCGAGGGCTATAACGAGATGCTCAACGCGGCCCAGCAGTGGAACCAGCCGAGCAATCTGTCCGATCTCCAATACGTGAACCAGCATGCCGCCAAATTTGTCGAGGCAGTGCGCGCCACCGGCGGCAACAACACTTACAGGAACCTGATTGTTTCGACCTATGCTGCCGCCCATAGCATTGCCGTGATGAACGGTCTCACCATCCCCACCGACCCCTGCGGCAACCAGAGCCACATCGCCGTCGAGGTTCACTCCTATGATCCTTGGGACTGGTTACACGTCTACAACATGACCTGGACCAGCGAATGTCGTGAGGTTCTCAAGAGCATGTTCAATGATTTGGAAACCTATTTCATCTCCAAGGGATATCCCGTTATCATCGGCGAGTATGCCACCAACGGTGCCGGCGAAATTACCATTGACAAGAACAGCACCACGGCCCAGAAGGCCGAGGCCGGCAAACAAGCTGGCGACATGAACCGCCTGTGCAAGCGCTATGGTGCCGCCTCGTTCTATTGGATGCTGCTCGTTGACGGAGCCGACCGCAGCGAGGCCACCTTCCGCTGGTCGATGGAACAAGTCGCCGACTCAATCGTCAACGTCTACAAGTAATTTTAGGTGTCCGGTAAAGTTTTTCCGTATCGTCCGTATCGTCCGCGTGTGCACGTATGGCCTCACGCTAAGCCGCTAAGACGCTAAGATTTTTAGGTTTAAAGACAAGAAAGACAAGAAAGACAATTTATTTTATTGACAATCAATATTTTGTCTTTCTTGTCCTTCTTGTCTTCACATGAGAGCTCATAGCGGATGCCCCTCTAAGCTCTAAGCCCTAAGCCCTAAGCTCTAACCCGCGAGCAACGCGAGCATTACTTGAGGTCGGGCAGCTGGTCACGGGTAATGACATAGGCATTGGACATGGCGTTCTTCCACCATGCATCGCTGCAAAAGTTGCTGCCATACCACACCATGAACGAACCCCACTTGGCTCCAGCACCCCAGATGTCTGAAATGTTGGCAAAGCTGGTGTTGCCGTCAGCGCCGCACTCGCCCAGGATAACCATCTTGCCGCTATAGGTAGCCTGAATTTCTTCAAACTCCTGCTTGTTCTGCGCGGCGTTGTAGCCGTACAGGTCGCGGGCAATGATATCCACATATGCGTTGCCGGGATACCAATCGGTGTCCTGGTTGTATTTAGAGCTGTCGCCGTTGTAATTCTGAGTAGTCCATACCCAGATGAGGTTTTTCACGCCCTTCTGCTTGAAGTAGTCAAACATGGCAACCCACAACTTCTTGTAGGTCTCGGCGCCGTCATATCCCCACCAGAACCAAGCCTTGGTCCATGAGGCCTGTTGCTTGGCACAGGCATTGCCCGCGCCCTCGTGGAAGGGACGCCACATGGCCGCGATGCCCGCATCCTGCAACTTCAGCAACACGTCAACCACCTTGTCCATCTGCCCATAGAACCACTGGTTTTCCCACGTGCCGCTGGTCAAGGCATTGGATGCCTTGAAAGTGGTCTCACTGGGCGTGCAGGTTACGCCTGAGCCATTGCTGCCGGGAACGGTGCTCGATGTGAGAGGCACGTTGAAGTGCCACATGAGCTGGACGATGCCACCGGCGTCGGACCACTCCTTGACAGGTGTTATGTCGCTGTAGTTGATCCAGTTGTTCTCGGGGACATAGATTTGGATGAAGTCATAACAGTTCATGGCGGGATATTTACCGGTCACGCCCTTCACATGGTCGGCCAAACGATGATTCCAGTTCACCTCGGCCATGACGCTCGAGATGGTCTTGCGGCCATACTGTGACCACAAGTAAGCCATCAGCTTCTTGGCGGGTTCGGTAGTGGCGACCACAGGGTCCTGTCCTTCGGCAGGGGGTATCACGGTAGCCTTCTTGGTCTTGAAGTTCAAGGTGAACTCTGGAGCCGATGCTGTAGCGTCGTTAGTAGAAACGATAGCGCCCTTGGCCACCTTGACGGTATAGCTGGTGCCGGCAGCGAGCGACAACGGGATATCTACCGCCATCGTCGTCTGTGAATTGCTCTTAGCGGCAACAGCAGTGCCGTTTAGCGTGATGCCGGCCGGCGACACGACCTTGACCGTCGTGTTATAGGTCAGCGTGAGCACAGTGGTGGTTTCGGCATCTACCTCGGCACCCTCGGCAATGGTCTGCCCGCGCAAGATCACGGTCACGCTGGGCGTGGGGTCATCCGGGTCATCACCACTGCACGACGAGAACGTGAATGCCGCAGGCAGTAGCATGAGAACGAATAAAGCAAGATTAACGAGATGATTTCTTTTCATTGTCTTTACCTTGTAATGATGTGTAAAGTTGTTTTACTCGGGCAGTGATCGATGCGATGTAGCGTGCACGGCATTGCTCGGGCACCGTCTGCGCCATCTGCCGCAAGCGGTCCTGGTAGGATATCCAAGCCCGGCGGGCATGGCCTATCGCCGACTTGCGCTTTAGGCCGCTCTGACCGATGAGTTTGAAATAAGCACTGTCGATGGGAGCCATGTCAGGCCACTCGCCAATCTCGGTGACATCTTCAGAGCCATATAGTGCATCATTCAAGATGGCGTCGACACTCATGACTTGCGTCTTGGTGCCCACACGGGCTTCTGCCTCCATTTCCTGCCATTCGCCATAGGCCTTCTTCGCCTTTTTGGCGGCATGGTAGAACTCGGGATAGTGGCGCAGCACATCATCGACGCGTGCCGAGCACAGCGTGTCGCCGGGCTCCACGGCGATGGTGTCGATGCCATAACCCTCGATATTGGCAATGAGGTCTTCTTCCTGATGAGTGTTATCCTTTTCCTCCTTGTAAAAATGACATGAAGTCAGCATCAAGGCCAACGACACGACAGCAGACAAAGAGAGGACTCGACGATAGTTAAGTTGCGATTTCATCATTAGTGTGTTTTTAAATTATTCCCGCCGCATTAAATGGAGCGGCGGGAATAATTTAGGGATTGAATGTCAATTGGATTACATGGGAGCTACGGTCACCTTGGTCAAGATGAAGTTCTGACCCTGGACGATGAACGTGCCGCCCCACCATTGCTGGGTGTAAGCTGCATCGAGCATAGCCTGGGTGAGCGTCAACTTGATGCAGTTGCCGTTGCCAGCAAAGTCATAGGCAGCAAACTCGCCCTCGGCAGTCTCGGCAACAGCCAGATAGGTGGGACCCCAGTGGCCCTCGACAATCTTGGCCTGCCAGCCAGCGCTGACCTCGCCATAGAAGCGGACCACGCTGCCCTCCTGCGGGTTGCATGCTGCCAGCTCAGGCGACATATCGCTACCGATGGTGATGTTGTTGCCCCAGCCGCTGGTGTCCTCACGGCCTTCCCAGATCACCTGCTCAGCGCCTGCACCGATAAACTTCACGTACTGCAGCTTGATGCCGTCACCCCAGATAACCATACCCTGGCCGCCGTTGCCAAACATGGTGGCAGCTTCATCGGCAGTGATATCAAATACGAGGTCGGTAACACCAGCTCCGGGCCGGATGTTGCCATCGTCACCATACATGCTTGCCAGGCCACTGAGCGGAGTGCTCCAGTCACCCATGCGGAAGTTGAAGACGGGATCGCTGCTGGTAGCGACAAAGTGAACGGTCATCTGACCAGGACCGGTGATGGCCTCATGGAACTTGGTCCACAGGTCGCCGCTCCAGTTGAACACGCCCCAGCTGCTCCAGCCACTCAGCTGCTCATTACCCTGCCAGATCACACCAGCGAGCTTGCGGATCTCGAGAGGATAGGTAGCAGTGATGTTGGAGTTCTGCTTAACCACTACATCACCATCAACCAGATAGTCGGGAACGGTAAAGGTCAAGGTGTTGCCGGCGATGGAGTATTCATCGGCGCTCAGGGGAGCAGTGCCGCCAGGCAAGGTAACCTCGATGATGCGGTCGAAGTTCTCACCATACAGGGTGACAACGTCGCCGGCAACCAGGTCCTTGTTCTGTGATGCGCCGGTGATGGCAACAGTGGGAACCTTGAACTCATCGGTCTGCAGTGCGGCGCCCGAGTAGAGCAGCAGCGAGATAGCACCCGACTTACACTCGGCGGGAACAGTTGCGATAATGTTCCTGTTGTCTTCCGAAACAGTGAATTCCGAAGCAACACCACCAGCAAACAGCACTTGCTCTACCGTGTGCAGGTTAGTACCGTGGATACAGATCTGCTCGCCAAAGTCGGCTGCGGCAGGCTCAAGGCTCTGGTAGCTGGCCGAAACGATCTCGAGCGGAGTCTCGTAGGTGTACTCCCAGTCAGCACCGTCATTCATGGTGATGGTACCGCTCTCGGCAGCCAGAGGCACGCGAACGCGGATCTCGCGACGCGAAACATATTCAAAGTCTTCGGCGATCACCGAGGCGCTCCTGGTGAAGACCACCTCAGCAATGTTATAGACATAGTCACCCGTGATTGAGATGATGTCGCCTGCATTCAGGCCAGTGACGGGAGTCACGTTGGTCACCTCGATGGGCTCCTGGAAGACGAGCGTACCAATCGAAACGATAGTATCGTTGCCGGCAACCAGTCTGATCTGGCCGGGAACCGACTCGTCGGGCACGTTGCAATAGATGTTCTCATTGTCAGCGCGGTTGAAAGTTGAGCGCTCAACGATGGCATTACCCGGGAAGATGACTTTGTCCACCTTCTGCATGTTGGTACCCGTGAGGCGGATTTCAGTATTGCGCAGGATGGGCGACGGTCCATAGGCCAGCAGGTTCACACCCGACTTGCTATAGGGGTCGGTGACCAGGTCCTCATCATTACAGCTTGTGAGCGAAACCCCAACGAGGGCTACCACAAACAGGATGAAAATATTTCTGAACTTTTTCATATTCTTCTTGTCATTATAATTAATTAGGAACCACACGGATGTTGTCAATCTTGATGATGGGGGTGCAATCTACACCTTCAACACCACAGCTCGAGACGAAGATCCACAAGCTGGTGAAGCTCTCGGCAGTGAGAGAGCCCGTAGATACCGAGCCGTCCCAACCATAAACGAAGTTGGCTGCGATGGGCAGAGTAACAGTTACCCACTCGCCACCGGTGTCGTAGCTGCCCGTGGGGCTGGTTGACCAGGGACGGTACAGGGCTCGAGGATTGGCATTGTTGGTCATGTAGGTGTTGTTAGCACCAGCCACGGTCTTGCCATAGATGTCGACGCCTGCATTGCCAAAGGACACCTTGTCAACGCCAGCAAAGCAGATCTGCATGGCTGCATTCTTCCAGGGATACTCGCTGGGAATGCACATCTCAAACTTGAGGGCCATGTTGCTCCAGTCGCTGAAGTCGGCCACGTCGGTCAGACGAATACCCATCTCACCATCCTGATAGTTCTCGGGGCTGTTCCAGCTGCCGGGCCAGTAAACAAACGAGAAGTGCTGCTCGTCCCAGATCTTGTGGTTCAGTACCGCGCTGCCGTCACCCAGCTGGATGAACTTGCCGCTCAATGCGGTATCGTCGATCGTGCTGCTGTGACCGTTCCAGCCGTGGTTGTCCAGGGCGTTGGTATCGAAGTCGAACAGCATGCCGCGCGAATCCTTGTAGTAGAAGCTCGTCTTGGTGGTTCCGTAAACCGAAGTCACATAGATGGGACCCTCGACAGCACCAGCGGGAACCGTGAAGGTTACCTGGGTGTAATCCGAGGAGATGTTGGTGATTTCGGCAGGAATCATAGAACCGTCGGCACCAGTGAAGTTGATGGTCAGCGGGGTGCCGGGATCGTCGATGAAGTAGTTACCGGTCAACGTCTGGGTTGTGCCCACGGGAGCATACTCGTTGCCCATGCCGATGATTTGCGGAGCTGAGATAACAACGTGGAAGTCATAGGTCACAGTATCACGGTCCTTGGTGATCATGTAAATCTTGTCGGTAACTGTCTCGGGTACCGAGCGGGGGATTTGCACGATGAGGGTGTTGTCGGTGATGTAGCTCGAGTTGAGAATACCCTTCTTGTCGTTGAAGTAGATTTCATAGACACTGCGCAGGTTCTTACCCACAAGGCAAACGATGCTTTGAGGGGAAGCCTCGGTCACGAGCTCACCATTGGTGTAGTGCATGTCGGGGTCATCGTTTGTACCTTGAATCTCGGTGCTCAGACAGCGCACATAGCTCACCGAAGGTAATCCGCTTGCCACCTCATACTTGTCAGGCTCGTCGGCACATGAGAACAAACCCAATGCCATAACGGCAAGTGCCATGACGAGGAAATTATATTTGAAATTTTTCATTTTCTTTAATCTTTAATAGAATAGGTGTCAAACTAAAGTATCAATAGCTGTAAGTTGCTCTCACGTCAACATGGACACCGTCAACATTGCTGCCCAGGTTGGGGTTGAACACAACGTCCTCCTGCGGGAAGGGCATGAAGAAGTAACGCTTGCTGCCGTCGGGGCTGGTCTTCATCATAGCCTCGGGATTGGGAGCAGACTGTGCTTCGTTATAGCCAGCCGACGCGGTGATCGACCAGATACCGGTCTCGGCATAAGTCTTGTAAATGTCGCTCAGGCCATAGAACGTGCTGCGCTTTTGAGACACGAGTTCGTTAACGCAGAAGTCGGGATCGAAGTAAGATACGCGCACGTAGTCAAACCAGCGGTCACCCTCAAAGGCGAGCTCCAGGCGACGCTCTTTCCAGATGTCGTCAAAGGTGATGACACTGGGACGCTGAGCGTTCCTGATTGCACGGTGGCGCACTGCATAGAATGCATCGATGGCGCTAGCGTCGCTGGTCGATTTGGCAGTGCCCATCATGGCCTCGGCATAAATCAGATAAACATCGGCAAGACGCAGCAGGTGGGTCGACAGCGAGCTGGCCATGCGGGCATCAGAATGTCCGAACTCAGCCATGTGGTCGGCAGTGTTGCCATACAGGTGCTTCACACAGTTGGAACCGGTACCCGAATTGAGCTGGCCACCAGCCGACTTGTTATACTTGGTGTCGAACATAAACTTCAGATAATCGAAGCCCATCTCATGGGTAGTGCTGTCGATCTCATGATCACGCCAGAAGTAGGAATAGGTGTAACCGGGCAGCATCATGGTAGCCTTCAGGCGGCTGTCAACGTTGTTGAGCCACATGTCAGGGTTGTTCTCCAGCAGCTTGATGCCAAAGGCTTCCTGCAGGTCAACCGAAGGACAGGTCCAGTCGCCCCAAGTGGCACTGTAGCCCTCGAAGCCGGTCAGACCCAGGTCACTCTCGAGCGAGTTCTGAGCGGTCCAAACGTTGCCGTCGGCAGTCCAACGCCAAGCGATAAGGCTCTCAGAGCAATTGTTGTTGTGACCGCGGAAGATGTCCTCATAGTTCTCCATAAGCGTGCGACCGCTGTCGTCAATCACTTCCTTGGCATACTGGGCAGCCTTGGCCATGTCGTCACCATTGATGGTGCCGCTGATGCCGGCTTTCATCCAGTAAACCTTGGCCAGCAGACCAGTTGCTGAATAATAATCTACACGGCCGTTGGTGGGCGTCTTGATACCAGCAAGGAGTTCACGGGCTTTTTCGAGCGTCATGATGATGTACTCATACACGTCTGAACGCCAAACCTTCTCCTTGGTATTGTAGGAAGTTTCAAGATCCTCGGTGTTGTTGTGCACGATGGGCACCTCACCGAATGAGCGAACCAGATAGAAATAGGCCATGGCCTTCCAAACGAGGCACTCGCCCATCGTCTGGTCCTTAACAGCCTGGGAAGGACCGTTGCTGGCGTTAATGTAGTTATAGACGGTGCTCGAGTGACCGATAACGGCCCACAGCGAGTAAGCCATGTTCACCAAGTACTGGTCGGTACCGTTCAGGGTGAACTCACAGTAAGGCGAATTGCCCTCATAAAGGTTGCCCGAAAGGCCCTCACCCACTTTATAGAAACCACGCTGGTAGTCATACCAGGGAGAGTTGTACAGGTAGTTGACGCCTGCGATGCACTGCTCGTCGGTCTTGTAGTAGTTCCCTGCGTTGTAGCTGTCCTCATTGGGTCGATCGAGGAAGTCCTCACACGATGTCATGGTCAGCGCAACCAGTGCCAGAGCAATGATATATTTAATCTTGAATAGTTTCATAACTTTAAATCCTTTGAATATTTAAACCGTTAACCATGAATGTCAGAAAGTAACATTAACGCCAAAGCTATAGGTCGTGGGCGACGGATAGCGGCCGTTGTCAAGGCCCATCACATGGTTAGATGCCGTGCTGGCACCGATTTCGGGATCATAGCCGTCATAACCAGTAATGGTGAGCAGGTTCTGGATGTTCACCTGCAGACGCAGGGTCTCAAGACCAAGCTTGCCCACGAGGTGCTTGGGGAACGTGTAACCCAGAGTGATGTTCTTCAGGCGGATGTAGCTGCCGTCCTCGATGTAACGGTCGCTGATGCGGTCGTTGTCGTTCGGGTCCATAATCGAGGCACGAGGCAGCTTGCCCTCCTTGTCGATGCGCACGTTGGTGATGTCATCATACCAGTTCCAAACGAGCTGACCATCGCCACGGTCAACGCCTGCCGAGTAATCCTTGTTAGGATCGATGGGAGCCAGCGTGGTGCAGTCGAGCACGTCAACAAGCTGGTTGGTCCAGGTCGAGTTCATGTGCGTGAGCTTCATCTTCATGTAGTTGAACACCTTGTTGCCATAAGAGCCGTTGATGAAGATGCTCAGGTCAAAGTTCTTGTAACGGAAGGTGTTGGTCCAACCGAAGGTGAACTTGGGCAGCGGCGAACCGATGTTGGTGCGGTCGTTCTCGTCGATGATACCGTCATCATTCATGTCCTTATACTTCACGTCGCCAACCCAAACGGTAGTGTTCTTCGAGAACACGCCGTTAGAGGGATACTTCTCGGCCTTGGGCGAGGTCTGGATATCCTCGAGAGAGGTGTAAACGCCGTCGGTCTTATAACCGTAGAAGTTGAACAGGCTCTCGCCCACGTTGCTCACGCTCACCACGTCGGTCCACTGACCGTAGCCCACGATCTGGGCATTGTCGGTACCGTCAAGAGCGATCAGTTTGTTCTTGTTGAACGAGATCTGGGCCTCAGAATCCCACTCAAACGCGCCAACGATGGGGTGAGTGCTCAAGGTGATCTCGAGACCGGTGTTGCGGATGTGACCGTAGTTACCCATGGGAGCGGTCAAAGCTGAAGATGCGTTACCCGAGGTGCCCATGTAAGACGGCAACTGCAGGTTCATCAGCATGTCCTTCGACTCCTTGCGATACCAGTCAACAACGAGGCTGATGCGGTCGTAGAGGAAGCCCAGGTCGAGACCGACGTTGAACTGCTCCTGCTTCTCCCACTTCACACTCTCGTTGGGAAGGTTCTGGGGCTTGTAGGCCGTACCCAGCGAAGACTTGATCATAGCGATGGTGGTACCCCACAGGTAACCGCCGATGTTGGAGTTACCGGTCTGACCCCAACCCAGACGCAGCTTACCGTTGGTGAGCCAGTTCACGTTCTCCATGAACTTCTCGTTGGTAAAGCGCCACGAACCGGCGAGCGAGTGGAAACCTGCCCAGCGGTTTGAGGGGCCGAAGTTCGAGCTACCGTCATAGCGGTAGGTATAGGTCGCATTGTAACGATTGTCGTAGCTGTAGGTCCAGCGGGTGAAGAACGAAGCCATCGACGAGCTGCCAAAGCCGTAGTTGATTTGGGGCGAGCCCTGACCCAGCTTGGGATTGTGAACCTCGTCAGAGGGCAGCAGCGTGTTGGCAACACTCGAGTAGTCATATTTCGACTCCCAGCACTCTTGACCGAGCATGGCGGTCAGGTTGTGACGGTCGGCAAAGACCTTGCTGTAGGTCAAATAGTTCTTCAACTGCCAGAAAGTGCTTGAGTTCTTCTGAACCGAGCTGCTGTTGGTGGTACGGTTCCAGGTACCCAGGTTAACGGTGGGTTCCCACTGTTCACCCTTTGACGACGAGATGTCGTAACCGAGCTCGGCGTGCCATACGATGTCTTTCAAGAAATTGGGGTTAACCTCAAAGAAGATGTTACCGGTCAATTTCTTACGGTTCAGCAGGATCTCGTCCAGCATTGCCAGAGCGACAGGGTTGGGGTTGGTGTAACCCTCCTGCGAGATGCTGCTGTAGCTGCCGTCAACATTATAGATAGGAATCGAGGGAACGGTGGTCAACGAGTAGTTGATGATACCCTCGTCACTGTCGGCGAGCTTCAGGTTATCGTTGGTATTGGAGAACGTGGCGTTCAAGCCTAACTTCAACCAGCTGTTGAGCTGAGCGTCAAGGTTGGTACGGAACGAGAAACGGTCAAACTTAGAACCGATGATAGTACCTTCCTGGCTCATGTAAGAACCCGAAACGTAGTACTGGATCTTGTCGGTACCGCCCTGAGCGCTGATCTGGTGGCTATGCTGGATAGCGGTACGGAAGACCGCATCTTGCCAGTTGGTACCCTTACCCAGTATCGAAGGATCGCTGTAGTAGGCGTTGGCCTGAGTCTCACCCTGTTGAACCAGGTTGTTGTAGAACGTACCAAACTCACGCAGGTTCATCATGTCAAGACGCTTGGTCTGGCGGTTCATGGCCACCATACCGTTGTAAGAGAACTTAGCCTCACCGGCCTTACCGTGCTTGGTGGTAATCAGGACAACACCGTTAGCACCCTGCGCACCATAGATGGCGGTTGCCGAGGCGTCCTTCAAGATTTCCATCGAGACGATGTCGGCGGGATCGATGGTCGACAGCGGGGAGATGGTCGAAACCGAACCGTTACCCAGAGCGTCGCCCAAGCCGAAGTCGGCACCCGACGAACCACCGCCTTGAACAATCACACCGTCGATGACGTAGAGTGGTTCGGCGTTGGCGTTGATGGTTGCGGTACCACGCACGCGGATTGATGAACTTGAACCAGGAGCACCACTGGTCTGCACAGCGGTAACACCGGCTGCACGGCCCTGCAGTGATTGGTCAAGCGAGGTGATAATAGAGCCCTTCACAGCCTTTTCGCCCAGTGATACACTGGAACCGCTGATGTCGCTCTTCTTCATCGTACCATAACCCACCACGACAACTTCGTCGAGAAGCTTTTGGTCCTCCTCAATGAAAATCTCGTAGTCGTTCTGCTGGCCAACCTTCACCTCCTTGGCGAGATATCCCACCGAAGTCACTACCAGTGTCTGGCCTGGGCTCACGTTGAGCGAGAACCGACCGTCAAAGTCGGTGCTGGTGCCGTTGGTCGTACCCTTAACGACAACCGAGGCTCCGATAACCGGACCCATGGCATCGCTCACCACACCCGTAATCCTCTTGGTCTGCTGTGCCGACTGCTGAGGAGCATCGACTCCCCCGCTGCTGGCTGCAAACGCTTGCGGTGCCACGCTCAGCATAGCTAGCGAGCAAAAGACCGCAATCATAGATTGTTTACAGTAATTAAAATTCATAAGTTTTGAATTGTAAATAAATTAAATTTCATATAGAGTTGAGTTTCATTCTTGCAATCTCAGGATCATTCTTGTTTCTTACACAATTTTAATAATAAAAACCGTTGCAAAGTTAAGGTGAATTATCCAACAAAATAAACTATTATTTGCTCTATATTGACACTTTCTTAACATTTTGGTCGAAAACCTCAGCCAGGAACGGCGTCATAATTGGCATCTGGAACCATTATTCGAGCTCCGCCCGAGAACCTTCAGTTCGGCGCTGCCAATCAAATTGATAGCAAAATCGTGTTTTTCATGACATTTTACCTGCTTTTGATTAACAAAAAGACCCAAAAATATCAAAAAAGTATAAGAGTTAGTGAAAATAATACCACTCCAATTAGCGAAATATACTTAATTTTGCCACATTAAATAACCTAATAACATTTTCTAAATGAAACGTCAACTATTGTACTTATTGCTGCTTTTAGTGGTGCTGCCGCTTGAAGCGCAAATCAGAGGTAACAACATCGTGGTCACCGTGGAACCAGACCATCAGGACTGGAACTATAAGGTGGGCGAGAAATGCAGGTTCAATGTCGAGGTGCGACGCTCGGGCACATTGCTCGACAACGTGGACATCGACTATGAAGCCGGTCCCGAGATGTACCCCGACGTGAAGAAATCAACCACCTTGAAGAAGGGGACTATGACCCATACGGGCCAGATGAAGGCTCCGGGCTTTTATCGCCTGAAAGTCACCGCCCACGTGGGTGGCAAGGATTACTCGGCATGGTGCACCGCAGCCTACTCACCCGAGATGTTGAAACCCACGACAGTTGACCCGAAAGATTTTGACCAATTTTGGTCAAAAGCTATCGAGGAGGCCCGCTGGACCAAGCTAGAGCCCACCAAGACGCTGCTCCCCGAGCGCTGCACACAAGACGTGAACGTCTATCAGGTCTCGTTCCACAACGTGCGTTGGGGAAGCCGCACCTATGGCATCCTGTGCGAGCCTGTCAAACCCGGCAAATACCCTGCCCTGCTGCGTGTCCCCGGGGCCGGCGTGCGTCCCTATCAAGGTGACGTCTATACAGCTTCACAAGGCTTCATCACACTCGAAATTGGCATCCACGGCATCGACGTGACCCTGCCGCAGAGCATCTATGACAACCTGGCTAACGGCGCGCTCAACTGCTATTGGGAATTTGGCATGGACGACCGCGACAAGAGTTATTACAAGCGCGTCATCGTGGGTTGCGTGCGCGCCATCGACTACATTGAGCAATTCACCGACTGGGACGGCAAGAACCTGGGCGTGACAGGCAGCAGCCAGGGCGGTTTCCTGTCGCTGGCAACGGCCGCTCTCGACAAGCGCGTGAGCTGCTACGGTGCGGTGCACTCGGCCCTGTGCGACCACACGGCTTCGCTCCAGGGCGTGGCTTGCGGTTGGCCCCATTATTTTTACTGGATGTCGCCCGAGCAGCGTAGGGCCAGTCAGGACAAGATCGAGACCTCGCGTTATTACGATGGCGTGAACTTCGCCCGCCGCATCACCTGCCCGGGTTGGTTCTCGTTTGGCTACAACGACGACGTGGTGCCTCCCACGACCGCCTATGCGACCTACAACGTGGTCACCGCCCCCAAGAAGTTGAGCGTCTATCAGCAGACGGCCCACTTCTGGTACCAGGAACAATGGGACGAATGGCTCCAGTGGCTCATGGACCAGTTGAGGAGCAAGTAACAACTAGCAGTTAACAGTTAACTGTTAACAGTTAACTATTAACTGTTAACAGTTGGTGGATGCCAACTAGGGACTAGAAACTAAAAAACTACAATATAATGAGTGAATTCAACAATAAGATTACCGCGTTGCGCAAGCATCACGAGGAGCTGCTGAACCGCAAGAACGAACCTCTCGCTTGGGGCAACGGCATCTACGAGAAATACAAGAATCCCATCATCACCGCCGAGCACACCCCGCTGGAGTGGCGCTACGACTTCAACGAGCAGGACAACCCCTACCTGATGCAGCGCATCATGATGAACGCGACGCTCAATGCAGGCGCCATCAAGTGGCAGGGCAAATATGTGGTGGTCGTGAGGGTTGAAGGCGCCGACCGCAAGTCGTTCTTCGCTGTGGCCGAGAGTCCTAACGGCGTGGACAACTTCAGATTCTGGCCCGAGCCCATCACGATGCCCGATGACGTGGTGCCCGCCACCAACATCTACGACATGCGCCTCACGGCTCATGAAGATGGCTGGATCTATGGCGTCTTTTGCGCCGAACGTCACGATGACTCTTGCCCGGGCGACCTGAGTGCTGCCACGGCAACTGCCGGCATTTCCCGCACCCGTGATCTCAAGACCTGGGAGCGTCTGCCCGACCTCAAGAGCAAGAGCCAGCAGCGCAACGTGGTGCTGCACCCCGAGTTTGTCGGCGGCAAGTATGCCTTCTATACCCGTCCCCAAGACGGCTTCATCGACGCGGGCAGCGGCGGCGGCATCGGCTGGGCGCTGGTGGATGATATCACCCATGCCGAAATCGTTGATGAGAAAATCATCAACGCGCGCCACTATCACACCATCATGGAAGTGAAAAACGGTGAGGGTCCCCACCCCATCAAGACGCCGCAGGGCTGGCTGCATCTTGCCCACGGCGTGCGCGGCTGCGCCTCGGGACTGCGCTATGTATTATATATGTACATGACAGCACTCGACGACCCCACGCGCGTGATCGCACAACCTGGCGGCTATTTCCTCGTTCCCGAGGGTGACGAGTATATCGGTGACGTGATGAATGTGGCCTTCTCTAACGGCTGGATTGCCGACGACGACGGACGCGTCTTCATCTACTACGCCTCGAGCGACACCCGCCTGCACGTGGCCACATCGACCATCGACCGCCTGGTGGACTACTGCATGAACACGCCTCAAGACGGCCTGACCACCACGGCCAGCGTGGAGACCATCAAGCGGCTCATCGAGAAGAACCGGTCAGCTTTAAACAGTAAACTGTAAACTAAAAAGACAATAGAAATGGCAAGTTTAAAAGAAAAAATCGGCTACGCCCTGGGTGATGCGGCTGCCGGTGGCATTACCTGGAAAGTCATGTCAATCGCTTTCCCGTTGTTTTTCACCAACGTCTTTGGCCTCACGGTTGCCGACACGGCAACGCTGATGCTCATCGCCCGCATGTTTGACGTCGTCACCGACCCCCTGATGGGCAGTCTGGCCGACCGCACTCAGTCGCGATGGGGCACCTATCGCCCCTGGCTCATCTTCGGTGCCATCCCCCTGGGCCTGGTATTCGCCCTGCTGCTCTACACGCCCGACCTCGGCCCCGTGGGCAAGCGCATCTATGCCTACACGCTCTATCTGCTCATGATGGCCGTTTACACTGCCGTCAACGTGCCTTACGGCTCGCTGCTGGGCGTGATGACCGATGATGACAACGAGAAGAACCAGTTCTCGTCGTTCCGCATGGTTGGCGCCTATGCCATGGGCTTCATCACCCTGCTCTCGTTCCCCTATCTGCAGAAGATGGTAGGCGGCACCGAGGCACATCAATATGCCGTGCTGGGCGCTGCCCTCGGCTTCCTGGCCACAATCATGACGCTGGCCTGCGGTCTGTTGACCAAGGAGCGCCTGAAACCCATTCGTGCCGAGAAGTTCTCCTTCAAGCCTTTTGCCGACCTGTTCAAGAACAAGCCCTGGATTTACCTGACGCTCATCGGTATCTGCACCAACTTCTTCAATGGCTTCCGCTATGCCGTTGCCGGTTACCTGATGGAATACTGTCTGCACGGTGACGTGACGGTGAGCGGCCTGATCATCAACTACACGGTATTCATGACCTTTGGCGAGGTGACCTGCATGATCTTTGGCGGTCTGTCGCCCAAGTTCACCCAGTGGATGGGCTCAAAGCGCAAAGCATTTGCCGTGGCAGCCATCATCTGCATGGTGACCTCCATCGCCTTCTTCTTTGTGCCCATGGATCCCAAGTACATTTGGGTACTGGTGGGCATCGTTATCCTCACTTCGGTTGGCGTGGGCCTCTATTCCCCGCTGCTGTGGTCGATGTATGCCGACGTGGCCGACTATGCCACCGAGAAGAACGGCACCTCGTCAACGGGCCTCATCTTCTCGTCGGGCACGATGGCGCAGAAGTTCGGCACGGCCATCTCGGGTTCGCTGGTCGCCCTGCTGTTGGGCATCGCCGGCTTTATCTCGGGTACCGACCCTGCCACGGGCCAGACGGTGATAACCATCACCGACGAGGAATCAGTCCGCAACATGGTGTGGGCACTGTTCTCGCTCTTCCCCGCTGCCATTATTATCATCATGCTTTATCTGCTCCACCTCTATCCCATCAAGAAGTAAGATGAACGACGACATCAAGACGTTGAAAGCCGAAGTTCAGGAGGTGCTGGAAAACAACATCCTGGACTTTTGGCTATCCAATATGATCGACAACGAGCACGGCGGTTTCTACGGTCAGATGACCGGCGAGGGTCAGCTCGTCAAGGACGCCGACAAGGGTGGCATCCTCTCGGCCCGCATCCTGTGGGCCTTCTCGGCGGCCTACCGCGTGCTGGGCGATCCTGAGTACCTGATGGCTGCAACGCTCATCAAGGACTACATTATTGAGTATTTCTACGACGACCAGTTCGGCGGCACCTACTGGTCGGTGGACTATCTGAGCAATCCCAAGGACACCAAGAAGCAGTTCTACGCCATCGGGTTCATGATCTATGGCCTGAGCGAATATGCCCGCGCTACCGGCGACAAGCAGGCGCTGGACTATGCCATCAAGTTGTTTGACTGCATCGAGCAACACTCGCTTGACAAGGTGAACAACGGCTACATCGAGGCACAAACGCGCCAGTGGAACGAGATTGCCGACATGCGCCTGTCGGAACTCGACGCCAACTTCCCCAAGTCGCAGAACACCCATCTGCACATCATCGAACCCTACACCAACCTGTACCGCTGCCTCATGGCGTGGGATGCCAGCGAAGTCCCTAGCGACGCCCGGGTGCGTGTGGAGAAAGCCCTGCGCAACCTCATCGGCATTTTCACCGACAAGATCCTGAATCCCGAGACGCACCATCTGGACCTGTTCTTTGCCATGGACTGGACACGCGAGGCTGGTGCGCTCGAGAGCTACGGACACGACATCGAGTGCTCATGGCTCATCCACGAGGCTGCACTCGTGCTGGGCGACCAGGCCGTGCTCGACAAGGTGGAACCCATCGTGAAACTCGTGGCAAAAGCCAGCGAAAAAGGCTTGAATGCCGATGGGTCGATGATACACGAGGCCAACCTCGACACCGGCCACGTCGATGACGACCGCCACTGGTGGGTACAGGCCGAGACTGTGGTAGGATTCATCAACCTGTATCAGCACTTCGGCGACGAGAGCGCGCTGCACAAGGCGCTGCACTGCTGGCAATACATCAAGGACAACCTCATCGACCGCGAGGGCGGCGAGTGGTTCTGGAGCCGCGATGCCCAGGGCAACATCAACCGCCGCGACGACAAGGCGGGCTTCTGGAAATGCCCTTATCACAACTCCCGCATGTGTCTTGAAATCATGGAACGCAATTTCGAACAATAATCATAAGATATGGATAACAAGAGATACGGTCACTTTGACGACCAACACCGCGAATATGTCATCACCGACCCGCAGACGCCGTGGCCCTGGATCAACTACCTGGGCAACGAGGATTTCTTCTCACTGATTTCCAACACGGCCGGCGGCTACTGCTTCTACAAGGACGCCAAGTTCCGCCGCTTGACGCGCTACCGCTACAACGGCGTGCCCATGGACAACGGCGGCCGCTACTTCTACATCAACGATGGCGGCACCGTGTGGAATCCGGGATGGAAGCCCTGCAAGACGCCGCTCGACAGCTATGAGTGCCGTCATGGCATGAACTACACCCGCATCACGGGCAGCAAGAACGGAGTCGAGGCTTCGGTGCTGTTCTTTGTGCCCCTGCACACATGGGCCGAGGTGCAGAAGCTCACGCTCACCAACAACAGCGATGAGGTGAAGCGCCTCAAGCTGTTCTCCTTTGCCGAGTGGTGCCTGTGGAATGCGGCGACCGACATGGAGAACTTTCAGCGCAATTTCTCGACCGGTGAGGTCGAGATCGAGGGCTCGGTTATCTACCACAAGACCGAATACCGCGAGCGCCGCAACCACTACGCGTTCTACGGCGTGAACGTTCCTATCCAGGGCTTTGACACCGACCGCGAGACGTTCATCGGCCTCTACAATGAGTTTGCCAATCCTGATGCCGTCATCCAGGGCCGTCCGCATGGCAGCCATGCCCACGGCTGGAGCCCCATCGCCTCGCACTACATCGAGGTGGAGCTGCAGCCTGGCGAAAGCCGTGACTATATCTTCCTGCTAGGCTATGTCGAGAACAGGCAGGAGGAGAAATTCACCGCTCCGCAGGTCATCAACAAGTCACAGGCCGTGGCGATGATGGCACGCTTCGACACCAGCGAGAAGGTGGATGCCGCTTTTGCCCAGCTGTGCGGCTATTGGGACAACCTGCTCAACATCTACACGGTGAGCACCGGCAACGATAAGCTAGACCGCATGGTCAACATCTGGAACCAGTATCAGTGCATGGTCACCTTCTGCATGTCACGGTCGGCCTCTTTCTTTGAGAGCGGCATCGGGCGCGGCATGGGATTCCGCGACAGCAACCAGGACCTCGTGGGCTTTGTGCACCTCATCCCCGAGCGTGCCCGTGAGCGCATCATCGACATCGCCTCGACGCAGTTCCCCGACGGCGGCTGCTATCATCAGTATCAGCCGTTGACCAAGCGCGGCAACAACGACATCGGCGGCGGCTTCAATGACGACCCCTGCTGGCTCATCTTCGGCACCGTGGCCTATATCAAGGAAACGGGTGACTTCTCCATCCTCGACGAGATGGTCCCCTTTGACAACCAGCCGGGCACCGAGGTCACGCTGTTTGAGCACCTGCAAGTGTCGTTCAACCACGTGGTCAACAACCTGGGGCCGCACGGTCTGCCCCTCATCGGCCGCGCCGACTGGAACGACTGCCTGAACCTGAACTGCTTCTCCTGGGACCCCAACGAGAGTTTCCAGACCACCGAGAACAAGACCGAGGGCTCACAAGCCGAGTCGGTGATGATTGCGGGCCTGTTTGTCGTGACAGGCAAGGACTATGTGGAGCTCTGCAAGATTCTGCCTGACCGCATCCCGACGATGCACAATCTCAAAGACATCGATTTCACCGCCGAGGCCCGCCGTGCCCAGCGTCATGTCGATGAGATGGTCGATGCCGTCAAGGCCCATGGCTGGGACGGTGAATGGTATCTGCGTGCCTATGACTTCTATGGCAACAAGATCGGCAGCGACGAGTGCGAGGAAGGCAAAATCTTCATCGAGTCACAGGGCTGGTGCACCATGGCGGGCATCGGCTTGGAAGAAGGGCTCGTGGAGCGTGCGCTCGACTCGGTAGAGGAGCGCCTGGAGTGTGAACACGGCATCGTGCTCAACAATCCTGCCTTCACTACCTATCATGTCGAGATGGGCGAGATCAGTTCCTATCCCGAAGGCTACAAGGAGAATGCGGGCATCTTCTGCCACAACAATCCTTGGGTCATCATCGGCGAGACGGTGGCGGCACGCGGCGATGACGCTTGGAGCCACTACAAGAAAATCCTGCCCAGCTACGTCGAGGAGGACCGCCAGACGCTGCACAAGGTCGAGCCCTATGTCAACTGCCAGATGGTGGCAGGCAAGGACGCCTATCGTCCCGGTGAGGGCAAGAACTCATGGCTCACCGGCACCGCAGCGTGGATGTGGTACACCGTGTCGGAATTCATTCTTGGCATCAAGCCGCACTATGATGGTCTGCTCATCGACCCGTGCCTGCCCAAGACAGCGCGCGACTACACGGTGACCAGGCGATTCCGCGGTGCGGAATATGAGATCCATGTGAGCAACCCCAAGGGGGTGAGCAAGGGCGTTGCCAGGATGACTGTTGACGGTATGCCGGTCGGGGGCGCTGTCGTGCCCGCACAACCAGGCAAGCACATTGTCGAAGTCATCATGGGATAATCCCTTGATTGAACAGCTGAACAACATTAACCATAATATATATCTCAAACACGATGAAAAGATTCTCTCTAATCCTTGCAGCGATGATGCTGCTGGGTTCCGGCACGATGAGTGCTTGGCAGGGTGACGTTGCTGTGCAGACGCCCAACACCCAGCTGGTGCTGCACGCCTATGAGGGCGGCGACCTGCGCATGGGCTACTACGGCAACAAGAGCGCCACAATGCAGCAGCTGCGTGACGCTGGCGCCGACCTCAACTTCCCGGCATTGCCCGCATTCGGCACCGTGGACGCCATCCAGCTGCCCGCCATTCAGGTGCAGCATGCCGACGGCGACCTGAACCTCGAGCTCAAGGTCACCAACTACGAGACGAGCAGCGACGACCGCTCGCAGCTTCACATTTTCACGATGACCGACAAACTGCTGCCCGTCACAGTGAAAGTGTTCTATAAAGCCTACAAAAACGTGGACGTGATCGAGACTTGGACCGAGATCTCTCACAAGGAGAAACGTGCCATCACGCTCAAGCGCTTCGATTCTGGCCACTTGACACTGCGCCAGGGCGACGTGTGGATCAGCCACCTGCACGGCAACTGGGCTGCCGAGGCCGAACCCACGACCGAACCGCTCACCCAAGGCCTGAAGACCATCCGCAACACCGACGGCGCCCGCAACTCGCACATGGACGCTCCCGAGCTGATGATCTCGCTCGACGGCGAGCCCCAGGAAACGACGGGGCGCGTCATTGCGGCCATCCTGTGCTGGAGCGGCAACTACGAGCTCCGCATCAACACCACGGGCCATCGCCAGCACCAGTTCTACGCCGGTATCGACCCCATGTCGTCGGAGTATGTGCTCGAGCCCAACGAACGCTTTGAAACGCCGCATCTGGCCCTGGCCTACTCCGAGGACGGCCTGGGAGGCGCCAGCCGCACCATCCATCGCTGGGCACGCACCGAGGGCATGTTCCACCGCGGCATGAAGACGGGCGACATCCTGCTCAACTCGTGGGAGGGTGTCGTGTTTGACATCAAGGAGGAAACCATGATCAACATGATGGACGACATCGCCAAGTTTGGCGGCGAACTGTTCGTGATGGACGATGGTTGGTTTGGCGACAAGTATCCCCGCAACAACGACTCGTCGTCGCTGGGCGACTGGGTGGTGGACAAGCGCAAACTGCCCGGCGGCATCAGCACGCTCACCCAGGCGGCCCGTCAGCGGGGCATCAAGTTCGGCATCTGGATTGAGCCCGAGATGTGCAACACCGTGAGTGAGCTCTACGAGAAACACCCCGACTGGATGCTCCAGACCAAGGGGCGCGAGCTCAAGCAAGGTCGTGGCGGCACACAGGTTGTGCTCGACCTGACCAACCCCAAGGTGCAGGACTTCGTCTTCGGCATCGTGGACAACCTGATGACGCAGAACCCTGACATCGCTTATATCAAGTGGGATGCCAATGCCTCAATCCAGAACTACGGCTCGCTGTACCTGCCCAAGGACAAGCAGAACAATATCTCCATCCTGTGGCACCGCGGACTCATCAACGTGCTCAAGCGCATCCGCGCCAAGTATCCCGACCTGGTCATCCAGGACTGTGCCTCGGGTGGTGGCCGTGCCAACTATGGCCTGCTGCCCTACTTCGACGAGTTCTGGGTGAGCGACAACAACGATGCCCTGCAGCGCGTTTACATCCAGTACGGGACCTCCTTCTTCTTCCCTGCCAACGCCATGGCACAGCACATCGGCGGCTCCCCTTACTGGAACACGGGCGGCCGTGTCATCCCCATCAAGTTCCGCTGCGACGTGGCCATGAGCGGACGCCTGGGCATGGAGCTGCAACCGCGGCACATGAGCCAGGAGGAACACGACCAGTGCACACAGGCGTTTGCCGACTACAAGTTGCTGCGCCCCGTCGTGCAGACCGGCAACCTCTATCGTCTGATTTCGCCTTACAACCGCAAGGGCGTCTCGTCCATCATGTTCAGCAACGATGCTATGGACCATGCCGTGTGGTTCATCTACAAGGTGGACAACTACGTTGACCAGCCGCTGCCGCGCATCCAGCTTGCAGGTCTTGATCCCGACCGCAGTTACACCCTCACCGAGCGCAACGTCAAGGTGGGCCAAAAGCCATGCCAGCTCAACGGCAAGACCTTCACCGGCCGCTTCCTGATGGACATCGGCCTTGAAGTGCCCCTGGCCAGCGACTATGCCAGCCGCATCTTCGAGCTCAAATCCTTTTAAGACAAGGCATTTGCGCTCTAGGCGAAAGTAATCTTACTTAAAACTTACAACTTAAAACTTAAAACTCAAAACTTAAAAACAATGAAACCCAGACTGTTGCTCATCGCCCTGCTGTTTGCCCTTTGCGCATCACAGGCGGGAGCCCGTGCGCCCAAAGTCGAGAAGACCCCGGCGCAAAAGTTGATTGAGCGCCTCACAAAGCTGCAAAAACGCGGCATCATGTACGGCCACCAGGACGACCCGTTCTATGGCATCACTTGGGAGTGGGAACAAGGCCGTTCCGACACCTATGACCTCGTTGGCGACTACCCTGGTGTGATGGGCTTTGACTTGGGCGGCATCGAGATGGGCGACGACAAGAACCTGGATTCGGTACCGTTCAATTGGATTCGTGAAGAAATCATCAAGCAATATGAGCGTGGCGGTATCGTAACGCTGTCATGGCATCCGCGCAATCCCATGCTGGGCACCACCGCTTGGATTGAGAGCGACATCAAGTCGTTTGAGGCAGCAAAGCCTTATCTCGAGAAAACCGGTCAACTCGGTCTTGTCCTTGATCCCAAAAGCACGGTAAAGGAGATTCTTCCCGGCGGCAAGGGCCACAACAAGTTCATGACGTGGCTCCAGCGTGTCGAGGCATTCATCCTCTCGCTCACCGACAAGGGCGGCAAGCCCGTTCCTGTCATCTTCCGTCCCTGGCATGAGTACAACGGCGGATGGTTCTGGTGGGGCAAGGGCAATTGCACCGACGAGGATTTCCTGCGCTTGTGGAATCTTACTCAGGATTACCTCAACAAGAGCCTGTCGGCGTCCATCGTGTGGAGTTGTTCGCCCAACTTGGGTGTCGATCCGCAGGAATTCTACAACCGCTGGCCAGGTGACGATCGCGTTGATTTGTTAGGCCTTGACGCCTATCAGTGGGGTACCGAAGAGGATTTTGTCAAGCAGTGTAATGCCGACATGGACTTCCTGGATGCCTATGCCCAGGAGCATGGCCTGCTGCTGGCATTCACCGAGTGCGGCTACAAGAATTCGCCCAATGCCACCTGGTGGAGCCGCGTGTTGCTGCCCATCATGGAGAAGCACCATCCCTGCTATTTCCTGCCGTGGCGCAACTTCAAGCGTGAGCACTTTGGCGCAGCTCCCGGCATCGCCACAGCCGCCGATTTCAAGCAGATGGCCAAGAAAAAGCAAATCCTCTTTGTCAACGACATCAAGAAAATAAAGTAATATAACAGTTCTTCTATAACCAAGAAAGCCGGCATCTCACTTTGCCGGCTTTCTTAGTTACTATTTGGCTCAGCGGAAAATTAGCGGGGGCAAGCATGAGGTCGAAAGACCTCGCCAAGGCCAGCGGCCTTCGGCCACACCGCCCCCACCTTTTATCAGGTGAGCCCACTATTTCCTCATTCTTAGTTCCAAGGCTTGAGGCCGAGGAACTTTTGGGCCAGGTCGGTGTCGTTGTTGAAGTCGTTGATGAGCTTTTCGCCTTGATCCAGGCGGCCAATGGCCTCCATGTCCTCGCTGGAGAGTTCAAAGTCAAAGATGTCCAGATTGCTGGCCATGCGCTCCTTGTGCGATGTCTTGGGCACCGGCATGATGTCTTGCGACACCAGCCAGTTGAGGGCCACTTGGGCGTTGGTTTTGCCATATTTTGCTCCGATTGCCTTGAGTGTCTCGTTTTCAAAGAAACCGTGTCGGCCTTGTGCCAGCGGTCCCCATGCCATGAGCCGGGTGCCATAGTCCCTGATGAGCGCACGCATGGCCTTTTGCTGGGCAAACACATGGGTCTCGAGTTGCAGCACAGCGGGCTTGACGTCCATATGCTCGGCGATGTCGATAAAACGCACGTTATAGAAGTTGCTCAGCCCGATGGCCCTTGCTTTGCCGGCCTGATAGGCTTTTTCCATGGCCCGATAGGTGCCATAGCAGTCACCATAGGGCTCATGCACCAGCAGCAGGTCAACATAGTCGGTGCACAGTTTGCGCAGCGACTCATCGATGCTGAGTGCCGCCCGCTGCTCGCCGGCGTTGCTGATCCACACCTTGGTGGTGATGAACAGCTGGTCGCGCGGGATGCCGCACTTGCTGATGGCAGCGCCCACGCCTTCTTCATTCTGATAGTCCTGGGCCGTGTCGATGCTGCGGTAGCCCGTCTCGATGGCGTCCAGCACGCAGCGCTCGCACTCGGCCGGGGAGAGTCTGAATACGCCAAATCCGAGTGCGGGCATCTCCACCCCATTGTTCAGTCGAATTGTTTTCATTGCGGGTAATAACATCTCTTTGGGTCATTATTGATGGCAAAGGTAATGATAAAAATCGAAAAAACGCACTCCCCGGCCCATGACTCCTTTATCCATGTATTGAAACGTGAAAAAAGCGCGCCATTCCGAACCCGAGCCTTCTTCCTGAATTGATGTGTTGGACCGTGAGTTGAACAAATTGAACATGAACATCGTGAACAGGAGTATGTCACGGACCGCATCATCAGGGACACCAGGACTTCGCTCCACAAATAGCAAATCCCTCACGCCCTGGATGAGCATGAGGGAAATACTTTAGGTTTTGATGAGTTTTAATTCCAGGTACCTGACAACAGGTAGTCGATCAGGGCGGTGACGTCGCTGATGTTGATGCTGCCGTCCTGGTTGCAGTCGGCACCACTCAGGTTGATGCCCGATGCGTTGCCGCTAAGCAGGTAGTCGATCAAGGCCGTCACGTCGCTGATGTTCACGCTACCGTCGCCGTTCACGTCGCCGCGCAGGCTGGCGTTTTTGTCGGTGAAGTAGCCCGGGTTGCTCGGGCCGCCGTCGATGTGGGCGTAGTCGATACCAACATGGCTGCTGTTGAAGGTCGTGCCCTGGCCGCCCACCAGAGAGGTGCAACTGTAGAACATGCCCGCGGATGCTTCCACGGCAGCCGTGCTCCAGCCACTGCCCGCATAAATGGTACGAAGGTTACTGCAACCCATAAACATGCCTCCCATGGCAATCACATTGGCCGTGTTGAAACTGCTCAGGTCTAAGACCGTCAAGCTGCTGCAGCCCCTGAACATACTCACCATATGGGTTACAGCACTTGTGTTCATATAGTTTAGCCCATAGATAGTCTGAAGTTGGGCCATATCACGAAACCAAGAGTGGCAAGTAGTCGGGCGGGCATTAGTGAACGACGGGTCAAACTTCACCTCGCTCACATTGGAATACGTGCCGTCAGTGTACCAGCCGGGACTGTAGTTGCCCGTGTTCAGGTCGTAGGTGGTGCCTGTGCGGCTGCTGCGCTGGTTGTCGTAGTAGAACGTCAGCGTCGTGTTCGACGGCGTGTAGCAGGCATAGGCCTCGACAGCAGCGGCGCCGGTATAGGGCACCCAACTGGAATTACTCCAATTATAATGGTAGAGATCCCAATGCTTTGCGCTGGCTTGGTTGATAAGGGCGGCAGTGATGACATTCCCCTCGTCGGTTGAACCACTATCGGGATTGGGGTCAACGAAAACATATGCCATCCCCGCATCACCGCTGCTGCATGTGGGCAGCCCGGCAATCAGATTTCCCATCGCGTTACTCTTGAGCTGGTTGTAATAAATACTCATGGTTTTAAGATTCGGGCAATTGCTCACATTCATGCTCGCAATCTGGTTGTAGTGAGCACTTATTAATTCAAGGCTGGTACAACCACTCACGTCGAGGCTGGTCAAATTGTTGTATTGACACCACAGTTCCTCAAGATTGGTGTGGTGAGCGATATCAAGGCTGGAGATCTGGTTATACCTGCAGTCAAGCGTATACAAATTATTACATGGGCTCAAGTCCAGCGAGGTCAACTGGTTATTTCTACACCAGATATCTTCAAGGCCTGTACAGCCACTGATGTCCAAGACGGTTAATTGGTTATAGTTGCAGTTGAGAAAAGAAAGTGCAGTGCAGCCGGTCACGTCAAGGAGGGTCAAGTTGCATTCACTGCAGTCGAGTTCTGTCAGGCTTGTGTTGCCCGAGACATTGAGTTTCTTCAACTGACTCAGGTTACTGACGTTGAGGCTGGTCAACTGGTTGTTGCAGGCCCACAGCGTTTGCAGGTTGGTCATGTTGGCCACACCGGGCAACTCGGTGATGGCACAGTCCTCACAGTCCAGGTGGGTCAAGGCGGTGCAACTCTCCAGGTTGTAGATGGCGCTCAGGTGGGGGTTGTTGAAACAACTGAGGTTCTGTAACGCGGTACAATTATATATATCAAAATTGCTGAGATCGTTGCAGGCGCATTCGAGGTTTGTCAGGTTGGGGTTTTTGGAAACCCACAACGTTCTCAGGTCACTTAAGAATTCTACTGTTACGCTGGTCAACTGGTTGCTCTGGAGATACAATTGCTCCAGAGCCGTATTGTTGTCCACATTAATAGAGTACAACTGGTTCTTACCCAGATTCAGGTAAGTCAACTTGGTGAGGGCGCTCACGTCGATCGAAGTCAGATTGTTACCATATAGACTCAGCTTTTTCAATTGGGTGAAATACTGCACACCCGTCATGTTGGAGATGCCCTTGTATTCCAAGATCAGTTCGGTGCGGGCATTGAGCTGCGCCGTGGTGATGGTGCCGCTGGGATACTCGCTCATCAAGTAGGAGCGGAAGGCCGCGTCAGGGAAGTTGGTGGCGTTGATGGCCACATCGGCACGGGCCGCCAGCGCCGCCATCAGCACAGTCAGTGAAAATAGTAATAATCGTTTCATAATCGTGTAGTTATTAGTTAGTAAAAATGGATTCATTCTTCAAGTTATGCCGCAAATATAATAATAATTTCTAACATTTCCTAATGAATACGTTATAATTTACAAATATTCCTCTCCGCATGATGCTCGCTGCGCTCGCCGATTAGTGATTAGTGGTTAGTGATTAGTGGTTAGTGATTAGTGAGGCATCCGCCCTGTAGAGACACAAAATCTTGCGTCACCCGTAGGGCTTCGCCTTGGCGTGGCCGCCCCACCCGCTACACAATCCCCACGCTAAGGCGCTAAGCCGCTAAGTTTTTGGGTCGGCGAATTATTTTGGTCGGCGAATTAAACGAATGAAACAAAAGCATCCGCGCCCCGGTTTGAGCGCAGATGCCAATTCGTTAAAATCGCTGACAATTAAAAGAGTGCGAATGCTATTAGTTTAATTTGCGTTATTCGTAGTTTATCACCAATGGCCGGAGAGCAGGTAGTCGATCAGGGAGGTGACGTCGCTGATGTTGACGCTGCTGTCCTGGATGCAGTCGGCCGCGGGGTTGCTGATGGTACCGCCGCCCAGCAGCAAGTCGATCAGGGTAGTTACGTCGCTAATATTCACGCTGCCGTCGCCGTTCACGTCGCCACGAATGAAGGCAGGCTTCTCGGTGAAGTAGCCTGGGTTGCTCGTGCCACCGTCGATGTGGGCGTAAGTCTTGTCGATGTGGTTGGCATCATAGGTCGTGCCCTGGCCACCCACCAGGCTGGTGCAATCCTTGAACATATCTTGAGAGATTGTCACGGCAGCAGTATTCCATCCATCGCCCACATAGATGGTCTGCAGATTGGCGCAATGATCGAACATGCTACTCATACTGATCACCTGGGATGTGTTGAAACTGCTCAAGTCAAGGCTCGTTAGGCTTTGGCAGTAACCCAACATGTTATACATTGAGTTTACCTTGGACGTGTTAAAGTGGCTAAAGTCTAGGCTCGTCAGATTTGAACAGAAAAAGAACATCCAAGCCATATCGGTAACCTCGCTAGTGTTCAAGTACTCCAGGCCCGTAATGGATTGAAGATTAAACAAAGCAAAGAACCAATAGATGGTGGACGTCGGGCGGGCACCAGCAAACGAGGGATCAAAGACCACCTGGGTCACATTGAGATTGGTGCCATCAGTGTACCAGTCGGGATAGTTATAGCCTGTGTTCAGGTCGTAGGTGGTGCCTAGGCGACTGCTGCGCTGGGCATCATAGTAGAACGTCAGCGTTGTGTTATCCGACGTGTACACAGCATAGGCCTCTTGGGCGCTGGCACCGAGGGCACACATCATGGCCGCCACCAGGACGGAAAGTCTGAAAAGTAGTTTATTGCTCATAGTCGTATCAGGTTTTATTGGTTAAGTATAATAATTTGGCGGTTTGGAGTATCTTGCGAGGTGCTGACCCACAAAGATAATCGATTTTTTCCAATTCTCATCATCTGTTTGCCCATTTCCAATCTGCAGTAATCGCCTTATATTTTCTTTCTGGTTTATTCTGTAGTGATGTTGAGATTTCCGGACTTTAGACCGTTGCTGCTGCAGGTCAGTTGAAGGGCGGCGGGCGTATGTCCGCTCTGGATGAGAATTTGGGCCAGGCCGTTGAATGCCGGGATTTGGAATGTGTGGCAGTCCAGCTCATCGGGATGGTCGGGACCAAGGTAGGAGGGATCTCCGTTGCCCACGCCCAAGATGCGGCCGTCCCCACGCAGTGAGCAGGTCAGCATGGGGCAAGCATCAGGAACTAAACGCCCTTTGTTGTCCTGAATCTCAACGGTCACGATGGCTACATCGCGTCCATCGGCGGTGATGAGCCCTCGGTCGGTTGTCAACACAATTTTTGCCGCAGGGTTGGTGGTCTCGACAGTTTGTTTCAAGATGCGCTTTCCGTTCTTGTACCCGGTGGCGACTATGCGGCCCGGTTGATAGACGGCTTTCCATTTCAGGTGACCGTTCTTGGGCATCGCCTGTCGGCCCAGTTCACGGCCGTTCACGGACAGTTCCACTTCATCACAGTTGCTGTAGGCCCAAATCTCCACTTCTTCACCCTCATGGCCTTGCAGGTTCCAGTGTGGGAAGATGTGCAGCACGGGCTCGTCGGTCCACCATGCCTTGAGATAACTGGCCTCGTCCTTGGGAAATCCGCAATAGTCAAGAATGCCGAATTCCGAGTCATGGGCGGGATAGGACAGGGGGTTGGGTTCGCCGCGGTAGTCAAACCCCGTCCAATAGAAGAGACCTGCCGCCCAAGGGCGTTCGTCATAGAATTTCCATCCGCGCTCAATCACGTTCTCCACGCCGGGCTGCGTGCCACGGTTGATGCTGACCATGTGGCCGGGTTGCTCGGGGGAGTCAAAATAGACACCGCGCGTGCCGCAGCCGGTGGTTTCCTCGGTGCCCACGATTTTCCATGTGGGGTTGGCTGCCTTACGGTTATCCACATCGTTTTGTGCGATATAGTTGAATCCCACCACATCGAGTCCCTTAATCATTTCAGACCCTCCGGCATTGGCGATTGTTGAATGGCGGGTGGGATCAAGCAGGCGGGTATATTCACGCATGGCGGCCGCAACACGTGTGCCTTGAATGGTATTCTCCATGCCCCACTCCTCGTTGCCGTCGCTCCACAGGATAATCGAGGGGTGATTGCGGTCGCGCTTGATCATGTTCTCCAGCAGCCTCAGGTGCTCGGTATTGATGCCCGCAAGCCGGTTCTCGTCAATGACGAGTATGCCCTCGCGGTCGCAGATGTCGAGTTGGGCAGGCGTCATCGGATTGTGGGAAGCACGATAGGCATTGCAGCCCAATTTCTTCAACTGCTTGATGCGCCACGCCATGAGTGCCTCGGGAATAGCGGCTCCCACGCCGGCATGGTCCTGGTGCATGTTCGCGCCCTTGAGTTCAACCTCTTCGCCGTTGAGCAGAAATCCCCGGTCGGCGTCAAACTCCACATCGCGGATGCCCGTTGTCGTCATATAGACATCGGTCACCAGGCCGTTCACCTTGACGGTAGTTTCCACTTGATACAGATAGGGGTCGCTGGTGCTCCACAGGTGCGGCCGGTCAAGTGTCAGCATCTGTTTGCAGCCGCTGGTCTGCTTGCCTTTCAGGTCAAGTGATGCCCTGTTTGTCCTGCCCACTTCGTTGCCTTGCGCATCGAGCAGCCGGTGTTCTACGGTACACGTTTGCGCCTCCAGCGAATGGTTGTTCACCTCGGTATCCACATGAATGGTCGCCATGGTGTAAGGGGCCTTGAGGTCGGCATAGACAAAGGTGCCGAATGGAGCTACACTGACGGCAGCCGACTTGATGAGCCATGCGTCACGGTAGATGCCGGCGCCCTCATAGAACCAGCCTTCCTCGAGCGTAGCGTCGGCCCGTACACAAACCAAGTTCTCACCGCCATAGTTCACATATTCGGTCACATCATACACCTGCGTGGCATAGCCGCTGGGCTCGGTGCCCATATAGAAGCCGTTGAACCACACGCGGGCATTGCGGAAGATGCCGTCAAACTGCAAGGCAATGTGCTTGCCCAGGTCCGACTCGGAGATTGTGATCACTTTGCGGTACCAGCCCACACTCGTTTCGGGATATTTATAGCCCACAGTTTTGTAGCCGTGAGAGTGGCTGGCCTCTTGAGCATAGGGCAAGGTCGTCACCCAGTCGTGCGGAATGCGCACCTCTTGCCATGTGGAGTCGTTAAACTTGAGGGAGTAAGGGCCCTCGTTGTGGATGGAGTTGGCCTTGGTCAGATAGTTGAAATACTCAGTGCCGCAGCCATAGTCCTTGGCCGGGTCGGCAGCGTTGCCCAGAGAGAATTTCCAGCCCTCGTCCAGCCGTATGGTCTCACGCACATTTTGAGCATACACAGACAGCATTGTACAAAGCATCCAGCCCAGAATGGCGAGCCTCATCCCCACATGGTTACCGTTGATATTTTTCATATTTTCTGAATTTAAAGCTAATTCACTAGTAGTCAGCTATTTCCTGTTCACATTCATCATCTGGCTTTATAATGGATGCCCTGCATCCCGGGGAGCACGTTCTCAATGAGTTGATTGTCGGAAACGGCATCCATCTGCGACACATCGTGAGACCCGAAATGATTCTCCTCCTTGAGCTTACTGAACAGGAATGATTTCAGTCCGTCGCTGTACATCGTTGCTGCAAAAATACATCAAAACCATCACTTGACAAAAATTTCCCATACCAATTCCAGGGCAACACCGCCCGATAATTGCTGCAAGTTCCGCCCATCATCGGTCAGTGCAATGCTGTGGTCATGGCTTGGGCATTGACGCCGGTTGGCTGGTGAAGTAGTCGGCGATGTCGGCGGTGGGGGCGATGGCGGTGAGCAGCGAGGCGTAATCGGGGACGAGCAGCGAGGCGTCGTGCCAGTGGCGCTGCCGGGCGATCGTGCGCCAGTCGGCAATGGCGTCGGCATCGGGATAGAGGGTGACGTCACGGCCATTGAGGACGTCGCGCTCGCTCAGTGCGCCCAGGTTGCCCTTTGACCCTGTTGCCAGCCACGTCACGCCAGGAATCACCATCGAGGCGATGATGGCGGTCTTCTCGCTCTCGACGATGGCCACGGGATGGTCGGGGTGCTGCGACAGCAGGTGCTCCCCGAAGTAAACCAGCTCGGCACGCCGTCCGGGCTGGGGCTGGTTGCGACGGATGAGCGGAGGCACTGACTTGTCGCGGTGGCCGTCGGTGCAGTAAGCCATCGACTTGATCTGGCGCAGGCAATGGTTGACGTCCAGGTAGCGGAACATCGTGCGGCGCCCGTCATACCCTACCCTGTAACGCCTGAACGCATCAGCGGTGCAGGGAAAGCGGCTTTTGAGGAATTGGTACAGGTTGGACACTTCAAGCACTCCAGGCCGTGTCGTGCGCTGGTACTGCTCCAGCGTCTCGTCAAGGAAGACCGCTTCGGGCAGTGGTTGCACCACCGGGGCGACACGGCGGGGGACATAGGGCAGAGAGTTCCGGCCCCGTGTCATCGTCACGCCATGGGCCCGCAGGTGGGCAATGATGGTGCCCGGGGTGATGCGTGACGGGGCGCGGCAGCAGCGCCATTGCGCCATCACGTCACGGTCGCCCGTATAGCCGCCGCTGTTGCGGCTCAGCGAGAGCCACAGTTCGCGCAGGGTTTCTTCATCGGCAGGCGACTCGATGGCTGCCGCACGCAACGACAGGCAGCCGCGGTACCAGCTCTCGTGGTCGTCCAGGCCGCCAACGCGCATCACATCGACCTGACGCAGGATGTCGTTCCAGTCATAATCACTGGCAGTGCAAAAAGAAATTGATTGTCTCATGTTTTTCTGGTATTTGAATTGTTTGTGCAATGGTAATTTTTTCACTTCACTGTTTGTGCAGTCGCTCCGGTGTCGTGGGGGTGGTGCAGTTTATATATTACACCCCCTTTAAGGGGGGTGATATAAATTGCACCTCACCTACGTCGCTGCACCATCGGTCGCATAATACAGACCATTGTCGCGCTTGACGATCAGGCCGGCCGCCATGGTCTGTTTGATGTCATTCTTGGCGGTACGCTCGCTCATGTCGTAAGCCCTCATCACTTCCCTCACCAGGGCGGTGCTGCGGCAACCGCCCGGGAACTGGCGGCAGTAGTTGGCGATGGAATCGTAGCGCACCTGCTGGCGCATCGTCGGGCCATCATCCTGGGGCGCGCCCACCACCTCGGGCAAGCCCTGATCGTTGATCCTGAAGCAAAAGTCCTCGGGACACTTGCCGCGGGCCTTCTCAAAGGATACTTTCGTCATATCGCCATCGGCACTGAACACCATCGCCGTCTCGGTTTTGCGGAACAGGTTAGACCCGGCATGACCTCGCGGACGCAGCAACTTGCTCCCGTTCAGCAGGTCGGCCAGATTGGCGTGGATGACCGTGAGGATGTGGCAGTTGTAGTGCGACGAGAACTTCATCACAAACTGCTGGATGATGGCCCCCTCGACACTGCTGTTGGGGTCATTACACAGGTCGGCAATGCCGTCGATGACCACCAGCGACGGACGATAATGCTCGATAGCCAATGCACAGGCCTGCAGGCGCTTGGGCGGGTCTATCTCGCGCAGGTCAAACACCTCGAGCAAGTCGGCATCATTGTCGAGGATGCGCCTCATGCGGCGCTTGATGCGGCGCGCCCGGCCCCTACCCTGCTCCGTGTCGATCCACAGCACGCAGCCCGGCTCGGCATTGCCAGGGAGGAAATAGTTGGAACGCGGGCGGCTGCATGCGCTCAGGTACTCAGCCACCAGCAGCAGGCAGCCGAATGTCTTGCGCGTTCCCGGCACCCCGATGATGACCGAGAAGTTTTGCAGGGTCATCATCGGCGAGTCCTTGCTGCCGGCATACAGGATGGGCACCTCATCGCAGTCATCGCTGTCCACCTCCTCGGGCGTGATGCGCCCGGCAGTGAGGATGTCCATTACGGCGCCAGGATCAACCTGGTCGGCCGAGCTTTCATAGGTCATGGCGGCAGTGATGATGTCATGCAGCAGGCGCAACGATTCAGGAACGAGCTGTCCGTCAGCAGCATACTGGTCTGCCGTCGGACGCTCCATGCCATTCTGAGCGGCCACCATCGCCGCCCTCATCGGGTCATTCCCCGAGGGTGTGTTGATCGAAATTTCATTCATGGTATAATTCAATTTAAGATTTTTCCCACAAAGTTCGCCCAACTGAACCTCGCCCGCAATGTCAAAAAGCACAAACCACCAATAAAAACACTACTCCCCAAGGAAAAAAATCACCCAAGCATCACAAACCCAAACACATCAACCCCATTATGGAGGTTCCTCATAAGAAAGTACCCGCTTCATCAGGCGGATGAAGTTTTAGGGAGGGAAGGTGGTTTCAAATAGTAGTTTTATTTTACAAAATGGTTTCATTTTGGCGATAAATGGCGGATTTCTGCTAATTTGTGTTAATTTGGCGCATTTTTTTGATGAAAAATTAGGCTGTAAAAAATTTATGGCATTATATTTGCGACGGTTTTCATGGTATTAGTTTGTAAAACAAGAGAACTCATGTGTCGTGAGACAGGCTGATGATTCTCGACAAGTTTAAGGTTTATGTTAATGGTATTAGAAGGTTAATTAGTTAAAAAAACAAGTCCTTGACGTTGAGTCAGGGACTTGCTCTTTTTGTATCGGTTTATTTGAATTGCCGCGGATGATCAATCCTCGGGTGCCTCGTCGATGAGCTCGAGGAACTCTTCGAGCTTGGGGGTGATGATGATCTGGGTGCGGCGGTTGCGCTGCTTGCCCACCTGGGTATCGTTGGACATCAGGGGGTTGTACTCTCCCCTACCGCCAGCCGTCAGACGCTTGGGGTCAACGCCGTAGTCGTTCTGCAAGGCTTGAACCACCGAGGAAGCGCGCAGGCAGGAGAGGTCCCAGTTGTTGCGGATGTTGGGCCGCGAGATGGGCACGTCATCGGTATTACCCTCGATGAGCACGTCATAGTCCTGATAGTCGTTGATGATCTTGGCAATCTTGGAAAGGGTCTCGGCAGCACGCTCACTGATCTCATAAGAGCCGCTCTTGTAGAGCATGTTGTCGGCCAGGGAGATATAGACGACTCCCTTCAACACCTGCACGTCCACATCCTTGAGTTCCTCACGGGAGAGCGAACGGGTCAGTTTGTTGGTCAGGGCCATATTGAGTGAGTCGCTCTTGGTCTTGAGATCCGTCAGGTGACGGATGTACTGGTTGCTCTCGTTGATCTGGTCCACGAGCTTCTCGATCGACACGTTGCTCTGGCTGGAGTTGACCAGGCTCTTGTCGAGGGACTGCTGCAGGCGCTCATAGGCAGCCTTGGACTGCGCCAGCTGCTCTTCGAGCGAGGTGACGCGGGCATTGGCGGCCGCCAGCTGTTCACGGGACTGCTGCAGGTTCATGTACGCTTCCTTGTTGCTGTCGATCAGCTTGAGGTTATTCTGTCGGCAATCTTCCAGGTCCTTCTTGCTGGCACAGCTGCTGACGAGCACCAGGCAGGCCAGCAATGACATCATCAAAACATTCTTTCTCATAATATTCTCAATCATTTGTTAATAATCACCTTTGTTTGAAATTCAAAGATAATCTCTTAGACGCAGAAATCGTGAGATTGTTGCATCGCTTTCAAATGATTTAACTAAAATCAGAGCCGTTTTATCGATTTTTTACAATGATCAAGGGATGAAAATGTACCCCAAAAGGGCAAATATGGAAAAAAGCCGTTTTTTTGCCAAAAAAATATCAAGAAAAGCCATCGCAATAGGCAAAACGGGTAAAAAAAGCATTAACTTTGCAGATTAAAACTGCAATCAATGGACACTCGCGAGAAAAAACAGCTGCTGCTCGACTCCAGGTACCTGCGCATGACGCAGATCTGGGCCGAGAACTCCTATTGCCGCCGCCGCCAGGTGGGCGCCTTGCTGGTAAAGGACAAGATGATCATCAGCGACGGCTACAACGGCACGCCGTCAGGCTTTGAGAACGTGTGTGAGGAAGATGACCACACCAAGCCCTACGTCCTGCATGCCGAGGCCAACGCCATCACCAAGGTGGCCCGCAGCAACAACAGCAGCGACGGCGCGACGCTCTACATCACCACGTCGCCCTGCATGGAGTGCAGCAAGCTCATCATCCAGGCCGGTATCGCCCGCGTGGTGTTTGGCGAGTATTACCGCATGCACGACGGCGTGGACCTGCTGTGCCGCGCCGGCATCGAGGTGATGCACCTGTGGCACCACGATGGCGAGTATCATGCCGTGCCGCTCACCGAGGCCAACAGCGAGAGCCACTACCAGGAAGTCGAGCAATCGTTAGCAAGTCAACAATAATCAATAACCCAATCAGGAGGTATCACTACTTGACCCAAGACATGAATCAGAAGTCCACACGCCAACCCATCTGGTTACCCCTCGCCATTGCCGTGGCGATGGTGGTGGGCATCTTTATCGGCAGCCGTTTCACCAGCAACAAACCGGTCGCCGACAATGACCGTAAACTCAATGCCATCCTCAACCTGATCGCCCAGGATTACGTCGATACGACCAATCTGCACGACTTGATCGAGTTGAGCATTCCCAAGATACTGAGCAACCTGGATCCGCACACCAGTTACTTCAGTGCCGAGGAGCTCAAGGCGTCATCCGACGACCTGAACGGCTCGTTCAGCGGCATCGGCATCTCGTTTGTGATGGTCAACGACACCATCGGCGTCGTTGAGGTGATACCCGGTGGCCCCAGCGAGAAAGTGGGCATCATGGCGGGAGACCGCATCGTGAGCATCGACGACTCGACAGCCACGGGCGAGGGCATGACCAACGGCATGGTCATGAAACGCCTGCGCGGCGACAAGGGCAGCAAGGTGAAGCTGGGCATCAAGCGCCAGAACAGCGACAAGATACTGACCTTCACCGTCACCCGTGGCGACATCCCCGTCAACACCGTCGATTCCTATTACATGATCGACAAGAACACGGGCTACATCAAGGTCAACCAGTTCGGGCGCCACACCTATGACGAATTCATCACCGCCATGGCCAGCCTGCAGGAGGAGGGTGCCAAGCGCTACATGATCGACCTGCGCGGCAATGGTGGCGGCTTCATGGAGATGGCGGTGCTCATGGTCAATGAGTTCCTGCCCGCCGACCAGCCCATCGTCTTCACCAAGGGGCGCTACAAGCGCGACGACAGCGAGGTGTGGAGCGACGGCAACGGCTCCTTCCAGGACGCCGAGGTGGCAGTGCTCATCGACGAGTTCAGCGCCAGCGCCAGCGAGATCTTTGCGGGCGCCCTGCAGGACAACGACCGTGGCCTGATTGTGGGTTGCCGCTCGTTTGGCAAGGGATTGGTACAGAAGGAGTTTGTCCTGCCCGACAGCAGCGCCATCCGCCTGACCACGGCCCGCTACTACACGCCCAGCGGCCGCTGCATCCAGAAGGACTACAAGAGCGGCGGCTTGCTCAACTACGAGAATGAGCTGGTTGACCGTTACATGAACGGCGAGCTCTACAGCCGCGACAGCATGAAGGTGGACAAGAACCAGGTGTTCTCGACCCTGCATGGCCGCACCGTCTATGGCGGCGGAGGCATCGTGCCCGACATCTTTGTCGCACGAGACACCAGCGGCATCACCAGCTACTATATCGAGGTGGCCAACGCCGGCCTGCTGCAGCGCTACGCCTTCACCTACTGCAACAACAACCGCGCGTCGCTCGACAAGATGGAGGACTACAAGCAGTTCCTGCGCCTGGCGCCCAGCGACGACGTGATCATCAAGGACTTTGCCGACTATGCCGCCGCCAACGGCATTGCCCCGCGCTGGTACTACATCAACCTGTCACACGACGTCATTGTCACCAACCTCAAGGCCCTGATCGCCCGCGACATCTTTGGCAACCAGGCGTTCTACCCCATCCTGAACCGCAACGACAAGACGGTCCAGGAGGCCCTCAAGGCCCTCAACAAGCACAAGGCGGCCTTCCCGATCACCTACTAAATCCCAACGCCCGTCAACCATGAAAAAGAGACTGCCCATCTGGCTTGTAACCTCAATCGCCGTGATCGCGTTTGCGGCGGGTTTTCTCGCTGACCGCCATTACATGAATTCATGGTCAGGGCCGGATGTCAGTGACTCCAAGGTAAAAACTGTTCTGGACCTCATCAACGAGCAGTATGTGGACACGGTGAACTTTGACAACCTCATGGAGAAGAGCATCCCGCTCATCCTGAGGGGGCTTGACCCTCACACCGGCTACTTTGATGCCCGTGATACGAAGATAACCCGAAATCATCCCGATGGGGTCATTCCTGACCTAGGCGTCGTTCTCCTCATCTTCAACGACACCCTGCATGTGGAATGCATAGTTCCCGCCGGCCCAAGCGACATTGCCGGCATACGGCCCGGTGACCGTATCGTGAAGATTGACGGAGAGCCAACGGCCAACATCAAGAAGACCTCTGGTGAGATCTACAAACGGTTGAGCGGCCCCAATGGCAGCAAGGTCACGCTGAGCGTGGAGCGCCATGGCTCCCGCAAGGTGCTTGACTTCGCGGTGACGCGCAACAGGATCATAAAGCGCACCCTTGATTCCTACTACATGATTGACAAGAACACGGGGTATGTCAAGGTCAACCAGTTTGAGCGCAACACCCATGAGGAGTTTGTGCACGCCTTAAGCCAGCTGCAGGCCCAGGGCGCCAAGCGCTTCTTGATTGACCTGAGGGGCAATGGCGGTGGCTACATGGAGACGGCGGTGCTCATGGCCAACGAGTTCCTGCAAGCCAAGCGACCCATCGTCACCACCCGCGGCAAGCGCCGCCAGTACAGCCACACATACAACAGCGACGGAAAAGGGAAATTCCAGAATATTGAACTTGCCGTCCTCATCGACGAGCACAGCGCCAGCGCCAGCGAGATCTTTGCAGGCGCCCTGCAGGACAATGACCGTGCCCTGATCGTGGGGCGCCGCTCCTTTGGCAAGGGTCTGGTACAGGACAACTTCATCCTCCCCGACAGCAGCATTATCAGGCTTACCGTGGCACGCTACTACACGCCCAGCGGACGTTGCATCCAGAAGAATTACAAGCATCTCGAAACCCGCTACTATGAAGACGAACTGCTGGAGCGCCTCAAGCACGGCGAGCTATTCAACAGGGACAGCCTCAGGATTGACAAGAGCCAGGCATTTACCACCCGGCATGGCCGGACAGTCTATGGCGGTGGCGGCATCATCCCCGATATCTTTGTAGGCCGTGACACGACAGGAATCAGCCAATACTATGTTGACGTCGAGAATGCCGGCCTGCTGCAGCGCTTTGCCTTCGCCTATTGCGAGAAGAACCGCTCGACCCTCGAGCAGATGAGCGACTACAAGCAGTTCCTGCGCACGACGCCCATCGACAATGACATCATCAAGGAATTTGCGGCATTTGCCGCCGCCCACGGCATTGCTCCGCGATGGTACTACATCAACAAGTCCCGCGACCTGATCCTGACCAAAATCAAAGCGATCACAGCCCACGACATCTTCGGTCCCGAAGGCTATTCCGCTATCGTCAACCGCAACGACAAGACGGTCCAGGAGGCCCTCAAGGCCCTCAACAGGCACAAGGCCGCCTTCCCCATCACCGATGAGGCCATCAAGTAGTGTGGCACGTTACTGAATGATGAAGACGGGGCAGTGTGATCTGTCCCGTCTTCATCATTTCTTGATTTTTAAGCCCCGCACACTGGAGGCTGCTAGCTTTCACTTCTTCTTGCGGATGGTGACCGAGCCGTTACGGAAGTTGTACTTGTCACCACGCGGAGTGAGGAAATCGATGCGTTTGCGCAGTCGCTTGCTCATCTTGTCCTTCACCACCCACTCGCCATTGATGGCCGGGTTGGTCTCACTCTCCACAACAATCACGTCGCCCATTTTGAAGCCATGTTGGTTAAACATGTCATGCGAGAGGGCGACCCAGCGGATCTGATAATTCTTCAACTTATCATAATTGATCCGGTCTCCACTTGCTGTTACCCAACCAGCACCGCCCTGTCCAGGGTGATATTTGGTCGCGTGCAGTTGATAATTCTGCCCCACGGCAGCTACAGCAATCACAACAGCAAGCGCTAAAAATAATCGTCTTAGCATAAGTTGTTAGTAATTGGTTTGTACACCGCAAAGTTATAGAAAAGATTTTAAATGACCAAATTTTCGGCCCACAAAGTGACCCTTAGCGAGGCAAAAAGCACGACTTAATTCAATTATATTCAGGCATTTACCAGCATGGAGACCAGCCATCGCGAGACAACGCTTTTCCTTACCGAAAACAGTAACACAATGCGCAAATCTCTCCCCCATCATCCGTCACTTCGTGACACCTCCCCCCAGGCGGGGGAGGTATAGGCAGCAGTTCTTATCAGAAGGAGTAGTCGAGGATTTGGGGGTTGAAATGGATGGAGCGGTTGGTGAAGAGGCGGTCCATGGCGCCGGAGGCGAGCAGGTCGGTGGTGGTGCCGGTGATGACCTGGCGGTCGGTGGTGATGAGCCAGAGCTCGTCGGCGAGCATGAGCGACTGGGAGATGTCGTGGCTGGAGAGCAGCACGGCCTTGCCGCGGTCGTGGGCGAGGGTCTGTAACAGGCGCATGGTCTCGATGCGGCTGGCCACGTCGAGGAATGCCGTGGGCTCGTCGAGGATGATGATGGGGGTCTGCTGGGCCAGGGCGCGGGCAATCATGGCCTTCTGGCGCTCGCCGTCGCTCAACGAGGCGACGTAATCCTCGGCCTTGCCGATGATGCCTGCATCCTCCATCGACTGGCGCACGATCTCGTGGTCCTCATCGTCGAGGCGTCCCAGGAACCCGGTGTGGGGCTGACGTCCCAGGGCAACCAGCTCCCGCACGGTGAGCGCGCCGGCCTGGATGCGGTCGGTGGAGACGAGGCCGATCAGGCGCGAACGCTCCTTTTGACTCATTTCGGCCAGGTTCTTGCCATCAACCTGAATCGTACCCGACAAGGGCTTCTCGTCACAGGTGAGCGCCCGCAACAGGGTTGATTTTCCGGCACCGTTTTGTCCGAGCAGGGCAACCAGTTTGCCGCTCTCGAGTGTGAGATTCAAGCCATGGAGCAGGGTCACAGTGTTCTTGCCGTTGCGGTAGCCCACTGCGAGGTCGTGAGTCGTGTATATCGCGTTATCGTGCATTATTTTAGTTGTAAGTTTTAAGTTGTAAGTTTTAAGTTTTAAGTTGTTAGTCCCTGAGTCCTAATTAAAGTATTGGATGCGGCGGCGGTTGATGATGATGTACAGGATAATGGGCACGCCGATGATGGGTGTGATGGCGTTGATCGGGATAATGCCGTGAGGGCTGCACACGCTGGCGAGGGCACACAGCAGGGCAATGACCGCACCGGCGAGGATCGTGGCAGGCACCAGGCGCGCGTGGTTGCTCGTGCCCAGCGACATGCGGGCAATGTGGGGCACTACCAGCCCAATGAAGCCGATGGGGCCGCAAAAGGCCGTCACCACCGCCGTCAACACGCCCGTGATGAGCAACAGCAGGTTGCGCGTCATCGACACGTTGATGCCCAGGTTAGTGGCATATCGGGCGCCCAGCAACAGGGCATTCAGGGGCTTGACCATGAGGGCAGCACCCACGAGGGCAACGATGATGATGCCGGCATAGACGGGCATCTGATCCACGCTCACGCCCGAAAAGTTGCCGAAGCCCCAAGAGACATAGTTGTGCACGCCCTCCTCGGTAGCCACCGAGTTGAGCAACTGCACCACGCTGGAGGTGAGGTAACTGACCAGGATGCCGATGATGAGCAGCATGGTGTTGCTGCGCACGATGGCCGAGAAGCCGATGAGCACGACCAGCACCATGCCGGCACCCAGCAACGCACCCACCAGGATTGCCAAATAGCTGCCGACGCTCTCGCCGAACAAGCCGCCCAACGAGCCGCCCAGCGCCAGGATGACGATGGCCACACCCAGTCCCGCTCCCGACGACACACCTAGGATCGATGGGCCTGCCAGCGGGTTGTTGAAAGTGGTCTGCAGCAGCAGACCCGATATCGAGAGCGCAGCGCCCGCCAGTGCCGCCGTGATGATCATGGGGATGCGGGACTGCAAGATGATGATGTCCCAAGCCTTGTTGCCGCTGCCCTTACCGCCAATGATGTCAACAATACTGCTCACGGGGATATCCACCGAGCCAAACACGAGACAAGCCAGAGCCAGCACCACTAACGCAACGGTTAATGCCACGAGCGTGATCGCGTAACGACGATATGTCATCGGAGTATCAGTCAATGTGGTGGTACATTTGATTGCGGAAACCAGGGAACAGTTCGGGGTGCATGATCGCGGCAAACTCGCGCAGCAGCACCTCGGGGTGGAAGGGGATGCGGTCAAAGAAATGGGTCTTGTCGGTATCGCACACATAGACGCGGCTGTTCTTGAAAGCCGCCATCTCCCTGTTCAGGCTATTTGCACCCTGCAGGTCCTTGAGCGAATTGATGTTGGTCCACTTGATAAACCAGTAGTCGGCATTCTGAGCCACAGCCAGCACCTGATTGAAGTCGAGCGCCAGTGAGCCGGTATTCTCATCGTCGGCCCAGAGGTAGCGTCCGCCGGCATCGGCCAGGATGCGCGCCATGTAACTCTGTCCGCCCGGCACATTCCAGATGCCGTTGATGACCATCTCGGTCACCACCGTGGGATGAGACTGGGCGTTGGCGGCCTTCTGCTTCATGTCGTTGTAGGCAGCGCAGACGGCATCATAGAGGCTGTCGGCCTCGGCGCGCTTGCCCACCAGTTCGCCGTAGAACTTGACCCACTCGGCCCTGCCCAGCGGGTCATACTCCAGGTAGTCGGCACACTCGATGAGGGGGATGTCCAGCTTGGCGATCTGGCCATAGCTGGCGTCCTGATAGGGCGAGAGCAGGATGGCGTCGGGCTGCATGTCGATGACCCTCTCGACGGTCGGGTTCATCGAGTTGCCACAGTCGGCAATGCGGCCTGCTGCGACAGCGGCAGGGATGATCGAGTCGGTGAAATACTGCTTATCGACCACGCCCCGCACAGCCCCGATAGCACCGAGCTCGTTGAGCAGACTCGTGTGCACCGACGAATAGACCAGCGCATTGCTGATGGGCGTGCGCACCACCGTGCCCTGGGGCAGGTCAGCGGGCAAGGCAGCATCGCGGGGCACCAGCACGTAGCGATGCAACACCCCACCCTTCCACGGGTCGCCCACGACCACCAGCGTGTAGTCCGGCGTGCGCTGCATCGACAACAGCTTTGCCACAGTGACCACATTACCTTGAATATCAAGGTCATTGGCGCCCTTTCGAGCCTTGAGGCACGAAGTCAGCATCAATACAGTGATCGTGAAAAGAAGCGATAGGTTGATGTATCTGTTCATATCAATTCAGTCAGCAATCAGTCAATGGTAGATGGATTGAAATCCAGGATGCGGGGCCTCGAGTCGTCTTGAGAAATCCTGTCAATGTACCTGTAGAAGTAGTCCTCTATAATCTCGGGATTCTTGTAATCCCTCATGCCCTCGTAGCGCATCTTCAAGTCATGGTAGTCCTCGAGCAACCCGGCCAGGCTCGATTGGGTCACCAGCGTGACCTTGCCCCTGGCAAAATCCAGATAATAAAAATAAGGCCTGTAGAACGGTTCCCCCTCATCTTCCGCGCCATAAAAAATGATATCGCTGGCAGGGACCGGCCACCCGCAGATAGCGGCGCGGACAGCAAATGCCATCTTATCGTTGAAAAACAGCGGAATGTAGCCATTGAGCCGTCGCACGTCACCCTCAAAGCACATCTTCAGGTATTCACTGTTGATCAGCCAGTCTCCATCACCGATTCTAGCAGCGATATACTTATTGGCCATCGACTGGGTCAGCTTGGGATCGACAGCAATGAATTCAAACTCATCATGGGAATTCTGCTGGATGACCGGGTCGATGACCATGACCTTGGGCTTCAGCCTGAGCATCTGATTCCAGGTCTTGAAGAAATAAACAGTATCATGCGGTTCACTCTGGGCAACAACTTGAAAGGATGTCGTCGCCAGTGCCACCAGCATCATGATATTGATTATTACGGCTTTCATTATCTTATTGATCGACCAGGTCTAGAATGTAAGGACGCATGATGTCCTGGGAGACACGGTCAACAAACTTGAAGAAGTAATCCTCGATGATATAACTCTTCTTGTAGTCCTTCATGCCTTCATAGCGCATCTGCAAGTCGCGGTAATCCTCAAGCAGCTTGTCCAGATAGGTATATGTGACCCTCTCCACCCGCTTGTTCAAGAAATCAATGTAATAATACTCGGGAGAGCCGTATGACGTCATGCCGTCAACATCATTTCCCAGGAGGATGTCTTTCACGTTCAAGGGCCTGGGAGAAACGACAAACGCGGTCTTCTCGTCAAAGAAGAACGGAGAAAAACCGTTGATGTTTTTTGCATCGCCGCCGAAGTTCCTCTTCAGGTAATCGCCGTTGATGAGCCACAGGCTGTCGCCCTGCGAGAGCGCGATATAATCTTTCCTGATTTTCTCATTGACGTTGTCAAGTCCCGTCTCGATGTAGATTTCATAGGGGGACACGGCGTCACACACGGGATCCACAATCATGGCCACGGGCTGCACATCGAGTATCTCTTGCCATGTCGAGTAGAAGTATATCGTGTCGTGAGGGACAGTATAGGCCGAAGCATGGAATGACGCCAACGCCATGAATGCCAACAGAATGATATTGCGGAAAATGGTTTTCATATCATGCAGATGCTTAAAAAGTTTTCAATACTTGATAGAGTTTGCGGGTGGGCAGGCCCATGACATTATAGAAATCGCCATTGATGCCCAGGATGCCGATGTTGCCGATCCACTCCTGGATGCCATAGGCGCCGGCCTTGTCCAGGGGGCGATAATGCTCGATGTAATAGTCTATCTCCTCGTCGGTGAGTTCGGCAAAACGCACGATACTCGTATCGGCAAAGGACTCGCTACGCTCGACGGTGGTCACGCACACGCCGCTGATGACCCTGTGGGCACGGCCCGAGAGGGCGCGCAGCATCCTGCGGGCATCGTCCTCCCCTTGAGGCTTACCCAGCACCGTGTCGTCGAGCACCACGACGGTGTCGGCGGTGATGAGCAGTTCATGGGGTTGCAGGGGGTGGCCTTGTGCCTTGACACGGGAGAGATAGACGGGAATCTCCTCGACGGGCAGGTTGGCGGGATAGGACTCGTCGATGCCCTTGATGGCCTCCACCCTGAAGGTGACGCCCATGTCGTTGAGCAGTTCACGGCGACGGGGCGAATTGCTGCCCAGCACCACATCATATTTATCTAGGTTATTCAGCATTATCTTCTAGCGGATTACGGTTCATAATGGATTGAGTGACAGCCGTGTACAGCTCGCGCTTGTCACCATCGAGCAAGGACAGGTGGCTGTCGATGACCTGACGGTCGTGGCGCATGGCCGGGCCCGTCTGGGACTGGGCGGGAGCGAGCCGGTCCAGCTTCTCGACGGTGGTGCGGATGAGCGGCTTGAGGGCGTCAAAGGGCAGACCGTGGGCCGAGAGCAGCTCGTCGGCCAGCGTCCACATGTGGTTGGCGAAATTGCACGAGAAGACCGACGCGATGTGCAGCCAGCGGCGCTGGTCGCTATCGGCCGGCATCACATTGCGTGACAGCAGCTGTGCCAGCCCCATCAGGTCCTGCAAGGCGGCATCGTCGCTCGCCTCGGTAAAGAAGTGGACATCGTCGAGAGGTTGCACGATCTCACGCGAGAAGGACTGCATGGGCCACATCACGCCATAGCGTCTGCGATGCCCCTCAAACAAGCTGATGGGCTTGCTGCCCGAGGTGTGAATCCACAGGGCCCCGTTATCGGGCACAGTTGCAATGACATCGGCAATGGCATCGTCACGCACAGCGATGATATAGGCGTCGGCACCCCGTTCCAGCGATGACAGGTCATCGGTGACACTGGGGCAGCCCACAGCATCGGCAAGGAGCCGGGCATGAGCCAGTGTGCGGCTATAGATCTGCGCCACAACACAATGTGCAGCCAAGCCATGTGCCAGACTGGTCGCCACGTTTCCCGAACCGATGATTACCACTTGTTTCATTTCTCATGCAAAATTACTGATTAGACATGAATCAAGCAAGAAAGTTTAAGTATTTTAGGCATTCCTGCCCTAACAGACACAGACAAGCCAGCGGCCTTCTCAACATGAACGAGCTACCGTAGAGCAGCATTTTGTTGCAAATAAGATGAGTTTTTAGGGGCTATTTACGGGAGAATTGCTACCTTTGTGTCAAAGATAAAAAAGAAGAATCATGAAAGAGATTTATTTTGCCGGAGGATGCTTCTGGGGGACAGAGCATTACTTCAAGCTCGTGAATGGAGTCGTAGAAACCGCGGTGGGCTATGCCAACGGCCACACCGAGAACCCCACCTACCAGGACGTGTGCACCGACAAGACCGGCTTTGCCGAGACGGTTCACATCACCTATGACCCCGAGGTGATTTCGCTGGAATTCCTCACCGAGATGTACTTCAAGGCCATCGACCCCACCAGCGTCAACCAGCAGGGCCACGACAAGGGAACCCAATACCGCACGGGCATCTACTATACCGACGAGGCCGACGTGCCAACGCTCAAGAAGGTCTATGACCGCGTGCAGGCACAGGTGCGCCTGCGGCTCGCTGTGGAGCTGCTGCCGCTCAAGAACTTCTATCCTGCCGAGGACTATCATCAGGATTATCTGGACAAGAACCCTGACGGCTACTGCCACCTGCCGCTGGAACTGTTTGAGATGGCCAAACGCGCCAACCGCTAGTGCATGAACCATTTATTGAAAGCTAAGCAGTACCTGCAACTGTGGAGCGATCGTGACCACCGATGGATGTCGGTGCCTGTGGCTATGGCCGCACTGTTCGTCTTGCTGGTGACGGTCAAGAGTTGCCAGGGCATCGTCTATAATTACAGTGACGAGTGCAGGATCTACAAGCTGGGCTACAGCATCGACGAGGCCCGCAGCCTGGTTGCCGTCCTGAGCGAGGAGCAGGCCGACAGCCTGATTGCGCGCCAGCAGCATGACACGATAGCCATCCCACTGTTGGGCATGCGCTACTTTATCGCCGAAAACTTTGTCCGCTATCTCAAGTTCCACGAGGCCGACACGACGGGCGCCCCGCTCGATGTCATCGTCGCCATGGTCAATGTGGGATATGACCGGGACTGGGAATCGAGCGCCGGGCCGTGCGACACCAGCAAGGGCCAACTGATGCTGGTCAATGGCCGCCATTACCTGGATGAGAGCTACAAGCCGGACAGCCTGGTGACGATCAGCATGGACTACTGTTATGAGCACCAACAGGCTCAGCCAGCCGTGGTTGATGCGTTCATGGCCTTGCAGCAGGCTTGCAAGCAGCAGACCGATGCCCAGCTGATGGTCAACTCGGCCTATCGCTCCTATCAACAGCAGATAGAGACCCACAAGCGCAACCCCAAAGGCTATGCAGCTCGGGCTGGTGGCAGCGAGCACCAGACGGGCCTTGCCCTGGACGTCACCTCGCGACAGCATCCCATGAGGTGGCCGTTCGACACGTCAGAGGAAGGCGTGTGGATGCGGGAGCATTGCCATGAGTACGGCTTCATCCTGCGCTACTCCAAGAGGCAGTCACAGGTCTTTGGCTTCGTCTACGAGCCGTGGCACCTGCGCTACGTGGGCAAGGAAGTGGCCAAGCGCATCCACGACGAGGACATCACCTTCGACGAATACTACGCCTACTACATCGAGCCCCACGCCCTAAGCCGCAGAGGCGCTAAGTGATTTTCATGAAATAACCGGATTTGCCGGCGGTGACTGAGAAGTTGCCGCGCAGGTTGTGGCGGCTGCCCATGGCGGCGGTGACCATGCCCATGGTCATGCGCAGGTTGACTTCCACACAGGGGTTGAGGGCGATGTTGCCTTTGTCATCCCGATAGAGCATCATGTCGATGCCTAAGTATCCATCATAGTGCGGTGCGATAAGGTCATCGATGGCCATGAGGACCTGGCCTGTCACCGGGTCGAGATCGGGATAAAGGCCCAGCAACATCTCGTGCAGTTCCTCTATCGGGGCTACCCTACCTGCCCCGTACTGGCTATGGAAGTCGCTGTCAAACACCGAATAGCCCATCAGCATCGTGTGGCCATCACGGCACTTGCACTCGATGGCGAAATCCTGCACCTTATCCAACCCCACCTCACACAACAGGGAGCCTTGACGGTTCAAGGCTCCTGCAATCCAGCGGGGCACATGGTTGTCACCCGTCGGGTCAATGACGCGATAGATACCCTTGCCGCTGCCCGACCACGGCATCTTCAAGTAGCAGCCGGGGTGCTGACGCATGAAAGCGGTTACCTCATTCACGGTACTCAATTCCACGGGGCAAGGCGAGAAAGCGTTGCCCAGGGCTTGGTGTACGGCAATGCTAGTGCGGCGATGAGACAGGCGACGAATCCAGTCCAGCTGCTCATCGCTGGGCAGATAGTCGGGCGAAACGCCCGCTTGCTGCAACTGGTGGCGCAATGTGGCATCCCAGCCCCACGGATGAATGCGGCAATCGCCGAGATCGGCTATTTGGCTGATGGGGACCGGGGTGATGTCAAGATGATGGTCCTGGAGCCAACGGCGGTCCTCATCGACCGAGCAATCGTCAGGGATGGCGATATAGGAGCCAGCGGGTGCTACCCACGCGGGCAGCAACCGCAGGTCGTGACGCAACTGGCGGGCAAACGGCGGCGCCGTGTAATTGTGCGCCCCATGTGCCAGCGCCAGGTCATGCTCGGGATTGAAAAGATAGATTTTTTTCATCTAAATGCAAAGATAGCAATCTTTGGGCTGACGAGTGTAAATAATTTAGACACTTTTATACAAAAAACACACAATTGTTGATGATTTTGGAAAAACAAGTTGTCCCAAACAATAAGTGGCATTAACTTTGTGTCAGTTAAAAACAATAACCACTAAAACGATTCTATCATGAAACTAATGTCTTTATTCTCACGAGCAGCCTTGCTCAGCGTAGCAGCAGTACTGGCGATAAACAGCGCCCACGCACAGATTCCCACCGATTCCATCGTCGCCGACTTCAATGAGTTTGTCAGACTACTGGAGGAGACCCATCCCGACCCTTACACCAACTACGGCGGAAAGCCCTTCTTCCGTTTGGAAGCCATGGATACGCGATTCGGCCTAATCGAGGATTCAGTAACCAGCACTGATGAACTGGCACGCCGCATCACAAAATTCCTGGTACCCCTAGAGGACGGCCACACCAATATTGACATGGGGTTCTCTTCATTTTTTGATGAAAGGGAACCCGAGATGGGGGCACCCATCAGTTTCTGGCCCATAAGTGACGGTGTTATCATCAACACCATCACGACTGAATATAAAGACCTTATAGGCAGTCGATTAATCGCTATCGAGGGTGTTCCCTTCAAAGAAATTTGCACAAATTTAGCAGAATATCATACTGCCGAGAACGAAATTGGTCGCATTACCAACTTCTGTTTTATCAGCAGTCTCTCACCAAACGAATTAAGAAAAGCGATACCCGACATGCGCCAGGATTCCATTACATTCTTAATCCAGACTCCTGAGGGCAAACAAATGAATCTGACTCTTCCTCTCATTAATAAATATGGTTCTGGTTCTAATATCGAGTTATCCAGTGTTGAACACACTAAACCATTCCCCAGCCAAGGGAATCTGTCCTTCCTGTTTGTTGATGACAAGAAGAACACGATGTACTTCCGCTCAAGTCAGATCATATCCCGTGATGCGCTGGAAATAATGATCAATCGCGGCATGGACGTCGGTCAGTATCTCAAGAGGACATATATGCAGTTTAACGAAGATGAAATGCCTAACGATGTGAATAAGGCCTTGGCCAAGATTCCATCATTCAGTGATGAGTTTGGAAAGATGCTACAGGTAATGAAGAAGAGCAAGAGCAAAAACCTGATTATCGACCTACGAGGCAACAGCGGTGGCTTTACGCCCATCACCCTTCCCACACTTTACCAGTTGTGGGGCGACAAATACCTCGAAGAGGCTCCACGATTCGACATCAAGTTCATTCAGTTATTCTCACCACTGTACATGAAAAAGATGAATATCTCTATGGAACAATTAAATGCCGAGATGCAAGACTCTGGGTTCATCTTGGGCGATTATATCGCTACTAGCGAAGATGACTATAGTCCCGAAGAAATCAGTGATGAGTTCCGCGACAGGATGATTGAGCAAATGGCAAGCAGTGTCAAGGACAAGCTCATGGCACAACATGGCAAACCCGTCTATACGCCCGAGCACGTGTATGTATTAATCAATCCAACCACATACAGTGCTGCATTCCACTATGCGTTTTTCCTGTGGAAAATGGGAGCAACGGTTGTAGGACTGCCCAGCAAGCAAGCGCCAAACACCTACATGGAAGCGACTCCGTTTGAGCTACCACGCACCAAGTTGAAAGGCAATATCTCTAATTCACTGCAGCTGTTCATGCCAAATGATGACCCTCGCGCCCATCAGTTCACGCCCGATCTGATGCCGACCTACGAGGACTACAAGCATTACAACTTTGACATGAACACCGAACTCCTGTTCTTACTCGACTATATCAAGAACCAAGAGTAAAACGACTACACTACACAAATAAGGAGGCAACCATACTTATTCTGGTTGCCTCCTTGATTTGTTGTTGGGTGTCTTTATTTGACGGGGATCTTGACGCTGGATTTCATGCCGGTGGCGGGATCCTTGACGGTGAGGGTCATCACGCCGGGAGTTTTACCTGCCTGGCACACGACAACCAGCTGACCGTGGAAGAGGCTCATCTGGGGCTGGGTGAAGGGCTCTAGCGAGGTGGCATCGCCGTTGCAGGCGGCCTTATAGGTGCCTGCTCCCGTGACAGTGAATTGCAGACGGTTGGCGGCGTCGGGGCACAGGGTACCGTTTTTATCCACGAGGCTCACGGTGACATAGGCCAGGTCGTTGCCGTCGGCCTTGATGGTCTTGCGCTCGGGCTCGAGCAACAGGCGCTTGGGCTTGCCGGCGGTCTTGATGACCTGCTGTCCAGCCTTGTTGCCCTGGGCGTCATAGGCCACCACCTTCAACTCACCGGGCTGATAGACGACGTTGCGCCAGCGCAGGCGGAAACGGTCCAGGCGGGCGGTGTCGCTCTTGGTGATGCGGCCCTGGCTCTTGCCGTTGACAAAGAGCTCGGCCGTGGAATAGTCGGTGTAGCAATAGACGGGCGTGACTTTACCCACGCGGTCGGGCCACGTCCAGTGGGGCAACAGGTGGATGGTGTGCTCCTGCTTGTTCCAGTGGCTGCGGTACAGGTAATAGCGGTCCTTGGGCAGACCGGCGAGGTCACAGATACCGAAGTAACTGCTGCGCGAGGGCCAATATTCGTCGTAGGGGGTCGGCTCGCCCAGGTAGTCATAACCCGTCCAGACAAACTCGCCCACCGTCCACTCGCGGTCCTCCTGCATCTTCCAGTCATCGTCGGGCACGTTGCTCCACCAGCAGTACTCCACATCATAGCCCGAGCACTGGCCGTCGGGCCAGGCCTTGTTGGTGGCCACGGTGTCGGGGAAATAGTAGTGGCCACGCGTGCTCACGGTCGATGCCGTCTCGCTGCCCAAGATGAAGCCTTGCGGCAAGCGCTCGATCATCTCGTCATACTTGTGCAAGCGGTAGTTGTAGCCAGGGACATCGGCCACCTGAGCGAAGCCGCACCAGATGGCGCCGTCGGCCTGGTCCATACCGCAGGTGACCATGCGCGAGGGGTCATACTTGTGGCACAGGGCGATGAGGTCCTTGTAGCGCTTCACGCCCTCGGGCTTCCACTGCTCGGGAATCTCGTTGCCCACACTCCACATGATGATGCTGGGGTGGTTGCGGTGGTTGAGCACCAGGTTGAGGATATCCTTCTGCCACCACTCGTCCCAGTAGAGGCCGTAGCCGTTACGTACCTTGGGCTCTCGCCAACCATCAAAACTCTCGGCCATGACCATCATGCCCAGGCTGTCGCAGATTTCCATCTGCCACGTGGAGGGCATGTTGTGGGCGGTGCGGATGGCATCGGCACCCATGGCCTTCATCATCTCGATCTGGCGGATGAGGGCCGTCTTGTTGATGGCGGCACCTAACGGGCCCAAATCGTGATGCAGACACACGCCCTTGATCTTGCGGCGCTGGCCGTTGAGCTGGAATCCGCCCTCCTTGCTGAATGAGACGGTGCGGATGCCCACCTTGGTGCTCTGGCGGTCAAGTTCCTGACCATCCCGCAACAAGACAGCCGTCAGTCGATAGAGTTGAGGTGACTCGGGCGACCACAAGGCAGGGTTATTCACGGTCATGAGCGTGGCAAAATGCCCCATGCCATCAGCATGTGTGCGCTTTCGGGCCACTTGACGACCGGCAGGGTCAGCAATAGTAATATCCAGTTCATATCCCTCGACACGGTCGGGAATGACATCGAGTTTATGCTCAACCCTCAAGTCAGCTTGTCCACCTTCAATGCTCAATGTATTCACATATAACCCCCAGGGGTCCAGCGCATTCTGTTCGCGGGTCATCACCAGCTTGACGGGCCGGTAGATGCCGCCGCCGGGATACCAGCGGTTGCTCTCCTCCTTGTTCTCCAGACTGACCTCCAGCGTGTTGGCCGAGCCGTCGGTCTTCATGTAGGGGGTGACATCGACAATGAAGGCGTTGTAACCATAGGCCCAGTGGCCTGCGAGCTGGCCATTGACATAGACATAGGGGTCGGCCATGGCGCCGTCAAATATGAGTTTGGCACTGCCGTAGCCTTGAGGCACGGTGAACGTGGTCTTGTAGAATCCCTTGCCGATCCAGGGCAGGGCGCCCGAGCGGCCAGACTTCTCGGTAGCGACGTCCTCGCCGTTCTCCTTGATGGCAACGACCTGCAAGTCCCATTTCTTGTCAAACGGGCCGCTGATAGCCCAATCGTGGGGCACGTTCACCGACTGCCATTGCTTGTTGTCACGTGAAAACTGCCAGCCCTCATTTAACATCACCTCAACATGGCTCTGAGCCATTGCCGTCATGGCCACGAGCGCAGCCAGTATCATAAAAGTCTTTTTCATTGCTGTTTCAGTTGCTTGTTGATGCTGTCGATATAGCCCAGCAGCTCGTCACGGCCACGGGCATCCTCACTCGACGTCATGAATACGGGAGGCAGCTCATCCCAGGTCTTGAGCAGCTCCTTCTTGTAGTCCTCGACGGCAGCAGGGCCGGCGACCTTGCCGAGCTTGTCCATCTTGGTGAACACGATGGAGAACGGCACGCCGTGCTCTCCCAGCCACTGGATAAACTCGAGATCGACCTTCTGAGGCTTGAGGCGCGAGTCCACGAGGACGAAGAGGTTGGTCATCTGTTTACGCCCCAGCACATAGCCCTCAATCATGCGACGCAACTGCTCGCGGGCTTCCTTGCTGCGCTTGGCAAAGCCATAGCCCGGCAGATCGACGATATACCAGTCGCCATTGATGAGGAAGTGGTTGATCAGGAGGGTCTTGCCCGGGGTGGCACTGGTCTTGGCCAGCGCCTTGCGGCCAGTGAGCATATTGATGAGCGAGGACTTGCCCACATTGCTGCGGCCGATGAAGGCATACTCGGGCAAGCGGCTGTCGGGGCACTTGCGGTAATCGCTGTTACTGATTTGGAATTCGGCAGTTTTTATAATCATCTTGTTATCAATTAAATAGTTCTAGATTTTCTAGATGATCTAGAGTGTTTCTAAATAGAAGGAGACGGGGCGGAAGCCGTCGTTGCAGGAAATCATCGCTGAATGAGGGTTCTTCATCCAGCCGTCATAGAAGTCGCCCTCGCCACGGGCCAGGGCCTCGACAAAAGTCCGCATCGACTCCCAAGCGCTCTCACAGAGGCCCTCGGGGCGCTGTGCATCGACTGAGACGAAAGTCTGTCCCACACTGATGTCACAAGCATGCTCGATAGGGTTCTCGAACTGCTGCATCAGGTCACGATAGACCGTCTGCCGCATGGCTGTTATGCGGACGGGCTTCAAGCCAGTATCTTCCTGATTCACATTCATGTGTGCAAAGTTACAACAAATCTACCGAAACGGCAAATTAAACGAGACGGGAAACCTTCTATCAGGCTTCCCGTCTCTACAGGTAATAGATGATATGTTAAGAAACTGTAATAATCAGTCTAAAAACGGTATCGATCATGAATTAGAAACCCAGGATGATGTCGATAACGGCATTCACATCAGCGATGTTCACCTCGTCATCGTCATTAACCAGTGCACGACCCTCAAACTCGTCGGCGGTTCTTACACCCAGGATCACATCGATCAGGCAGTTAACGTCGGCAATGTTCACCTCGCCGTCGCCGTTAACGTCACCCTTGATGAAGGGAGACGGCGTACCCTGCATGAACTTATACTCGATATAGTCACCGGGGATCTCGAAGCGGATCACAGCCTCGCGATACTTCACACCAGCGGGCAGCGGAGCGGCAACAACGTCGGCCAGAACCAGACCTGAGAACTCACCAGTCTCCTCATCATAGTTATCAGAGAGGTTGATCTCGAGCCAGTCGGGGAGCTCATCGCTACCGTTGTAGGTCATCCACCAGTCACCGTCCTCGCTGGGAGTCATGCTAAAGAACTGGATAGCGTCGTCGGTGATCGTTTGATCACTGTACTCGAAGGTCTTGTTGAACGAACCACCCTCGACAGGGAAGGTGTATTCACCATCCTCCAGACCGTGGTTGAAGGTGATGAAGGGATTCTCGGTGCCAATGAAGATGCTGAGACCCGTGAGCATCTGAGCCCTGCGGGTGCGATCCTCATCGTCACCAGCCGAGAACCTGTTGTTCAAGCCCTCCCAGTAGTACTCACCGGTGAAGTAGGTCTTGGGATTGCCATTTTCGTCTTTGATGGTGTCACCATTCTCGTCGTACTCAATCTCAAAGATACCCTCCTTGAGGTAGCACAGCTCACCATAACCCTCATCAGCCTGGTCGTCGGTGCTAACGAATGCGCTGAACTCAACGAGATCCTCCATACCAGGATCATTGTAACCGTCGATGCAGACCATGATGGGGAAGTCAATCGTGGGGTGGTACTCATAGGTCAAGGTGGAATCGAGCTCATCCTGGCCATAGAGGGTGAAAGTGATCAAACCGCTGTTGGCCTCACCAGTGGTCGGAGTAACGGTAGCCTCACCAGTAACGATGAGCTCACCGGGAACCTCGGGCAGCGTAGCGGTAGTGTGCTCGTCAAGGATATACTCGGGAATCTTGTCCAGACGATACACTTTGCACTTCATCTTCACGGGAGCGTTAACTACCATGCCGATGAAGTCACCATCGTTGTAAGCAGCCTGCAGATAGACGTTCTTGAGCAGATAGGGATGCTCGGGCTTCTCAAAGCACATAGCCATACCATCGACATGAGAAGCGTTCTTACCGAACCACCAGCCATACTCATTATTTTCCCAAGGAGTAGCACCGTAGTAACGCGTAAGCATACCCACCTTGTCACCCTTGCGGCCACCAGGCACCATGGTCTTGCTCGAGTACATGAACTCCTGACCCTCGGTTCCAAACATCTGAGCAATGGTCTCGTCGTTGTCGGCGGTAAGAATCTCGGCAGGAACCTCACTCTTGATTGTCACGCCACCACCAACTTGCTCCTCGGTTTCAAAGCCCTTGATCTGATAGGAATACCAGATGGCATCATCACTCTCCAAGTCGCCATCAACAGCATAGAAGATGGGAGCTTTATCAAGCCACCAATAGGAGTTGTAGAGGAAACCATAGGTATCATCAAGATAATAGGTCTCGTCCCTGATGAAGACGTCCCATTCAGCGTGGGTGTTCTCATCAATCTGACCTTCGATAGTTCCCTCGAAGGGATAGTCAGCAAAGGGCTTTGCCATCAAGAACACGAGGTTACCATAGCTCCACAGACCCTCGCCATTGTTGGCGTGGAAGGGCGAAACGTACATACCTGCGGGACGCTTGTAGAAGGGCTCCAGATAGCCGGCCTTCTTGGGGGCCTTCATGGGAGTCATCATGGGCTTACCCGTGGTGAAATCGGTCTTCATTTCCCTGGTCGTTGACATCGTGGAAAGATCAAGCTGACGCTGAGCGGGAAGCTTGGCAATCTTTTCTTTAGTAACGCCCGCCTTGCTGTGTACAGCAGGGGTCTTGAGTTGCGCGTTAGCGCTTGTCATCACGAGCGCAGCAGCGGCAATAAGTAAGTACTTTTTCATACAAATTGTTGTTTTTATGTTAATAAAATAATGAATTGTCTTTTTTTCATTTTCCCGCCTGGGGCCTGTCACCATCAGTAACAGGCCCAGACAGAAGAATGATGCGTTATTACTGCAACGTCAACACGATGAAGTTGCCGGCATTTCCATTCTCGGCCATCGTTATCGTCGTGGGAGCGAGCAGTGAGGGAGATGTCAGGTCAAACTTAGCGGCAGCAAAAGCCTGGATAAATTTTTCGATCGTGGGGCAAGCAGCATAGAAGCGCTCACCGTAGTCGGTCATACCCTTATAGGTGAAGCTGATCTGGTTGTCGGTAGAAGAAGCTACCGTGAACTGGAAGCGTGCAGGATAGGTCTTGGACGACTTGGAGAAATTCATGGTCACTACAGCAGCCGAGATGCTGTCAATGTAGTTGATCTGAATTTCCTTCAGGGTGGCGTTCTTCAGGGTAGCTGCAGTAATGTTCTTGGTCTCGGACGAGATTTGAGTTGCATACTCTGAGTAGATGCCACCGGCAGCCTCCTTCTTCATGTTGGATTTCCAGTTCAGCACCGAGTTGGTAAGGCAAACAGAGAGCGGATCGGCAGTGATGAGCGTCTGGTTGTCCTCGACACACAGTGCCGTGCCATCGGCCTGACGTTTGAAGCGCTGAATCTTGTAACCTTCGAGCACGAGCTCGTCTCTGAAGGCCATACCATCGTTGGTGATGATGAAGTTATGGCTCTCGGAGGTGGTCACCTCATCTTGTCCCTCGGGATAAATCTTCATGTAACCACTGGCCGCGCTCTTGACGATCCACCTGTTGCCGTTGGGCAGCACGATGTAAACATAGGGCAGCTTGGAGGTGAACATGTTCTTGTTGAGGTTGGCCACACCAGTGAGGTAGGTCGAGTCATTGGTATCCTGGGGCAGGCGGGTCATGATCATGTGGTAATTGTACTTCTTACCGGTCATGTAGATGGTGTCGCCCGAGAACTTCATCAGGTTGAACTCATAGTCACCTTCATGGCCTCGACCGGCAGTGCTGCCACCGCCTGCAGTCATGGTACCACCAGTGGTGGGCACAGCATCGGGCGATGAGAACAGGTGGAAGAAGTCATTATAGGAATTGAAGGTGAGCACGAGGCCGTTGTCGCCAATCACGTCCCACATCGAGGTCATGGAACCAAAGGCCGAAGTGTTCAGGTTATTGTTCTTGATGTAGTTGATCCACTTGTTGTGGCCCGACATCACTACAGAACCGTCCTTGGCAAAGGTCAACACATAGGTGTAACCGGGCTCGGTAGTGTTGGAATAATACTCCAACTGCCACTTGCCGCCATTGCTGGTCAAGACGTTCTCATAATCTTCCATGGCGTTGTTCATGCGGATGACGGCGTCATCATCAAACACTTCATCCATCTCATGAAGACATGAGGTCAGCGTGAGCGTCGAGAGCGCAGCAAGCATCAACAATGAAATATTTAAAATCTTTTTCATTTTCGTTTCTTGTTATTATTATCGGGAATAACTTTACTGAATATCATAGACGCGCTTGCGCAGTTCCTCGATGTTATAAGCATCTTGACGTGCCCTCACCTCATCGCGCAGGGCATCGAGGTCAATACCCCAAGCCTCGCGGAACCACTGACGGGCATACTGCACCTTCTTCTCGATGGCTTCAACACCATTGATACCGTCCTCGTCCTCTACAGGATAAACGGTGATGCGTGAGTGGGTTGTACCATCATAGATGTAACGTTGAACAACGATACCAAAGTCGTCACGCACAACATTGATCTTTTTCTCATCGTCCTCGGTGTTGGGGATATAGACGATGTCCTTGGTCATGTCGTTATCGGGATAATAGTAGTAGCGGCAGTACTTGTTCTTGTCCTTGTGCCATCCACAAGCGGCATAGGCCAGCATATCATCCCACTGCTGATCGGTAAAGACGATGTAGCAAGCGATGGTCTCGGCAAAGTCCACACTACTCTCACTCGAAGCATACTTGCTCACAAAGCCCGCGGAGTTGATCTCGTTGCCACGCTCACGCCACTCGCTGGGAACATAGTGACCTACCGAAACGGTGTTGAACTCGGTGGGATAGGTCTTGTTCTGGCGAAGGATGTTGGCAAACTCGCGGTGCATCGTGTGGAAGTAGTTCTCGTTCATGGCATCCTTGTTGGTCGCATCCATGCTGTTCACATTGAACAGGGTGATCTTCACGCCACCCTCGGTGAGACCGTCCACGGGCTGACGGGTAGCCGAGCTGATAGCCTGTGAACCCACCAGCAGGATGATGCGGGGGCTGTAAGTCTTGAGGAAGTCGATGCCTCCCAGAGCCTCATAGGGCTCAAACCACAGGTACTGGCAAGTCACGGCCAGGTCAAGAGCGTTCTCATAGCGTGCAGGTACCAGGTTATAATTCATGTTGGCACTCACGTCCGGCATCTTGTAGAGGAACGTCAAGTTGTACTTGTCAAGGTAATTCTCCTTGAGGTACTTGTCCAGCTTATAGGTCGTTGCCGTGGGGTCGAGCACTTCATCCTCATCGGGGAAAATGGTGGGTCCCAATTTTTCCTCGCTGCAAGACGACATCGACATGGCGACAAAACCCACGAGCAGCAATGCAGAAATATAATATTGAATCTTTTTCATTGTGATATACATATTAAAGTGAATTGTTCTTTCTTATGTCCATCATATTCATACTCATGCTCGAGTGGTTAGTCGCGGGGATTAGGCTGCAATCCAGCACCGATTACCTCGTCAGGGATCTGGATAGCATAGCGCTTGTCACACGGCTGCAGAGTAACGACCTCGTCCTTGCCCCACTTGTGCTTAATCTCAAAGCCATAACGCTTGATGTCAAACCAGCGCTGACCCTGATGAACGGTCTGGATGCGGCGGAAGTGCTGCACGCACTGCAGATAGGGTTCAATCTCATTGGTGACGTGGTACTTGTCGCTCGGGCAAACCTCATCAATATGGAACTGATAAACGATAGGATAAGCCGAGCTGCTGGGGGTGATGCGGCTGGCAAGCGTGTAGAAGCTAGTGATCAGGTCCTTGCTCAGCTCTCTCATGGTACCATAGTTGGTGCTGATCTCACGTTGCATGATATGCTCGTGGTTCCACAAGTACAAGTCGTCGAATGCGGCATCGATATTGCCCAGGAACAGGTTAGCCTCGGCACGGAACAGCAGAGTCTCCTGACTGGTGAACTCGTTGCGTACCATGTGTACGTAGCCGATACCTGCAAGTTTGTCGGTATATTCAAACTGCTCCCAGCAGTTGCAGCTCAAGATGTAGCCGTAGCTATCACTGCCATAGAGGTGGCTACCGAAGCACGGCATCAGCTGTGACCAGGTGGGGCCAGGGCCATAGATCGAGCCGGTAGCGGCATTGCGATGGGTCCAGAAACGGCCACCATAGGAACGCAGCCAGGTGCTGTAGGTATCAATCATCATGAAGTTACCGGGACGCTCGACACTGGTGTAGTAACGAGCAGCCTCATCCTCATCATAGAATTCCTCGGCCAGATCCCAGAAGTCGTTACGCATGCTGGCGGGATCATTGCCCTTGAACGAAGCGGTTGCATACTCTACCACCTTCTCATACTCACGCTTGGCAAGATAGAAACGAGCGGCAAAGGCATTGGCAGCAGCTACGTTGAAGTGGTACTTGGGCACTTCATAGTAATCATCGGTCACATTGGCCAGACCAATCAGCAGGTCCTTCTCGATGTTGTCATAGGTCTCTTGCAGTGTGCCACGCTCATAGTGCGGCTTGAGGCTAGTCTCGGGCTTGGTGGCATAGGGGATACCCAGCTCTTGCTTGCTGAGTTCCGGGCCGCGATAAGGCATACAGAAGATTTGTGCCAGAATATAGTGGTGATAGGCACGGATCAGGTGAGCCTCACCCTTGATGGCTGCCAGGCGGGCCTTGTCACGGGGAGTCATGGGATTACCCTCGATCTCACCGGTAGCTTCAATCTCATCGACTACCTCGAGGACAGCATTGGCAATGGCGATAGCCTGATAGTAGCTGGTCCAAACGGCCGACGGACAGTTCTGCTCACTGATGGTCAGATCCACATCCTCCCAACGATAGAGCTGCTCGTGATACCTGTCGGCAGGCGAGTAGTTATAGCGGATACCATTGGCGTCGGGAGAGTTCAAGTCATCAACGTTGTCACTCGAGAGCTCGCCCACGACAGTATAACTGTTTTCGGCATAACCCGAGACAAGCAATTGTTCTAGCTGATCAAGGTTCTGCAGATACACGCGGGTATCGGGAACGGTCTCCAGGAAATCGCTACATGAGCTTAATCCAACGAGCGCCACAGCAATAAATAATATCTTATATCGTAGTTTCATAATCTTGAATCGTTATTATATATTATATATAATGTGTGAAACATCCTCATATCTATTACATACCCAGGCGCACAGTAAGGGTGAACTGCTTGGGGTTGGGCGATGCAACACCACCACTGTTGTAGAACTCGGGATCCTGTCCGTTGAGTTTCTTGTCGGCATAAAGCAGGCAGATGTTAGTGGCTGCCAACTTGAGAGAAGCGTTAGTGAGACGCAGGTGCGAAATCCATGACTTGGGCAAGTCATAGGTCAGCGAAATCTCCTTCAAGCGGATGAAACCACCGTCGGCGATACGTGCAGTGCTGTAGTTATAGGCATTGTAGGCCATGCTCAGGTAAGGATTGGAATAAACCTGACGGCGCGATGCGATAGCGGGGATGTCGGTATAAGCCTCATCACCGGGCAGCACCCAACGGTTCTTGAAGTCCTTAGAGAAGGAGGTCAAGTCGCTGTAGCTAGAGCGGAAGGTCGGGTCAAGGCGCAGCTTGTTACCAAATGCGTAGGTCATGAACACATTCAGGTGGAGGCCATTCCAATCAAAGGTGTTACCGAAACCACCAGTGTAGGTAGGATCTACAGGACCCTCATACTTGAGGAAGTCGAGGCTCTCGGTCTCCTGGAAGTTCAGACCCTCGTTAGAAATCTCACCACTCTCATCGATGACGAGGGGCAGACCATGCTCATCCAGTCCAGCAAAGGGAATCGAGAAGATGGCACGGTGGGGATAACCCTGCAAAGCGAAACCGGTACCTACAACCAGGTCGATGACGCGCGAACGGGCCTGCAACTTGGTGATCTTGGTGTCGGCATAGGAGAAGGTCAAGTCGGTAGTCCAGCCGAAGTCCTTGGGACGCTTGGGCTGGATGTTGTGTGAAGTAATGGTGAACTCAACACCATGCGACTTCATCTCAGCCACGTTACCAAACTTCTCGGTCTCACCACCAACACCCTCAGTGCGGATGCGGCCAATCAGGTCGAAGTTGTTACGGGTGAACCAGTCAAACACCACGTTGATGCGGTTGAAGAGGAAACCGAAGTCAACACCAAGGTCAAACTCATTCTTCTTCTCGTAGGTCAGGTCGCTGTTGCCCAGACCGCTCAAGTACAGGGCCATCTCATGGATGTTGTGCTCCTGACGCCAGCGCAGGGTGGGATAATACAGGGCCTCGGCATGACCCAGGGTCATGGGACCGCTCTCGGCAGTCAGCGAGTAGCTCAAGCGCAGCTTGGCATAAGAGAGGGCACCCTTCTGATAGAGTGCGGAGTTCTGGAAGAACGGCTCATCGCTGATGTTCCATGCAGCCGACACGTTCCAAGTGGGGAGCCAGCGGTTCTGAGTCGTGCGACCCATCTGGTTAGAGCCCTCATAGCGGATGGTTCCGTTCAAGATATAACGGCCAAACAATGCATAGTTGGCATTGGCAAAATAGGCCATGTCGCGACGGTGATACTCACCGATGCCGTAGTAGCTACCATTCTCCTCCTGGAGCTGCTTGAAGAGCTTGTAGTTGGTGTAGGGCAGGTAACCGTTGGCGTAAACGACGCCCCATGCGTCAAACGACTCACGGAAACGGTCAAGACGCACGGCCTCCATACCGGCGAACAATGACAGGATGTGATCACCATTGTGGAAATCCTTCATGTATTGTCCCGAAGCACGGAACGAGAAAGTCTTGCTCTGGTTCTTCTCATAGAAGAGGATACCACCCTTGTCCAGAATTGTCTCGGGGAGACCGTTCTTGACATCGGGGTCACTATAAAGGTAAGAGTTGCTCGAACGGATAATGGCGTTCTCGGGGTCGATACCGGCACGATAGGCGTTGGCCATGTTACTGTTGTCCATCACATAGTGGTTCTGCTCGGAATTAACGACGCGCATCGAACCCAGGATGTTGAACTCCAGCGTCTGGTCCTGCTTAACGATAGGCTTGTAGTTGAGCTCGCCCTGGAACTTGAGGTCGGTCACGTTCAGGTCGATCGAGTTCTGATCCAACTCGTCAAAGATATTAAAGGAGGTGTAGTTGCGGTTGTAACGCATCTCGGGAGCCACGGTACGAGCGGTATTCAAGGCGAAGCTGTAGGGGTTGATATCGAAGTCACGCCTTACCTCACCATAAACGACGTCCACATTCTGACTCAAGGTACCGGGGGCCTTCTGGTCACGGAAACTGTCACTGTTCAGAATCTTGAGTTTGAGTTTGTCGGTAATGTTATAGATTGCGTTGGCATTGAAGGTGTAGCGCTCAACGCGGCTGCTCTTGTACCATCCCGGATCGAGCATTACCGATGCCGAGGTGTAGAACGAACCCTTGTCGGTACCACCCGAAATGCTCACCGAGTGGTTCTGCATGACGTTGTTGTTGAACAACAGGTCAAACCAGTCGGTATTGCGGAACTCGGCCTCACGCAAGAAGTTGTTGCGGGCAGCCTGAGTGTTGGGCAGTGCATATTGTCCAGTCTCAGGATCGTAGGTGTTGATCAAGTCATACATCTGACCATAGATACCCGAGGTGCTGCTGTTCACCAGGCTGGCATACTCAAGCCAACCCTTCTGCTCCATCTCGCGCAAGATACTCATCTGCTCCTGTGAGGTGCAGATGTTAAAGTCGCGGTAGTTGGGCTTCAAGCGGTAGGTGAACTCACCGGTATAGTTGATAGAGCTAGAACCCTTGCGGCCAGTCTTGGTGGTGATAACGATCACACCGGCGTTAGCCTTGGCACCATAGATAGAGGTCGCGGAACCATCCTTCAGGATCTGGAAGCTCTCGATATCGTCGGCATTAAGGCCGGCAACAGCCGAGGCGATCAGCGTGTTGGCATCACCCGACGAGAGCTCGTCGGCACTGATGTCCACGTTGTCCTCCAGAACGACACCGTCCACAACCCACAGGGGCTTGGAGCTACCGTAGATAGAGGTAGCACCACGCACGCGGATCTTGGGAGCGGTACCGAAGGTACCCGACACGTTCTGCACTTGCACACCCGAAACGCGGCCTTCAAGACCACGGCTGACGTCGGCAACACCCGAGAGCTTGGTCTTCTCGGCATCGACGCTCTGGGTAGCACCAGTGAAGAGTCGCTTGTCCACCTTCTGGTAACCGGTTACAACCACCTCATTGAGCATTTCGCCCTTAGGGGAGAGGACGATGGTCATACCAGCCTTGGCTGCGACGACAGCCTCTTCATAACCCACATAGGTAACTTTAATCTTGGTGCCTGCTGGCACATTCAAGGTAAAATGGCCGTCAATGTCGGTAGCGACGCCGTTCTTGGGATTGGTCTGCTGAACGACCGACGCGCCGATGACAGGTTCATTGTTCTCGTCGAGCACGGTACCACTTATCTGGGCGTTCACACCCAGTGTGGCCAATGCCATGACAAGGAACAAGAGTAAATGTTTTAGACTCATAAAATTTAGTTTAATTGTTAATTATTTAAGTTTAATAGTCGTCCATTCAACCTCACTTCGTAACACAAACGTGGCTTCAGAAAATCAGACCCCATTCTACCCCTGACCCTTTAAGGAAAAAGGTCAACATTCAGGCTTCATGATTATAGCTCTTCACAATCTTGACAGATTGGTAATTTCACTCATGTCAGTTTCTTAATTCCACATCTATTAAAAGAAAGGCTTGCAAAGTTAGCTTAATTTTTTTTATTTTGTGTAAATCTGTCAAAAAGTTTTTTATTTTTTTTATCAAAATGTCAACGGAGGGACTTAAATCACTCAAAATCAACGCCATAATTAAGAATTGACGATAATGCGCTACAAATCAGTTAATTATGTGTTTTTCTCCGTTTTTTTAACATTTCGGGCATGAATTACCGAAATAGATGAGGTCCCGTGACCAGGCTTCATCCAGGCCGCGGGCAGCTGCGGCCAGAGGGAGGCATGAGAGATTTTTGGGCATTTGCGGTTTGACGTTTGCGATAAAGGCAGTACCTTTGCACTGCAAGCCAACGAAGGCTGGCCCACACAATAGAGAACTAATGGAAGTAGTATATGACGACAACCACATCATCATCGTCAACAAGAGCGCTGGCGAGCTGGTGCAGGGCGACCACACCGGTGACCCCACGCTCATCGACACGGTGAAGGCGTGGATCAAGGAGAAATATGACAAACCCGGCAACGTGTTCCTTGGGGTGACGCACCGCATCGACCGCCCCACCTGCGGGCTGGTGGTGATGGCCAAGACCAGCAAGGGGCTGTCGAGAATGAACGAGCTGTTCCGCAAGGGGGAGGTGCACAAGACCTACTGGGCCGTGGTCGGCAATGAGCCGCCCAAGCACGAGGACACGCTCACCCACTACCTCAAGAGCGTGGAACAGAACAACAAGACCCACGTGAGCATCGTGCCGCGCGAGGGCCACCAGAAGGCCGTGCTCAACTATCGCATCATCGCCGCCAGCCAGCGTTACTGGCTGCTGGAGATAGAGCTCATCACGGGTCGCAAGCACCAGATCAGGGCCCAGCTATCGGCCATCGGGTGCCCTATCAAGGGCGACCTCAAGTATGGTGCCCCTCGCAGCAACCCCGACGGCGGCATCTCGCTGCAGGCCCACCGCATCCGCTTCACGCATCCCGTGAGCGGCAAGGAAATAGACATCACCGCCCCCCTACCCGACGGCTTCAAGCGGCTGGGTTTTGACATGTAAAGAATTATCGCTAACTTTGTGGCGGCAATAGAAAGCATCCAATTCAAACTCAATAATTTTATAAAACCGTTATTTTTAATATGGCAAACAATCCAGAATTCCGTTATGCGCCCATGTTTCAGCTGGGTGAAGACAAAACCGAATACTACAAACTGACCAGCGACTATGTGTCGGTTGGCGAGTTTGAGGGCAAACCCATCCTCAAAATCGAGCCCGAGGCCCTGACGATGCTGGCCCAGCAGGCCTTCCGTGACGTGAACTTCCTGCTGCGCCGCTCCCACAACGAGCAGGTGGCTAAGATCCTGCGCGACCCCGAGGCCAGCGACAACGACAAGTATGTGGCACTGACCTTCCTGCGCAATGCCGAGGTCGCTGCCAAGGGTCAGCTGCCCCTGTGCCAGGACACCGGCACGGCCATCATCCACGGCGAGAAGGGCCAGCAGGTGTGGACCGGCTTCTGTGACGAGGAGGCCCTGGCCCGCGGCGTGTATAACACCTACACCCAGGAGAACCTGCGCTACTCGCAGAACGCCCCCCTGAGCATGTATGAGGAAGTGAACACCCGTTGCAACCTGCCCGCCCAGATCGACCTGGAATGCGCCGAGGGCATGGAGTACCACTTCCTGTGCGTCACCAAGGGTGGCGGCAGCGCCAACAAGACTTACCTCTACCAGATGACCAAGGCCGTGCTGAACCCCGGCACACTGGTCCCCTTCCTGGTCGAGAAGATGCGCACCCTGGGCACGGCAGCCTGCCCGCCCTATCACATCGCATTCGTCATTGGCGGCACCAGCGCCGAGAAGAACCTCTTGACCGTGAAGCTCGCCTCGACCCACTACTATGACAACCTGCCCACCACAGGCGACGAGACGGGCCGCGCCTTCCGCGACGTTGAGCTCGAGAAGCAGGTGCTCGAGGAGGCTTACAAGATCGGCCTGGGTGCCCAGTTCGGAGGCAAATATATGGCTCATGACGTGCGCATCGTGCGCCTGCCCCGCCACGGAGCATCGTGTCCCATCGGCCTGGGCGTGAGCTGCAGCGCCGACCGCAACATCAAGGCAAAAATCAACAAGGACGGCGTGTGGATCGAGAAACTCGACGACAAGCCCACCGAACTCATTCCCGAGGAGCTGCGCCAGGCTGGCGAGGGCGACGGCATCAAGATTGACCTGGACCGTCCCATGAGCGAGACGCTCGCCATCCTCGACAAGTATCCCGTATCGACCCGCGTGTCGTTGAGCGGCACCATCATCGTGGGCCGCGACATTGCCCATGCCAAGTGGAAAGAGCGCTATGACCGCGGCGAGGGCATCCCCCAGTACATCAAGGATCACCCCGTGCTGTACGCCGGTCCCGCCAAGACTCCCGCCGGCATGCCCTGCGGCTCGATGGGCCCGACCACAGCTAACCGCATGGACCCCTATGTTGACCTGTTCCAGAGCCAGGGCGGCAGCATGGTGATGATTGCCAAGGGCAACCGCAGCCAGGAGGTGACCGACGCCTGCAAGAAGCACGGCGGTTTCTATCTGGGCAGCATCGGCGGTCCCGCCGCCATCCTGTCACAGGAGAGCATCAAGAGCATCGAATGTGTAGAGTACCCCGAGCTGGGCATGGAAGCCGTGTGGAAAATCCGTGTCGTTGACTTCCCCGCCTTCATCCTCGTGGACAACAAGGGCAACGATTTCTTCAAGAAAATCGGCTTATAAACGATCAGGCACACTTGGGCCTCACACTAAATCGCCAAGATGCTAAGATATTGTTTATCACAAACTTAGCGTCTTGGCGGTTTTTGCGTGAGTTTTTTCGGTGGCTAGCTGCGCAACTACCGAAATTGGTAAAATTATGTTAAAAAACACATTTTTTTGGCGTCTAGCGCTTGCCAGGTCAAAAAATAGCACTACCTTTGCACTCGCAAATTGCGGGATGGAGCAGTGGCAGCTCGTTGGGCTCATAACCCAAAGGTCGTCAGTTCGAGTCTGGCTCCCGCTACTACGAGAGAGGTTAAGCATCGTGCTTAACCTCTTTTTTGCATCATTTTGGGACGAAAACCACCACCATGTCTTGCACAGTTGCCCAAACTTGTGTAAATTTGCTAGACTAAACAATCAACGTGATGGCTTATGAAACAGATAGCAGTACTCTTTGAGGGCGACATCAATCGGCGGCTGGGCGTGTTCAATGCCGTTATCAGCCGCGTGAAGCACTTGCAGCAAGTGGCTGACTACAAAATAGATGTCCACATGTTGCAGGTCTATGACGGGTGGCTGATGAGGCGTGTGCGTCACAGCGCCAAGGTAGCCTACCGGCCCGACGAAATCACCGCCGACGGCGTGAAAGTGCACATCACGTGGTTCAGGCGTCGCTGGAGCGATGCCATCATGCACCGCCTGTTTCACAAACCGCCACGGGCACTGATGCGCCGGTTGCGCCGCCTGGGATGGGAGATGCGCGGTCACGACCTGGTCAGCGCCCATGACCGCATCATGGGTCACGCCGCCGCGTTTGCGGGACGGCAGCTGCACATTCCCAGCTTCATCACCTGGCACGGAGCCAGCATCTACACCGACCCACCCCGCGACCCGATGATCAGGGAGCTGACCATCAAGCTGCTGCACAGTGTCACCTGCAACTTTTTTGTCAGCCAGGGTCTGCTTGACAAAGCCCATGCCGAATTGACTGACGGCTTTCCGGCCGAGGTGCTCCTGAATGGCGCCAGCGCCCAGTTCCACCGCTATGACGAAGCACGGCGCCAGCAGCTACGTGAAAAATACGGTGTGAACGACGGCAAGAAAGTGGTCGCGTTTGTGGGGCGCTTTGAGCCCGTCAAGAACGTGACCCTGCTGCCCGACATCTACAAGCAGATCGAGAGCAAGTACGGCAATCAATTGACATTCTGGGCGATAGGCGACGGCATCCAGCTCAATGAGACCCGCCAGCTAATGAAAGAGAAGGGCGTTGACTGCCATTTCACAGGCAAAGTCCCACCCGAGGAAATCCCCGACATGCTCAACTGCGTTGACCTGCTCGTGCTGCCCAGCAGCCTGGAGGGATTGCCCCTGGTAGTCATCGAGGCCCTGTCATGTGGCGCACACGTTGTTGCCACCAATGTCATCGGCACGGCCGAGGCCGTTGGACGGGCGAATGCCATAAACCTGGGTGATCATTTTGTGGATAGGTTTACCGACCGTGCAGTGCAGCTCCTGACAGAAAACATCGAACAAAAACTGCCACCCGAAGTCAGCTGGAACGCCACCGCCATCAAGGAAAACGGCATTTATCAGCAATACTTACGATAAAAGGTTTATAAACAGTCATTTTAAAAGTCGATTTTAAAGTAAATATTTAAAAACGTAGGATTTTCGTTATATTTTCTGATTTTTATTTGATTTTAAACAATTTACGATATAAGATTTAAAGTAATTATCTAATATGCCCAAATTTGCCGAAACACTGCTTCCGCTAGCCATCACCGGCACCTATACCTACCGAATTCCCGAGGGGATGCAGCTATCTATAGGTATGCGTGTGCTGGTGCCGTTTGGGCGTAAAAAAATCTTTACAGCCATCATCGTCAGCCTGCATGACAGGGAGCCCAAAGGATATGATGTGAAAGATATACTGGGCACGCTCGACGAGAAGCCCGTCCTCAGGCATCCGCAGCTGGAGTTCTGGCAATGGATTGCCGACTACTACCTGTGCACTATGGGCGAGGTATATAAAGCCGCCGTTCCGTCGGGCCTCAAGGTAGAGAGCGAGACCACCATCAGCGTCAACCCGGACTTTGAAGAGAGCGAGCCAGGCCAGCTCACCGACCGCGAGCGCGTGATTCTGGACTTCACGGCCCAGCGTGGACGCGTCCAGATTGCCGAAATTGCCAAGGCAACCGGCTTCAAGACCGTAGAACGAAATGTCAGCCACTTGCTGGACATGGACGCGCTGCACGTGAGCGAGCGTGTGGTAGATAACTATCGGCCTAAGACTGAGGCATGTGTGCGCCTGGCCATCACCCGCGACCAGGAAGAAAAACTGCATCAATTCTTTGACCAGCTGAAACGGGCGCCAAAGCAAGAATCCCTGTTGCTGGCCTACCTGGACATGTCTCGATGGCTACAGAGCGACGAGCCCCGCGAGGTGAGCAAGGAGAACCTGCTCAAGCGCTCAGGGGTCAGCAGTGCCGTCCTGAATGAGGCCGTGAAACGCGGCCTGTTTGAGATATACAAGAAGGAGATCAACCGTTTTGCCGAACTGGGCACAGTTCTCGAGGAGCCTCCCGTGTTGAGCGAGGAGCAAGGGCGCGCCTACGATGAGATCCACCAGTCGATGCGCCAGCATGCCATCACACTGCTGCACGGTGTCACCAGCAGCGGCAAGACGTCTGTGTATATGCACCTTATTGCCGATGCCTTGAAGCTGGGCAAACAGGTGCTCTATCTCGTGCCTGAGATTGCATTGACAACGCAGCTGACACGCAGGCTGCGACGGGTGTTTGGCGACAAACTGCTGATTTACCATTCCAAGTTCAGTGACAATGAGCGTGTCGACATCTGGAAGCGGTTGCTTGAATCCAGCGATCCGTGCGTGGTGATCGGTGTGCGGTCGTCGGTATTTCTCCCCTACTCCAATCTGGGACTCGTCATTGTCGATGAGGAGCACGACAGCAGCTACAAGCAGCAAGACCCCGCACCACGATACAATGGACGCAACGCGGCCCTGGTGCTGGCCCAGATGCACGGGGCAAAGACCGTGCTGGGTTCGGCGACCCCGGCCATCGAGGTCTATCACCTGGCCCTTGAGGGCAAATACGGCCTGGTCAAGCTCATGACCCGTTATGGCGACATCAAGATGCCCGACGTCAAGGTCATTGACACCAACGATGCCCGCAAGCGCCGCGAGATGAGCGGCTTGTTCAGCAATGAGCTGATCGCCGACTGCCGCCAGGCGCTGAAGGGCAACGAACAAGTCATCCTGTTCCAGAACCGCCGTGGCTATTCGCCCATGGTGCGTTGCAAGGAGTGCGGCTGGGTGCCCAAGTGCGAGAACTGCGATGTCTCGCTCACCTACCACAAGCACAACCACAGCCTGGTGTGCCACTACTGCGGCTATACCATCTCATTGCCCGAGCTGTGCCCCGCATGCGGCTTGCCCGGCATCGAGATCATCGGCTACGGCACCGAGCGCATCGAGGATGATATCGACGCCGTGTTCCCCGGTGAGAAAATCTCTCGCATGGACCTGGACACCACCCGCAGCAAGAACAGCTATGACCGCATCATCGACGAGTTCTCGCAGCACCGCACCAACATCCTGGTGGGGACCCAGATGGTGACCAAGGGGCTGGACTTTGACGCCGTGAGCGTCGTGGGTATCCTCAATGCCGACACGATGATCAACTTCCCGGACTTCCGCAGCCATGAGCGGGCCTTTGACATGCTGGAGCAGGTGTCGGGCCGTGCCGGCCGTGCCCACAAGCAGGGACAGGTCATCATCCAGACCAGCAACCCCAAGCACGACGTCATCAAGTTTGTGCAAGCCCATGACTATGAGGGCTTTTACCAGCATGAGCTGGCCGACCGGCAGAAGTTCGGCTACCCGCCGTTCACCAAGGTCATCAACATCTATCTCAAGCACCGCGAGGACACTACCGTGGGCGAGCTGGCCGTGCGCTACAGCGGCCTGTTGCGGCAGGTGTTCGGCACGAGGGTGCTGGGCCCCATGGCGCCGTTTGTGGCACGGGTACAGAACATGTACATCCGTCAGATCACCCTCAAGATGGAAACCGCCGCCTCGATGGCCAAGGTCAAATCGATCCTGCGCAGCCTCTACGAACAGATGATTGCCGCCGACGCCCGCATGAAGACCCTGAAACTCTACTACGACGTCGATCCCGTGTGAGGCCGGCTGTACGAGCCAAAGGCTCGCATTACGGGACCAGACAAAACGAGAGAAATGGAAAAAAGCGGAGGCAATGGTAGGGTAATTGGTTTTTTTGAAGTAATTTTGTGGCTTGATTCAGGACGACAACTACTACAACAGAAGATAACTCTTTAATTATGAAACTGATAGACGGTAAAATGACTGCTGCGGCCATCAAGGAAGAGATCAAGGCCGAGGTGGACCAGATGATAGCTGCGGGGATGAAGCGCCCGCACCTGGCCGCTGTGCTCGTGGGACACGACGGCGGTTCAGAAGCATACGTAAAGAATAAGGTGATAGCTTGTGAGAAGTGCGGCTTCAAGTCGTCGCTCATCCGCATGGAGGAGGACACGACCGAGGAACAACTGCTGGACTGCATCAAGAAGCTCAACGACGATGACGACGTGGACGGATTCATCGTGCAACTGCCGTTGCCCAAGCACATCGATGAGCAGCACGTGATCAACACCATCGATTACCGCAAGGACGTTGACGGCATCCACCCGATGAACGCTGGCCGCATGACGCTGGGTCTGCCCTGTTTCATCTCGGCAACGCCGCTGGGCATCATCACCCTGCTGCAGCGCTACAATATCCCGACGTCGGGCAAGAAGTGCGTGGTACTGGGCCGCAGCAACATCGTGGGCAAGCCCATGGCACAGCTCATGCTGCAGAAGGAGCATGGCGACGCCACGGTAACCATCTGCCATAGCCACTCCAAGACCCTCAAGGAAGAGTGCCGCCAGGCCGACATCATCATCGCCGCCATCGGCCGTCCCAACTTCGTCACCGCCGACATGGTCAAGGAAGGTGCCGTTGTTATCGACGTGGGCACCACGCGCGTCGAGGATCCCAACAGCAAAACCGGCTACCGCCTGAACGGTGACGTGAAGTTTGACGAGGTGGCTCCCAAGTGCGAGTACATCACTCCCGTCCCCGGTGGCGTAGGCCCCATGACCATCTGCTCGCTGATGAAGAATACGCTCGCAGCCGCCAAGAAAGAGTATTTCAGTTAACAGTGAACAGTTAACAGTGAACAGTTTATAATCTGCTGAAAATTAAGGCGTTTATACAAACCGCTTCCAACCAAAAATGAGGACATCCATTCAAGCGACGTCCTCATTTCTTATCTATTTACAGTCTTTAATCATTGGTTATTCTCTCGAGATGTTTTCGCTATACTAGTCAGTAGCTTTATCAACTCTTTACAATCGTTTATAATACTGTTGTACTCTACATCAGACAGAAAACCCGTTTTATTCAGCAGATCCAACCAATATTCAGTCTCGGCAGCTTCTTTAAGTGAGATAAAACTTTTGCAATGAAATCATTGCGGCTAATAGCATACATCGTCTCCGAGAGATTAGCACCAATGGAAGTACCACTGCGCAATAACTGCTTAGACATGACAAACTCGTGCTTGTCGCTACACAAGAATTTGTAAAGATTCACTATCCTAATAGCGAAACTCTTACTCTTGTCTAAAGTCAAACTATCAGCCATATCTCTTTTCTGTTAACTGTTAACTATTCACTGTTAACTGTAAACTTTGTTTAATCAAAGAGTCCTTCGGTGGCTTCGTCGTTGCCGCCACCGCCGCCCTCACCGGCGTCACCGCCGCCTCCGCCGCCGCCGTGCCAGCCACCACCGCCACCGCCGTAGTAGCCACTGAGTTCGTCACCACAGGCGTTAAAGTCCTTGGGGAACTCAAACTTGGTGCTCTGCTTGTAAGGCAATCCCTTGTCGTCATAGATCCACTTCATGAAGTAGCCCAAGATGGGAAGGGCCGCCTCGGCGCCTTGACCCATTGCCATGCTGTTGAAATGGATGTATCGCTCCTCGCCACCGACCCAGACACCGGTGACCAGTTCGGGTGTGAATCCCATGAACCAGCCATCGCTGTGGAAGTTGGTCGTACCGGTCTTACCACCCATATCAGCAGTGATACCGTAGGCGTAGCGCAGGCGTGCACCCGTACCGCCATCCACAACCTCGAGCAGCATCGAGAGCATCTTCAGGTAGGTGTCTTCGCTCATGATCTCGGTCTGGCTGCCGGTGAACTCGGCCAATACATTTCCTCGGTTATCGGTAATGCGGGAGACATAGACCGGCTCCACGCGCATGCCACCATTAGCAAACGCCGAGTAAGCAGCTACCATCTCACGCAGGGATACCTCACACGAACCCAGTGCCAACGCGGGAACAGGATCCAAATAGCTCGTGATGCCGAAGCTGTGCATCCACTTGGCCAGGTCGTCGGGTGTCATGGTGTAATAACCGTTACGCTCAATCCAGTTCTCGCGGGTGCCACGCATGAAGCCCACCGAGATCCAGTTCTTGGAGTACTTCAACGCCTGCTTGAGCGACATGGCGCCGCTGCTACCCTCGTTGGCGGGATTATATACCTCGTTGTTCCAGATGATGTTGGGCGCGCCGCCAGGACGTGTCGAGCAGGGCGTCAATCCACCGAACTCGATGGCCTGGGAATAGACGAACGGTTTCACGGTCGAACCGATCTGGCGACGGCCAGTCGATACCATGTCATACTTGAAGAAGCGGAAATTGGGACCGCCCACATAGGCCTTGACAAATCCCGTGACAGGATCCATCGACATCATGGCGCAACGCAGGAACGACTTGGTGTAGAGCAGCGAGTCGAGCGGCGTCATCTGGGCGTCAAAGCCGCCCTCATAGTTGAACAGGTGCATCTGCACGGGCTTCTTGAAGTTGTCCATAATCTGGGCATCGCTCAAGCCCTGATTCTTCAACACGCGGTAGCGCTCGCTGTGACGAATCGCAGCATTGATAAGCGCCTGCTTGCCCGCGCTGGAGAGCTCCTGCTTGTTGTTGGTATAAGGATTCTTGGTGCCGCCGCGCTCACGCAGGAATGCAGGCTGCAACGTCTTGCTCATGTGCTTGTGGACCGCTTTCTCGGCATACTCCTGCATGCGGGAATCGATGGTCGTGTAAATCTTCAGGCCATCGGTATAGATATCATAATGAGAACCGTCGGGCTTGGTGTTCTTGTTGCACCAGCCAAACAGGGGATTGACAGCCCAAGCCACCGAATCATCGATAAACGCCTGCTGGTTCCATGACGGATAATCCTTGCGGTTGGGCTTCTTGGCCATCATCACGCGGCGCAGCTCCTCGCGGAAGTAGGGAGCCGGGCCATCGTTATGGTCCAGTTTCTTAAACTTCACCACCAGGGGTGTCGCCTTGAGCTGATCACACTCGGCCTGGCTCAGGAAGCCAGCCTTGACCATCTGCTCGAACACCACGTTGCGGCGTTGACGCGTGCGCTCGGTGTAGCGCACAGGATTGTAGTATGAGGGATTCTTGCACATTCCCACCAGTGTGGCGGCTTCCTGAATCGTCAAGTCCTTGGGCTCTTTATCAAAATAGACCTCGGACGCCATCTTGATGCCCACTGCATTGTTGAGGAAGTCAAACTGGTTGAAGTACATCTTGATGATCTCATCCTTAGTGTAGTAGCGCTCAAGTTTTACGGCAATAACCCACTCCACTGGCTTTTTCAAGGCACGCTCAAAGATATTGTGGGACTCAGGCGAATACAGCTGCTTGGCGAGCTGCTGGGTGATGGTACTGCCACCGCCGGCACTCTTCTGTCCCATGATGATGCGCTTGATAATGGCGCGCCCGATGGCCTTCACATCAATGCCCGAGTGCTCGTCAAAACGGGAGTCCTCGGTAGCAATCAGGGCCTCGGTCAAGTGGGGAGACATCTCGTCGAAGTCCACATAGATGCGGTTACTGCGGCTGCGGTAATAGCGTCCCATCTCCACACCGTCGGCACTGTAGATGGTCGATGCGAACTTGTCGGTGGGATTCTTCAACTGGTCGATGGGGGGCATATAGCCGATCACGCCGTTGTAAATCAAAACAAACATCAGCACCAACAGTCCTACAAAAATGGCGAACCACGTCCACATCTTGCGGGTGATGCTACGGCTCTTGTTTTTCTTTCCAGTAGTTTTATTGCTCATATCTTGGTCTAGTTATATACATTAATATGCTACCAATCAACCCATTGGCAAAACCCAATGAGAAAAATGGCACTTAATAACCTGCAAATATACTGATTTTTTTTAGTTTTTGGTTCTTCATCCCTAGTTTTTATTAACTTTGCAGCCGTATGCAATACATTGGCGAATTGATATCGATAGGAGTGGCATTCTCCTGGACGGCGACAGCCTTGCTGAGTGAATTCGGCAGCAAGCGCTTGGGTAACCTGACACTGAACCTGATGCGCATGGTGATTGCCATCGTTTTCTCATGCATCATGTTCTGGGCATTATCGGGTTCTCCCCTGCCCGCCGGTGCCAGCACCGAGGCCTACCTGTGGATGATGCTGTCGGGACTGGTGGGTTATGTCATCGGCGACTACTGCCTGTTCCAGTGCTACATCATCATCGGTTCCAAGTTCGGCCAGCTGTTCATGACCCTGGCTCCCATCACCGCCGCCATCATGGCCTGGTTCACCCTGGGTCAGGAGCTCAAACCCACCGCCATGCTGGCCATGCTTGTCACCCTGACAGGTATCGCGATTACCGTGCTGGGGCGTGGCGATGACCACAAGCTGTCGCTCAAGCTGCCGCTGGCCGGTGTGCTGTTTGCCATTGGCGCCGCTGTTTGCCAGGGCGTCGGGCTGGTGCTGAGCAAAATAGGCATGGACCACTACGAGGCCACGCTCACGACCGATCTGGCCGGGTGGATGCTGCCGTTCCACGCCAATTTCTTCCGCTGCATCGCCGGAACAATCGGCTTCACAATACTGATGGCATTCAAGGACGGCTTCACGCCCCTGGTCAATGGCGTGAAGGACCGCGTGGGGATGACGGTCGCCATAGCGACAACAGTCTTCGGGCCGTTTGTTGGCGTGGGCGCGTCGCTGCTGGCCGTGCAATATACCGCTGCCGGCATCGCCAGCACCTTGATGGCATTGACGCCCATCATCATTATCCTGCCGGCCTACTGGATCTTCAAGCAGCCCATCACCATCAAGAGCCTGTTGGGCGCCTTGATCTCGGTCATCGGCGTATCGCTGTTCTTCCTATTGTAATAAGGATGCAGCCACACAACGCTACTTTGACGCCCAGCCATGGTACCGGCGCAGCAACGCAAAAGTCATCCGCCTGACCGAAGTCGAGCAGTTCAACTACCAGTTGATCAAGTATATCGAGAGTAAAAAATAGAGGCTTTTATTCGTCCTCGGTCACAGTATCACGTTTCTCATATCTGAAACGGCCATGCTTGTCATGGGCCTTGTCAAAGCCATCGACGACAAACGTGGCGAGATCGGCATCGGGCAGCAAATCGTCCCCACACCACACGTGAGACTTGTCACGTGAATAAGCTGAATGGCCCAGTTTCTCGAAAGTCGCTGCATCGGCTTCTGGCAGTATTTGGCCAAAGAAGTACACGTAGTTCTTGTCCTTGGCGACAAAGACATCCAACAGCTCAAACGTGGGCAGGTCGGCATCGATGCGCAGGGTGTCATAGTAGGCATAGCGCGAGTCCGTTGCCCAAAAATCGTCCTCGGCCCACTTCAACGTCTTGAAGGTCTCCATGTCGGCGACATGCATCGCTGTGGCCCCGTAATAGTAGTCCCGTTTGTCGCGATACAGTGGATAACGAACCACCTGGAGCGTTGCCGCATCGGCACCAGGGACCAGTTTTTCCTTGAAATAAACGCGCTCGTTGTCATGCCCCAGCCAGTCCTTGACGCTCTTGAACGATGAGGCGTCGGCACCTGGCAGCGTGTCATTGATGCGGCCGAAGCTGAAGGTCCAATAGGTAAACACCACCACGTCGCCCTGCACCTCGTAGCGCTCGCCAGCGCCACACCCGAGCAGGGCAATCATCACAAACGCCGTCAATAAGCACTTCATCAATCTAGCCATCATATTCTATAAATTTATTGATGGGTTAACTTCACGTTGAGAATTGTCGAGCAGCAAGCGCTTGAAGGCTGTGAATCCGTTGCTCATCTTGTTGATTTGGAGTTGTCGGCCCACAAACCGCGACAACTGTGGCGGCAATGCAATGGGCGCGTTGACGATGCGTTCCATCAGGTTTTTCAGCTTTGCCGGATGAGCGGTAGCCAGGGCGATAGCGGTCTCGCCAGGCTGGACATCCTCGCCCAGGGCACGATAGGCCACAGCGCTGTGAGGGTCTAACAGGTAGCCCTCACTGGCATAGGTACGCTCGATGGTCTCTATAATCTGGTTGTCATCATAGCTGTAGGCATGGATATGGCGGCAGATGTTCTCGTGCGAGCCCAACAGATCGACGATGCGCCCAAAGTTGTTCGGGCAACCGGCATCCAGGGCGGGAGCTATACTATACTGGGTGGGCTTGGGAGTGAAAACACCCGACTTGACATAGTTATAGAAGATGTTGTTCTGGTTCTCGACACTGATAAAGCGCTTCACGGGCAGACCCATCGCTTGTGCCATCAGCCCGCTGGCCAGGTTGCCCAAGTTGGAGCACGGGACCGCAAACACGAGGTGGGCGGTATCGGCTCGTTGACGCACCAGCTGCACATAGGCCCAAAAGTAATAAACCATCTGCGGGATGATGCGGGCATAGTTGATGGACATGGCACTCGTCAGACGCATGGCATCATTGAGTTCCTCGTCCATAAAGGCACTTTCCACCAGCGATTTACAATCATCAAACGAGCCATTCACCTCGACAGCCGTCACGTTGCCCCCAAGGGTTGCAAACTGGGCCTTCTGGATCTTGCCTACAGTGCCGCGCGGATAAAGCACATAGACCCTGACACCTGGTATCTGCCAGAAACTGTTGGCCACAGCACTGCCTGTATCGCCACTGGTGGGAACCAGCACATTGAGCGTGCTCCACTCGGGGTGACGGCGCCGGTAGTAGTCGAGCAACCGTGCCATGAAACGGGTTCCCACGTCCTTGAAGGCCATCGTGGGGCCATGGAACAATTCCAGCACATAGTTGCCGCTAGACGTTTTCACAAGCGGAATGTCAAAATCAAAGGCGTCAAACACGATCTCGTGAAGCACGTCGGCAGGAACATCTCCGCTTAATGCGGTCGATGCGATGGCATAGGCGACCTCTTGCAGGGTCATCGCGCTCATGTTGCACAGGAATGCCCTGGGCAACCGGGGCAGGGAATCGGGCATGTACAACCCGCCGTCGGGGGCCAGTCCCTTGGTTACCGCCTGCTCGAGTGTCGCAGTGTGTTGATGGTTTAGAGTACTGTGGTATAACATATTACATTTATAGTCAATCGTTAAGACGACAGGATAACCGTTCCCGGTGCCGACGGGTTGAAGGTGTTCTTCACCCACACGGGAATGCGCTTCATGGCGACGGGAGCGATTGTGGGCGGATAGATGACCTTGGCACCGGCGTCGCACATGGCCTGTGCCTGCTCGTAGGTCATCTGCGGGATGACGGTCGCATCAGGATGGGTACGCGGGTCGGCAGTCATAAAGCCGTCCACATCGGTCCAGATTTCCAGCGACTCGGCATCGAGCAGCGAGGCTAATATCGCGGCCGTGTAGTCACTGCCGCCACGCCCCAAGTTGGTCACAGCGCCAGACTCCTTGTCACGCGAGATAAAGCCTTGAACGACATGAACACCACCATCCATGCCCTGGAAATCGGCCCTGACGAGCCGCTCAGTCTCTTCCCAGTCGAGGATGCGGCCATTGCCATCAGGAATAGTGCGCATATAATTGAGAGACAGGTGCGGCACGCCATCGTCGAACATTCCCGTCACGATAGCTGATGACAGAATTTCACCATGAGCAACAATGGCATCACACACACGTTCAATCTCATCAACAGGCATGCGTGGATTAGTGGCCAGGGCCAGATAATAAGGCTTGAGGCTCTCATCGATAAAGCGGTCGATTGTCGCATGCACCTGGTCACGCATCGACTCGACCACGACGCCATCGATAGCGTCATGGTGGCGCTTGCGGGCCGCCTCGAGCGTATCCAGGCACGAAATGTCGCGCTGCTGGGCCTGCTCGCACATCGCCAGCAGCTGGTTGGTGAAACCACCCATTGCCGAAACCACCACGATGACAGGCCTGGGCTGGGCATTAACTATCTCCCTGAGGTTAAGTAGGCTCTCGATACTTCCCACCGATGTCCCGCCAAATTTCATGACTTTCATTATTGCTGTTTGGTATTATTTATTCTTATTTAATTAACGTGAAAAATTGCGATTTATTGGTCATGACAGCAAATATCGCGCCACCATGAGCCATGAAGCGCCCGTTATCCTCATTTTTTTTAAAAACGAGGCGTTTTAGCCATTTTTTTACTACATTTGCAACATGAACGAATGGGATCAGGACATCTATCACCTCAACGACGACCAGCCGCAGCCCGTACGCGGCTCGCTGCTGGTTGCCAAACCCACCGTTGACGACTTCTTTTTCAAGCGGTCGATTATCCTGATTGTCGATCCCGATGAGGGCGAAGGAGCGATGGGCGTAGTGGTCAACCATTACACGGGCTACAACCTGCGCGACATCATACCCGAGCTGGAGACCGTCGAGGAGATTCCTGTGTTCCTTGGAGGCCCCGTGGGCACACAAATGCTGTTCTACATGCATACGCTTGGACCAGAGATCGTTCCCGAGGCCATCGATGTGGGCGACGGCGTGTGGTTTGGCGGAGATTTTGACGCCTTGAAACGCTATGTCGAGTTAGGTGGTCCTGTCGAGGGACGGGTAAAATTCATCGTAGGCTATAGCGGCTGGGGCAAAGGCCAGATTGCCAGCGAATTGAAACGGCATGACTGGGCCGTACTCCATCAAGGCAGCCAAGGTCTTCTCATGGGCGAAGGCGATGACAACCAGTGGCGCGATGCGGTGGCCCGTTTTGGCGACCGTTACCGCCTGTGGCTCAACCTGCCCAACGACCCTACAAATAACTGAAATTCGCAATACGCATGAGCATTGTTATCGGTATAGACAGCGGCATCAGCTCTACCAAGGTAGTTGGCATCGAGCACGGCAAGCAAATCATCGGGCCATTATCGATTAAGCCCATCTCGATGGGAGAAGCCCTCGAGCATTTCATCCAGGGCAACGGCCTGTCGCGTGACGATATTGAGAGAATCGTTATTACCGGAGTGGGAGCCCTGGGTACCAAACAGCCGGTGAACGGAATGCCCACTTCATATATTGACGAGTTCAAAGCCAATGCCATCGGCGCCCAGCACGATTGTGGCCTGAGGCAGTTCATTGTCGTGTCGATGGGCTCGGGCACATCACTCGTGCGCGTCGATGACGGTGAATACAAGCACATCGGCGGAATAGGCGTGGGCGGGGGCACCCTGCAAGGCCTATCACGGCTGATGCTGGGCACGAGCGATATCGCAAGCGTGGCACAATTGGCTCAACAGGGGGATGTCAATAAGGTCAACCTCACCATTGGCGAAGTGTGCGATGGCAAGATTGACGGACTGATTGACGAAGCCACTGCCTCGTTGTTTGTCAAGGGCGTCAATGGTGAAGCGACTCCCAATGACATAGCAGCAGGCCTCATCCACATGGTGCTGGAGACAATAGGATCAGCCGCCGTGCTGTCGCAGCTTGGCGGCGGCTTCAAGGACTTTGTGCTCATCGGCAACCTCACCCGACTGCCGGCGTGCGGTTACATCTTCCCGCTGCTAGAGAAGTTATACGGAGTGCGTTTCCACATTCCCGAACATGCTGACTGCTGCACAGCGCTGGGAGCCGCGTTGAGCCAGGGAGAATATGACATTGAGTGTTAATGATAAAGAAATGTAAGAACTCATGGAACTGACCGTCGTTATTGTCAACTATCGCGTGAAGTACTTGCTGGAGCAGACGTTGCGCTCGGTGGAGCAAGCCATGCAAGGCATCACCGGCGAGGTCATCGTGGTCGATAACCTATCGGGTGACGACAGCATCGCCTTTTCGCGCGAGCGGCATCCAGACGTCACCTTTATCGAGAATCAAGAGAACGTGGGCTTTGCCCGAGCCAACAACCAAGCCATCATGCAGGCCCGCGGCGAGTACACCCTCATTCTCAACCCTGACGCCATCATCACCCCGCGGTGCCTGCAAGAAGGCATTGCCTGGATGAAATCGCACCCCAAATGCGGAGCCATCGGGGCCCGCATGATGGATGCCAACGGCGTGTTCCTGCCCGAGAGCAAGCGTTCCTTCCCCACCCCATGGGTATCGTTCTGCAAAATCTTCGGGCTATCCAAGCTGTTTCCCCGCTCGCCCTGGTTTGCCAAGTACCACCTGCGCTACCTGAGCGACAGGGAGCCCCAGTGCATCGACATCCTGTCCGGAGCCTATATGTTGTGCCGCACCCATGTGCTGCAGCAATTGGGGGGCTTTGACGAGGATTTCTTCATGTACGGCGAGGACATCGACCTGAGCTATCGCATCGTGCAGGCAGGCTACGAGAACTGGTTCCTGCCCACGCCGATGATACATTACAAGGGAGAGAGCACACACAAGGACTCGATGCGCTACGTCAAGGTATTCTACGATGCGATGCTCATCTTCTACCGCAAGCATTTCCCGCGCTTCAACGTCATCTTCTATCCCGTCGTTAAACTGGGCGTGATGGTGCGCGCCAGCATGGCCATGGCCCGCCGCCTGTTCAAGCGACTGCTGCCCGCCAGCAGCAAGACAACCAGCGAAGGATGGCCCTGGGTCATTATCAGCACTGACGCCGATAGCGTATCGAGTCAGTGCCGCATCAGCAGCTATGTGACCACGATTCCAGATAGCGGGAATTACAATGTGCTCATCGATGACGGGAGCCATACCCTTGCCCAAGTGGTGGACTACATCCACGATCACAGCGACCAGAATCGCCTATCGTTCCACATCTATGCCGCCAGCCACGGTGTCATTATCTCACCCAAGATGTCATGAAGCAACTGTTGAGTAACCATATTGTCACGCTGCGGCCTCTAGAGCCTACCGATCTGGATACGCTTTACCGATGGGAAAACGACACCAGCTTGTGGATTGTGAGCGATACCGTGGCCCCCTACTCCCGGGAGGCACTGTGGCATTACCTGCAGGAATACACGGGTGACATCTATTCACAACGTCAACTGCGGCTGATGATCACCTTGACCGGCGACGGTCAACCCATAGGCACCGTTGATTTCCTCAATTTTGACCCGCTGAACAACCGTGCCGAGCTGGGTCTGTTTATCGCCGATGGCATGCGAGGCAAGGGATTGGGGAGGCAAGCGCTGGAGCTGCTCACGTCCTATGCCCGCGAGCACATAGGGCTCCGGCAACTGTATGTATATATCAGCCTGGACAACGAGGCATGCCTTCACCTGTTTGAACAATACGGATATCGCCGAGTGGGAGTCCTCACGTCATGGGTGAAACGCGGCAACAGCTATCATGATGTGGCACTGCTGCAGATGATCCTTTAACACACTCAAACCTGATGACTCGAGATTACAGAATAGACACAATCAAGGGCCTGTTGATCATCCTGGTCATCATGGGACACATGATCATTGAACTGGACAATGCCAACATCATCAATCATGGCGTGATGGGGTTGATCTATATCTTCCACATGCCCCTGTTCATCCTCATCTCGGGCTATCTGACCAAACATCCCAGCCAGCAGGAACCTCTCCAGATGTGGAAAGGCGTGGGCAACATCCTGGTGACACTTGTCATTTTCCACCTGCTGTCGGCCTGCTGCACATACCTGCGATATGGCATCTTTCTCGAGCCGTTGAAGATGTTCCCGTTTGGAGCCTTGTGGTATCTGCTTAGTCTCGCGTGCTGGCGCATCATGCTCTATTACACACCCAAGCGGCTCTTAGGCCGACCGTTGCTCTACCTGGGCATGGGCATCGTCATCTCGCTGCTGAGCGGATTGACCAACCTCCTGAGCTCCTGCCCGTCGTTGCAGCGCACGTTGAATTTCTATTTCTTCTTTCTTTTGGGATTCTATTACAGGCAGGGCGACTTCAACACCCCCCTGTGGCACAACAACAAGCTGCACGCCGGGATTGCCGTGGTGACGTTACCCTTGCTGTTGTGGCTGTTTCCCCGATGCGGCAATGTGATGAATGGGGCCGACTACTATGGCCTGGACGGCATGCCTGAGAAAGCCATGGTGCTGATATGTTCCATCGCCGTGACGCTGCTGGTGTTCAACCTCACCCGTGACAACAGATGGTTGCGCCACATCGGCAAAGACAGTTTATTCTATTACGTTTACCACATTCTTGTACTGGCCTTGATTGTGACTCCCCTAGTTAAGTATTTCAAATGGCCCAGCTCATTCCCATTCATTGCATTGTATACGGCACTGGCGGTTCTGATCTTGCTCTTGATGAGCAAAATCAAGCTGTTCTGGTGGGTCATGCATCCCACCTTCAAGAAAAAGGAAAAATGACTAGCGGATTTGTGACAACGTCTTCTCGTCGGGATCAACGGCAATAATCATGCCCTGGCCGTCAAGCAGGAATGAATGGTAACCGTCCTCCAGGCGCCAGCTCTTGACAATTTCCTCCTGAGCCTCAAGCGATGAGAAAAAATGGGCCGAACGGTCCAGGCTGTCGAGGGCAATCACACTGGTAAAGACTTTCTCACTGCGGTCCATATTCACCGACACATGGGTGTAGCGCGCACGCTCATCTCGCGAGAGACGGTCATAATGCATGTTGTCGAGTCGAGACTGCGGATCGGCCGAAGACCAGAATGTGAGCAACACGTTGCTGCCACGATGCTGCTGTAATGGTGACAAGCCATTGTTACTATTGCCCAACGCGAGGGATGGAGCCTTGTATCCAATACGGCTGTCGGCCGGAGCCGAATAATAGGCCGAAGTGAACAGGATCAGCAACCCCAAAGTAGCAATCGTCAATAATGTCTTATTCATTTATTACAAAGTTTCATTCTACATCACAAGCATGCAGGTTGGTAAAAATCAGCCCATTGCCTGTTCAAAAATCCAACCGAGGCCAAGGACAGGCCACCGAATTGGGCTGCAAATTTAATCAAAAAAAGTTATTAACAAGTCTTTTCTTGCCCAAAAACTGAGATTTTGACCATCTTTATATACCATTTGCAGTTTTTTCACATCTGAGGGGGAAGAATATTTTTCAATAAATAATTCTTGTTTATGCACGTCATTATTGATTAAAAATGATTAACTTTGTGGCATAAAAAAAACAATCTGACCATTATGAATAAGATCTACTCATTCACTGTGCTGCTATTTAGCCTCTTAACGGTTATTGGCATGACTTCTTCTTGTGATATCAATATGCATGAAGATCCCGATCACCCCTCATATGTGACCTACACCATCTCGGCTGGCGAGATTTCATTCTCGGGCCCCGATCAATTATTGCTCGACATCCAGGCCTGGATCAAGTCCAACCAGATTTCATATGACACTCAAGTCAGCTACACCACTGGCGAAGCATCAGAGTTCGCCCGCACTGACGCCGAAGCGGTGAAGAGATATGAAGAGTTCCTGCCCAAGTTCAGAGCCTATCTCGACCATGTCGATGCCGAATTGGCTAGAGGAACCTACGGCAATGTGGAACAGGTAAAGGCCACATTCTATGTGTTCGCATCACGTGCCCAAGGCAAGGGCAATGACATCAGGTATGAACACATTGAGTTTAGTTATCCCAAAACCGCGTCCAATTGAGAATCCATGGCAAGGTTAACAATCAGTGACGACTGGTGGACCGCTCCCGCCGAGGGCGAGAACGGCAGCCTCATCCTGGTTACGGGCCGCCGCTCGATGGACAACGTCATCCAGACAGGTCTTTACAACTATCGCATTGAGATCACATGGCCTTATCAGGGTGATGCGAAAGGATTGCCCAACTATGCCGACAGCAAGGTGATGGAAGAAATCACCGATGCGCTGAACGAGAGCTTCGACCGTGACCCGGTGGCTATCCTCACCGGCATCTACACGGGCGACGGACAGCGCAACTGGGTGTTTTATACCCGCTCGCTGCACATCTTCCAGCGCAAGTTCAACGAGGTGATGGCCCCCTTCCCTGCCCTGCCCCTGCAGTTTGAAGCCGAGGAAGACCCCGACTGGCAGGAATACCGCGAGATGTGCGAGTGCGAAGTCGCCGACTCCGGTGAATAGTCATATCAGTCCACATCCTGAACTATGATAAACAGCCCCACGGAATCCGTGGGGCTAATATTATATATACACGGCACTCCCTCGTCAATCATTTCCCAGGATTGCATCAATCACCGCATTGACGTCAGCGATATTCACCTCATTGTCCCAATTCACGTCGATGCACCACCCATCAAAATCGTCGACAAATTTGTACCCAAGAATTATGTCAATCAGGCAATTCACATCGGCGATATTCACCTCGCCGTCGCCGTTCACATCTGGGGGTATTACTGGGATAAACGGTCGCTTTTGGATAAATGTACAGTCCTTATAATCACCAGGGATAGCAAATCGCACTACTGCCTCACGGTAATTCACCCCTTTAGGGAGCGGATCGGCAGTGACAACAGCAGTGACCAAGCCATCGAACTGTCCTGCTTCACCTTCATCAACCAGTTCAATTTCAAGCCAGTCGGGCAAATCCAATCCCGAACAGGTCACTGACCAATCATCATCTGAACAGGGAATGCTCGAGAGGAATTCAACTTCAATGCTGTTCTCGTCGCCATCATCCCAATCATAGGCCGTCACATCGGGAAAGACGAATACCCCATCCTCAGTGTTATGATTAAATACCAGATAGGGCTGGTCAGCAACAATAAAGATGCTATAGCCCGTCTTTATCTCGCCTAGAGAGAAAAGGTTATTCAATCCTTTCCACACATACCGCCCCGTGAAATTGCCCTCTTCATCGTTCACCGGGCACTTCAGATATGCCAGTTCACCATAGCCCTCATCAACATGTATATCGGCGCAGACCAAGCATGTGAAGTCACGCAGGCCATCACACTCTGGATCATTGTAGTCCTCGATAACTACCAGAATGGGATAATCAATAGTAGGACTGCACTCATAGATCAATGAGGGATCAAGCGCGTCATGGCTGGTAAGGGTGAATGTGACTAACCCATTGGTTTCCTCATTGGTGCTCGGGGTCACCGTTGCATAGCCTATGACAATGGGCTCACCAAGGTTATCAGACAACTCTACGGGGCCATCGTCACGGTAGGCGGGAATCTCGTCGATGCGATACACCTTGCAGCACAACTGTACAGTATCTTCACAACTGAGATAAGCCGTCTGCATACATACTTTCCTGAGCAGATAGGGATGCGTTGGCTTTTCAAAGGCCTGGGCCACGCCATCATAATGCCCGCCATTCTTGCCAAACCATCGGCCATAGGTATTGTTATCAAAGGGCACAGCATCGTTATAGGTAACAAACATCGTTGACAGATTTCCGTCCCTGCCTCCTTGGCACATCGTCTTGCTAGACAGCAAGAGTTCGTACCCTTCTTCTCCATCATTCAAAAAGGATGCATCTGGGGCCGAATAGATGTAGGCTGGATAGAGGTTGTTGATTATATAGCCATTACCGACGGGCACATAGTGCGGGTATTGAAAACACTCATCAACATCGAGGTCGCCATGATAGAGATAAAAGACCGGAGTTTCAACTATTTCAAGACCATAATTGACCGTGAGATGCCTAGAATAATAGGTATTAAACGCACCACCAGAGGTGTTTTCCCAAATCATCTCATCGTTTTCATCGGCTCCATCGACAACACTATAGTAAGTATAGTCGCTATAGGGCTTCACCTGGATGAATTCAAACCCTAAAGAATACAACCCGACACCATTCTCGGCGACAAACGGCGAATAAAACGCTCCAGCTGGACGGAGGTAATACGGTTTTATGAGCTCTGGGCTCCGATGCGGAGAGGGCAGTTCCTCACCAGGCGCACGCAGCCGCACGTCAATTTCTTTGATCAGTGGCTGCACACGTGACAACGACAGCGGTCGAGCCGGGACAACACCGTCAACGCCCGTCAACTGGGCAGCAGCGCTTAATGCCATGAGCAAGGCTGCAACAACAAGTAAAGATTTCTTTTCCATAATCAGGTTGCTAAATTATTATAAAATAAAATATGATTCTTTTCCCCTTTTTAACCATCAGAGCGCAAATATAGGCATAAAATTCTAATATTCAAACATAATCACAAAAAAAATGGGAAGATATAACAAAAGCAGAGGCGCAAATGATTTAAAAGCGCCCCTGCCTCTAATAATGTGATATTACCGAAAGAAATTACATGTTCATGCCACCATCGACCTGAATGACCTGACCGGTCACATAGGCCGACATGTCGCTGGCGAGGAAGGTAGCCACATTGGCAATATCCTCGACAGTGCCACCACGGCGCAGGGGGATGCGCTGGCACCATTCCTTACGGACGTCCTCACTGAGGGCTTGGGTCATAGCGGTGTCGATAAAGCCCGGAGCGATAGCGTTGGCGCGGATGCCGCGGCTGCCCATCTCCTGAGCGATACTCTTTGCCAGAGCGATGAGGCCGGCCTTGCTGGCAGCATAGTTGGCCTGTCCGGCATTGCCGTGTACACCCACTACCGATGCCATGTTGATGATGGAACCGTTGCGCTGGCGCATCATGATGGGCACCAGGGCGTGGATGAAGTTAAACGCGCTCTTGAGGTTAACGGCGATCACGGCGTCCCACTGCTGCTCGGTCATACGCAGCATGATACCGTCCTTGGTGATACCGGCGTTATTCACCAGGATATCGATGTGGCCGAAGTCCTCGTGAATCTGCTTCACGACAGCCTCGGTCTCCTCAAAGTTGGCAGCGTTGCTGGCATAGCCCTTGGCGCGCACGCCCAGGGCTGCGATTTCTTGCTCGGTCTGCTTGCCGTTCTCGTCGATAACGAGGTCGGTAAAGGCGACGTCAGCACCCTCGGCAGCAAACTTCAGGGCGATGGCCTTGCCGATGCCCCTTGCGGCGCCAGTGATGAGCGCCACTTTTCCTTCTAACATCTTCATTTTTTCTTCTCTTCTTTATTAATAGTAGTTAGTGATTGGTCGTCAATTAAAAAATCGGGTGCAAAGTTAATCATTATTGTCGAGACTGCAAAACCGCAACCCTATTCTCGCCACGGCAATGCCGTGGCACAGAGGACTGCCATGCTTGACCAACAACCGCCCGCCCAGTTTCCTATGCCGAGGCCCCGCCTCGTCCGGCATTGGAATTTCCTCTTTCTTCTTGTTTATTACAGCGGTGATTTGTAACTTTGCATCACGATGAATCAAGAAGAATTCCAAAAGAAGAGACAATGGGCAGGTGAGTTGCGGCCGTCGATGAAACGGCGGCGCGTGGGCCACGACTACCGTAGCCGTTGCATCTACATGGTAACACTAGTCGTGGAGAGCCGTCGCCCGCTGTTGGGTCACATCACCGGCAACGGTACAACCGAGCCTGCCACATTCTCCCCTTCTCCACTGGGCGAAGCTATCATTGAAGCTCTGCATGAGACTCCGCGGCACTATCCCGATGTCTCCATCTGGGACGTCCAGCTAATGCCCGACCACCTCCATTTCATCATCTTTATTAAGGAACACATATCTGCTCATCTTGGAACGATTGTAAACGGGTTCAAGGTGGGTAGCAATCGCTTGTACAAGCGATTCCAAGTAGAAGGGACTATTTCCAGCCCGATACCCACGCTATGGGAAACGGGCTACAACGACCGTATTCTGGACCAGGAAGGACAGTTGCAGCGCATGAAGCAGTACCTGCGCGATAACCCACGACGGCTGGCCATCAAGCGGTCACAGCCAGAATTGTTCAAAGTGCAACGCGATGTGCAGGTCGCGGGGCATCACTTTGCCGCACTAGGAAACATCTTCCTGCTCGACGCTCCCCAACGCATTGCAGTGAAGTGCTCACGGCGTCTAACACAGGTGGACATAGATGAGCAATGCCGTCGCTTCCTATATCTGGCCAGCGAGGGTGCCGTGCTCGTATCACCATGCATCAGTCCTGGAGAGAAAGCAGTCATGCGGGCCGCTTTTCAACAAGGTTTCCCTGTCATCATACTGCTTGAAAACGGGTTTGCCCCATTGGCAAACCCTGGAGGCCGTCGATTTGACGCTTGTGCCGACGGCAAGTTGTTGCTACTTGCTCCATGGCCACACCACAACGAGCGCCGCACCATCAGTCGCGACCAATGTAACATCCTGAACGCTATGGCGCGTGACATCTCACACGAGGCCTGACTACCCAACAAACAGCGAGGGCGAATCTTTCAGTTACCAAGTACCGCTGAGCAGGTAGTCGATCAGAGTCGTCACGTCGGCGATATTGACATTGGTATCGTTGTTGCAGTCGGCAGCAGCGAGATTGAGGCCGTCAACATTACCACTAAGCAGGTAGTCGATCAAGGACGTCACGTCGGCGATGTTGACGCTGCTGTCACCATTCACGTCGCCACGCATTGTCTTGGGAGCAATCTTGATATTGTCCAAGGCGAAGTAGTCGCCCACGCCATTGTCACTCACGTCCTTGTGATAGTACCAACGCAGTTGGTAGGTGACATTGGGCTGCAGTTCATAAGTGAAGGTTTCCCAATCGTTGTCACGGGCTCCGTAACGGAATATCGAAGAGCCGTTCACCATAAACACGCATTCATCATAGTGTGTGTTTGGCGCATTCATATCGCTCTCGCCCCACGCCTTGAAATCAAACGACAAGATGGATGGTTCAGAAACCTTGACAGTGGTCGACAACGTCGAAGAACTATTATGCACGCCCGCATTGCCAGACATGGCAAAGAGCCTCTCTCCATCGTCCCACACGATCCAGGAATAGTCGCTTTCTTCAAAGTGGATGTTTCCACCTGGCGCATTCAAGGCTTCGTCAAGCGTGTGCATATTCACAATATGATTGAAGTTTCGCCACCCCTCAGCGGCCTGATAGGCAGGAAGTGCAGAAACCGCAGCATATAATTTAGCATTATTATAGGTCACATCAGCAAAGACATCATTAGATATTACGGGCGGAATGAGCGGAAAACTGAGCACAATACTGAGATTGGTACATGTTCTGAATGCACTTTTGCCAATCTGTTCCACGCCAGCACCTAAAATCAGGGTATCGAGAGCAGAACATCCAGAGAAAGCCCCATAATCGATGGATTTCACAGAATTGGGTATCATAACTTTCTGCAGACTGCTGCAATCTGCAAATGCCATTCTACCGATACTGGTCACACCTTCTGAGAAATTGATGTGTTCCAAATTATCAACATCATAAAATGCGTTCAGCTCTATACTCTGGATGCTATTTGGCAATGATATGTCATTGATGTGCCAACTATAGAAAGCTGCTGGGCCAATACGATTGACGGTATACTCGACCCCTTGGTAAGTCACAGTGCAAGGAATGGTAACACTCCCCAGAGTTGAAAAGGCACTGAACAACGATGTAGTATCGGTCTTAATGGCGTAAGCCGATACCTCAACGGTATTCACATAGGAGTTGATTCCATAATAGACACCGTCAATCTGGAAGTCATAGCCATAAAACAGATTATTCAGGTTAAAGTTCTTCCAATAGTTTGCGCTCGTGTATCTGCCATACGCCATGCGAGGTATCCACAGGATAGTATTTTCATAGTGCTCTTCGGCAAACGTGTTTAATTGAACCGTGGGCGTATTCATCGCATGGCAGTTAATGATATTAAGCGAGTTCTCGGTGCCCGCAAAAGCCAGTCCGCCTATAGACCTAAGCCCCGTGCCCAACTCAATGTAATAGAGATTAGACATATAGAAACCATAGGTTTCGATGGTTTGTACTGTGTTGGGAAGCGTGACTGATAACCTCCTATCGGCCGTCGTGCATTCCCTGAAGGCCGATTCGCCAACCGCTGTCACGGTATAAGTCACACCATGATAGGTCACGGTTCCAGGTACATGCACTTCGCCATAGTAGCTGCGATAATTCGGCGAATCCCTGTAGGTCACACTGACATTGTTGCCGCTGGTTACTGTGTAATAGATGCCGTCAACCACAAACTTATTGATTTCCTGTATGTTGGAGAACTGTGACCAGGCCGCGATACTCTGGTAACTGCTTTTTGAGCCCTGCGGCACATACAGCGTGGCGTTGGAATAGGTGCTTGTGTCAAAGTTGTTGGCATTGAACGATCTGGCCGTTTCACTCAAGCAGGTAATGCTCGTCAAGCCAGTGCAACCGGTAAAGGCATTGTTGTAAATGCTGTACATCGTGCTGGGCAGGGTGATTTTCGTCAGCGAGGTGCAACCGGCAAAGCTCTCGTTCAGCAACATCGACACACCCTCGGGTATCGTGACTGCCGTGAGGCTTGTGCAGTTCTTAAACGCCTGATAGCCAATTCCCGTAACTGGATATAGCCTATCGCCATATTCAACGCTATCAGGAATATTCACAACGCCTGAATAGGAATTGAAGTAGCCCTTATTCTGTACGGAGAGAACACCACTGTCGTCAGAGTAGGTCGTCAACTGGTAGGTGATGCCATTCTTCGTGAAAGTTGTGGTTGCAGCGCTGGCGCTCAACGCGCAAGTGAGAATCGCCACAAGGGCAATCGCTTTAAAGAGATAGATTTTTTTCATAACATTTGGGTTTTTAAAGATTATTATTCATTCTTGTTGCAAAAATAGTAGAAAAAGTCAAATTTAAAAAGAAAATGATAGCAAAACCGCAAAAATTGCTAGCGGGGTTAACGGATTAAATGGAAAAAACGGATACAACATAGCGCAAGACATCTCGCGCATGACCTGACTGCTGTAACGAACAGTGGAGTACCCGGCAATTTTCGGGCACTCCACAATAAATCATTAAAATTGTTTTACTTTGAGGAAATTACAGGGCAAGGCGCAAGCCAATATCTTTATACATATTAGAAGACATATTGTAATATCTATAAGATACCCTGCAATATCTATTGCCCATAAGAATGCTTCCATTACGGTATGCGCGGTAATTGCCCGATTCAGGACCTGTTGGATTCGTCTGCGCTTCACTGCTGTAACTGCCAAACCAATCCTGGCACCATTCAATTACATTTCCGGACATATCGTAAAGACTTAACTCGTTCGGCATTTTCATACCCACAGGATGTGTCGTGGCACCAGCATTACCACTATACCAAGCCACATCATCAACATTATCACCTCCTGCATATTTGTAACCTCTACTCTTGTTGCCACCACGTGCAGCATATTCCCATTCAGCCTCGGTGGGTAATCGGAACTGCTTTCCTGACAGTTGATTCAGTTGAGTGATAAAATCCTGGCACATATTCCATGAAACCATCTCCACAGGGCGATTCAGATCCCCAGTGTAATTGCTCGGATTACTGCCCATCACAGCTACCCATAAAGCCTGAGTCACCTCGGTCTCACCTAAATAATAATTTGAAAGTGTTACCTGGTGAGCAGGACTTTCATTGCTATATGCATCACTTCCTTGCTCGGCTGTTGCACCCATTGTGAAAGTACCTCCTTCGACGGCCACCATCTTAAATGTAACCCCATTGACCGTGATCAATAAATCATCTGAAGGCCAAGCTCCGCTTAGCAGGTAGTCGATTAATGAGGTGACATCGGCAATGTTGACAAAGTCGTCTTTGTTGCAGTCTGCATTCGAGAGGCTGACGTTGCTGTAATCACCGTTCAGCAGATAGTCAATAAGGGCGGTGACGTCGGCGATGTTGACGGCGCCATCGACATTCACGTCACCGCGCATGGGTGAGCAGATGAGCACTCCTGTCGTGCAACGGGTGCCGTCGGCATTCTTCATTTGCCCCATGAACGTGTCATAATATCCACCCTGGGGCAGAATGATAGCTAGTCCGTCATTCAGCGTCAAACTGGCGAAACCACTCATCGAGAAGGAAAGTTTTACCTGGGTGTCGGCACCATTCACGGTGAGCGTTTCAGTCCCGCTCCCAGAGACACCAACTGCGTAAATGGAGCAACCGCCTTCGATAACCATCGGCGCACCACTCATGACACGGATACCATTATCCATATCGAGAGAGCCGCTACCAGTAATGATAGTTGATTTACATGCTTTAATACCGTAATCATCAGAAGCAATCGTGTTGTGACCCATGAGCTTGATCGTACATCCAGCGTTATCAAACCAATCTCCCACGGTGATACCCGTTGACTGGTGGGCTGTGATGTTGGCTTCGTTCAGTGTAAGCGTGCGGGTGTTGGGGTTATAAGCCACCGTACCATCGCCTAGCACGTTATATCGGTTGGCATCGTTTACTTGAACACCAGCGACATACAGGTCATAAACAACAGCACTTGCGTTCGCTGCGGATAGCAGGCATGCCACAAGGGCAATCGCCTTGAGAAGATAGATTTTTTTCATAAGCGATGATTTATTAAGTTATTATGTTGCAAAAATAGTAGAAATAGTCAAATTTCAAAAGAAAAAGACGACAAAACTGCAAAAACAACTAACAAACTGAAGGGAATAGGCAGGATAGCCGGAAATGACGGGCAGAATAGAAAGCATCCGCTTTCCATCTGCTGGATGGAAGCGGATGCTCTTAAAACTTTTAATCTGAATGCTTGAACTATAAGTTGAGCACTTGCCCAACTTAGTTCATTACCAAGCGAACATGGGATAGTCCTTCATCATCTCGTTGACCTTGCCGCGAACAGCTGCGATAACAGCCTCGTCCTCGGGGGCACGCAGAACGGTGTCGATGAGCTCAACGATGTCGCCCATCTTGTCCTCCTTGAGGCCACGGGTGGTGATGGCGGGAGTGCCCAGACGCAGACCGCTGGTCTGGAAGGCGCTGCGGTCGTCGAAGGGAACCATATTCTTGTTGACGGTGATGTCGGCAGCAACGAGGGCAGCCTCGGCCACCTTACCGGTCAACTCGGGATACTTGGTGCGCAGGTCAACCAGCATGCAGTGGTTGTCGGTACCGCCCGAGCAGATCTTGTAACCCTTGTCGATGAGGGCCTGGGCCATAGCGGCAGCGTTGGTGCGTACCTGGATGGCATAGTCCTTGAACGAGGGCTGGAGAATCTCACCGAAGGCGACAGCCTTAGCGGCAATCACGTGCTCGAGAGGACCGCCCTGCACGCCGGGGAAGACGGCGCTGTCGAGCAGCGACGACATCTTGCGGATGACGCCCTTCTTGGTGGTCTTGCCCCAGGGGTTGTCGAAGTCCTTACCCAGCAGGATGATACCGCCACGGGGACCACGCAGGGTCTTGTGGGTGGTGCTGGTAACGATGTGGGCATACTTCAAGGGGTTTTTCAGCAGACCGGCGGCGATGAGGCCAGCGGGGTGTGCCATGTCGATCATGAGCAATGCGCCCACGCTGTCGGCAATCTTGCGCATGCGCTCGTAGTCCCACTCGCGGCTGTAGGCGCTGGCGCCACCGACGATCAGCTTGGGACGCTCGCGCTGTGCGACCTCTTCCATCTGGTCGTAGTCAACGAGGTTGGTGTCGGGGGTAACGTTATATTCACAAGCCTGGAACATCAGACCCGAGAAGTTGACGGGGCTACCGTGTGAGAGGTGACCACCATGAGCCAGGTTCAGACCCATGAACTTGTCACCGGGCTTGAGGCAAGCCATGAACACGGCCATATTGGCCTGTGCGCCCGAGTGGGGCTGCACGTTAACATACTCGGCATCAAAGATCTGTTTCAGGCGCTCGATAGCGACGTTCTCGCTCTCGTCAACGCACTGGCAACCGCCATAGTAGCGATGTCCGGGGTAACCCTCGGCATACTTGTTAGTCAGGCAGCTGCCCATGGCCTGCATGACCTGGTCGCTCACGAAGTTCTCACTGGCGATAAGCTCGATGCCGTGTTGCTGACGCAGATGTTCACGCTCGATGATGTCAAAAATCACTTTGTCTCGTTCCATTTCTAGTTCTTAGTTGTTAGTTTTTAGTTGTTAGTATTAAAGATATATTTAATCATTTTTCGGTTTCTTGCGCACCGACCAGCCGAAGTGTCCCAGCTCCTCGCCCATGGTGTAGTAGTGACCGTGGCAGTAGGTGATCAGGTCGGCAGCCTTGAGGTCGAGGGCTCCGGTCGTGGGGTCGATGTAGCGGTCATCGGCAATGACGTTCATCACCTCGCCGATGAACATGTCGTGGGTGCCCAGGCGCATGATGTCGCGCACGCGGCACTCGATGCTCACGGGCGCCTCCTGGATGTAGGGGGCCGCAACGGTCTCGCCCTTGACGGGCGTCAACCCCATCTCCCGCCACTTGTCATAGTCGCGCCCCGAACGCACGCCGCACCAGTCGGTGGCACGTGCCAGGTCGCGGGTGGTCAGGTTGAGCGTGAAAGCCATGTTACGCTCCACAATGCCATGACTGTGGCGCTCGGGCCGGATAGACACATAGCACAGGGCCGGATCGCTGCAGATGGTTCCCGTCCAGGCCGCCGTGAAGACGTTATACTCCCCAGGCGACGCCCCGCAGCTGACCAGCAGCGCGGGCAGCGGGTATATCATGGTTCCAGGTCTCCAGTTCTGCTTCATGTCACATTCTCGATTCAAAGTGCAAAAATAGGCATTTTTTCCTTAACCGGGGGTGTTTTTCAGGCTTTTTTTCGGCGCTTTCCCGATTGTTAATAACTTTATTGCCGAGTATGGTGGACAAGGGCTGGAAAATGTTTAATTTTGTGGATTGTAAAACAACCTATCCCAAACAGAACCGTGCACATTGTTATAGCAGGAAATATCGGAAGCGGAAAATCGACATTGGCCGAAATGCTCGCCAAGCATTACGGCTGGGAGCCGTTTATGGAGCCCGTTGTGGACAATCCCTACCTGAGTGACTATTATAAGGACATCAAGCGCTGGTCGTTTGCCCTGGAAGTGTTTTTCCTCAAGCAGCGCTTCAAGGACATCCTGGGCATCAACGCCAGCGAGAAGACCATCATCCAGGACCGCAGCATCTTTGAGGGCGTGTACATCTTCACTGCCAACAATCACGACATGGGCAACATGGATGACCGCGACTTTGAGACCTACATGGAACTGTTTGAGCAGATGATGACCATCGTTCGCCTGCCCGACCTGATGATCTACCTGCGGTCGAGCGTTCCTCACCTGGTGGACAACATCCACAAGCGCGGTCGCGACTACGAGCAGACGATGCCGCTGCAGTACCTGTCGAACCTGAACGAGCGCTACGAGGAGTTTGTCATGAACACCTACAAGGGCCGCAAACTCGTCATCGACGTTGACGACATGGACTACAAGAACCGTCCCGAGGATTTTGCCTCTATTGTTGACAAAATCGACGCCACGATGTTCGGCATCTTCGGCCCCCTGGACTGAACAGTGAACAGAGATTAGACAATAGATGAGGATTTTAGGCGACAGTAATTGTACTTAAAACTTAAAACTAAAAACTTAAAACTTAAAACTAGATATGCATATCGCAGTAGCAGGAAACATTGGCAGCGGCAAGACCACATTGACCAAGCTGCTAGCCAAACATTACGGATGGAGCCCACGCTTTGAGCCAGTGGACAACAATCCCTATCTAGAGGACTTCTATGCCGACATGTCGCGCTGGTCATTCAACCTGCAGATTTACTTCCTGAACAAGCGCTTCAAGGAAGTGGTTGAGATCTCACAGAGCAACATTGACATCATCCAGGACCGCACCATCTATGAGGACGCATGCATCTTTGCGCCCAACCTGCACGGCCAGGGCCACATGAGCGACCGCGACTTCAACAACTATCGCGACCTGTTTGAGCTGATGATGTCGCTGGTCAAGATGCCCGACCTGATGATTTACATCCGCTCGACCATCCCCAACCTGGTGCAACAGATCCAGAAACGCGGGCGCGAGTACGAGCAGACCATGCGTCTCGACTACCTGGAAGGCCTGAACAAGCGCTACGAGGACTGGATTGCCGACTACAAGGGTAATCTGGTCATCATCAACGGTGACGAGATCAAGTTTGGCGACAAGGAGGAAGATTTCCAGAAGGTTTGCGACAAGATCGACGCCAACCTGTTCGGCATCTTCTCACCGTTCAACCAGCAGCGTTGATAGAATGCGGCTGGCACCACCTGCCACATGGTGACACATCAGCGGGCGATTACCATTTGACCAGAATGGGTCATTTTGTGTTACCATTTTGACCGGATTAAAGGAATAAATGTGTAATTTTGCAACCGTTTAATGAGAACGGGGGCTTTTTAGCTAGTATCCATTCCAAGCTAATTTATAGAAGTCCCCTTAATAATTCACGATTGTATCAAGGTTATAACCCAAATGTCAAGATAATGAGATTTATGAAAAAGTTTCTGTTTCTCGCCGCATTCCTGCTGTTAGCAGCGATGAGGCTGGTGGCTGCCGACGTCGATGCGGCGGCCGCACGTGCAATAGCCCTGCGTTATTTCCAGAACGTAGCCAGCACCCGCCATCGTGGAGCGCCAGTGCGCACCAGCGACGTCAGGCTCGCCCATGCCGAGATGAACTCGGCCAACATCGCCACGCCGGTCTATTACATCTTCAACACCAGCGATGGCTACGTCATCGTCTCGGGCGACGACCGTGCCCGCAGCATCCTGGCTCATGGCGACGGTGCCCTGGACATGAACAAGATACCTTGCAACATGAGGGCGTGGCTCGACGTGTACAAGGAGCAGTTGGAATATCTCCAGGCCCACCCGGGCCTGACAGTGGAGTCTAACGCTCCCCGCCGGTCCTCATCTTATTACAGCGACGAGAGTGTCGAGCCCCTGCTCAAGGAAATGTGGGATCAAAGCGATCCCTACTTCCGCGAGACACCGGTCTCTAACGGGATGCCTTGCCTCACGGGATGTGGTGCCACATCATTATCGATGATCTTCCACCACTGGAAATACCCTACAGGCGAAATCGAGCCGGTGCCGGCCTACACAACCGGCTCGGGTATGGCGGTGCCCGCGTTGCCGGCAACGTCCTTTGACTGGGACAACATGCTCGACCAGTACCACGGCAACAACTTCACCAGCGAGCAGGCCAGCGCCGTCGCCCACCTGATGCGCTACGTGGGTCAGTCCGAGAGGATGGACTATGGCACCAGCTCCAGCGGCACAGGCAGTTACGACATCTTGCGCACGGTCAGGAGATTTGGCTATGACCCCGATGCCCAACTGGTGTCCAAAGAGAGCTGGTGGGGTGACGAGGACTATAACGACGAGGACTGGGGCGCTATCATCCAGGAGGAGTTATTGAACGGGCGTCCAATTCTCATGTGCGCTTACACGCACACATGGTCGGGCCACGCATTTAATATCGACGGATACAATGCCGACGAGGACACCTATCACATCAACTGGGGATGGAGCGGGTCGTCCAACAACTATTTTGTCCTGAACGCGTTCAAGGGCGGCGGCATGACCTATGATGTTGGCCAGCAGCTCATCATCGGCATTGAGCCACCGGCCACCGAGCCCACAATCAAACCGCAGTTTTCACGCATCAGGACACAGGCCTATGTTGACAGCACTAGTGTCACCTCATTGAGAGTGAAAGGTGCCCTGCTCACCAGTGACGTCACGCTGACGCTCGACGATGCCAGCGGATTCTTCTCGATCGACACCGAGCGCATCAGCCTGGACCAGTTACAGGCAGGCAAGCTGATCAATATCAGCTATACTCCCACTGCCGTCGGCGAGCACCATGCCACAGTGACACTGAAGAGTGACGGATGCTCTAGGGACAAGGTCATCAACTTGTTTGGCTCCTGCCTGCTCGAGACGTACAATCCCGTGATGCTCGAAGCCACAGATGTGACCCTGTCGTCATTCAATGTCCAGTGGCAAGACGCTACCCCCAAGCACAATGTGGTGAGCTACAACCTGGAGATCACGTCAATGCCCTTCAACGAGCTGCGCCTGGAAGAATCATTTGACAAGACAGAAAACTCGGGCACCAGTTCAAGCGACTGCTCGTCAAAACTCGACGAAATCACCCACCTGCCCGGCTGGACCGGCAGCAAACTCTACCGCACCAACACCGACCTGCTGATGGGCACGTCCAAGTCGGGCGGCTGGATCAAGTCTCCAGCAATAGACATGTATGGCAATAACGGCAAAATAACCGTCAAGGTCACCGCCAAGAGTTCCAGCGAGGGAGACTCCCCCTTGAAGATCTATTGCGGCGACAAGGACACCACCATCAATGTGGGCAGCGAGCTGGCGCAGTACAGCGTGCTACTCCCTTGCCCCGCCATCGAGAATGCGACGGTCAGACTGGCAAACGCAGCCAGCAAGCGTGTCGTGCTGTGTGACATACAAGTGCTTGCAGGTGACGACTTCTCGCCCATCGACATGAGCAGAGCAATCTACAAGCAGGGAATCACCGGCACATCCTATGTGATAGACAATATGGCCGCCGGCTATTACGGGCTGCGTGTGCAAACGCTCTACACCGACAGCACACTATCGCCATGGAGCAATGTGGCCCGCGCGTATCTGCCGTGGGAGAAGGGCGACATCAATCATGACGGAGAAATCAACATCGCCGACGCTAACCAGATTATCGAAGCGATCATGCAGGACATCACATCCATCCGTGCCATCGCCGTGTGTGACCTGAATGATGACGGCGAAATCAATATCGCCGACATCAACTCCATTATTGACATGATCATGGGCAAGCGATAACTAGTAATGGCATGTAAACGATTCTTACATCTTATCCTCTTGCTGGCGGCGGGTATCATGCCCGCCGTCGCGCAAGTGAGCGTTGACCACCATCGTGATGACGGTTCGCGCTACGTGTGCTCGCAGCAGGAGGTCATGTATGATGACTATTTCCATGCCGCACGCTTTGCCATTGCCGCCACGGCAAGCCCTGACGGACTCGTATCGTTCTCGCTCGAGGTGACATTTGACGAGGGACTGCTGGATGTGCTGTGCGGTGACAGCCTCACCCTGGTATTGCGTGGCGGAGACCGCATCGTTCTCAAGACCGACCGCGACGTGACACGGTCAGATATCGTGAAACGTCACTTCCGCACCCATAATGAATACGCGGTAACCTGCCACTACGCGATAAGCACTTATGACATCCAGCGCATAAGCCGCAATCGAGTGACAAAGATTTCGGTTCAGACACAGGGTTTCACCTTTGACCGCAAGCTGGATAAGTTTCAAGACAGGTTCAGGCGGCAGTTTACCGCGGTGTACCGTCAATTGATAGAATAATCAGTCAAGTCATCACGACATTAAGCGAGAGCGGTCAGTGCCGATGCAGCACTGACCGCTCTTGTGTTAATATTCCAGTAGGGACCAGATTCCTTTTTTACTTCACGCGCAGCACTTTGCCGGTCGTGACATTGTCACTGGTCAGTCCGTTGAGCTTCTTGAGCTGAGCGACCGACATGTTGTTGGCAGCGGCAATCTTGGTCAGGTTATCGCCCTCGCGCACCTTGTAGGTCGAACGGCTGTTGTCACGGCTCTCCTTGGTGGACTTGCGTGTGCTGGTTGCCGAAGCTTGCTCCTTGCGGACATTCTTAGCGTTGCTCGCTGTTTCCTTAGCATCGGTTGTAGCCTTCTTGGCCGCGTTGTAACGATTGCTGGGCGCATAGTCGCGGGCCTTGGTATAATTGGCCTTAGAGAAGGTGTAGCTATCGGTATGGGTGCAACGGTTAGCAAAGTCAAAGATTGCCTCGGGATTGATGGCATAACCCATGAAACGGGTCTCAAAGTGCAGGTGGGGACCGGTGCTGCGGCCGGTGTTGCCGCTCAACGCGATGGGCTGTCCTGCCTTGACATACTGATCGGGCTTGACGAGGAAGCGGGAGAGGTGTCCATAGACGGTTTCCAGGCCATTCTCGTGACGGACGATCACATAGAAGCCATATCCACCACGCTCGAAGCGGGTCAGGCGCACGCGGCCCGAGAATGCCGAGTAAACGGTGTCGCCAATAGCCGCACGCAGGTCAATACCCTTGTGGGTGCGCCCGAACTGGGGACGATAGCCATAGTGGCTCGTCACATAGTTACCCTTGATGGGGATGACATAGTGGCGCACGTCAAGCACCTTGGTGTTAGGCACATTGGCATCTCTATAGCAATTGACAAGGTTGCTGTCCCAGCCCTCGGTGTAAATGTCGGGCTCGGGCTCACATTCCTCATAGAGGTCAGCGGCATACTTCTGTGCTTCCTGAACGCGTATCTGATCCTTTACGCGGTTCTGCTTAGCCAGCAAGTTGTTGTGCATTTTGCTGTAGTTGGAGGCCGACCGAAGGTTCTGGGCCGTCGAGCCAAACGCACAAAAGGTTATCGCCGCCACGGCGATATAGAGTTTCTTTTTTATATCCATTATTTGGTAATTTTCTAAGTCAGTTGTTTTTAAGAACGTTCAAAGGTAGGCATTTATTTTGGAACGATAGGACTTTGACGTGCTAAAAAGTGTAAAGTTTGGTTTCATTCTCTAAATAAAATTCCACAAATCCCTAAATATCAGTAGACTAAAAAATTCACAAATGCAAACAGTTTGGATTCAGGAATAACGCTAATCTCAATTTCCAAGAGAGCCGTGTTATCAATTACTGTAGGAATGATAACACGGCCTCGATAGTAGAATATTCCTAAATCAGATTGTGATCAATTCCAGGAATTGGAGACGTTGACGACGTTGGTCGCGTTTGTCGTGTTGACAGGTTCTGATATAGTGGTGCCTGACGGGAGCTGGTTGCCCATGATAATGAGGCCATTGGACCCTGTTGACGTGATCAGCGTGGCGGGAGGTGTCGTGACGCTCTTCACCGTATTGTTGGTAATGATCACATCATCCAGGTAATTTCCCGAGAACAGGGTGTTCTTGAGCCCCGTGATCGTGTTACCAGTGATGATGAGACCACCACCATGGCGCGATGAAGTGGACTTCATGAAGTCAAACACATAGCTGGTGATGTTGCCAAAGGTGTTGTTGCGGATGATGTTGTACTTACCCACCGTTGAATACTCCTCGTCGCTGCATCCATGATTGAAAGAGGAGATGTTATTGTTCTGGATAACGACATCGGTCACATCCTGGCAGAAGAAGACACCAGCACCCCTGACGGTGTTGCCCCTCATCGTGTTGCCCATGATGAGGCCGCCACTGAATACGGTGCCCATGTGCACACCGTGCATCGCACAATTCTCGATGAGGCAATCCTTGACATAAAGACCGCCCTCACCCTGGTCGCTGATGCCGTCGTAGGACGAGTTGATGATTTTGCAATGCACCAGTGCATGGTTATAGGAGTGATTGTTATAGGAAATGCCGTTGACCTTGGTAACGCCGTAGGCATCAAAGTGGATACAGCCATTAGCCCACTCCATGGGTTCATAGGTCACATTATTATAGGTGGGACCCTCTGTCTGTCTGTTACCGTCCAAGCAGATGTCGTGGATAAACACATTGATGCACTCATCCTTGAATGCCCAGGAACGCAAGACGGGGAATGAGGTTGACAACACCGCTCCAGCGGGATGATTGCAGACCACGCCATGTTTCTCACTGTCGAATGCGCTCTTGAACTTGACCTCGTATTTTTCTACTCCATTCTCGACAAACGGGGTTTCGTTGATTTCGGCAATCTCGCCGTAAGAGCAATAACGGGCCTTGGTGTTTGAGGGCTGGAACGGGTCGTTTGAGAAAGAGATAAAACAGTGGTCACCCACATGATAGCCACTGATGCCATCCACCTTGAGCGTGATGGTGTGATCCTCATCGTCGTTGTAAACACCCGTGGCAATCGCATCAGTGAGCTTGTGCCATGCGGCCGGGGTCTTCTTGATGATTGAGTTGTACCCATCGCCATAGATTTCCATGCCGCTCTTGAGCGTCAAGGGTCGGCGAATCATGTAAGTACCTTGCGGAACATAAACGGCCAGCTTGTGCTCACCGGCGTAGGCAAAGGCGCGTTCCATCGCCGGAGTATCGTCAGTCACGCCGTCGCCCACGGCACCGTAGTCCTTGACCGAGATGACACCCCTCGACATCACGGCAGTGCCCGAAGCGCTGCCATTGCCACCCAGCAGGTAGTCGATAAGAGCAGTTACGTCGGAAATGTTTGCTTCATCATCACCATTCACATCGGCAAAGATGCTCTGGGCGCCAGCCGTGAAGGGGCATAGCAACATCATTGCGACCATTAAGACTACTGCTTTTTTCCAAAAGAACGTTCTTTCCATAATCCTAAGTGATATAATGTTGATTATTCAATTATTCATCTGAATCCATCTCCAAAATCGGGGCAAAGGTACTCATTTTTACCATATTGGCAAACAGATAATAATCAAAATCGCCCTCTTTAACGTTTATCAATATGTTCATGTCAGCGAGAATCTATTCACCTGAACAACTCTGGCACGAGCTCATGGCGTGCCGCCCGAGCCGTTATTTAGCTGATCAATCCCCAATTGGTCTGCTTGTCAAAGAGCTCGCGGATGTGGGCAGCCATCTTGCGTCCCCATACCGTATCCATCGCAGGATCGACACGCAGGTAATCCTCGGCAGCATCGCGTGCCAGCTGGATGATCTGTCCGTCCTGGGCGAGATTGGCGATGTGCAGGTTGAAGGCGATGCCGCTCTGCTGCGTACCCTCCATGTCGCCAGGTCCACGCAGCTTCATGTCCTCCTCGGCCACGACAAATCCGTCGTTGGTCTGCGTCATGACCTGCAGGCGGTGACGGGTGTCGCGACCCAGGTCGCTGCGGGCCATCAGGATGCAGTAGCTCTGGTCGGCACCGCGCCCCACCCTGCCCCGCAGCTGATGCAGCTGCGACAGGCCGAAGCGCTCGGCGTCCTCGATGACCATGACCGACGCGTTAGGCACGTTCACTCCCACCTCGATAACGGTCGTCGCCACGAGAATATGGGCCTTGCCAGTAGCAAAAAGCATCATCTGATGATCTTTCTCGGCGGGCTTCATGCGGCCATGCACCATGGCGACGTTGTAATGCGGGAACACGTCACGCACCTGCTCGTAGCCCTGCTCCAGGGCATGCAGGTCGAGTTTCTCGTTCTCCTCGATGAGGGGATAAACGATATAGGCCTGGCGACCCTCGCGCAACTGCTTGCCCACAAACTGGTACATCTTGAAGCGGTCGGGCTCGTGCTTGAGCACCGTGGTCACGGGCTTGCGGCCTGGCGGCAGTTCATCGATGACCGACACGTCAAGGTCGCCATAGACCGTCATGGCCAGCGTCCGGGGGATGGGTGTGGCCGTCATCACCAGCACGTGGGGCGGCGCCGTGCGGTTCTTGCTCCACAACCGGGCACGCTGTGCCACGCCAAAGCGGTGCTGCTCATCGATGACGGCAAGTCCCAGGTTGCGGAACTGCACCGTATCCTCGATGAGGGCGTGGGTGCCGATGAGAATCTGCAAGTCGCCACTCATCAGCGACTCGTGAATGACGTCGCGCTCCCTCTTGCGCGTCGATCCTGTCAAGAGCGCCACTTTCACGCCGATGGCATCGGCCAGCGGCTTGATGGTCTCCAGATGCTGCCCCGCGAGGATCTCGGTAGGCGCCATGATACACGCCTGGTAACCGTTGTCAAGCGCGATGAGGGCGGTCATGAAGGCGACGATCGTCTTGCCGCTGCCCACGTCGCCCTGCAAGAGGCGATTCATCTGCTTGCCACTGCCCATGTCGGCGCGCATCTCGCGGATGACCCTCTTCTGCGCCCCGGTGAGCGGGAACTGCAGCACATTGTTGTAAAAGTCATGGAAATAGGCGCCCACGCGGCTGAAGACGTGTCCTGTCAAGCGACGAGAGCTACCCTTGATATAATGCAGGATATTGAGTTCCAGGAAGAAGAGTTCCTCGAACTTGAGGCGCAGTTGGGCACGCTGCAAGGCATGATGATCGGTGGGAACATGGATGTTGCGCAGGGCATCGCACAGCGGCATGAGGTGATAGCGCTGCATGATCTCGGGCGGGAGAGTCTCATCGATGTGCTGCACGGCAGGCGTGTTGAGCACATTGAGGACGAGCTTGTGGATCGCCCGCGAAGTAAACGAACGGTTGCGCAGCACCTCGGTTAGATTATACACCCCTGTCAGCCCCTGGGAGATAGTCTCGCTTGTCGCGATATCCACCTCGGGATGGACGATGTTCATGTGGTTGTTGAACATCGACGGCTTGCCGAACAGGACGTATTGGGTATTGGTGTTATAGGTCTTCTGGATCGAGGCCACACGGTTAAACCACACAACCTCGATGGTGCCCGTGCCATCAGAGAACAAGGCCTGCAGGCGTCGCTTGCGCCCCTCCCCAGCAGTGTTAAAGGTCAAGAAACGGCCCTTGAGCTGGACAGCGGCCTCGTCGCCATGCATGTCGTCGATATGGTTGATGACGCTGCGGTCGATGTAGCGGAAGGGGAAATAATACAACAGGTCGTAATAGGTCGATATGCCCAATTCCTTCTTGAGCAGCTCGGCACGCTTGGGTCCCACGCCGTGCAGGTACTGTATGTCGGTGTGACGCAGATCAGGCATCAGGATTAAGCAAGTATTCGGCAAGCGCCAGGTCCATGGGACGGGTTATCTTCAGGTTCTGCGGGTCACCCTCGACAAGGGTCACCTGGTGGCCATATCGTTCCACCACCGAGGCATCGTCGGTAAACGTGGGGTCAAACGGCTGCCTGTAGGCCTCTATCAACAAGCGGGCGTCAAACGCCTGGGGCGTCTGCACAGCACGCAGCGACGAGCGGTCCAGCGCATGACTCCCTCCATCACCATCAAGCTGACGCACCGAGTCGTTGAGCGGCACCACGGGAATGGCGGCGCCATCGCGGCGGGCGGCATCCAGCACACGATTGATGAGATTGGCGGTTGCCAGCGGGCGCACGCCGTCGTGCACGGCAATCACGTCAACATCAGCGATATCGCCGATGCTGTCCAGGGCATTTTTCACACTGCGCCAACGCGTCTCGCCGCCTGCCACCACGCGGTGAGGCACAACAAAGCCATGACGCTCACACAGGGCGCGCCACAGCTCCATCTGGCCCGTGGGCAAGGTGATAATCACATCAAAAGAACCGTCCCTATTTTCCCCAAAGGCGTTGATGGTGCGCATCAGGATGGGCTTGGCGGCCAACTCCAGGAACTGCTTGGGCAACTGTGCGCCAAAGCGTGTGCCACTGCCTCCTGCCACTATAATCGTTATCGTTCTCATCACATCATCTCTTTTGTGCCCACAAAGTTACGAGAAGTCGAGCGCAGAACAAAAAGAATTCATTCTTTTTTTATGCCGAGACAAAGTAACTTCGCAGATTTTTCGGCAACGTTACGAGAAGTCGAGCGCAGAACAAAAAGAATTTATTCTTTTTTTATGCCGAGACGAAGTAACTTCGCCGATTTTTCGGCAACGTTAGTGAGAAGCACATGAATACAAAATGCTATGCTAATAAGAGCGACGAAACGTGAAAGTAAACCGCACAAGCTGAATCTAAGCTACTAATTTTTCAGAAGATGGATTCAATTGTTTTATCAACAATCTCGTTGAAATACTTTTCTTTAATACTTCCTAACTTCCTATTAACATCACGCTCTGTATAGCCTGAAATAAGATGGCACTTAACGTAACTCTTCTTTTCAAAGGTGTGGCCATCTATCATTTCATCGGTTAACAGATAAGAATACTGCCGAGAGTAGTCGAAATCTTTTGACGTAATCAAGACAAGATAGAAAAAATCCTCAACTTCCTGCAACTCGTCATTTGAAACCACGATAGCAGGGTGCGGTTTACAAGCCCCATCGGGAAACAGGAAGTTCACCTCAACAATATCTCTTTGATGGTACTTCATACATTTCGAGCAATGATGTCTGCCATATTTCTTTTTGAGGTGAAAAGAAAAGCCTCAACTTCGCGACGATGAGCCGATTGCTCCTCTGCAGTAAGGGGCTGCTCTGTCACATCCTTTTTAACAAACAATCCCGTGTCAAGCAAGGCTGCAAGTTTGCGTCTTGCAAGCGCATTGTTTTGATCGTATGATAAAATTATTGTACACATAACGTTATTGTTTGAATGTAATACTTTTTGCAAAGATAGGTGTTTTTTCTCACTGCGATACAATTTTTATGCCTTTTTTTCCAAATAAGTTTTACAGACCCTTGAGAATGCTTTTTCATTCTCATTAAATGATATAAATTCTTGAAAGCAGCTTCGTCGAGCTATAGGTTTGGACTCGCAATGGCGTAAACATGTCTTTACTAATTTAGTTAAATTTGTGTTGAAAATGGGAGGGGTAAGGAACTAACAAACTCCATAATTTTGCGGCAGGATTGGCTGCAAAATTATGGAGTTCATTTTTTATTGCGATTCCCGATTAGTTTCGCATGATTTTCCGTCCGTCCTGGATGATGATGTCACGGGTGTCTTCGGTGGCACAGGCGCCGTCTACGCGGTATGCAATGCCAGTGTTGACGCGCTCAGTCGGCATCACGTTGTTAACGCCTGATGCCTGGCCGGTCTTCTCGAGGTACTCGGCCTGGGCCTTGGCCATCTGCTCGCGGAAGTCGGCACTGCCGTGCAGGGCACCATAGGCGATGCTAGCGGCAACACGGCTGGCATCCACATCACTCTGCCAGTGGGCACCAACAATCACGCGGCTCTCGCCATACATCCAGCCACGGGCAAAGATGGTGTCGGCAGCGGCGGGGTTCACCTCGGCAAGCAACAGGGCAGTAGTCCAGCCACGCATGGTGTGACCCGAGGGATAGGAACCTTCACCAGTCAGTTCAGCCTCCTCGTCGGTGAGCATCTTGTCCTGGTAGCGCTCAAAGGGTCGCTGACGGTGATAGAAAGCCTTGGGGGCAACGCGCATGGCGTCGGTCGTGGTGAGGCTGGTCACCATCAGTTTCCAGATTTCGGGCGTGTTCTCAGGGCTGATCTGCAGGCCGAAGGGTACTGCGAATTCGTTCAGCAGGGCCTCGTAGGACCACACGGCGTCACGCTTGGCAATCTCGGCACGCTCCTGGTCAAGGCGCTGCTGCTTGCCCCAGGCATAGCGCATCATATCGTTGGCAAACTCAGGGCTGTCAAATGCCGGAGGAGCCGGCAGGCACTTAATCAGGTCAGGAAGTTGATCTACAGTGAAATAGGGCTGAATCTGTTCTTGTGCATTCAGCGTCATGGCGGCCATAACAAAGGCCACCGCAATTACATAAAACTTCTTCATAAATCTTTACTGATTTTTTAAACTTTCATTTATTGACAGTGCAAAAGTAGTACAATTTTTTATCTATCCGATAATTAGTATCAATAACAAGGTGTAGCACCCGGTCGTAACAGTGAACCCCACCCTATTGACTCTAAAGTTGAGAGTGTGTCATAATTCAAATGCTGCAATAATAACCGCCCTGCGGGAAATTTGATAAATTTCCCGCAGGGGTTAGGGCCAACATCTATATCATCGCCAAATTTAAAAAGGAACTTTAAGCCTCGGCTTAAAATTCCTTTTTAGGTTTCAAATAGGTAAAATTTCTAAGGTAAAAAAGATTGTTTCAGGTTTATGGCGCAAATATATAGCCATTTTCTGAAACCTTTAATCAATTTTTTTATGTTATAAAACATAATTTTTGCCAAAGCTAGCGCATTCAACCACCTATCACATTGATTATCAGCGGCTCAAACGATTGCAAAAAAATTACTCTTTTTTATCAAAAAACTTGAGAGAAAAGGTGCCCGACGGATCCAGCACGACATAAGAGTCCAACGTAATCCATTCACCCAGGAAAACAACGGGTGGCATCCCCGCCGACGGCTCGACAATGCGGGCGATGTGAATGTGACCATAGATGAATGCTTCGACATCGGGGTGAGCCTGGTGATAGTCGCGCGAGAAGTCAATCAGGTGACCGGCAGCGCGCTCCGAAATGACCTGCTGTTCCTGAGGATCGCGACGGGTGCGGTTCTCGTTAGACCAACCTGTAGCGATGGGATAGGTCCAGCGGGGATGGATGGCGGCATAGAGCCACTGGCACACCTTATTATAAAAGCACCAGCGCGTGAAACGGTACATGGCGGGCTGTACGCCCACGTCGTCACCATGAGCGATGAGGATGCGCTTGCCATGACTCTCAATGACCGTGTGACCATTGAGCACCGTCATGTTCAACTGGTCGCGCAGGTAATCGAACAGCCACACATCGTGGTTGCCGGTGACCCAGGTGAGCTTGACACCCGCATCGGCAAGTTCGGCCAACTTACCCAGGAAGCGGATGTAGCCTCGCGGCACCACATACTTGTACTCATACCAGTAGTCCAAGATGTCGCCCAGCAGATAGAGTTCGGCGGCATCGTCCTTGATCGAGTCCAGGAAACGGCACACACGCCGCTCCCGTTCCAGCGGGTTACGCATGTACTTCGCACCCAGATGGAGGTCTGAAATAAAATATGTGTTCGCGCGAGCCATGTTCATTTACCGCGGTTCTCCACTCTATCACAAAACCAGAGCCTGACGCCTACATCATGCCCAGTTCGAGCTTTGCCTCATCGGTCATCATGCGAGGGTCCCACTCCGGTTCAAAGACGAGATTGACCGTCGCACTGGTGACGCCATCGACACTCTCGACCTTCTGCCTGACGTCCTCAAAGATGAAGTCGGCAATCGGGCAGTTGGGGGCCGTGAGCGTCATGTCAATGTCCACATGGCCCTCGTCGTTGAGGTCAATCTTATATATTAAACCCAAACTATAGACGTCGACCGGCAATTCGGGGTCATAGACCGTCTTGAGCATCTTGATGATGTCTTCTTCTATTCTTAATTTCTGTTCTTGATCCATAAGCAGGTGCAAAATTAGTAAAAACTCTCAAACAAGCGGCCATCCAACAAAACAAAATAGTGATTTAAAGCGAAAAGGGAGAGCGCGAAGACCAAAAAGGGGGAAAAACAAAAAAAAACACAAAAAATGCTGAATATTAGCGCTTAATTAGAAAAAAATGCCGATATTTGCAGTCGCAAAATCGAGAGGGGCTCATTTTTGAGCGCTTTTTATTTGACGCTTTTTTCAAAGCGTCGAATACAAAAACCTGTCGGTCAAGCATTTACAACAGAGTTCAATTATTTAATATTTAACCAAGAATTAAATTTACAATACAATGACTAAAGCAGAAATCGTTAGAGAGATCGCTCAATCCACCGGAATCGACAAGGCATCGGTTCTTGAGACTGTTGAAAAATTCATGGATACCGTAAAGGATTCACTGGCCAATGGTGAGAACGTTTACCTGCGTGGCTTCGGCAGTTTCATCGTGAAGACCCGTTCACAGAAGACCGCCCGCAATATCAGCAAGAATACCGTCATCATCATCCCCGAGCACAAGATTCCGGCCTTCAAGCCCGCCAAGGTGTTCATGGAGCAGGTGAAGTAATAGCGAATCGACTATGCCAAACGGAAAGAAACGTAAAGGCCACAAGATGGCAACGCACAAGCGTAAAAAAAGACTGCGCAAGAATCGTCATAAAAACAAGAAGTAATATATCGCAATTACTCTGAAATGACGACTGTGAGATAGCGGGAACAAACGAATTGGCAAGCTGATGTGCAATGTGGTCAAACGGCGTGATGCCGCCAGCCCACCACAATCCAGTCAATTGGTTTGTTCCTGTCTTGATTTTCAAGGCGACTTGAAACCCTCGCACCTCCATCAGCCCCCAGATCCAGCGGGACCCAAGCCCGGCCGATGTCACGGTGCAATATATAGGCCACACGCCGATATATAATGACACTTTATTATATTATGTATATCACCCACACCAACTGCGATGAGAAGTGAACTAGTAGTTGACGTCACGCCCAAAGACATGACAACGGCGCTGCTCGAAGATGGCCGTCTCGTGTCGTTGCAGCGGGAGACGCGAGACGCCTCCTATGCAGTGGGCAACCTCTACCTTGCTAAGATAAAGAAGCTGATGCCAGGACTGAATGCCGCGTTTGTCAACGTGGGGCACTCCAAGGACGCTTTCCTTCACTATCTTGATCTAGGTTCACAGTTCAACACATTCTCTCAATACATCCAGACGGTACGCTCCAATCCCAACAAGCGGCCCATCAGTATCAGCAAAGTGAAGAACCAGCCAGAGACCAACAAGCACGGCACAGTAACGGACGTGCTCACCCAAGGTCAAGAGCTGCTGGTGCAGATAGCCAAGGAACCCATCTCGACCAAGGGTCCGCGCTTGACTACCGAAATCACATTCACCGGACGCTTCCTGGTACTCACACCGTTTAACGACCGGATATCGGTGTCCCAGAAGATCAAGGACCATGCCGAGAAGACGCGATTGCGCAAGCTTATAGAGAGCATGAAGCCCAAGAACTTTGGCATCATCGTGCGCACGTCGGCCGAGAACAAGAAAGCCGCCGAGCTCAACATCGAGCTCAAGACACTGCTCAAAGCCTGGGACGACGCCATAGCCAAGGTCCAGCAAGCGACCCCACCCTCTCTCGTTTATGAGGAAGAAAGCCGTGCCGTAGGTGAGATTCGCGACATTTTCAGTCCCGAGTTTGAGAGCATTCAAGTCAACAATGCCGAGGTGTATGAACAGATTCATGACTATGTGAACCTAATCGCCCCCGATCGCAGCGATATCGTGAAATTGTACAGCGAGGACACACCCATCTTTGATAAATTCGGTATCAGCAAACAGATCAAGTCCTCGTTTGGAAAGACGGTATCCTTTAAGTCGGGCGCATACATAATCGTAGAGAGTACCGAGGCCCTTCACGTCATCGACGTGAACTCAGGCAACCGCTCGCGCACCAGTACCGACCAAGAGAGCAATGCCCTGAATGTGAACCTGCTGGCCGCCGATGAGATAGCGCGCCAGCTGCGTCTCAGGGACATGGGCGGCATCATTGTGATCGACTTCATTGACATGGCCAAGGCCGAGCACCGGCAAGAACTGTACAAGCACATGCGTGAAGTGATGCAGAAAGACCGCGCGCGGCACAACATCCTGCCGCTGAGCAAGTTCGGGTTGATGCAGATAACGCGTCAGCGCGTTCGCCCCGCTCTAGACATTGCCACAGCCGAGACGTGCCCGTCATGTGGCGGCACAGGCCAAGTGCAACCCTCGCTACTGTTTACCGACAAGTTGAAAGACAAGATTGACTACCTTGTCAACACGTTAAACGTGAGCAACTTCGTCATGTATGTACACCCCTATGTCGATGCCTACCTCAAGAAAGGACTCATGAGTGAATACTGGAAATGGCGCCGCGAGTTCAAGCGAAAATTCCGCATCGTTGCCGACCAGTCGCTCAATTACCTTGAGTTCAAGGTTATGGACAAGGACCACAACGAGATCGACCTGAAAGAGGAAAAAGACACCAGCACCAGCGAGACGACCAAGAAGGAGAGACGCTCCAAGCACCGTCACGCCGATGACGACGACAGTCAGCACTGACCCTACGCGCGTTGCATCAAGTCAACGACAAGGTATCAAGGCCGCCCAAGCATTATGCTTGCAGGCGGCCTTTTGTTGTATGGAAAAATGTTGTGACAAGTCATGGAATAATGACATTATGATCGGCTAAACGATTTCGTCATGAAATAAGTGAGTTAAATTATGTAAAACGAATAGCAAATGTCATATTTATAATTTAAATTTGCACCAGAATTTCAAGTTAACATTAACATTTAAATTCAGAGACTAAATCAATGAAAAAACCATCAGCTAAAACAGCTAAGAAGGACATGAGCAAGCCCAATCCTCTGGGCGCAAAAACCAAGAGTTACATCGCAATGGAAGAGCGTTACGGCGCTCACAACTACCACCCGCTGCCCGTCGTGTTGAAGAAGGGCAAGGGCATCTACGTGTGGGATGTCGAGGGCAAGAAGTACTTTGACTTCCTGTCGGCCTACAGTGCCGTGAACCAGGGTCACTGCCACCCCCGCATCGTGAAGGCGCTGAAGGACCAGACCAACAAGCTGTGCCTGACGTCACGCGCATTCTACAACGAGGCCTTCTGCGAGTATGAGAAGTTCATGCACTCCTACTTTGGCTACGATAAGGTGCTGCCCATGAACACCGGTGCCGAGGGCGTCGAGACCGCCTTGAAGCTCGCTCGCCGCTGGGGTGTTGTTAAGAAAGGTATCCCTAACGACAAGGTGAAGATCATCTGCTGCGAGGGTAACTTCCACGGTCGCACCGTGACCATCATCACCATGAGCAATGACCCCGACAGCTTTGCCAACTATGGCCCGCTGACTCCGGGTTTCATCCGCATCCCCTACAACGACACCAAGGCGCTTGAGGCTGCTCTCAAGGAGCATGGCAAAGAGGTTGCCGCATTTATCGCTGAGCCCATCCAGGGCGAGGCCGGCGTCTTTGTCCCCGACGACGGTTACCTGAAGAAATGCTTCGACCTGTGCCACGAGCACAACGTGCTGTTCATTGCCGATGAGGTGCAGACCGGTATCGCCCGTACGGGTAAGATGCTGTGCAGCGAGCACGACGGCATCCGTCCCGACATCGTGATCCTGGGCAAGGCCCTGGGTGGTGGTGTGCTGCCCGTATCGGCTTGCCTGGCCGACGACGACATCATGCTCAACGTCAAGCCCGGTGAGCACGGCTCGACCTTTGGCGGTTTCCCGCTGGCAGCCCGCGTTGCTGTTGAGGCCCTGAAGGTGGTTAAGGACGAGAAGCTCGTGCAGAACGCCGAGAAGATGGGTAAGATCTTCCGTGAGGAGATTGAGAAGATCAACTCGCCGTTTATCGTGCAGGTGCGCGGCCGCGGTCTGTTGAATGCCATCGTCACCAAGCCCGTCGAGGGCAAGACCGCTTGGGACATCTGCCTCAAGCTGCGTGACAATGGCCTGCTGGCCAAGCCCACCCACGACCATATCATCCGCTTCGCTCCCCCCTTGTGCATCACCAAGGAAGAGCTCATGGAGGCTATCGCCATCATCAAGAAGACCTTCGAGCAGATGTTCGGATAATTCATCATTCAAGTGTCGCAAGCTCACGGCTTGTGACACTTGAAGTTTAGGGTCTAGATAGCCGCCCACAACCAGGCGACTCAAATCTCACTTAAAACTTAAAACTTACAACTAACAACTATAAAACTAACAACTAAATAAATGAATAACGCTAGAATCAACTTTCCCCTTCCCGCCAACGAGCCGGTGAAGGCCTATATGCCCGGTTCTCCCGAGCGCGTCGCTCTTGAGGCTGAACTCGAGCGCCAGAGCAACCTTGTAGTAGATATCCCCATCATCATCGGCGGTAAGGAAATCCGCACCGGTGACACGGGTCAGGTTACCTGCCCCCACGATCACAAGCACGTGCTGGCCACCTATCACAAGGTGGGCAAGGAGCACATCGAGATGGCTATCGATGCCGCCATGAAGGCCTGGAAAGAGTGGAGCCGCACGCCGTGGACAACCCGCGCCGCCATCGTGATGAAGATGGCCGAGCTGCTCGCCACCAAGTACCGCCCCATCATGAATGCAGCAACCATGCTGGGCCAGAGCAAGAACTTCTACCAGGCCGAAATCGACTCGGCTTGCGAGACCATCGACTTCTTCCGCTACAACGTGCACTATGCCAGCAAGATCTACGGCATGCAGCCCAAGGATGGCGTTGGCCAGCTGAACCACACCGAGTATCGTCCCCTGGAGGGCTTTATCCTGGCTGTGACCCCGTTCAACTTCACCTCTATCGCCAGCAACCTGTGCATGACTCCCGTGCTGATGGGTAATGTTGCCCTGTGGAAGCCCTCGACCACTGCCCTGCTGAGCAACTACTACCTGATGCAGCTCTACAAGGAGGCCGGTCTGCCCGACGGCGTGATCAACTTCCTGCCCGGCAGCGGTGCCCTCATCGGCGAGGTGGCCACCCAGAGCAAGTACTTCAGCGGCATCCACTTCACCGGCAGCACAGCCACCTTCAAGTCGCTGTGGAAGCAGGCCAGCATGAATGTGGACCAGTACATCTCCTACCCCCGCCTCGTGGGCGAGACCGGCGGCAAGGACTTTATCTTTGTACACCCCAGTGCCGACAAGAAAGCCGTGGCTACGGCAGCCTTCTGCGGCGCGTTTGAGTTCCAGGGCCAGAAGTGCTCGGCCGCTTCGCGCATGTACATTCCCAAGAGCATGTGGGCCGACGTGCTGGCCGACATCAAGGCCATGTGCGCCGAGGTGAAGATGGGTGACGTGAAGGATCCCGGCAACTTCATCAACGCCGTTATCGACGAGGCATCGTTTGACAAGTGTCAGTCCTATATCGAGTTCGCCGAGAAGGCCGACGACGCCAAGATCGTCATCGGCGGCAAGTGCGACAAGAGCAAGGGCTGGTTTGTTGAGCCCACCGTGATCGAGACCAGCAACCCGCGCTTCAAGTCGATGGAAGAGGAAATCTTTGGTCCCGTACTGACGGTTTACCCCTATGATGACGACAAGGTGGACGAGACCGCCACATTGTGTGACGAGACCTCGCCTTACGGTCTGACCGGTGCCGTTTGGGGCCGCGACCGCATGGCTGTCGAGAAACTGACCGACAAGCTGAGCTATGCTGCCGGTAACTTCTACATCAATGACAAGCCGACGGGCGCTGTTGTGGGTATGCAACCCTTTGGCGGTGCACGCGCCAGCGGTACCAACGACAAGGCAGGTGGTGAGTTCAACCTGATCCGCTGGATCATCCCGCGCGTCATCAAGGAGACTCTCGTAAGACAAGAAGGACAACAAATCAATATTTGTCCTTCTTGTCTTTCTTGTCTTCCAAATCAGCAACTTAGCGACCTAACGTGAGGCAAAAAGAAGGCTGACGCTATCTAAACCCTAAGCTCTTGCTCTACACTTCGAGTCCATTTTGCATCATCGCGGATGCCTCACTAATCTCTAATCACTAATCTTTAATCTGAGAGAAAAAGTAAGACTTTAATTGGATTTTTATTGGATTAATGAAAGATAATTATTATATTTGCGGCATTACTGAAAAATTGGAACTTATAAATTACTAACTAAATCGAAAACTATTATGAAGAAACTATTACTTTTTTCACTGGCGGTACTGCTGGCGGCACTCGCTGCCCATGCCGATGTGACGATTAACGCCACCAACTTCCCTGACGCGACCTTCCGCTCCTACCTGCTGAGCCAGTACCCGAGCGGCACCATCACCACAGCGCAGCTCAATGCTCGCGACACGTTGAATCTGCCTTACAAGGGCATTTCCAACATGACGGGGGTGCAGTATTTTACCCAATTGAAAAGGTTGGATCTCTACTCCAACAACCTCACTTCAATTGATGTGAGCGCCAACACCAAACTGATTTACCTCAACTTGGGCTACAATAAGTTGACGTCAATCAACGTGAACAGTAACACGGTGCTGCAAGAGCTGTATCTCCAGAACAACCAACTCACCACAGTGAGTGCGTGCAATCTAAGCAAACTGAGAACGTTGTGGGTTCGGGGCAACACCACCTTGACGGGCTTCTACTGCTGGCGTGATGCGCTGACCAACGTTGACGTGACAGGTTGCACAGCACTGCAGTATCTCAAGATTTACAACAACTATAACTTGACGGGTATCTATGGGTTGGAGGACTGCACCAATTTGACTTGGCTGGATGTCGAGGACACGTCGTTCAGCGACTTGAGTGCTGTTGCGGGCATGACCAAGCTGGAAACGTTGTTGGCGGGCAATACCCAAATCAGCGCCCTCAATACCAGCCATAGAGGCAGCCTGAAAAACCTGCAAGTCGCTGGCGACACGCGATTGACCGAACTCATCTGCTACAGTGAGGACTTGACAACACTCAAAGTGACGGGTTGCACGGCATTGAGCACGCTCAAGTGCTACTTCAATGATAATCTCGAGACTATCACTGGCTTTGCCGGTTGTAAAGCGCTGGCCTATGTGGACTGTGAGGACTGTGCCATCGCCGAGTTGCCCGGCGTGAACGACATGACGAACCTGGGGACGCTGTGGTGCCGCAATAACCAGTTGACGGGCACCCTTGAAGTGAGCGACAAACCTCAACTGAAATATCTCAGGGTTAGTGGCAACAAGGGGCTGCAAGAGCTCAGATGCCCCCGCAACGCCTTGATATCGCTTGATGTGACGGGCTGCACCGCTTTGAACTTATTACATTGTGAAGAAAACAGCAATCTTTCGTCAATCCAGGGACTGACTGATTGCACAGCGTTGAATTGGTTTGGCTGCGATTATTGCGCACTCACTTCTCTTGACGTGACATTCTGCCCAGGCCTCCATAGTCTGTATTGCTACAATAACCAGTTGACGTCGCTCAACGTGACGGGTCTGACTTCCCTTTTGAACTTGAACTGCATGAACAACCCTGAACTTGGCAGCATCACTGGCCTGGGTGACTGCTCGGCCGTGACTTATCTTAACTGCTCTGACTGCGGCCTCGACAGCCTGGATGTGGGCCACATGAACAATCTGGGAGAACTGTGGTGCAGCAACAATCTGTTCACCACACTCTCGGTAATTAATAAACCCCAGTTGACGGCACTGGTTGCCAACGATAATCCATTCCTTGAACAGTTAGAATGCTACTCTTGCGCCCTGACCCGTTTGGATGTTTCTGATTGCCCTGTACTGGATTATATCGATTGCGAGGAAAACCAATTAACTGAACTGGACGTCACCACTTGCCCGGCGCTCGTGTACTTCCTCTGCTCATACAATCAACTGACCGAACTCGACATCAGCCGCAACTCTGAACTCCTTTACCTCTGGTGCCGAGACAACCAGTTGACAAGTGTGGACCTGAGCACTTGTCCCGACGCTTTCCTTTCTCTTGACTGCCGTAACAACCAGGTTTCGGGCACTATCGATGTCTCGAGGTTTGCTAACTTGATCCATCTACTATGTAACAATAATCAGATATCTCAAGTGGTACTCGGTAACCATGACAAGCTCATTTTCCTTTGGGTCGCAGCCAATCAGTTAACGAGTCTTGATGCCAGTGGCTGCACTGCACTGCAATCATTACGTGCTCAGACTAATCAGCTGACGAGCCTGCCACTGGGAAATTGCCCTGATTTGAATGAATTGCCCATTTTCTATAATCAAATCAATGCCACCAAGATGGGTGAGATTGTCGACGCGCTACCCATGCGCAGCGCCGATAATCGAGGAATACTTTATGCCATTATCGATTATAATCCCGAAGATGATACTGTAGAGGGAAATGTCATTACTGCAGCCCAGGTTAGCCAGGCCAATGCCAAGAATTGGGATGTCTACCATTGGTCTTGGGCGGAAGGCGAAGGCTGGGAACTCTATACCGGCAGCACGTTTGTGCGTGGCGACGTGAACGGTGACGGCAGCGTGAATATCAGCGACGTGACGGCCCTGATCGACTTGCTGCTGGGCGGCGGCACCATCAGCAACCCAGCGGCCGACTGCAACCAGGACAACGGCATCAACATCAGCGACGTCACCGCCCTGATTGACTACCTGCTCGCGGGTAATTGGCCCTCGAAGGTGATGCGCACCAACACCAGCGTTAGCACCGTTGGCGGGCCGCATTTCGATGACAGCGAGAGCATTGTGCTCGAGAAGCCGCAACGCAAGCGCCATTAATTTAATATTCACTCTCTAAATACATAAGATTATGAGAAAGCGGATATTCCTACTTAGGGCTTAGAGAGCATCCGCGTTCTTGGGGCTTCAGGCGAGGGTGCTAAGTTGCTGATTTGGAGACAAGAAGGGCAAGGAAGACAAAAATATTGATTATCTATAAAAAATATTATAATTTGTACGTCTTGTCTTTCTTGTTTTCTAACAAGCTCGCTACGCTCGTAAGACATAATAAATATTGAGTTACGATTTATGAAAAAAACAACCAGAATTTTAGTATTGCTTATCCTCGGCGCCTGGTGTGCGGGGGCGCCTGCACAATCCTTCAGGCAAGTCAATGACATCTCTTATACGAGCAAAACCGATGCCTACTCGCTGGAGCGGCTCAAGCTGGACATTTACCACCCCGAGGAAGCCACAGGCCTGCCTGTCGTGGTCTGGTTCCATGGTGGAGGTCTGGAAAGCGGGAACAAGGAGATTCCGGCACGGCTCAAGGGAAAAGACCTGGTGGTCGTCGGGGTCAACTACAGGCTCTTGCCACAAGTGACCGTCAAGGAGATCCTCAATGATGCCGCCGAGGCGGTGGCATGGGTGTTCAGGCACATCGCCGACTATGGCGGCGACCCGCACAAGATTGTCGTGGCTGGGCACTCGGCAGGAGGATACATCTCGATGATGCTGTGTCTTGACAAATCGTGGTTAGGGACCTATGGCGTGGATGCTGACAGCGTGATGATGTATGCTCCCTTTAGCGGCCAGGCCATCACCCACTTCAACGTGCGCAAGATGCAGGGCATACCGCCCCTGCAAGCCACCATCGACGAGAATGCACCGCTGTATTGGGTGCGGGGCGACTGCCCGCCGCTCGTGCTCATCTGCGGCGACAGGGAGTTGGAACTCTACGGGCGCTATGACGAGAATCAGTACCTCGCCCGCATGATGAAGCTCGCAGGGCACCAGCACACCTACCTCTACGAGATTGACGGCCACGGCCACAGCGGCATGATTGAGCCCGGGTTCCACATCCTAGAGACACATCTCAATCAGATGCTAGGCAAGCCCGTCAATCCCTGATAAATGAACCTGTCCTGATTAAAAAACGGGCGACTGATGACCGACATCTTATAACAATTTAGTAATTTTGCAGTTTGAACAATCATTAAAGCTTTCAAGACATGAGCAACGACAAGACGATATTGCAGCCGATGGCTGGCATGACACTAGAGGAAATGCAGGATGCAGTCACCGCATTGGGTATGCCGCGCTTTGTGGCTAAACAACTGGTGCAGTGGATTTACCAGAAACGCGTGAACGACTTTGACCAGATGCTGAACATCTCCAAGGCCAACCGCGAGCTGCTGGCGAGCCGTTACTGCGTGGGTCTGTATCCTCCCAGCCAGGCGATGGCCAGCGAGGACGGCACGGTGAAGTACCTGTTTGACGTAGGAGACAAGCAGGCCGTTGAATCGGTCTATATCCCCGAGGATGAACGCGCCACCCTGTGCATCTCGTCACAAAAAGGGTGCAGAATGAACTGCTACTTCTGCATGACCGGCAAGCAGGGCTTCCACGGCAACCTCACCTCCAACCAGATCATCAACCAGGTGCTGAGCATTCCCGAGAGCGAGACGCTGACCAATGTCGTGTTCATGGGCATGGGCGAGCCGCTGGACAACCTGGACGAGGTGCTGCGCGTGATTGCCATCCTGACCGAGCCTTGGGGCCTGGCCTGGAGCCCGAAGCGCGTCACCGTCTCGACTGTGGGCAAGCTGCCAGAGCTGAAGATCCTGTGCGAGCAAACCAACGTTCACATCGCCGTGAGCGTGCACAATGCAGTTCAGGAAGAGCGGTCATCGATGATGCCAATAGAGCGCATCTCGCCCATCGACCGGGTCATGGAACTGCTGGGCAACTATGACTTTGCCCACCAGCGCCGCCTGTCGGTGGAGTACATCTGCTGGCAGTGGTTCAACGACGACATCCAGCATGCCGAAAAGCTGCGCGAGCTGTTGCCCAACGAGCACGTGCGCGTGAACCTCATCCGCTACCACATGATTCCCGGCATCGAGAAGCTGCGCACCAGCAGCGACGAGAGGATGACCTACTTCCGCGACTACCTCAACAGCAAGGGCGTGACGTGCACCATTCGCCGCAGCCGTGGCGAGGACATCGCCGCCGCTTGCGGCCAGCTGGCCGGCCAGGTGCGCAAGCAGCAACAAGCAGCCAAGGACAAAGCCGCGTCAACCAAGCCCCAAAACAAACGCTAACAACTATTATTCAGTCACCCTGTCATGATCAAGCCCGTTAGACTCATCTTCCTGCTGGCAACGCTCGCCACAATGCTCACTTCGCTGGCCAGCGAACCGGTCAATTATTACAACAGCGCCCTCAACAAGAGTGACGAGACGCTGATGGCCGCACTTTGTAATATCATCCACGACCACAAGCAAGTATCCTATTCCAGTGGACTGCTTGATGCCTTCAAGAAGGCAGACACCGATGCCCAGGGCTACATCATCGACATCTACAGCAATGTGCGCTACAGCCCAAGCGATAATGGCTCCTCGGCCAAGAATGTCGGCCAGGGCTACAACCGTGAGCACAGTTTTCCGCGCAGCTGGTTTGACGGGGCTGTTGCCCCCATGAACACCGATGTGTTCCATATCTATCCCACCGACATCGCCGTGAACAGCCAGAGGGGCAATCACCCCTACGGCGTGTGTGCCAATGGCACCAGACTGACAAACGGGCAGTATGTCGCCAAGGGCAAACTGGGCAAGTGCACCTATCCCGGCTACAGCGGCACGGTCTTTGAGCCCGATGACGAGTACAAGGGAGACCTGGCACGCACCTATTTTTATATGGCCACCTGCTACAAGAACGAGTTGCCCTCATGGCCGGGAAGCGCCCAGCTGGATTACAGCAGGAACAGGTACAAGGCTTTCTCGACATGGACCATCAACATGCTCATGGAGTGGACCAGGCTAGATCCTGTGAGCGAAAAAGAAATCAAGCGCAACGACGCCATCTATGGCATTCAGGGCAACCGCAACCCGTTTATTGATCATCCCGAACTGGCCGAGCACATCTGGGGCAACATGCAGGGCAAGCCCTGGACGGGCACGGTGACGCCTGCCGTTATCACCGCACCCGAGGATGGCTCCATCTTTGAGATGGGCTATACACCCGTGGGCGAAATGCTGACCATGGACATCGAGCTCAAGGGCGAGGGCGTGACCAGGGGTATGGTCATGTCGGTCAGCGAGACCGAATACTTCTTGGTGAGCGACTACATGTTCACGGCCAGTGACGTCAACAAGGGCACCACGTTTACCGTGACCTTCACGGCCGATGATCCGGGCACGTTCGCCTCCCAGATCACCATCGGCAGCGACGAGGTTTCCACCACGTTCACTATCACGGCTACAGCATTCCAACGAGGAGATGTGAACCTCGATGGCGAGGTCAACATCGGTGACGTGAACGCCATCATTAGCCTCATCTTGGAAGACCAGTTTGACAAGAAGGCCGACTTGAATGCCGATGGCGAGGTCAACATCGCCGACGTCAACGCTATAATAGACATCCTGCTGGGCTAACGCACCAGCTGGATGCCATTTACTTCAATCTCTTTACTAAACTTCTCTAAGCGCTTTACCGCACGGGTATCTTGTCGATGCGGCGCTGATGACGTCCGCCCTCAAAGGGAGTCGTCAAGAAGGTCTCAACCATCGCGATTGCCTCCTCGTCGGTCACAAAGCGGCCCGGCATAGCAATCACGTTAGCATCATTGTGCTGACGGGCCAGACGCGCCACAGCCATGCGCCAGCACAAGGCCGAGCGCACGCCCTGGTGCTTGTTCAAGGTCATGTTGATGCCCTCGCCACTGCCACAGACGGCAATGCCGGGATAGCACTCGCCCTGCTCTACCGCATTGGCGCACAGGTGGGCAAAGTCGGGATAATCGCAACTGTCCTCACTGTAGGTGCCAAAGTCCTTGTAGGCAATACCTTGGCTATCGAGCCAACGCTTGACGGCCTCTTTGGTAGGATAGCCGGCATGGTCACTGCACAGCGCTACGGGAATGCCCGGTTTCAAGATAGAATTTTCCATTTCATCATTTTTTAATGGCCGTGGCAGAGCCACGGCACAGGGGAACCTTATTTTTTCAACTGCTGGAGGGCTTGCTCCATTGTGGCGATCTTGCTCTCGGCATCGGCTTTCTTCTTGCGCTCGTTGGCAACAACAGCCTCGGGAGCATTGGCGACAAAGCGCTCGTTGCTCAGTTTCTTGTCCACACTGGCAAGGAAGCCGCGGGTATATTCCAGATCGGCCTCAAGCTTCTTGATTTCTTCCTCCACATCGATGCTGCCTGCAAGGGGCACGGCAAACTCGGCGGTGCCGACCATGAAGGCTGCTGCGGTAGCATCCTTCTCGCTCACGGTCTCAATCTTGTCCAGACCGGCAAGCTTGATGATGATGGCCACGAGCGGGTTGTTCAAGCCACCGACGGCCTGCAGCGTGAGTTGCTCCTTGTTGGGCAAGTTCTTCTGCTTGCGCACGTTGCGCACGCCACCCACGATCTCCTTAGCGTCGGCCATGGCCTTGAGCAAGGCAGCATCGGCCTGCTGGGGCTCGGGAATGCGTGCATACATGATGCTCTCGCCGTCCTCACGCTCAGCAAGGTGCTGCCACAGCTCCTCGGTGATGAAAGGCATGAACGGGTGCAGCAGGCGCAACAAGGTGTCAAAGAAGTCCAGCGTGGCATCCATGGTCGCACGGTCCATGGGCTGTCCGTAAGCGGGCTTTACCGACTCCAGATACCAAGCCGAGAACTCTTCCCAGAACAGGCGGTAGAGCACCATCATGGCATCGCTCAGGCGGAACTTCGAGAAGTGATCCTTGACCGTTGCCAGGGCATCGTTGAGCATATTTCTGAACCACTGTACAGCCTGGCGATTGGCCTCTGGCTGCTCGACGTCGGCCACATCCCAGCCCTTGACCAGACGGAAGGCGTTCCATATCTTGTTATTGAAGTTGCGTCCTTGCTCACACAGGGCATCATCGTACAGGATGTCGTTGCCAGCGGGAGCAGCGAGCATCAGGCCCATGCGCACGCCATCGGCACCAAACTGCTCGATGAGCTTCAGCGGGTCGGGGCTGTTGCCAAGCGACTTGGACATCTTGCGGCCCAGCTTGTCGCGCACGACACCGGTGAAATAGACATTGCGGAAAGGCATGTCACCCATGTACTCGTAACCCGCCATGATCATGCGTGCTACCCAGAAGAAGATGATGTCAGGAGCCGTTACCAGGTCATTGGTGGGATAGTAGTACTTGATCTCCTCGTTGCCGGGATTATTGATGCCGTCAAACAGCGAGATGGGCCACAGCCAGGAGCTGAACCACGTGTCGAGGGCGTCCTCGTCGCGACGGAGCTCACTGGGCTGTATGTTCTCGTAGCCAGGAATCTTGCGGGCCTTCTCCAGAGCCTCCTGCTCGTTCAAGGCGACTACATACACTTCCTTGGTCTCGTCGTCGCTAGGCAGGAAATAGGCAGGAATGCGGTGTCCCCACCACAGCTGACGCGAGATGCACCAGTCCTGGATACCCTCGAGCCACACCTTGTAGATGTTCTTGTACTTGGCGGGATAGAACTTGAGCTCGTCGTTCACCACACAGGGCAACGCGATCTCGGCAAAGTGCTTCATCTTCAAGAACCACTGCATGCACAGGCGGGGCTCCACAGCCGTGTCGCTATTGCGCTCACTGTAGCCCACCTTGTTGTCATAGTCCTCAATCTTCTCAACCAGGCCGGCTTGCTTGAGGTCCTCGACAATCACCTTGCGGCACTCCATGCGATCCATGCCCACATACAGCGGCGACTGCTCGCTGATGGTAGCGTCGGCATTGAAGATGTCGATGGTTTCCAGGTTGTGGGTCTTGCCCAAGACATAGTCGTTGGGGTCGTGGGCAGGAGTCACCTTCAAGCAACCCGTACCGAACTCGATTTCCACATAGCGGTCCTCGATGACGTTGATCACGCGGCCAACGAGGGGCACAATCACCTTGCGGCCCTTGAGCCACTGGTTCTTGGGGTCCTTGGGGTTGATGCACATGGCGGTATCGCCCATGATGGTCTCAGGACGTGTGGTGGCCACGACGGCATAGTAGCCCTTCTCATCCTTGTGGATGATGTTGCCCTGGGCACGCAGCTGCTCCTCGTTGTCGAGGGTCTGCAGGCCGTCCACATAGTACTTGAGGTGATAGAGGTGGCTCTTCTCCTCGCGGTAGATCACCTCCTCGTTGCTCAGTGCCGTCTGGGCCTTGGGATCCCAGTTCACCATGCGCAATCCGCGGTAGATATAGCCCTTGTCATACAGGTCGACAAAGACCTTCAGGACGCTATTGCTGCGCTTCTCGTCCATGGTGAAGGCCGTGCGGCTCCAGTCACACGATGCGCCCAGTTTGCGCAGCTGTTGCAGGATGATGCCGCCGTGCTCGTGGGTCCAGTCCCAGGCGTGCTTTAGGAATTCGTCGCGAGAGAGGTCACGCTTGCGTATGCCCTGCTCGGCAAGACGCTTGACGACCTTGGCCTCGGTAGCAATCGACGCATGGTCGGTGCCAGGCACCCACAGGGCATTCTTGCCCTCCATGCGCGCACGGCGGATGAGGATGTCCTGAATGGTGTTGTTGAGCATGTGGCCCATGTGGAGCACACCCGTCACATTGGGGGGCGGGATCACGATGCAATAGGGCTCACGCTCATCGGGCACACTCTTGAACAGGTCGTGCGATTCCCAATATTGATACCACTTGTCCTCGACCTCTTTGGGGTCGTATTTTGTAGCTAAAGTCTTTTCTTTCTCGCTCATTGTTTTTTGTTATAAATGTTCTGTTTTTTAGTTCCTTATTGTATTTAAACGGCAAAGGTAATGAAAAAAGCGTTAAGCGGCAAAGGTTTTAGCCGAAAGATATTACAATAAAAGCGGCTAGCCGCTTTTATTGTAATTAGGTTATTCTACACCCAGTATCAGATCAGTGAGAGGACGATCTGCTTGACGTCGTTGCCCAGTTGCTCGGCCTCCTGCATCGTGTGGGCCTCACTGTAAATGCGGATGATGGGCTCGGTGTTGCTCTTGCGCAGGTGTACCCAGCCGTCGGCAAAATCAATCTTCACGCCGTCGATGGTGGTCATCTGCTCACCCTGGTAGTGCTGCTCGACAGCCTTGAGGATGGCGTCCACGTCCATGCCAGGCTTGAGCTCCAACTTGGTCTTGGCGATGCTGTACTGCGGGTAGGTGGCTTTGAGTTCGCTCACCTTCTTGCCGCTGTGGGCCAACAGCGAGAGGAACAGGGCCACACCCACGAGGGCGTCGCGGCCGTAGTGGCTGGCGGGATAGATGACACCGCCATTGCCCTCGCCGCCGATGACGGCACCGGTGCGGCGCATCTCGGTCGTCACGTTGACCTCGCCCACGGCAGCAGCCGTGTAAGAGCAACCGTGGTTCACGGTCACATCACGCAGCGCGCGCGACGACGACAGGTTGCTCACGGTTGAGCCAGGCGTGTGCGAGAGCACATAGTCGGCTACAGCGACCAGCGTGTATTCCTCGACAAAGAACTCACCGTTCTCCATGATGATGGCCAGGCGGTCCACATCGGGATCGACGACAAAGCCCACATCGGCCTTGCCCTGTCGCATGAAGTCACTGATGGCGGTCAGGTTTTCGGGGATGGGCTCTGGCGTGTGGCCAAAGTTGCCCGTCGGGTCACAGAAGAGCTTCTCGACACGCTTGACACCCAGTGCATCGAGCAGCTGGGGAATGGCAATGCCGCCCACCGAGTTGACGGCATCGACAGCGACCGTAAAGTCGGCCTTGCGGATGGCCTCGACGTCAACGAGATCAAGCGCGAGGACGTGGTCGATGTGACGGCGCAGCCAGGTATAGTTCTTCTGCTCGCGGCCCAGGTGGTCGACGTCGGCATAGTCAAAGTCCTCGGCCTCAGCCAGTCGCAGCACTTCCTTACCCTCGGCATCGGTCAGGAACTCGCCGTTGTGATTGAGCAACTTGAGGGCGTTCCACTGCTTGGGATTGTGTGATGCGGTAATGATGATGCCGCCACAGGCGTGCTCGCCCACCACAGCCAGCTCGGTTGTGGGAGTAGTGGCCAGGCCGATGTTCACGACATCAAAGCCCATGCCCGTGAGCGTTCCGACGACGGTGTTGAGCACCATTCGGCCCGAGAGACGCGCGTCACGTCCAACGACAATGACGCCCGACTGCACGGGAGAGTTGCGACGCATGAATGTGGCATAGGCCGACGTGAACTTGACGATATCTAATGGCGTGAGGCCATCGCCAGCATTGCCGCCGATGGTGCCGCGTATTCCGGATATTGATTTGATCAGGGACATTATTTAGTTTTTAGTTTTAAGTTGTAAGTTGTAAGTTGTAAGTTGTTAGTTTTTAGTTTTAAGTTTTTAGTTAGATTTGGCTGTGGAAGTAGCGGACGTGGAACAGGAATGGGGTCACATAGGACAGCTCGTTGGTGAAGCCGAACTGTGACTTGACCACAAGGTTAACCTCGCACTCTACACCTAAGAACAACAACGGATATTGCAGCCCATAGCCCCACTGGGAGGATGAGGGCAAGGTGTAATCGTTGTAATTAAAATAGGCTGGACTGGAACTCATCGACTTCTCGTTGCCGTCCTCACTTGCCACTAGTGTCCCATAGGCATACCAGTTGGTCAGATTGTAACGCGAGTAGCGGAAGTAGATGGGCTCACCTTTCTTGGCACGGTCGCCAATGCGGTCGCCCGCGTTGAGCACTTGCATGTAGATGTTGCCATCGGGATCCAAGCGGTAATAAGGGGCATCGGTTCCCACCTCAAAGACAGAATCCTTGGGGAGGGACATCACCACCCGATGATTGGCCAGGAAGGCATTGACGGCATTACGCTCCTCGTTCAAGCGATCGGCATAGCTGCGGTCGTCGTTGCACGAAACAAGAGCGACGAGCACGAGCAGCACCAGTAATACAGGTTTGTTCAATAATCTATTGTTCTTCATTATTATCGTTAGTTGTTGGTTGTTGTTGCGGATGAATGTCGGGAAAGAGGTCGGCAAGAACCTGATAAAACACCTGCACGGCCTCGTCAATGCTGCCGTTGAATTCCCCGCCAGCAGCATTCTCGTGCCCACCGCCATTGAAATAGCGGGCGCAGATGTCGCTCACCGAGAAGTCGCCTTGTGACCGGCAGGAGACCTTGATCCTGTCGGCATCCTCGCGCAGGAACACGCTCCAATAGATGCCCGGAATGGCCAGCGGCTTGTTGACAAGCGTCTCGGTGTCACCACGATTGTAGTTGAAACGCTCCAACTCGGCCTTGTCGAGAGTGATCAGCGAAGCTCCATGCTCGGGGAAGAGCTGCATCTTCTCGTTGATGGCATATCCCTGCAGACGCATGCTGTCGGCGCTGAAGGTGTTCATGGCCTTGTTGTAGAGCGCGACGCGGTCGATGTGCCGCCGCATGATCGAGGCCAGAATCTCGTACAGTTCAGGGTTGTCACAGCTGTAGGCAAAGCCGCCGGTATCGGTCAGCAGGCCCACATACAGGCAACTTGCCGCATGACGGTCCATGAGGCGCAGCAGTCCCATCTGCATGAGCACCCTGAAGACCAGTTCACACGTCGATGAGGCCTCGGGGAACGAGATAGACAAGTCAAACGCATCCTCGGGGTCCAGATGATGGTCGATGAGCACCCGACGCGTGGTGAGCGGCTCTATCAGCTCGCCCAGACGATCGATGCGATGCAGCGAGTTATAATCAAGGCAGAAGATAAGCTGGGCATCAGCCAGCACACGACGGGCACGCGCCTCGTGCTTGGTGAACACGATGATATCCCGCACTCCAGGTATGAACTCCAGGGCACGGGGTGCCATGTCGGGTGTAACGACATCGGCCTCCTTGCCCAGCCGCCTGAGCACATGGCACAAGGCCAGAGTAGAGCCCAGTGCGTCACCATCGGGCGACTTGTGGCAGGTGATGGCAATGCGCTGCACACCATTGATCATGGCCCGCAAGCGCTGGATTGTTGCCTCGTCTATGATTGCTTGTATCATCTGTTTTAAATCACAATAATCGGCAAAGGTAGCGTTTTTTTGCCATTCCACGACCAGGTGAGCCGTTAAATTAAAGTTAATTCAGGCGCACGAAGACAGGATAATGGTCTGAGGGCTGCCGACGGGTATATCGCGAGAAGGAGATTTCCTGCGGTGCGTCATGCCCCTTGAGCTGTGATGCAGAGGCCTCGTCAGGGGTCCAGTATCCATCGGTCAAGACGCCATAGGCATCCACAGTCCAGCACGGCGAGACAAAGACATGGTCGATGCGGCTGGAGGTGTACAGTCCTGTATCATAGGAGTTGAAGGTGCCATTCTCGGCAAAGCGCAAGCGGGCGGCGGCATAGGAATCCTTCAAGAGCCCGCTGCCGGTGAAGATACTGTAAATCTCATCGTTCTGGTCCACATTGAAGTCGCCCGTGATAATGACCGGCGCATTGCCTGCAATGATCGGAATCTTGCTGACGATGAGTTTGGCCGCCTCACGACGGGCAACCACCCCCACATGGTCCATGTGCAGGTTAAAGAAGTAGAACGCCTCATCGTCGGTCGCATTTTGCCGTGTGAACTTTCCCCAAGTGCAGATGCGCACACATGCAGCATCCCATCCCAGTCCAGGGCGGTCAGGGGTTTCACTCAGCCAGAAATTGCCGTGATCGAGCAGCCGCATGCGGTCGGCCTTGTAGAAAATCGCGGCATACTCACCGCCCGTGGCACCGTCGTCACGTCCCACGCCGATGTAGCTGTATCCATCCAGCCGATTGAGCATATCCAGCAACTGGACATGCAGCACCTCCTGAGCGCCAAAGATGTCAGGAGACATGAAATTGACCTGGTCGCAGATGACCTGACAACGTTTCTCCCACACGTCGCCCCTGATGCTGTCGTCGATGTGTTTTAACCGTATGTTATAGGAACCGACGAGCATCTGGCCCGACAACTGGGACATGGAAACTGCCGCCAGCAGTAAAAACAGATAGAATCTTTTCATCGTTAAGTCTGGTTTTGGTTGATTACACGTTGCAAATTTAAATCATTTTTCCTGATTTTGCCCCGCAGGAGTTGTTTGAAAAGCCGAAAAACCTTAACTTTGCACTATAGTTTAGTCATTCAAGTTTATCGAGCGCTACCGCTCACAGTTAAACTTGAACATAGAGATGAATGAGCAGGTGAGCCACTTGCATAACTCACATTAATAATCTAACACGGAAAGAACTATGTTGCAAGACATCTACAACGACATCATCAGCCCCGACGTGAACCTGATTGGGGCCGTCACAAAGCTGGTACTCAGCTTGTTGCTGGGTGCAACCATAGGCATAGAGCGACGCCGTAAGGGCCAGATTGCCGGATTGCGCACATTTGCCCTCATCTCGATGGGAGCTACGCTGGCCATGCTCATCTCGATATACATTCCTCAGGAGTACATGGGCCTGAAGAACGGCGACCCCGGCCGCATTGCCGCCCAGGTGGTGAGTGGCGTGGGTTTCCTGGGTGCCGGTGCAATCATACAGATGAAAGGCTCGGTGCGAGGCCTGACGACCGCCGCGGGCATCTGGATGACGGCATGTATAGGCCTGGCTGTGGGTTCCGGTATGTACCTGATCAGCATCATCGCCACGCTGCTCATCATCTTCATCCTGGTCAATATCGAGCGCATAGAGTTGCAACACAACTTCATGTGGGAATCCAAGATTATCCGCGTCAAGGTGCATGGCATTATCGATAACATCCAAGCGCTGCGCGACATCATCGCCAGCAAGGATGTGCACATCAGCGATGAATTCATGAAATTTGACTATGAAAACAAGTTTACCATCGTCAACTTCATGGTGCGCAGCAAGAGCGACGCCGATGTGCTCGCCTTGTTCAAGGCCATTCAGGAGAACAGCAATCCCATCTCGATCACGCTGACCAACGAGATGAACATGTAGGTTATCAGGTTACAGGTTTTAATACTATTGACCGCGGCGTGACGCGGCCTTACTCTAAATAATCAATGGAAACACTGGATATCAACAGTCTAATCAGCGACCTGGCACTCATCCTGATGCTTGGTGCCGTGGCGACGGTCGTTTTTAAGATGCTCAAGCAACCCATCGTTCTGGGTTATATCGTAGCCGGCTTCCTGGCCAGTCCTCATTTCACATTGTTGCCGTCGGTGGCTGTCGAGGCCAATATCGAGTTTTGGGCTCAGATAGGCATCATCGTGCTCCTGTTCTCATTGGGACTGGAATTCAGTTTCAAGAAGCTGATAGACGTGGGAGGCTCGGCCATCATCACAGCCCTGATTATTGTATTGGGGATGATGAGCCTGGGATTTCTCGTGGGCAAGTACTTGGGCTACGGCCTGGTGAACAGCATCTTCCTGGGCGGCATGATCTCGATGTCATCAACCACCATCATCTTGAAGGCATTGACCGACCTGAACATGCGTCAGCGCCGCTTTGTTCCCATGACCTTTGCCGTGCTCATTGTCGAGGACCTGTTTGCTGTAGTGCTGATGGTGATCCTGTCATCCATTGCGTTGAACAACAGCGTCAAGGGAGGCGAGATGCTGGGTAGCATCCTCAAGCTGTCCTTCTTCCTGATCATGTGGTTCACGGTGGGCATTTTCATGATTCCCACGCTATTCAAGCGCTACAAGCGCTACATCAGCGATGAGCAGATGCTCATCATCTCGATGGGGCTGTGCTTCGCGATGGTGCTGTTCTCGGTCAACTCGGGCTTCTCGGCTGCACTTGGCGCATTTGTGATGGGCTCGATACTGGCAGGCACCATCGAGGCCGAGCGCATCGAGCGCCTGATTTCACCCGTCAAGGACCTGTTTGGAGCGGTGTTCTTCATCTCGGTGGGCATGATGGTCAACCCCACGGTGATGACCCAGCACTGGTCTGTGATTGCCCTGCTGGCAGCCGTGGTGATTGTGGGCATGATCGTGTTTGGCACATTTGGCATGCTGGCCACGGGACAACCCTTGAAGCTGGCGATGGAATCAGGTTTCTCGCTGACCCAGATCGGTGAGTTCTCGTTCATCATTGCCACGCTGGGTACCGGGCTGGGCGTGCTGGACAAGAGCATCTATCCCATCATCGTTGCCGTGTCGGTCATCACGACGTTCACTACGCCGTTCTTTATCAAGCAAGCGGTACCCTGCTATAATGCGATCTATAAACTGCTGCCCAAGACATGGACACGCCTGCTCAACGGTTACAGCCAGAATGCCACTGAGAGCGAGGGCAGTGAGACTCGGGTGTTGTGGAAATCAATCATGACACGTTACCTGTCACGCACGGTCATCTATTCGGTCGTCACTATCGCGTTGATTGCCGTGTGCCGCAGCTATCTCATGCCGCTGTTGCTCCAATGGCTGGGCGATGGCTCGCTGGGGCGCCTGGCCTGTGCTGCGGGGACAATCACCATCACCGGACCATTTATCGCCTCGATCATCATGCCGTCGATCAAGCGGTCAGAGCATGAACGGCTGGTCGAGATGGCGGGCACGGTGTCCTATGTCCCCATCGTTGTCATGTTCATCATCAGCGCCATCTTGTCCACAATATTCCTGGCCGCCATCCTGCAAGGTATCTACCCCAGTGCCATCTCGCTGGTAGCCGCTATCGTGCTCGTGCTGGCCACCCTCGGTGCAGTGGCAGCCTTTCCCAACCCATTCAGGCGCCGTCTGGCGAGTATTGAGAAGCGGTTCTTGAGCAATATCAATGAACGCGAGAACCGTCGCACAGGCCATGAGAACAACCTCGTGAGCGACCTGCACTTGGCCTATATGACCGTGGGACATGACTGCCCCTTTGTGGGTGACAGGCTACGCAATCTGGACCTGCGCACCCGTTATGGCGTGAACCTGGTCAACATCCAGCGTGCAGGCAAGCTGCATCCTGTTCCCTCGGGCGACATGCGCATTTTCCCGGCCGATGTACTGGGCGTGATCGGCACCGAGGAGCAGATCCAGCGCATGCTGCCGCTGGTTGAGGCTCAAAACGAGCGAGCCGAGGCACCTAACCTTGAAGTCAAGTTCATCCATTTTGCCATCGGCGAGAAATCGCCCATCGCAGGAAAACGGCTGGAGGACACCCGCCTGCGAGAGGACTATGGCGCGCTGCTGGTGGCCGTACAGCGTGGAGAGGACGAGTATGTCTCCCCCACTCCCGACCTGAAGTTTGCGCCAGGTGATATCCTGTGGATTGTTGGAGACCCCAAGCAGTTGTCACGTCTCAAGTGAGCCGCCGCTGCGGCTGGCCGCATTGCGGCTCGGAAATATAACCGTGCTATCGCACGGGAAATTATTCAAATTTTATTTAAAAATAGCATTAATATAAATCAATTATTAATTTTAATTTAAAAATCTGATAAATTTGGCTTCGCCGAACTAAAGGTTCCCGCCCGCTGGGCGGTTATTATTGCAGCATTTGAATTATGACACACACTCGGTTTGCTGTGTGAGTTTTGCAACAACCTGACTACAGATCCCAGTCTTTTTCCGCTGTCCCCGCATTGCCCCAAAAACAGGAGAGGATGCGCTGAGCCTCATGGGCCACGCATCCTCTTCAGTCATGTTTTAATAGCCGAATTACTCGGTATCGGGAAGTCGTCATTTAGTGAGCAGCATGTCGATCAGAGCAGTGACATCAGCGATATTGATGTTAGTGTCACCGTTGATATCAGAATTGGGCAGGCTGATCAACGATGCGTCATTACTCAGCAGGTAGTCGATCAGGGCGGTCACGTCGGCGATGTTCACAAAGGTATCCATGTTCACGTCACCGGGTACCACGGGAGCAGCAACCTTCTCGATGATCAGCTTCATGTTAGCCAGATCAACGGTCAGCTTGTACTCACCAGCCATGATGCGGAAAGCCTGATAGTTCTCATAGGTCAGATCCAGAGGCTGGCCATCATACTGGTCATCATACCAGAAGTCACCCTCACTAACGGCACCGAAGCGGAACGGAGCGATGTAAGCCCAGCCACCATCGTCGTTGTTCTCGGCGAGCTCGGTGGTGAAGCTGAAGTAGTTCTCACCACTCTGGCCACGGCCGTCGAAGGTCACGGTTGCGGTGTAGATGTTATCCTCGGCATTGTATTCCATCTTCAAGCCATCAGTGGGATCCCATGTCTTCTCGCCAACCTCACCCAGGATGTAAACATCGGGAGTTATAGGAAGCGTGGTGAACTCAACGATGTCGGTCCAAGCTGAACCGCCGATAAGACCAGCAGCCTGGACTTGTACCTCATAGTCGGTCTCGGGAGTCAGGCCTTCGATGGTGTAGTCAGTCTCGGTGAGGCCGTTTACATAGATCCAATCTGCAGGAACTGCAACTTCGGCATTGGGATCGCCAATGAAGATATCATCGAGATACAGAGCATACATGTCGGTTGTGCCAGTGTGACGGAAGATGATGTAACCCATCTCGCCACCAAACTGACTGAGGTCATATGTGTAGGTGGTATGAGTTGTGGTGGTTGCCAGAGGTGACTCGGTGAGCAGCACGGGATCCTCTTCTCCAACGGCTGCATAAACCAGCAACTGCTCGGGATAAGAGTCAGAAGCACCCCAGAGTGTGAAACGGAGCTCACCCTTCAAGGGCAAATCCTCAGACAGCAGATAGTTGTCAGGCGTGAGTGCTCCAGAGGCGCTCGACCATGAGTAAGAGTATAAGCAAGCGTCATCCTGGGCGCTTGACGAATAAGTAAGACCCCAATTGTAGCCATCCTCATCGGCATCATAGACATACCAATGCTCCATGTCGGCCTGATAGGAGTCAAGAGCAAAGTGGCAATCCAAGGGATTTCCCGACAAGTCAACAACGGGCCTGTAGCGCAGGTTCCAAACCTCATCGTCGGTGTCATTCCAAGTCACGTCAGCATAGGTGTCACCAGGAGTTACCGTCAAACCCTCGGGAACGGTGAGTGCTTGATTCTCGCCACCAGGAACCATGAGTTCAATATAGTCATTCTCACCATTGAGCGAAATGGTGTAAATGTAATTGTAACCAGCCTGGAACTCAAAGTCATTCACGCGGCCTGGAACGGGACCGTTCTCAGAGGCAATCCACATTCTGTCACCAGGAGTGGGGTTAGTGAAGCAGAAGTCATAGACGCCAGCAGGAACCATGATGGAAACAGTGCTGTTGATCACAATGTTGGATGTGGTCAGGGCACCATCGGCATTCTCGGGAATCTTGTACTCAAACTCGGCATAAGTGGCCGCAGAAGCATCGCCTGATGTGGTCAAGCCACCAGCGGTGGGAATGATTGTGCCATAGGCGGTAGCGTCGGCATCGAGCAGCATCTGGTAACCAGAACCATCGCCCCACACGTCACCAACGGTCAGGGTAATCATCGCATATCCCTCGGGGATATCAGCCTTGGAGGGTGCCCTCAGTACTGCAGGAGCAGGAGTTGAAACCACAGCACCGTTAGCTTTGCGAACCACTTGCTCAGTCTTGCTAGCAGTACTATAGGGCGCTATCTTGGATTGATTGATTTTTGCACCCTTAATGCCTGCCGAAGCCGATACTGCTACGGCTGCACTCAACAATAAGAATAATAATTTCTTCATAAAAATTAAATTTAAATTAATAATTATTTGGAGTTAACACTCAATATTCAAGTTTTGCACTTATAGGCTTGTAAATCAATGTAATGAATCATCCATTTTCTAGGCTTTGATACCATTCTTGGTTATGATTACAAACTCTTTGCAAAAATAATACAAATTTTGAAAACAGCAATCTATTTTTGTGATTTTTTATAGAAAAAAATAGTTTTCCTTATTTCTATACAGTTATTGCATAAAAAACCCCGTCAAACGGCAATAGCAGCAAGCATTTGCCGTTTGGCGGAGCAGCAGGGTTTCGCCCTCCAGAACGATCGCTTAGTTAGTGCCGTTGCTCAGCAGCACGTCGATCAAGGCAGTGACATCGGCAATGTTGACATTGGTGTCGGTATTGACGTCGGCACAGATGGTGCACACCTCACTGGCAGAGTTCAAGAGATAGTCGATCAAGGCAGTGACATCGGCAATGTTGACCGCGTGATCGTGGTTCACGTCACCCAGGTCGTAGCCATGGCCTTCCTGAGGCAGGGTCACTTCACGCACCACCGACTGATATGACATTCCTGTATTCTGTTTCACTTCGACATAGAACTCATAGGTTGTGCCGGGTGTTAAGCCTTCCACGGCATAGGTGGCACCGGGGAGATATTGTGTGTGGTTCAATTCATCCAGATAGGTATTGGTGGGAACAACATTCTGGGTAAGAACGACTTCCTGGGTTGCCTTGTCGACAACATGCAGGAAATAACCACAGCCATCGCCAACGAAGTTATTGATAATAAATGTGTTCTCGGCATCGCAGGACCAGTCGGCAAGGAAGGACGTAGTAGTAACATTCTTGGCTTCTTGCAGCTGAGGATAGATTTCCATGTAGAAGATGTCAGAAGAGTTGGTTTGACCACCATCAGTATAGTTGGTCCGGATACCGATACGCCAGTCAAAGAACCGCTCCATTTCTACTCCAATTTCAGCAAGACCATCGACATCATTAGTCAAATCATTGAAATGAATATCCGTCATACCGACATTACCACTGTATGACCTTGCATTGTAGGGGAATTGAGTGGTGGGCTCTTCTACCTGGTCGAACATCTCAGGAGTGAAGGTGAAAACCTGGTCATTGTCGGTGTAAATGCTGAATGAGACTTTATCGGTGTCAAGATAATTGCCATCAACATCGATCAATTGCCAGGCTGTACCATCCCAAGCCCTAGCAAAACTATAGCTCATATAAGATCCTTGGATAAAATAGAAGTCAGGGGTTTCAATATATGCTCCATAATCAATCCATTCTTCGATTTTGGGATTAGCGGGCTTAGGCAGGGCTACTACGGGAGCGAGCTCGGTATAGACGATGTTGGAAACGCCACCAATTCCGAAATTGTCATTCAGGTAGAACACCTGGATACCGATGCGGTTATTGAAGAAACGCTCATATCCGTCAGCATTAGTGCGATAGAAGTAAACGCCACCGCTCTGGATGTCTGAGCCCGCCTCCCAGTTGTAATAATAGAGCTCGGTCGTATTGCCATACACATTACTATACTGGCTACTGTTAAATGAGACCATCTGGTCATCATCGATATAGATGCGGTACCCCATCATCTCGATGTCAAGGGGATTGCCATTCACATCAACAGTGGGCAGTGTGAATGTCAGGTAGCTATTGCCACTCTCATCACCACAGTCATACCAGGTCACATTGGTGGGATCGGCCGGTGTCACTGCAAGCGCGCTCAACGAGGCGGCCAGCACAAGAAATAATAAGCTAATTTTTCTCATAAAAGTAAACATTTAAAAGATTAATAAATTGAGTATTTACAATAGTTGGACTATCAAAGCACAAAAATAATAAAAAGGAATCAGTTGACAATAGATTATTGCCATTTTTATCCAAGGTCCACAAATAAAAATTTGATACTTAGTCCTCAGGAGCTGCGGGCGCTGATGCCGGAACCAGGAAGGCGCTCAGCTCATAGAGCAGATAGATGGGCAAGAACACGACCATCAACGTGAAGGGGTCACCAGTGGGAGTAATGATGGCGGCCAGCATGAGCAACACCACGACCGCATGACGGCGGTAGGTGCCAAAGAAATCACGATGCAGCACCCCTAGCACGCCAAGCAGCCAGGCCAGTAAGGGCAACTCAAAAATCACGCCCATGACAAAGATGAGCATCAGGAAGGTGTCCATGTAGCTGTCTAACGATATCTGGTTGGGCACCAGCTGGCTCACGTGGTAGTCGGCCAGGAAACGTAATGTAACGGGGAAAACCACAAAGTAGCCCACCGCCACCCCTATAAAGAACATGACACACCCCACGAGGAATGCTGTCTTGACGCCTTTCTTCTCATGAGGGTACAGGGCCGGCGCCACAAACGTCCAGAGGAAATAGAGCACGATGGGAAAAGTGAGCACCAATGCCAACCAAAACGACGTTGACATGTGGATAAAGAACTGAGAGGCGAGTTTGATGTTGATCAATTCGACATGAAAGCCATCGGTCGAGAATTGGGGCAACCAGGGTACCGCACTCGTCATGCGCTCAAAGAGTCTGTAGAGCGCAAAGTCGCCACGACATGGCGCCAAGATGACCGAATCAAAGATGTCGGGCATTGCAAAGAACAATCCCAACGTCATCACCACCAGGACAACGACAATACGGATGAGCACCGACCGCAGCGCGTCGATGTGATCCCAAAAGGACATTTCCTGTAACTTGTCCCCGGCCAACTAATTGCTTGATTTACTGATTATCTTTTTTATCAAGATCCTCGAGGGGCTTTTTCAGTTCATCCTCCACCTCGTTCATGCCCTGCTTGAAGCTTTTCACGCCCTTGCCCAAGCCACGCATGAGTTCGGGGATTTTGCGGCCACCAAAGAGCAGCAGGATCACCAACACGATAGCGATAATCTCGCCAGTGCCCAGGTTGAAGAGAGCCAGTATTCCATTCAGTTCCATATCAATTGATCAATTTGTCGTTAATGCTGTGGCAAATATACTACTTTTTTTTCAGTTATCGGACAAATGCGTAAAAACTCCGGAAAATATTGTGTCATGTGGCAAAAATGTAGGGGACTTCTATAAATTACCAAAATGTGGATTATTTATGTTGACTGTATTTTGTCTCTTTTTGGCATCTTTTACCTTATCTTCTTGCACCATAGCTCGCTATGCTGCTGCGAAGGTAAGTCAAAATCTGCTCAAAAATAAACCAAAATCCATGTCAAGCTAATTTATAGAAGTCCCCTGCTGTTATTTTCCCTACCGGGCTGAGCCCTCAGGCAGGGCAGGCGGCGCCTCGGAAATGGAAGAAAAAAAGGATTTTTCTTGCCATTTCGCTCGGCTTGCACTACCTTTGTGGCATCGAAAACCATTAACTTCTTTATCTATTAAACATTTAATGAATACCATTAAGAATTTTGATGAGCTGATCGCCCATCTCAAAGAGAACAATGTAAAGAAACGTGTTGCTGTAGTATGGCCTGCCGACGAGAAGACTCCCGCCGCTTGTGCTCAGGCACTTGAGGCCGGTTTTATCGAAGCCATCTTTGTGGGTTGCGAGGAAAAGCTCAAGGCTAACGAAGCCCTGAAGCCGTTCGCTGCAAGCATCAGCTATGTTGATGCCAGCGATGCCGACGATGCCGCAGCCAAGGCTGTCGCCCTGGTGCGTGAAAACAAGGCTGATGTGCTGATGAAAGGCTTGATCAACACCGATAACCTGCTGCGCGCCGTCCTGAACAAGGAAACCGGCATTCTGCCCAAGGGCAACGTGCTGACCCACGCCGCAGTGGCCTCGATACCCTCTTATCACAAGTTCCTCATCTTCACCGATGCTGCCGTGATTCCTTATCCCAACCGCGAGCAGCGCATCGAGATGGTCAAGTACATGTCTAACGTGGCCCGCAACTTTGGCGTCGAGGAGCCTAAGGTAGCCTTGATCCACTGCACCGAGAAGGTCAACGGCAAGCACTTCCCCTTCACCGAGGATTATCCCGTCATCATCGAGATGGCCAACAAGGGCGAGCTGGGCAAATGCATCGTTGACGGTCCCCTGGATGCCAAGTGCGCATGCAGCTTGCACGCCATGGAGGCTAAGGGACTGCAGTCACCCCTGCAGGGCGACAGCGACGTGCTCATCATGCCTGACATCGAAGCCGGTAACGTATTCTACAAAGCCATCACGCTGTTTGCCGGTGCCAGCACCGCCGGTCTGCTGCTGGGTGCCAAGTGCCCCGCAGTGGTTCCCTCGCGTGCCGACAGCGCCCAGAGCAAGTTCTACAGCCTTGCTGTAGCAACCATGGCAGCAGAATAAGATAAGAGATAAAGGATCTTAGATATAATCCAGTTAACGTAAAAAATAATCAATAAACGCTATAACAATGAAAATCTTAGTAATCAACCCCGGTTCGACTTCGACCAAGATTGCTGTGTTTGAGGACGAGAAGGCTGTTTTCAACAAGACCATCAGGCATTCGGCTGAGGAACTTGCCCCGTTCCCCAAGATTACCGACCAGCTCGACTTCCGTCGCCAGATGATTCTGGGTGAGCTCGAGAAAGCCAGCATCCCCGCCAAGTTTGACGCCATTGTTGCCCGCGGTGGCCTGACAAAGCCTGTTCCCTGCGGTGTATATGCCATCGACGAGAACATGATTAAGGCAACATTTGAGTCAGAGCATCAACACGCTACCGACCTGGGTTGCGTCATTGCACGTGAGATTTCCAATGGCGAGTGCCCCTGCTATATCGCCGACCCGGCAGTGTCCGACGAGCTGGACGACATCGCCCGCGTCTGCGGTAATGCCCGCTTCTCGCGCATCAGCATCTGGCACGCGCTGAACCAGCGTGCCATCGCACGCCGCTTTGCCAAGGAGCAAGGCAAGCGCTACGAGGACATGAACCTGATTATCGCCCACCTGGGTGGCGGCATCTCGGTAGCAGCCCACAAGCTCGGTCGCGCTGTAGATACCAACAACTGCCTTGACGGCGAAGGTCCGTTCTCGCCCGAGCGCGCTGGTAGCCTGCCCGCTCGCGACCTGGTGAACATGTGCTTCAGCGGTGAATTCACTAAGGAAGAAATCGTGAAAATGATCTCCGGCAAGGGCGGTGTCTTCTCTCACTTGGGCACGACCGACATGATGGAAGTCGAGAAGAGAATGGATGACGGTGACGAAAAGGCCAAACTCGTTGTCGATGCGATGTTCTATAACGTATCTAAAGCCATTGCCGAGAAAGGCGCCGTGTTGTGCGGCAAGATTGACGCCATCATCATCACTGGCGGCATTTCCTACTGGAAGTATGCTGTCGAGGAGATCAAGAAACGCGTTGACTGGATGGCTCCCGTATACGTTTATCCTGGCGAAGACGAGATGTCGGCGCTGGCCGAGAACGCACTGGGTGCACTCAAGGGCGACCTCGAGGTGAAGAAATACTGATTCACTCAATGGAGCGATGCTCCATTGAAGTCTAGAGTCTAGAGGTTAGAGTCTAGGGGCTTGATTCCCTGGACTCTAACTTTTTTAACGTCAGTTCGATAAAAGCGAACCGCTGATACTCAATTTGTTCGCTATTATTGGTGTCCGGGAAAAGCGTCGAAGACGCAAGCGGTTCGAAGAACCGATCAGCCTCTTTAGAGGCAAAACCAAGCCCTATATTGAAAGATAACGCCTAATCAACTTATTTACAATGCATTGAATAAGAATGGCGATTTTTCCCTGGACAGCAATGATTTTTTTTAGATCAGATTAAGTTGCTGGAGGAAGGCAATGGTGCCGGTGACCAGGCCATAGAGGGAGAGGACGAGGATGATGGAGCCGATGATGCGGTTAATCAGCCACATCGAGCGGATGTTGAAGTGGGTGCGCACCTTATCGACAAAGAAGGTGATAACCGACCACCAAATGAGAGCGCCCAGCACAATAGACCCATAACCCAAGATGATGTGGTAAAACCTGTACTCGGGGAGCGGGAAGTTGAACCGTGCGAACAGCGGGATAATCAGGAACATAATGAGCGGGTTGCTCAAGGTGAACAGGAATCCCGTTACCATGTCGCGCCAGCGGTCGTTACGCGGGTCTATGCTCTCCTTGATCTGGCTGACAGGGTTGTGAACGATCATGTAGATAGCATAGACAATAAGGATGATACTGCCCACAATCTGCAGGATATTGACATGATCGGCAATGAAATCGGTAACCAGTGAGATGCCCAGCCCGACGAGCAGGCAATAGAACAAATCGCTTGCCGCAGCCCCTACCCCAGTGAAAAAGCCCGAATTGCGGCCATTGTTAAGGGTACGCTGAATGCATAGGATGCCTATTGGCCCCATTGGTGCCGACAGGAAGATACCTATTGACACACAACCAATCAATATGGATATAATGGTACCCAAAACGGAAGGTTCATGAGTTAAAACTTACAAAAGTAGTAAAAAGTTTTCAGTTGTTAGTTGTTAGTTGTCAGTTTTTTCTTGCTGTGATGCTTGAAGAAGGGCCGAGTGGAAAAAGTACTGGCGCTTGCCCCGGGTGCGGCCCGCAAAGTCGATGGCATGGGCGGGACAGTGGTGATAGCAGGCAAAACAGGTGGTACATAGCCCGTTGTGCAGCCACTGCGGCACACCGTCATCACCACTTGAAATGTTGCCAACCGGGCACACCTCGCGGCACTTGTCGCAGCGCAAGCAGGCGCTGGCATCGACTGTAAACTTGTCATCGGTCACCCAGTACTTGAGGAAAAAGGAGCCCAGCAGGCGGCTGTTGATGCGAGGCCAACGGCTCTTGTTATAATCACTCACCTCGCGCTGTCGGCCCACGATTGCGGGAATCATCCGGTCTATATGGCCGATGGCATCAGCTACCTTGCGGTGAGCCCTATCGGGCGTATCGATTTGATCAATGACGGGAAAATTGTAGGTCTCGGGCATGATGACCGAAAAGGCGCTGTCAAGGCGCACGCCAATCGCCTGTAAATCCCTGGCCAGATAATCAAAGGTCAAGCCCACATCGTCACCGCAGGTGGCAAACGCATAGCAGAAGTGATCCTCGTCATAGCCCCTCAACGACAATCGCTTGATGAAATCACGTACGATGAATGGCGGTCGCCAACCATGGATGGGAAAACAAAAACCCACGCGCTCGCCAGCCTCAAGGGTGAAAATGTATTCGCCGTTAACGACGGCCTCGGCGATGGACACAAGGCGCTCGCCGGTGGCTTCGGCAAGACGAGTGGCGACATAGCGTGTGTTGCCCGTTCCGGTGAAAAAGAATATCATAGCTGTATTGGGTATTTACCGAGGATGGTGACCTGGGGACGGCGGGAGAGTTCTCCGGGATTGGTGCCTGGCTGGCCCTCGGGGACCGTCAAACCTCGCTGTGAATAGAAATCGAGCCAGTAGTCGGTCACCTTGCCTGTCTCGTCATGAAATGACATGGGAATCGGCTGGAAAATGGGTTGGTTTGACACCGACCTGTAGTTAAGTTGCACCAGCTCACTGCAATAAATGGCACTGTCACCCGGCAAATAGAGGTCGTCATAAGGCTTACCTATCATTGCCAGACATCGTCTAACGCTCTGCTGAATGTAGAAATCGGCATTCACGCGGCCAACTACCACATGAGGATTATTGTTGAGGAACGTCTCTAAGGGCGTGAGCCGCACGGCTGGCTTTACCGCTTCAATGACGTAAGGGAGGCCTTCCTCACCGCCAATGCGGTGGAATACCGCCACATGGTCTACGGGTAGGTCCTCTACCCCGCTCGTCACTGCTGTAATGGCGTTAGCCGTGTCGGTACAGCAGAAGAGCAGGTCGCCCTCGCGCAATTCCTTGAACGTTTGCCCCGCAGCCGTCAGGGCAACAGTCATTGCGACAAAAAAGATTAAGAATTTAATACCACGTGACACCATTGTTGATACTGGAATGCTTGTCATACTTCACATCCTGCAGGATCGACGACTTGACGGCGATGTGGAAGTTGTAACTCTTGTAGGGACCCACCGGCACAAAGCTGGCACTCATCACAAAACAGTGCATCTCGCGGGAAATGCTGCAATTCATGTAAGCGATCTTGTGTGTGTCAAAATTGTAGCTTGCCGAAGCCGACAGCGACCAGTTCTTGGTAGGACGGATGCTGGCATTGAGACTCAGGTTCTGGGTCCAGCGTCCATTGTACTCCAGCTTGTCATAATTAAAGGTTCCGTAACCGTAGGAAAGCGAGTAATTGACGGTCAGGTTCCACGGGCAATCCCACTTGGCATAGCCGTCGATAAGTTCCAGATCGGTTGTCGGTCCACCCTGATCCTCCTGCTGCTCGCCGTCATTGCCATTGCGGTCAAGGTTGCCGTTGGGGGCTTTATTGGGTTCGGGTTTCTTGTCGTTGTCGCGCTTGCGCTTGAAGGTGTCGTTGTTGAACGTGTAGGAGAATGACGTGCCAGTGCTTGACAGGCGTCCCCATCCGCCACCATTGAACAGACGCAGCTTGTTAATCCTGACGGGAGCACCCGACTCGTTGAGGGCATACTTATAGACATCCCATGTGGCGCTCAGGTTGAGGTTAAAGCCCTTGGTCAGTCGCAGCATGATGCTGGTGTTGAGGTTGCTCCATTTCATCGAATCGGCAGCCAGGTTGCATGACTGGCTCAGCGTGAAGTTCTCAATCAGGGAGATCTTCTTGAAACCCGTGCTGTCGTTCTCGCTCTTGACCTTAGCCTCCAGGTTGTTTGCGATGTTGAACGAGATGGTTCCCGACTTGCCGTTGGGCGCATTGCCGTAGAGGCCGTGCTGGAAATAGCTGTAGCGTGAGTTGTGGTGCACCCCAGAATTGTCCACATAGTCCAGATTACCGTAGTAGCCCCAGAAGGGCGAGCCAAAGTCGGGCGATGCCGAGAACGAGATGCTGGGCGTCATCACGTGACGCACCATCTGCAGTTTCTCGCTGAGCTTGCCCAGGAACTTCAACGGCTTAAAGAAGCCATACACCTTGGTACTGAACGACACGCCAAAGTTGAAGTCAAAGATGTTGTAGAAGCCATAGGTCGTGTCCCGCACCACAGCACTGGCATTGGGATCCCACTGCTGGCGTATCTTGCTGGTGTACATGCGGTCGTTGATGGTAATGTTGGGCGTGATGTTGAAGTACTTCATCACGTTGAAGGTGGCCTGAACGGGAACCGTGTGGCTCATGCCGTTGCGCCAGTCCTTGACCAGACTCTTGTGCAGGAATTCATTCTGCTTGGCCGTGAGCGAGTTCTGGAAACGGCCCGTGTAGCTGACCTTGATTTTCTCATACCACCGCTCATCGCCCACCGCACGCTTGCGCTTGAACGGCGCCGTCTGGCTCATGTTCACCGTCAGGTTAGGGAACGAGACGGTCAGGGTCGAGTCCGCAGTACGCTGCGACACGTTGGCATTGGTCGAGAAAGTCCATTTGCTGTTGGGAATCTTGTAGGTCAAGTTGACAGTACTGCTCTTGGTGTTCTCGGTAAAGGCGTTGGTATAATAGGTGTTAAGGCTGTTGCGCGCATAACCAGTCGTCGCAAAGTTCACACTTGCCGAGAAGGTCAGGTAGGGGTTAGCCTTCTGATTCTGGCTATGGCTCCACACCACCTGGAAGTTGCGCATCTTGTTGTAGTCAGGGTCACCTTTCTGTCCCGTCACTGTCGTCAAGTAGTTGACACTGAGGGAGCCCGAGAAGCGGTAACGCTTGGAGTAGGACGACTGGGCCGAAAGTCCCCACGAGCCACGGGTGTAGATTTCTCCCGTGAGGGCCAGATCGGCATACTGTCCCAAGGCAAGGTAATATCCGCCATTGCGCAAGTAGAAGCCACGGTTATAATCCTCGCCAAAGGTAGGCACCAGAATACCGCTCTGGTACTTCTCACTGAAGGGGAAGTAGCCAAACGGCACGGCGATGGGCAGTGGCAGATCTTCCAGGACCATGTAGGCCGGGCCGGTGACCACATTCTTCTTGGGCTTGACCTTGGCCTTGGTGAGCTGGAAGTAGAAATGCGGATGCTCGTGGTCGTCACAGGTGGTGTAGCGGCCATCCTTGATGTAATAGTAGTCGTCCTCGGTCTTCTTGGTGATGCCGCCAGTGAGGAATCCCTCGCCCTGCTCGGTCACGATGTCGGTGATGTAACCGCGCTTGGTCTTGAAGTTATATTTCATCACCCTGGACTCATACTCGCCACTATTGTCCTTGAAGACCGGATTGCCCACCAGCTCGCCCACGCTGTCGGGGACACCGATAGCCTGCACCTGGCTGCTGTCCATGTCCATGCTGATCTGGGAAGCGTTCATGTCAATGTCACCATACTTGATGTTGCTGCCGCCAAACATCACCGCATGGTTGCGACCCATGAGGATGATGCTGTCCTTGGCATTGAACTCGACGATATGGTCCAGGTCCACACGTTGACGCACAAATCGGCTCGTGTCACGCCGCAGCAGCGAATCGGGCTGCACTGAGTCACCCTGCGTCTTGACTATCGAATCCACCATAGCAGTGACGTCAACGACATCGCCCTTGACCTGACCATGCGTGAGCGCTGGCAGCAACATGATCGTCACCGCCAGTGCAAGGATGATATGGAGACTTCTTGTAGTCAATGTTCTTTTTACACAAAATATCCTGCAAAATTAGCTAAAACTCCACACTTGAGAGCCATCAGCCAGGATTTTATTGACAAGAAACGTGCCATTTTTTGTTTTTTTTCGTTTTTTGACATTCGATGACCATATCGACACAAAAAAATAGTATATTTGCAGGTTGTAACAACTAATAACTATTCTTGAATATCATGTATAACGTCAAGTCAAATCACGCTGATGAATTTATCGACGATAGTGAGATATTAGATACTCTATCCTATGCCGAGAAGAACAAGAGCAACCGCGCCCTGATTGAGCAAATCATTGACAAGGCTGCCCTGTGCAAGGGCCTTACACACCGTGAGGCCGCCGTGTTGCTGGACTGCGACCAGCCCGACCTGATTGAACGTTACGAGCAGCTGGCCAAAGACGTGAAACGACGTTTCTATGGCAACCGCATCGTGATGTTTGCGCCGCTGTATCTGTCCAACTACTGCATCAACGGCTGTGTCTATTGCCCCTACCATGCCAAGAACAAGACCATCCCGCGCAAGAAACTGTCACAGGAAGAAATCCGTGCCGAGGTTGAGGCGCTGGTCAAGATGGGTCACAAGCGCATCGCACTGGAGGCTGGTGAACATCCCGTGATGAACCCGCTGGAGTACATCTTGGAGTCAATTCACACCATCTATGACACCAAGGTGGGCAACGGCGAGATCCGCCGCCTGAACGTGAACATCGCGGCCACCGAGGTCGAAGCCTACGAGAAGTTGAAGGCCGCCGGCATCGGCACCTATATCCTGTTCCAGGAAACCTATAACCGCAAGAACTACGAGGCCCTGCATCCCACAGGCCCCAAGAGCAACTACTGCTATCACACCGAGGCGATGGACCGAGCCCAGATGGGCGGTTGTGACGATGTGGGCATCGGTGTGCTGTATGGCCTGACGACCTACCGCTATGACTTCGTGGGGCTGCTGATGCATGCCGAGCATCTGGAAGCCAAATTCGGTGTGGGACCGCACACCATCAGCGTGCCGCGCATCTGCCCCGCCGAGGACATCACCCTTGATGAGTTCCCCGACGTGCTGCCCGACGACATCTTCTGCCGCATTATCGCCGTCATCCGTCTGGCCGTGCCCTATACGGGCATGATCATCTCCACCCGTGAGAGCCAGAGCGTGCGCGCCAAGGTGCTTGACCTGGGCGTGTCACAGATCAGCGGCGGCAGCCGCACCAGCGTGGGCGGTTACACCACCGTAGAGCGCCACGACGAGACGGCCCAATTTGACGTGAGCGACACGCGCACCCTCGACGAGGTCATCAACTGGCTGCTGAGCATCGGTTACCTGCCCAGCTTCTGCACCGCATGTTACCGTTCGGGCCGCACGGGCGACCGCTTCATGTCCCTGTGCAAGGCCGGAAAAATCGGTGACATCTGCACCCCCAACGCCATCATGACGCTCAAGGAGTATCTCATGGACTTTGCCAGCGAGGACACCATCATCAAGGGCAATGCCCTGATTGAGAAGGAATTGTCCAAGATATCCAATGAACGCGTGCGCGAAATCGCCACCCAGCACATCCAAGACATCGCCGCAGGCAAGCGCGACTTCTACTTCTAAGTAATCACAAGAAGAAAACAATAAATACAATAAATACAATAAATACAAATGACTGATGTTCAAACAATTGTAATTATTGTATTTATTGTTTTCCTTTTTAATAATAACGTTCTTATGCTAGATCAGGCTTTTAACAGGGCGCCGAGGGGTGAGAGGGTGCACATTGCGTTGTTTGGACGCCGCAATGTGGGCAAGTCATCGCTCATCAACGCACTCACGGGGCAACAGATTGCCATCGTGAGCGATATGGCGGGAACGACGACCGACCCGGTCATCAAGTCGATGGAGATATTGCCGCTGGGGCCGTGTGTGCTCATCGACACAGCAGGCTTTGACGACACGGGCAAGGTGGGCGACCTGCGCACCGAGCGCACCCGCGAGGTTATCAAGCAGACCGATATTGCCCTGCTGGTGACCGACGGTTCAAACCTCGACGACGAGGCGGCTTGGGCTGCATTGCTCAAGCAGGCAAACGTCCCCTATGTTGCTGTATTAAATAAGGTGGACCTGTTGAACGGGGTGCCCTCTACCCTACTCAGCGATATTGCAAAACGGCTGGGATGTGATGTCATCCCCGTCAGCGCAATCAAGGGAACAGGACTTGACTTGTTGCGGAAAACGCTCGCTGGCCTGATGCCCGAAAGCGACAATCGATCGCTCACGGGCAGTCTTGCCCAAGTGGGCGACACCGTGCTGCTGGTCATGCCACAGGATCCGCAGGCTCCCAAAGGCCGCTTGATACTGCCGCAGGTGCAGACGCTGCGCGACTTGATGGAGAAGCGCTGTATCGCCGTGTGCTGCACTACCGAGGACATTGACCGCACGCTGTCGGCACTCAAGGAACCGCCACGGCTCATCATCACCGACTCGCAGGTGTTTGACATCGTGGAACAGAAAAAGCCCGCCCGGAGCAAGCTCACTTCCTTTTCTGTATTGATGGCGGCACACAAGGGCGACATCGGCTATCTGGTCGAGAGCGCTCCCGCCATCGACCGCCTTACGGAACAATCACGCGTGCTCATCGCCGAGGCATGCACTCATGCCCCGCTGGCCGAGGACATCGGACGCGAAAAGATACCCCGCATGCTGCGGCAGCGCGTGGGACAGGGATTGACTGTTGACATTGTTGCGGGTAAAGATTTTCCCCAAGACTTGTCAGGTTATGACCTCGTTATCCATTGCGGGGGCTGCATGTTCAACCGCCGCTTCATGCTCCAGCGCGAGCAGCAATGCCGCCAACAGGGCGTGCCGATGACCAACTACGGCATCGCCATCGCCCACATCAAGGGCATCCTGGGAAAGGTATCACTCCCCTGACCTCATTGCAGATCGCATCCTGACGATGATGCCGACTGTTTATTATTTCTCCAGGCGCTTGACGGGGAAATTAAAGTAGGTGTCGGGGAAGGGCTCATCACGCAACGTGAAATGCCACCACTCGTTGTCCAGCGGCTTGAAGCCATGACGCAGCATGGCCGCACGCAGGATCATGCGGTTATAGAACTGCTCGGCAGTGAAATCAGGCACCGTCTGCAGGAACTCCATCGTTTCGGGATTGCCGCCGCCGTAATCGGGATGACTCTCGACGCCAAACCAGTCGAACGTGCCGCCCATATCGACCTCCTTGCCCGTTTTCATGTCCACAATGGTCAAGTCTATCGTCGATCCGCGCGAGTGCCCGCTGCGGGTAGCGACATACTCGCCGTCAAACACCTGTTTCTTGGTCAGATAGGGATAAAAATAGGCTTTGGTCAGCGTGTCGCCCAGGTCTTGGGACCAGCGCATGAAGTGATCCACCCCTCGCTGCGGACGGTAAGCGTCATAAATCTTGATGGTGTAACCCTGACGCCTCAGGTCGTCACTCGCGGCACGCAGGCTGTCGGCAGCCACGCGGGTCATCAGCGCCATCGGCTCCTCATAGCCGTCGATGCGCGCCCCCACAAAGTTGTAGGTGCTGTAATACCTGATCTCGAGAATGGCATCGGGCACAACGTCAGTAATGTTGACAAACTGGCTCGAATCCATCGTCTTGTCCTGTATGCGAGCTATATCTTGGGCACTCTTGCAACCGGTTAACAGACACGCAACAGCAAGCAATGCCATGAACATTGGTTTAATATTATTCATCATGTCTTTTCCTCGTTCTTTTATAATAGTAATGGTGAATTTACTCGCAATGCTGACGCACCAGTAGCCACACTACAGGATCGACTTATCGCGGTACTTGGTATGCAGGAGCTCATGGGCCTTGCCATGCAACGGCTCACCCAGGAACTCGCGATACAGGCGCTGGATGACAGGATTGAGGTGACTCTTGCGCAGTTTCCTGCCGATGTCCTCGCTGTAGATGGCACGCTGGCGCGCCTTGATCACCTCGATATCGCCGTGATGATAAGGTTGGCCGGTGCCGCCGATGCAACCACCGGGACATGCCATCACCTCGATGACATGATATTCCAGCTCGCCTTCACGCAGCTTGTCCATCACGATGCGGGCGTTGGCTAACGTGTTGACCACGCACACCTTCAGTTCAAAGCCGTCAAGGTCGATAACGGCCTCATGAATACCGTCAAGGCCACGCACCTGCTCAAACTCGACATGCGCCAGTTCCTTTCCCGTAAATTCCTCATAGACCGTGCGCAGCGCCGCCTCCATGACACCGCCCGTCGTGCCGAAGATGGCGCCGGCGCCACTGCTGTCGCCCAATGGGGCATCAAACTCGCCATCGTGCAGCTTGCCGAAGTCGATGTTCATGCGGCGAATCAGTTCGGCCAGCTCGATCGTCGTGATTGAGTAATCCACGTCGGGATTACCGTTGGTAATGAACTCGTCGCGCGCGCACTCATATTTCTTAGACAAGCAGGGCATCACCGATACCACAACAAGCTTGTCACGCGGTACGCCCATGCGCTCGGCCCAATAGCTCTTTAGCACGGCACCCAGCATCTGGGCAGGCGACTTGCAGGTCGAGGGATACTCGCGCAGGTCGGGATAATCGTTCTCAAAGAAGTTGACCCATGCAGGGCAACACGACGTTGTGATGGGGATGCGCACCGACTTGTCTCCGGCGATGAATTTCTTGAGCCGGTCAACAATCTCGGCAGCCTCCTCCATGATGGTGATGTCGGCGCCAAAGTCGGTATCGAACACATAGTCCACGCCCACCTTGCGCAGGGCCGTAATCATCTTGCCCGTGACGATGGTGCCTGGCGGCATACCGAATTCCTCACCTAGCGCGTAGCGCACAGCGGGAGCCGTCTGGGCCACGACAATCTTGTCGGGGTCGGCCACATCGACCAGCAGGTCCTCGACATAGTTGCGCTCGCTCAGGGCGCCGACGGGGCCATGGATGGCGTCAAACTTGCACTTGGTCGTGCAGTGGCCGCAGCAGGTACATTTATAGGGATTGACCACATGGGGGTGACGCAGGTCGCCCACGATGGCCTGGCTGGAACAGCCGCGCTTGCAGGCGCCACAGCCCTTACACTTGTCGGCATCGATCTTGTAGGACATCACCGACAGGAACTTCTTGCCGCCGATCTCGTAGATGTAGTCATGCAACATGGCGTCCATCGACAGCTGCTTGGGATAGGAGCTCCAGCGCTTGGAGTCGTCCATCAGCTGATGGGCCGTGAAGTCGACATATTGCAGCCGTTCCTCAAGCAGACGGCCATCGATGATGTGCGTCTTGACGATATCCTCGACATCCTCGGGGTGCACCTGCACATAGGTCGTGTTGTCGGGCATGATCCTGACGATAGGTCCTTTGGCACAAAAGCCGAAACACCCCGTTGCCACAACGTCAACACGGCTACCCAAACCGTACTCGGCAATGACGCGAATGAAATTGTCAATGATCTTCAAGCTGCCCGATTCATAGCATGACGAGCCGCAGCAGCACAACACCTGGACATGGGAATTAGCGATCAAGCCGTAAACCTTTTCGGCATTATCCGGCTGCACTTCTCTCCTCAGACTATTTAATGACTTATCTTGTTTAATATCCATTGACAATTAGCTAATTAATCATTCACAGGGTTGGGACAATCATTGATATTTACCCAAACTGACTCACAAAATTACGAATTTTCTTCCAATCCTGCAATAAAAGGATTCAATTAAGGTGAATTCAAGAGAAATAAAGTCTATATTGGTATAAGCATTTAATTAAGAAAGCGGGAGGGCTCGTCCAGATTGAGTCCTCCCGCTTTCGGGTAATTAGTGATGTTTAATTGTATTCTTAGTCTTGGGCTGCGATGTCGTCCAGGATCTTGCGAACGTCCTTGACCTCGAGACGGCCATAAACGTGCTCGCCAATCATGACAACGGGAGCAAGACCACAGGCGCCCACGCAACGCAGGCAGTCGAGCGAGAACTTGCCGTCCTCGGTAGTCTCGCCCACCTCAATGCCCAGGATGCGCTTGATCTCCTCAAGCAGGCGCTCGGAACCGCGCACATAGCAGGCGGTACCCAGGCAGACCGAGATCGGGTGCTTGCCCTTGGGGGTCATGGTGAAGAAAGAATAGAACGTCACCACGCCATACACCTTGGAGGCGGGCACGCCCAGCTTGCGGGCGATAATGCGCTGCATCTCCTCGGGCAGGTAGCCATTCAGGGCCTGGCACTCGTGCAGCACGTTAATCAATTCACCGGGCTTGTTGCCATGCTTGTCACAGATCTCCTCGACCTGTTGAACAACGGTGCACGCCAATTTGATTTCTTTGTTCTTCATATCTCGTGATTGATTGTTGAATTAGTCGATTAGTGAATGCTTTTGTCAAAATAGTGCGTGTGAAGCAGGTGGTGTGCCTTCTCACTGCAGGGCTCACCCAGGTATTCCTTGTAGAGTTTCTGGATGTCGGGGTTCTCGTGGCTCTTGCGCAGTGCCTTGCCCTCGTCCTCGCGATAGACAGCGGCAGCACGTGCCTTGAGAATCTCGATATTGCCGTGGTGGTAGGGCTGGCCTGCACCGCCGATGCAGCCGCCGGGGCATGCCATCACCTCAACCACATGGTAGTTGAGCTTGCCGGCACGCAGCAGGTCCATCACCTTGCGGGCATTGCTCAGGGTGTGAGCCACGCACACGCGCAGGGTGAAGCCGTTCAGGTCGATCTCGGCCTCACGGATGCCTTCCAGGCCACGCACGTTGTTGAACTCGATGTGAGGCAGGGTCTTGCCCGTGTACACCTCATAGACGGTGCGCAGTGCAGCCTCCATCACGCCACCAGTGTTGGCAAAGATGGCGCCAGCGCCGGTCGATTCGCCCAGGGGCGAGTCAAAGTCGCCATCCTTGAGGTTGACAAAGTCGATGTTGGCACGCTTGATGAGGCGTCCCAGCTCGCGGGTCGAGATGCTGTAATCCACATCGGGATTGCCATCCACCTTGAACTCTTCACGGCTGCTCTCATACTTCTTGGCCAGACAGGGCATGATAGAAACGACAACGAGTTTGTCGCGGGGGATACCCATCTTCTCGGCCCAATAGGTCTTGGCCACTGCACCAAACATCTGGGCGGGTGACTTAGCCGTTGAGGGATAGTCGAGCAGATCGGGGAACTCGTGCTCATAGAAGTTGACCCAAGCGGGGCAGCACGAGGTCATGATGGGCAGTTTCACATCCTTGTCACCAGCCAGGAACTTGTTGAGGCGTTGCAGGATCTCGGTGCCCTCCTCCATGATGGTGAGGTCGGCAGCGAAGTCGGTGTCAAACACGTAGTCAAATCCCAGGTCGCGCAGGGCGGTAGCCATCTTGCCGGTCACGATGGTGCCGGGCTTCATGCCGAATTCCTCGCCCAGAGCGACACGCACAGCGGGAGCGGGCTGAGCCACAACCACCTTGTCGGGGTTGGTGAGGTCGTCCATGAGCTGATTGGTGTAATCATGCTCGGTGAGGGCACCGGTAGGACAAACGGCGACACACTGGCCGCAATAGGTACAGTTGGTGTCGGTAAACATCTGGTCGAAGGTGGGAGCGATGGTGGTGTTGAAACCGCGACGGATGGCGCTGAGGACACCTACCGACTGCACATTGTTGCAGACGCTCTCGCAACGGCGGCAGTAAACGCACTTCTCCATATTGCGTGAGATGGCAGGAGTCAACTCCTGTTTGCGCTCACTCTGTGCACCTCCGTTATAAGGCATCGTGCGGATGTTGAAACGCATTACCAGACGCTGGAGCTCACAGTCGCTGCACTTGGGGCAGGTCAAGCAATCGTTGGGGTGGTCACTGAGCATGAGCTCGGCAACGGTCTTGCGGGCGCGAATCACACGGGCGCTGTTGGTATAAACCACCATACCCGGGGTGACGCGGGTGGCGCAGGCGGGTGCCAGGTTGCGACGTCCCTCGATCTCCACTACACAGATGCGGCACGAGGCGGGCTGATTCTTGACGCAGGTACCCTCCAGGTCAATGTGGCACAAGGTGGGAATGCTGATGCCCACGGTCTTGGCGGCATCGAGCAGCATCGTTCCGGCGGGAACACACACCTCGTGTTTATCTATCGTCAGATTGATCATATTCTTTTCTTCCATGATGCTATCGAGATTTTAGTAAATTGAGATGGCATCGAAGCGGCAAGTGGACTTGCAGACGCCGCAGCGGATGCACTCGAAGGGGTTAATAATGTGAGGCTTGCGCATGTCGCCCATGATGGCATTGGCGGGGCACTTGCGGGCGCAAGCGCCGCAGCCCTTACACTTGGAGGCTTCAATGCTGTAGGTCACGAGGGCCTTGCACTGCTTAGCACGGCAAGTGTGCTTCTTAACATGCTCAACATACTCGTCCCAGAAATTGTTGATCGTCGATAACACGGGATTGGGAGAAGTCTGTCCCAGACCGCACAATGCGGTGTCCTTGATGATCTCGCCCAGTTCCTTGAGGTGATCCAGGTCCTCCATGGTGCCCTTGCCCTCGGTGATGCGGGTCAGAATCTCAAGCATGCGCTTATTACCGATGCGGCAGGGCGTGCATTTACCGCAGCTCTCGTCGACGGTGAACTCGAGGTAGAACTTGGCCACACTGACCATACAGTCGTCCTCGTCCATGACGATCATACCGCCAGAACCCATCATCGAGCCAGCAGCTGTCAGGTGCTCATAGTCGATGGGGGTGTCGAGGTGCTTGGCCGTCAGGCAGCCACCCGAGGGGCCACCGGTCTGCACGGCCTTGAACTGCTTGTCGTTCTTCACGCCGCCACCGATGTCGTAGATGATCTCGCGCAGGGTCGTTCCCATGGGAACCTCAATCAGACCCACATTATTGATTTTACCAGCCAGGGCAAACACCTTGGTACCCTTGCTCTTCTCGGTACCGATCGATGCAAACCAGTCGGCGCCCTTGGTCAAGATGATGGGCACGTTGGCCAGGGTCTCGACGTTGTTCACGTTGGTCGGCTTCATGTTGTAACCAGCCTCGGCGGGGAAGGGCGGCTTCAAGGTGGGCTCACCACGCTTACCCTCCATCGAGTGGATAAGGGCGGTCTCCTCACCGCAGACAAATGCGCCGGCACCGTAGCGGATCTCAATATCAAAGCTGAAGTCAGTGCCCAGGATGTTCTTGCCCAGCAGACCATACTCGCGAGCCTGCTGAATGGCAATCTTCAGGCGGTTAACGGCCAGGGGATACTCGGCACGGATGTAAATCAGACCCTTGTGGGCATTGATGCAGTAACCGCAGACGGTCATTGCCTCGATTATCGAGTTGGGGTCACCCTCCATGATTGAACGGTCCATGAATGCACCGGGGTCGCCCTCGTCGGCATTGCAGACCACATATTTCTCATCAGCATCATAGCCGCGGGCAAAGCCCCACTTCATGCCTGTGGGGAAGCCGGCGCCACCACGGCCGCGCAGACCCGAGGCCTTGATGATGTCGATCACCTCTTCGGGCGTCTGGTTAAGCAGCGCGTTAGCAATACCCTGATAACCGTCACGAGCGATATACTCCTCAATGTTCTCGGGGTCAATCAAGCCGCAATTGCGCAGCGCGATACGCATCTGCTTGCGGTAGAAGTCCATGTGCTTGCTGTCGCTCACTGCCTGCTTGGTCTTGGGGTCAACATAGAGCAGACGCTCCACGCGGCGACCACCGATGATGTGCTCCTTGACAATCTCGGCAGCGTCCTCGGGTTTCACTTGGGTGTAGAAGGTATTGTCAGGAATGATCTTGACAATCGGGCCCTTCTCACAGAAGCCGAAGCAACCCGTGGTGATGACATCCACCTTGTCGGCGATGCCGTTCTCCTCGATAGCAGCCTTCAGGTTGTCAACGATTTTGTGGCTGTTGGAGGCTTTGCAACCCGTACCACCGCAGCACAGCACCTGCAAGTGCTCGGCTCCGGTAGCAAGACCACAACACTGTTCCGACGACTGGTCAGAACCCTCTTCACGCAGCGCCAACGCCTGTTGGGCGCGCTTTCTAAGACTGTTCAGGTCGTTAATCGAAAGAATTTTCACGTTGTAAAAATGAATTAGTTATTAGTTGTTATTGTAGATTTATGTTTGGTTTTGCGGGCTCAAAAGTAGTGATATTTTTTTGATTACGGAAATATTTCGCCAAATATTTATGTAAAACAATGAATATTTTGAATTGCAGGGCTTAACAGGCTATCATTCAGAAAAAACTCCGGCACCCTGCCAGAGCAGGATGCCGGAGTCATGGGTTGTGACCCGCTAGGGGTCACGGTTGATCTTGATTGGGATTATTCCTCAGTCTTGGGGGCTTCATCGCCAGCCTCAGGAGCCTCGGCCTTCTCGGCCTTCTCGAGCTGAGCCTTCAAGGCAGCCAGACCAGTCACGTCGCCCAGCGTGGTCTTCTCGACCTGGGGAGCTGCGGGAGCAGCCTCGGCGGCGGGCTTGCTGGCGGCAGCCTGACGGCGGGCCTTGCGGGCCTCGCTGCGCTGCTCATCCTCAAAGATGCGGCTGTGAGACAGGATGATGTGCTTGCTGTCCTTGTTGAAGTCGATCACCTTGAACATCAAGGTCTCGCCCTGCTTGGCGGTGGTGCCGTCCTCCTTGGTCAGGTGCTTGGGAGTTGCAAAGCCCTCAACGCCGTAGGGATCCAGACGGATCTGGCCGCCACGCTCGGTGAGCTCGCTGATAGTACCCTCATGCACGCTGCCACGGGTGAAGATGGTCTCGTAGGTCTCCCAAGGATTCTCCTCGAGCTGCTTGTGACCCAGGCTCAGACGACGGTTCTCCTTGTCGATGTCGAGAACGACAACGTCGATGGGAGCGTCAACCTTGGTGAACTCGCTCGGGTGCTTGATCTTCTTGGTCCACGACAGGTCGCTGATGTGGATCAGGCCCTCAACGCCCTCTTCCATCTCAACAAAGATGCCGAAGTTGGTAAAGTTGCGCACCTTGGCGGTGTGCTTGCTGCCCACGGGATATTTCACCTCGATGGTGTCCCAAGGATCGTTGGTGAGCTGCTTGATGCCCAGCGACATCTTGCGGTCCTCGCGGTCCAGAGCCAGGATAACGGCCTCGACCTCGTCGCCCACCTTCATGAAGTCCTGAGCGGGGCGCAGACGCTGCGACCAGCTCATCTCGCTCACGTGGATCAGGCCCTCGACACCGGGAGCCACCTCAACGAATGCACCGTAGTCGTACATAACGACAACCTTACCCTTGATGTGGTCACCCACCTTGAGGTTGGGATCCAGGGCATCCCAGGGATGCGGCTGCAGCTGCTTCAGACCCAGAGCGATGCGGTTCTTCTCCTCATTGAAGTCGAGGATAACCACGTTGAGCTTCTGCTCGGGTTGAACGATGTCGGCGGGATTGTTTACGCGACCCCACGACAGGTCGGTGATGTGGATCAGACCGTCCACGCCACCCAGGTCGATGAACACACCGTAGTTGGTGATGTTTTTAACGGTACCCTCAAGCACCTGACCCTTCTCGAGCTTGGACATGATCTCTTTCTTCTGCTGTTCGAGCTCGGCCTCGATCAGGGCCTTGTGGCTCACAACAACGTTGCGGAAGTCCTGGTTGATCTTCACGATCTTGAACTCCATGGTCTTGTCAACGTAGTCATCATAGTTGCGAATGGGGCGTACGTCGATCTGCGAACCGGGCAAGAAGGCCTCGATGCCAAATACATCGACGATCATACCACCCTTGGTGCGGCACTTGATGTAACCCTTGATGATCTCGTTGTTCTCAAGCGCTTCGTTAACGCGATCCCAGCTCTTGGCCTGACGGGCACGCTTGTGCGACAGCACGAGCTGACCCTTCTTGTCCTCACGGTTCTCGACAAACACCTCAACGGTGTCGCCTACCTTCAGGTCAGGGTTGTAACGGAATTCGCTAACGGGAATGATGCCGTCCGACTTAGCACCGATGTTAACCACTACCTCGCGCTTGTTAATCGAGATGACGGTACCTTCGGTCACTTCGTTCTCCTGGAACTTGTTCAAGGAGTTGTCGTAGGTTTTTTCCAGTTCTTCAAAAGATTTGTCTCTTTTGGTCTCGCCTTTCTCATAGGCGTCCCAATCAAAATCGGCGATTGGAGAATTTTTTAATTCTTCGCTCATTTAAAAAGTTAATAATAAGTTAGTTAAACAGCCTTTTCGGACACGTTCCCGAAAAGCGCGACTGCAAAGGTACAACAAATTTCCTGATTCACAAGCAAAAACGCCACAAAAATCAAAAAAAACTTAATATTATTTCTTTACCTAATCATTAATTGGTAACTGAAAAGTTTATACTAACTTTGCACATGTTTTATCAATAAAATGATACAGAAGAGATGACAAAGAAAGAATTGAGACGCCAAATAAAGGAGTTAAAGGCGATGACGCCTGATGCCGTGAAAGTGGTGGATGCACAGATGGTCTTCAGCACGATAGAGAAGATGCCCGCGTGGCAACAGGCCCACCACATCCTGTGCTACTGGTCGCTGCCCGACGAGCTGCCGACGCACGAGACGGTGCAGCGGTGGCTGGATGCTGGTAAGAATATTTACCTGCCCCGCGTCGTGGGTGACGACCTGGAGATCGTGCCCTATCATGGGGCACAGAGCCTGGATGACAATAACAAGTTCCACATCGGGGAGCCCGTGGGCGACGCCATGGACGCCTCTTGCCTGGAACTCATCATCGTGCCTGCCGTGGCACTGGATGGCAAGCGCAACCGCCTGGGGCGCGGCAAGGGGTTCTATGACAGGCTACTGAGCACCACATCTTGCCCGACCATCGGCGTGGTGTGCGACTTCCAGCTGGTGGACGAGGTGCCGGTCGAGCCGCACGACCGCCCGCTGGACTGCGTCGTCACCAGCGACACCATCATCGCCGATCCCGACAAACCAGGCCTGTTCGCCTTACACTGAACCTATTACACAGAAACTTTACCGTGCTTACGCACGGGAAATTTATCAAATTTTTTTAAAATTATTTTAATTCATGACTGCCAAAGAACATAATGAATTCTATCGATTCTTTCACGACATCACTGGTGAAGCCATGCTTGTCCACAGTGAATATAATGAGGGGTTATTGGAGTCGGCTTATGAAGCTGCACTCACATATCTGCTAAGAAAAAAGGGGTACACAGTAGAAAAACAAGTCTATCTCCCGATGTTTTGGAAAGACATAAAACTTGATCAGCATTATTGCATGGATTTGGTGGTTAACAAAGACATTATTATCGAACTTAAGGCGATCAAAAACATAGCAAGACCTCACCGCCAACAATTGTTCAATTACATGCACCTGACGCACAAACCTTTTGGCATGATTATGAACTTTGGCGCCGAGAGTTTCTACAGCGAGTGGTATCATCGACATGAAGACGGGACCATCGAAAAAATCACTTGGCGAAATCCAATAGAAGAATTGATTGAAGAGAAAATGAAAAAAGCCAAAGGCATATCAAATAAATAATTTTTATTTTAATTTGAAAAATTTCCCGTGCGCCAGCACGGTAAAGACACGAGAGAAGGTATGGAGATTAGGAGATGGATATTGGTGGCGGTGGTTGGCTTGCTGGCGGTGATGCTGGTGGCCCGGGCACGGGAGAAGGAGTTGCCGGTGGATCCCGAGCTGAGGATCGGGCGGCTGGAGAACGGGATGACCTATTACATCCGTCACAACGAGCAGCCTAAGGGGCGTGCCGAGTTCTGGCTGGTGCAGAATACCGGCTCGCTGGTCGAGGAGGAAAATGAGCGCGGCTTTGCCCACTTCATCGAGCATATCGCCTTCCAGGGCACGCGCAATTTCCCTGGCATCAATATGGTCGATATCCTGCAAAACAATGGCATATCCTACGGCCGCGACATCAATGCCTCGACGGGCTTTGACGACACGCGTTTCCAGATCTCCAATGTGCCCACCGACCGCGTTGAGCTGCTCGACACCGTCCTGCTGATGCTCAAGGACTTGTCGTGTGAACTGAACTTTGACGACCGCGCCATCGAGGAGGAACGCGGCGTTATCGAGGAGGAATGGCGCATGCATGCCGACCAAACGATGCGCATGTATGAGAACACCCTGCCCATCCTGCTGTCGGGGAGCCGTTATGCCTACCGTATCCCCATCGGCGACATGACGGTCGTGCGCAACGCGACGAGAAATCAACTGCTCTCGTTCTACCATCGCTGGTATTGCCCGCATCGGCAAGCACTGGTCCTCGTGGGGGACTTTGATGCCGACCGCATGGAGGACATGGTGCGGCAAACCATGGGCAAACTGCCCAAGCGGGACAATGCCGACCCTGATGCCGCACTGGGCCACGTGCCCGACCACCAGGGCGTGACCTATGCGCTGCACACCGACCCCGAAGCGTCCAACACGATGATTTACCTCATGTTTGAGCACCAGCAGACACCCGTCTCGCAGCGCAATACACACACCTTCCTGAACCACAACGTGGTCTCATACCTCTTGCAGTTCATGCTCAACCGACGGCTTGACGAGCTGTCACGCACATCAACCACACCCATCGACTACGGGATGGTGTATGACCGCCGCATGCTCGTGACCCGCACCCGCGACGCCCTCACGCTGGCAGTGATGGCCAAGGAAGGCCGTTCTCTTGAGGCCCTGGACACCCTCGTGACACAAGCCACCCGCGCCATGCAACACGGATTCACCGAGGGGGAGCTGGAGCGCGCCAAGCGGGATGCCCGTGCCATGTATGCCGACTATCAGGCCGAAGCCAGCAACCGCACCAACCGAGAATATGTTGACGAGTACATCGACCACTACGGCAACGGCGGCTACGTGCCCGGAGTGGAGGCCGAGTCCCGCATGCTCATCGATGAGCTGAATCACATCAGCCTCGGTGAGGTGAACGACTACCTGCGTTCCATCGTCGGCAAGGACAATGTGAGCGTCCTGATTTCAGGTCCCCAGTCGATGGGAGGCGCCAGCCGCTATCCCACTTCACGAGATGTGATTGCCCACTTCAACCGCATCATGAACACGCCACAGTCGCCCTACACCGACCTGACGGCCAGCGAGCGGCTGATTGAAACCGAGCCACAGATGGGTGCGATCATTAACGAAACCCACGACAAGGCAACCGGAATCACCACCATGACCCTGCGCAATGGAGCGACCGTGAGGCTCAAGCCCACCGATTTCAAGAACAACGAGGTGCTGTTCAACGGCTTCAGCCTGGGCGGCGAGTGGGCCTATGGCGACACGGCCGACGTGAACGTGCGCCTGATGGACCAAGTCATCGAGAACTGCGCCCTGGGCGGCCACACCATCAACCAGCTCAACCGCATGATGAGCGGGCGTCAATTGGGCATCTCCTTCATCCTCAACGACGCAAACGAGCAACTGAGCGGCGGATGCCAGAGTGCCGACCTCGAGACCCTGCTGCAGCTGTGCTACCTGTATTTCACCGACGTCAGCCTTGATGAGGAAGCATATCAGAGCGTCAAGACCCGCATCCGTTCACAGCTGTCCCAAGCCAGCTACAATCCCAAGATGATCTATAGCGACTCCATCGGCAGCACCATCTATCAGGGCAACCACATGTACCGCAACCTCAAAGCCGAGGAAGTGGATATGCTGGACGGCAACCGCGTGCTGGAACTGTATCGCCAGCGCGTGGCCAATGCGGGCGACTACACCTTCTCGATTGTGGGAGCGTTTACCGTGGATGAAGTGAGGCCGCTGATCAGGCGATACCTGGCATCACTTCCCGACAACGGCGTGAGGGAAAACAACAGCGCCTACCGTCCCGCCATGGCCACCGGCCAGGTGGACAACTTCTTTGAGGTGCCGATGCGCAACCCCAAGACGTCGGTTTATGTCAGCATCATGGGTGATGCCAAATACAGCTTTGACGACGAGTTCATGATGGATATGGTGGGCCAGTCGGTAGGCACGGCGCTGCTCACCTTCCTGCGGCACGAGAAGCACGGCACCTATGACGTGGCAGCCGACGGCTCATTGTCAATCTACCACAACCGCTGGATGATCAACTACGAGTTTGAGACCAGCACGGCCGACAGGGACAGCATGCTGGTATGGGCAGACTATGCCATCAACGCCGTCTTCCAGAGCGGCATCAGCCAGGACCTGTTCATGAAGATGAAAGAGACCATCAGCCACCAGCATGAGTCGGCCATGAAGACCAACAGCTTCTGGCTACAGGCATTGCAGATGCGCGCCCTGGGCGTCGATATCATCGGCGGCTATGAACGACTATTCCCCACCCTCACCCAAGAGCGGATCAACAATTATATCGGTTCCCTGTGGCCACACACCCGACTGCGCATCGTAATGAATTAGGTTTTAGGCTTTAGATGGGCGTCAGGACGTCAGGCGCAACACCCACATTTTTATTATGGCAATATACCTTACTACTTGGCACGAGGTTTTGCTGGATATCCGAAAAAATGCTATCTTTGCATTTTAAACTACCGCAACGACCATGGAATATAAGTTACATGCAGAATATGAGCCTACTGGTGACCAGCCTCAAGCCATAGCTGAGCTTGCCGACGGTGTCAATGACGGAGTGCCCTACCAGACGCTGCTGGGCGTGACGGGATCGGGAAAAACTTTCACGATGGCCAATGTCATTGCCCGGACGGGACGCCCCACCCTGGTACTGTCACACAACAAGACCCTGGCGGCACAGCTGTATGCCGAGTTCAAGAGCTTTTTCCCCGAGAACGCGGTGCACTACTTTGTCTCCTACTATGACTACTACCAGCCCGAGGCTTATATTCCCTCTACCGACAAATATATCGAAAAGGATCTCGCCATCAACGACGAGATTGAGCGATTGCGCCTCTCGACCGTGACAGCATTGCTGAGCGGGCGCCGCGACATCGTGGTGGTGTCGAGCGTGTCGTGCCTGTATGGCATGGGCAATCCAGAGGACATCACGGCCAACGCCATCGAGTTGCGCGTGGGCGACACGTTGGGCCGGGACGAACTGCTGCATCGCCTGGTGGATGCCTTGTACTCACGCAGCGATACCGAGTTGAGGATGGGCACCTTCCGTGTCAAGGGCGACACCGTGGATGTATTCCTGAGCGATGAGGACATCATGCTGCGCGTCATCTTTTGGGGCAACGAGATCGAGCGCATCCAGATTCTCGACAGCGAGACCCTGATGCCCACCCAGGACGTCGAGGGCTTCAAGATTTTCCCCGCCAACATCTTTGTCACCACCAAGGAGCGCATGAAGGCGGCCATGGGACAGATTGACCTGGACCGCGAGAACCAGGTGGCCGCTTTTGCCCGCGAGAACCGTTTTGCCGAGGCCAAGCGCCTGAACGAGCGGGTAACCTATGACATGGAAATGATGCGCGAGGTGGGCTACTGCTCGGGCATCGAGAACTATTCAAGATATTTCGACGGCCGCAGGCCCGGCATGCGCCCCTTCTGCCTGCTGGACTACTTCCCCGACGATTTTCTCACCATCATCGACGAGAGCCACGTGACCGTGCCTCAGATCCGTGCCATGTACGGCGGAGACCAGTCACGCAAGACCAACCTGGTGCATTACGGTTTCCGCCTGGAGGCCGCTCTGGACAACAGGCCCCTGCGCTTTGAGGAATTCGAGGATCTGACCCACCAGACCATCTACGTCAGCGCCACGCCTGCCGACTACGAACTCAACAAGAGCGAAGGCGTCATCACCGAGCAGCTCATCCGTCCCACGGGACTGCTCGATCCGCAGATCATCGTGCGCCCGTCACAGGGGCAAGTCGATGACCTCATCGAGGAGATACAGCTGCGCATCGAGCGCGGCGAGCGCACCCTGGTGACCACGCTGACCAAGCGCATGGCCGAGGAATTGAGCGATTACCTCAAGCGTCTGGACATACGCACCGCCTACATGCACAGCGATGTCGAGACCATGGAGCGCATCGAGATCATCGACAACCTGCGTGCCGGAGCCATCGACGTGCTCGTGGGCGTGAACCTGCTGCGTGAGGGTCTTGACCTGCCCGAGGTGTCGCTTGTCGCCATCCTCGACGCCGATAAGGAGGGTTTCCTGCGCAGCCGACGCTCGCTCACCCAGACAGCCGGCCGTGCGGCACGCAACCTGAACGGTACCGTCATCATGTATGCCGACAACATTACCGACTCGATGCGCCAGACCATCGACGAGACCGAGCGGCGCCGCACCCTGCAGCTCAAGTACAACGAGGAGCACAACATCACACCGACGGCCATCATCAAGGCCCGCACCGCCATCATCGGCCAGGATACCGACATGCGCCATCCCACGGCACCCAGTCGCCACAACCAGTCACCGATGCCCGGCGCTCCCGCCGCCAAGGCACCCAACATGCGCTACACCGAGGAGTTCAATTCCAGTGCCGGTGTCGCTGCCGATCCTGTTGTTGCCTACATGAGCGCTAAGGATATGCAGGCAGCCATCGACCGGCTCAAGACTCAGATGATCGAAGCTGCCAAGCGGATGGACTTCCTCGAGGCCGCCCAATACCGCGACGAGATTCTCAAGCTCGAGGCATTGCTTGAGGAAAGGGAATAAAGCTTAGAGCTTAGGGAATTAAAGAATTAAGGGATATTTTTAGATTTTTATGAGTCAGGACAAGCGACATACCGACCACCGCATCAAGGGCCAATGGCTGCCCACCACGCGCAAGGAGATGGACCACCTGGGCTGGGAACAGGCCGACGTGATTCTGTTCAGCGGCGATGCCTACATCGACCACCCGTCGATGGGCAGTGCCGTCATCGGCCGCGTGCTGGAGGCCCACGGCTACAAGGTGGCCATCGTGCCGCAACCCAACTGGCGCGACGACCTGCGCGACTTCAAGAAACTGGGACGCCCCAGGCTATTCTTTGGCGTGTCGGCCGGTGCCATGGACTCGATGGTGAACCACTACACCGCCGCCCGCCGCAAGCGCAGCGATGATGCCTACACTCCTGACGGCCGTGCCGGTGCGCGTCCCGACTACCCCACCATCGTCTATAGCGAAATTCTGAAAAAGCTCTTCCCTGACGTTCCTGTTGTGGCTGGCGGTATCGAGGTGTCGTTGAGGCGGCTGGCCCACTACGACTACTGGCAGGACAGGCTCAGGCCGTCCATCCTCATCGATTGTCCGGCTGACCTGCTGGTCTATGGCATGGGCGAATGGCCCACCCTAGCCATTGCCGATGCCCTGGCCGCCGGGCAGCGCATCGAGGAACTCACCGACATTCCACAGACGGTCGTTCGCCGTCCGTTGAACGAGTTGCCCACCGCCAATAATGACACCGATGTGGTGCTGCACAGCTATGAGGAGTGCCAGCAATCGATGAAAGCACAAGCCCAAAATTTCAAGGTTATCGAGGTGGAGAGCAACTTGTGGCACGGGCACAACGTGTGGCAAGCTACCGGCGACATCGCCGTGAAAGTAAACCGCACCAACCCGCCGATGACGACCGAGCAGATTGACGCCTCGTTTGACCTGCCCTATACGCGTCTGCCCCACCCTCGCTATCAGGGCAAGCGCATCCCCGCCTATGAGATGATCCGCCACTCGGTGTGCATGCACCGTGGTTGCTTTGGCGGCTGCGCCTTCTGCACCATCAGCGCCCATCAGGGCAAGTTTATCGCCTCACGCAGCAAGCAATCCATCCTGCGCGAGGTCAAGCAAGTCATCCAGATGGAGGATTTCAAGGGCTACATCAGCGACCTGGGCGGTCCCAGCGCCAACATGTACGGCATGCACGGCAAGGATCTGGAACGTTGCCAGCGCTGCCAGCGGCCGTCGTGCCTGCATCCTCAGCCCTGCGGCAACCTCAACACCGACCACAGCCAACTGCTGGACATCTATCATGCCGTGGACGCCTTGCCACAGGTGAAGAAATCCTTCATCGGCAGCGGTGTGCGCTATGACCTGTCGATGCACCGCACGGGTGACCCACGTGTTGACAAGGTCAATGCCCAGTACAACGAAGAGCTCATCCGTTTTCACGTGTCGGGCCGCTTGAAGGTGGCTCCCGAGCATACCAGCGACGAGGTGCTGATGCTCATGCGCAAGCCCTCGTTTGAACTGTTCCGTCGCTTCAAGGCCCTCTTTGACCGTGTAAACGCGAAGTACAACCTGCGGCAACAGCTCATCCCCTACTTCATCTCGTCCCACCCTGGCTGCCGCGAGGCCGACATGGCCGAACTCGCCGCCATCACCAAGGAATTGGACTTCCGCCTTGAGCAGGTGCAGGATTTCACGCCCACGCCCATGACCGTCTCGACCGAGACCTACTTCACGGGCCTCCACCCCTACACGCTGAAGCCCGTCTTTTGTGCCAAAACGCCTATGGAGAAACAGGCACAACGACTGTTCTTCTTCTGGTACGACCGTAAAAATCGCGCCGCTATCACTGCCGCACTCAAGCGCATCCACCGCATTGACCTGTTGCGTAAGTTGTATTAGTTCTTAGTTGTTAGTTGATCTGATGAAACGATTGTTGAGCACCATAATAGCCATCGGCTGCCTCATGAGCGGCTGGGCCGAGGACAATTTTGTCAAACACAGCACCGACATCCTGTGCCTGTTGCCCGACGCCACGGCGATTGGTGTCGCCATCGCAAAGCATGACACCGAAGGGCTCAAACAGCTGGGACTCAGCACCGCCACCTGCCTGGCCGTGAACTATGGCCTGGAACTGTGCATCCGCAAGGACCGCCCTGACGGCACGGGCCATCACGCCTTCCCGAGCACCCACACGGCAGTGGCCTTCAACGGCTCTACCTTCCTGATGAAGCGTTATGGCTGGAAGTGGGGCGTGCCGGCCTATGTGGTATCGACCTATGTGGCCTGGGGACGCGTCCACAGCGACCGCCATGACTGGTGGGACGTGCTGGGCGGTGCCGCCATCGGTGCCGGGGCAGCATTTGTGTTCACCCGCCCCTTTGTCAAGGATGTTGATGTAGCAATAAGCCCGACCACCTTTGGTGACCGGGCCTATGGATTGACAGCAACTATTCAGTTCTGAGTTTATTTCACGAGCACCTTGCGTGCTGTGCCGTTGCTCATCTTCACGATGTTGATGCCCTGTTGCAGTCCATCGAGCTGACGGCCCATGAGGTCATAGTACTCAACAGGCACGGCGTCCTCATCCAGCAAGAGTTCTTCCACACCACCAGTGCCAGCCACCAGACGGGTTGACTCGGCATTGTTGACGCTCATGTCGGTTGCGACACCCGACTCGATGGGTCGGCCGATAAATGCCACGACATTCATGTTGTTGATATTCCATTCGTTGGGGATGGTTACAGTAAACTCGTTGCAATAGCCTGCATCGGTCTTGTTAAAGCCCACGCCCTTGATCGAACCCAAGGCAGTGCGGAACACGCCATTGTGGACAAACTTGGTAAGCCACGTGCTGCCGTTGGTCTGACGGGCAACCAGGCTGTCCTCGGTCAGATAGACATAGAGCTTGTTGTCATCGCCCAGCAGGACGTCAAAGTCGGCCGACATGTCGCCCTTGACCGTGATCACGGCCTCGCGTGTGGCGAGATCGACAACAGGGTCAATGCTGATGGTAGCAAACGTGGGATGCTGCGCAGCCACGTAGTCAAAGAACATGCTCAGCTGCTCGGCCATCTCCTGATGGTACTCCTCATAGTAGCCGATGCTGTTGATCATCTGGCGGTCGCTCTCCCAACCGGTCGAACGGTCGAACGCTGCCGAGGGATAGGAGCTCGAATTCATGTAAGCCATGACGCTGTCGCCCTGGGCGGTGGTGAAGGGATCGACTCCCGTGCCCAGGTTGCCGTGCATGCCTACCCAGACGATGTCGTCGCGCAGCTGAGTAGCCAGGCTAAGGAAATCCACGCCCAGCGGGCAGTACTGGCAATAGGTCGAGGTGAACTGCTCAACCAAGTGTTTCTGTCGCTCATAGGCGCCGCTGTGCAACAGGAATGTAGCGTTCAACGGGAAAACGTAGTCAAGCGACTCCTCGCCGGCAACGGCATTGTTGATGGTCAGGGTGTGGTTGCCGCTGGCCAGCTCGTCGGTCGCGAGGCTGCACTGGAGTGCAATCATGGCACCGGGCTCGATGGTCTCGGCATTGTGAGCGGTACCCACTTTATCGCCATCGACATTGATGTCAAAGGTCAATGCATCGGCAGCAAGCGGCTCATTGCCCCTGTTCAAGACATTAAAGGTGAAAGGCATCGCCTCGCCGCGCTTGCTGAATGGCGGGCATTGCAGATTGCTGGTCTTGATCAGCACATCGGGGTAATGATCCTTCTCGACAACACACTGCACGCTCAAGTTGCCGCGCGACTTGAGGCCTGCCGTTGTCCAGCGATACATCTGGCCTGCTTTCTTGTACCAGTAGGTATCATAAGGGTCGCCTTCGGCAACCAGCGACAGGGGCGCGTTATCCTTGGTCTGCTCATATTCAAAGCCGATCAGCAAGCGGGCGCCATCGGTCAGGTTGAGCTGGTAGGGCGATGACAAAGCCACCTCGTTCCAGCCCGTATTGCTCACGTTGCAAGGCCATGACACCATCGTGCCGTAGGCCCCGCCAGGGGTGATGGGAACGACAAACACCTTGGTCACCGGCGTGCTCTCGGCCAGACCGACGCGGAAGGACACGATTTTGCCGCCGTTGAAGATGGCCAGCTCGTCACTCTCCATAATCGTGCCGACGCTCACTTTGCCAGTGGCGGTAGAGATAGCGGCACCCTCGGTAGCGATGTTGTCGCTATCGTAATGGCCTAGAATTTTCAGGTTATCTGCACCCTGTGCAGCCACAAGCATGGGTAGCGACATGATTGCCGCTAAAAGAAGTAAGATTTTTTTCATGTACGTATTTTATTTAAAGATGATATTGATAATCAGTGCTATCAATGTGCGCCCAGGATAATGTCGATCACCGCGTTGACGTCGGCGATATTCACCTCCTCATCTTTGTTGACGTCACCGGCAGGCTCGTTTACACCTTTCAGAATCATGTCGATCACGGCATTGACGTCAGCAATATTCACCTCCTGGTCGCCATTGACATCACCCACGATGGGCTCTGGGCCAGGAGCATCGCCCTTGATGAAACGCACCTTGATGGTCGGTCCCCAAGCCTTGTGGTTATAGGTGGGCGGGAAGAGGCCCTGCTTGGTCAGGATCTCGATGGTCAGCGTCACGTCGCACTCGCCATCGGCCTGCGGGAACCACTCGCTCTGGATGTTCTGGAGGTCAGCCATGAGCTGTCCCATTCCGGTCTCGTAGGTGCCAGCTTCAGTCTGCGAGTTACAGGTAGTAGGGAAACAGATCTGATAGGTACCGTTATCAATGCGGTCGATGACGTAATGCACCTTGATGTAGTCACTCGTCGAGCCGGCCATGTTCATCACCCAGATGCCTGAATAGATGACCTCGGACACATCGTCGTAGGGCTCCACCACATTACGCACCACAGTGGTACCATTCTCGATAATGTTGCCATCATCGTCCATAAACACGAAACTCTCATCCACGTCTTGTGCCAGCGCGGGCACTGCCATGACCGTCATCATGGCAACAGCAAAATAAGTAAAGATTCTTTTCATATTCTTTGATTAGTTGTTGGTTTTCAATTTTTTCTTTGCCACCTGTTTCACACCCTCGGCGTCATAGAGGAAGGTCACGATCGAGCAATGCTCGGGCACCCACGCGGGATCGAGCGTGAGGCCGTAGGTCTTGACAGCCACCTGGCCGTGAGCGACGCTCACGTCGTCACCCCACGGGTCGTTGACGCTGGCACGGAACACGTGCATGTGGTTGTAATGCTCCTGTCTGGAACCGTCGGGCATCAGCTGGAAGCTGTCGATGCTGTCCTCAACAAGCCACACTTGCAGCTTGCCGGCCACCGTCGCCGAGTCCAGGCCTATGGTCTGCACCTCGATGGAGGCCCGACGTGTGTCGTTGTCATAGTCGGCTGTCGTCATGAAGCTCACAGGCGCCTTGAAGGCGATCTCATAATTCACGCCGGCACCCCAGTCGGTGTAACTGAAGGCCATCGGGCCATAGAGTCTATCGACCAGTCCCACAGGCTGGGCCGACAGTCCCCACTTGTTGAAATACATGTCGCCCACCTCGGTATAGAGCGGCGAGGGCTCCCCCTTCTGCTTGGAAAAGGGTCCCGAGTGGATGGCCACTGCCACCACGACCGAGTCGCCGTATTGCTCGACAAGCCGCTCAATCTCCTCGGTAGCGCGAGGGCAGTTCACACAATACTGGCCGGTATAGTCCTCAATCAATACGGCACGACCCACTTCGGGCGGCTCGACATAGGTGAGGCGCTCGTCGGTCGATACCTCATCACAGGCCACTGCCATGACCAGGGCAGCCAGTGTCAAAACACTTAAATATATCTTTCTCATCGTTGTGATCGCTAGAAGGTGTAATTATAGGAGAACGTGAAACCGCGTGTGGCGGGCACCCAGCGGCAGACGCCACCCGAGCAGTTAAAGCCCGCGTCGGTGCGGCCATATCCTGCCTGGATGCGGTGCGACTTCAGGCTATAGGTAACTAGAGCCTGGTAATAATGCACCTTGGTCTCGCCGCAGTTCCAGGCATCGCTCACCGTGAACATCCAGTGCGGAGCCCATGACAACTCGGCAAGGCCAAAGGCCCAGTCTCCATCGTCACCCTTACAGAATTGATACTGCAACTCGCAGCGCAACGTCAGTTTGGGCGAGAACTTGTATTTGCCGTCGGCAACGAGGATGTTGCTCTTGATCATGCCGCCATGACCCTCGACGACGGTCATGTTGTACTGTTGATTCATGTACATGAAAATCAGCGAGAAGTCACGTGTGAAACGTTTCTCGATCTGCACATCGATATCTTGAAAATAGGTCTCATCACCCATCTTGAAGAAACTCGACTTGTAGCCGTCACTGCCCATCAGGCGCCCATCGGCAACCGGGTTCTTGATCTTGCTCTCGTCGATGCCGCGCACGTGCGACACGTTCAATTTCAACTTGGTGCCATACTTGCCGCCCAGTGCCGTTCCTTTCTTGAAGGTGTAACCAAACTCACCCTGGAATGCCCATTCACCATCAAGATTTGTCGCATAAGGATATTGGGCCGGCAGGGCATAAGTCTGGTCGTGGGTGAAAGCGGGCAGGTGGTTGATAAAGCTCGATGTGCCGCTCATGCTGCGACGGCTGCGGAATGACATGCCCTGGCTGCGCTTGGCCTGGAGCAACACGCTCAATCCCTTTTGGGAATAAGAGGTGCTGAGCATGGCCACATTGCCCTTGCCATAATGGTACCCATTGTCAAAAGACGGGTCCTGGGTCTTCTGCGCATATTCGGCCAGGACACTGAAGCCCTTGTGGGTAAGATTGACTCGAGCATCCCAAGCGTTGACATATTCGGGAAGATTGAGCTTGTGGGTCGCGTCAACAAATATGGCGTCATCATCGGCATCCTCATGCTTGTTGACCCATGATCCGCCAATGGTGATGTGCGTGTCATGGTTCTCCAGCGACTTGATGAATTGATCCAGGCCCACTTCCACATCCACACCGCTCACCAGCGCATCGTTGTGGTGCCAGTAACGGCGCTGTTTTCCCGTCAAGGCCTTGATGCTGACGCCATTCACGGGCTTGTAGCTCAAGCGGGCACCCCTCAGGGCATTGTCGATGCCCAGAGAGCGTTCCTCGTAGGTGCGCAGGATGAATCCCGAGCCAAACTGCTCGTAGTAGTCACCCACCGTCAACTCGACATTCTTGTAGTGTCCCTTGACATAGAAATGGGGAACACCCCACCCCTTGAAATCGGGCTCATAACCTGGCAACGGGTATTTCAGGAACTCAAACCGTGCACCGGCATCCACATACTTGCTGCCCAGGTTCAAGTCGACATAGGTATTGGTCAACACTTTGTCCTTGGAATGCTCGGTACCGATTTTTTCATCATCTTCAGGTATCAAGATATCGCTCTGGATACTGCCGCTCACTGTCACCTGGGAAAAAGCTGGCAAAGCTGCCAGCAACAAGACTGGCAGCAATAAGGGTATCAGGTTCTTAGGGTTCATTCTCTACTAATGAAAAACTAATTGGCAATCAGTTTACGCACTTCTTCAATCAGTTCATTCTCACCTCCATCGGTGTATCCGCTGTGTTTAGACACGACGTTGCCGTTGCCGTCAACGACGACGACAAACGGGATCATCTGTCCACCCAGGGCCTTGAGGAAATCGCTGTTGGGATCGAGCAGGACGTCATATTCCCACTCGTTCTGGTCCACCAGGGGTTTCACCTTGTTGATGTTCTGAGCCTGATCGATGCTCACGGCATAGATTTTCACGCCGGTTTCTTCTTGCCACTCGTCATAGACCTCGGCAATGGCGCTGAGCTCACGGTTGCAGGGCTTGCACCATGTGGCAAAAAAATCGATGATAAACGGCTTGCCGTCGTTACTCAATGTCTCAGTGCTGATGGTTGAACCATCTATCGTCTTGAGAGTCACGGCTGGCAGTTGAGCCTGAGCCACACCGAAAGCAGCCAACAGGCAGAGTACGGTAGTTAAAACACACTTTCTCATATACATTTAGAATCTAAGACTTGCTATTATTCGTGTCGCAAAGATAAACATTATTTTAAAAATAGACACAAAAACAGGTAAAAAGTTTGACGTTATGGGCTTACAAGCATCATTTTTTCGTTTTTTCCTCAGTTACAGTCCATAAAGTTATCAGGAGACGCGGGCTTTCGCGTCTCCTGACAACTATCTAAAGTCTAAAAAATCAATCTTTACTTGAAAACTTTCTTGCTGGTCACGTTGCCGTTCTCATCGGTAGTGCGGATGATGTTGACACCGGGAACCATCTCATTGACGCGACGACCGTCAACGGTGTAGATCTCCACGCTCTTCACGCGAGCATCGGAGGGCATCTCATCGATGGAGGTAGCATCCTGATTACCGGTAATGCCAATACACATGACGTACATACCTGCCGAGCCGGGAATCTCATTCCACTGGTCATCGTACTGTACCTCCTGGGTGTAGAAGATATAGGCGTTCTTATCGTCATAGACTACCGAGAAGCCGCTGGACTTGAAGTTGTCTTCGCAGATCTGCTTGGTCCACAGGATCTCGCCAAAATCGTCAATGCTTACCACCATGAAGTTGGCACCATTCCAGCTCTGCAGATTGCCATAGAGTACTACCCAACCGTCAGTGGTGGGAATCACCTTAACGGGGGTAAATCCCCACATATCATTCTCTTCAAGGTTCATGCCATACTCCAGATCACCTTCCCAGAAGTAGGTGTTGAAGTCAGTAGCTACATTCACCTTCATGTAGTAGAGGGACGAAGAGTAAGCATACTCCCAAGCGACCATAGCCCTATTCTCCTTCACGCCCATGGCAGCGCTGCCGGCGTCACCGTCGACACCACCGGCCAAGCTGATTGCCTCAGGTGCAGTCTCACCCTCGGGAGTGAGGTAGTTCACCACCTGATAGCCATACCAATCGGTAGGCACCTCATAGGAGAGCATCAGGATGTCATTCTCGTTAAGCCCAGCGAGCGGAGTGGGCATGAATGTGCCTCTTGTGAGCGGCGTCTCCTCAACGGTAACAACGTCATCCCACTGGTTAGTCAGCTCAGGATCAATCAGTTGAGCTTCGAGACCCTGGTCAGCACTGTTATAGACCATGTAAATATTGCCATCAATAGCGGGATTCATCAATAAGATTTTGGAATCCAGCGACATGGGAGCTTCGCCCTTGACGCTGCCGTCATTATTCAGAGCCACAACCAGCCATGCACTTGAAGTTACCTGAACCGAGTCGGGCATCTGCTGGTTGGGGAACCAGGGCGAGGGAGACCAGTTGTCCTCGGTAGCCTTTTCCATATAGTACTCGGTGTGGTTAACGGCAGCATAGATATTGTCGCCGCTCACACAGATGGCAGGAGCGATATCCTCGGTCGAAAATGCGGTCTCGTGGATCCGTCCTGAGGGGAACAGGATACCGTCGGCATCCCAAACGGGATTACCCTGCTGGTCGTAACGATAGAGATAGGACTCGGCGTTCTCTTCATTAGGATCATTGCGGACGTCGGTATAAGCCAAAAGGATATCCCCGTTAGGAGCTAACGCCAGAGCATAATCGGTAGTCCAGGTGCGGGTGCGCTTATCGCACACGATGATGCCCTCATCGCCAAACATGGCATTACCATTAGCATCAAAAATCTGCAGGTGCAACCTGTAGGAGAAAACATCGTCAACCCTCTCGCCACGCAGCCAGCTGAGGATGATCTTGCCATCATCGGTACGGATGGTCTTCATCTGCACCTGTCCGTCAGTACCCTCCTTATCAAGCTTGATACTCTCAGTATCGCTGGGCACCCAAGTAGCCCACATCATACTAGCGGCAAAAGCCACCATAGCAAACAAAGTAAAAAATCTCTTCATAATCTATACAAATTTTTAGTTGATAAAAAAAAGTTGAAAGTTTCACCGCAAAGATAGCTACAAAATGAAAACAACAAGCCAATACCGAATAAAAAAAACGGCATTTACTACCAATTTCGTTAAAAACAATAAGATAATGAGCAACTATCGCGATGCGCGATAATAGAGCACAGCGGCAATGATGATATAGACCATGTTGGGAATCCACATAGCCACGCGGGGACTGGTGTAGCCCGACACGGCAAAAGTGGAGGTCACTGTCATAAACAGGATGTAAGAGAAACTCAACAGCAGACCGAGGCCAATGTTCAGGCCAATTCCACCCCTCACCTTGCGTGAAGAGAGCGACAGGCCAATGATGGTGAGGATAAACGAGGCGGCCGTCATGGCAATGCGCCGCTCATACTCGATCTCAAAATTCTTGATATTGGCCACGCCGCGGGCCTTCTGCTTGTTGATGTAGGCCTTGAGTTCTGGCGAAGTCATGGTCTGCTCGTCGTTCTTGGAGATGAGGAAATCGCGCGGATCGATATTCAACAGCGTGTCCATCACGCTACCGGTGGTCATCGTCTCCTTCAGGCCCTTGAAGTTGCGTATGGAGTAGTTGCGCACAGTCCACAGGCCCACCGAGTCATACTTCACGGTCTCGGCCGTCAGCCGCGACTTGAGCGTCGTGCCGTCAAACTCCTCGAGCGTGAAACGGAATCCGCTGCGTGTCGTGTTGTCATAGCGGGCCATGTAGGCCATCACGCCGGGCTTGACCTGCATCTGGATGTTGTCGCCGTAGACGACCTCCTTGTTCTTGACCCACTTGTTCTGGTAGGCGATGCGTTCCACATTGGCCGGCGGGATGATGTAGGCCGCCAGCAGATAGCTGCCGAGGGCGATCACCGCTGCCGAGAACAGGTAGGGCAACGTCAGCCGATAGAAACTGATGCCGTTAGACAGCATGGCGATGACCTCGCTGCGGTCGGCAAGGCGCGAGGTGAAGAAGATCACCGCAATAAAGGTGAACAAGGGGCTGAACTGACTGAGCACAAAGGGCAGGAAGTTCATGAAGTACTGGAAGACGGTTGCCTTGATGGGGGCGGTGAGCACGGCATCCAGCTTCTCGTTGATGTCAAACACCACCACGATGGCAAACAGCAGCAGGATAGCAAACAGGAAGGTACCCAAGAAGTTCTTGATGATATAGCGGTCGAAACGCTTCACGTAGTACCACGGGTAGCGCTTGCGGGTGTCCTGCTTGGGGGGCTGGACGGGCTGGACTTCATGGATCTCCTGGACAGGCTGATCGGGAGACGCAAGATTTTGCGTCTCTACTGGCAGCTCTATGTTCTTGAGTTCCTCTTCCATTACCCAAATCCTAAAATCTAAAATCTAAAGCCTAAAGCCTCACCTGCACGTCGTGGAGCATCTGGCGCTTCCAGGCGGGGAAATCACCCTCGATGATGTGCTTGCGGGCCTCACCCACGAGCCACAAGTAGAAGGCCAGGTTGTGGATGCTGGCAATCTGCATGGCCAGGATCTCCTGGGCGATGAACAGGTGACGCACATAGGCCTTGCTGTAGATGTGGTCAACAATCGAGGGACCATCCTCCTGCAAGGGAGTGAAATCGTCGGCCCACTTCTTGTTGCGCATGTTCATGATGCCGTGACGGGTAAAGAGCATGCCGTTGCGGCCGTTGCGGGTCGGCATCACGCAGTCCATCATATCGACACCACGGTCAATGGCCTCAAGGATGTTGGCGGGAGTGCCCACGCCCATCAGGTAGCGGGGACGGTCCTGCGGCAGGATGTCGTTGACAACCTCGATCATCTCGTACATCACCTCGGTGGGTTCGCCCACGGCCAGGCCGCCAATGGCGTTGCCGTCGGCGCCCAGGTCGGCGACAAACTTGCTGGATTCCTGTCTCAGGTCTTTATAGACGCAGCCCTGCACAATGGGGAAATAGGCCTGGCTGTGACCATAGCGGGGCTGGGTGTTCTTGAAGTGTTTCCAGCCACGGGCCAGCCAGTTGTGGGTCAGTGTCAACGACTTGCGGGCATAACTGTAGTCACTGGTGCCGGGAGGACACTCGTCCAGGGCCATCATGATGTCGCTGCCGATGGTGCGCTCGATGTCCACCACCTTCTCGGGCGTGAACAAGTGCTTGCTGCCGTCAATGTGGCTGCGGAAGGTCACACCCTCGTCGGTCAACTTGCGGTTCTCGGCAAGCGAAAACACCTGAAAGCCGCCGCTGTCGGTCAGGATGGGGCGGTCCCAGCCGTTGAACTTGTGCAGGCCGCCAGCACGCTCGATGATGTCCATGCCGGGACGCAGGTACAGGTGATAGGTGTTGCCCAGGATGATTTGGGCCTTGATGTCCTCGCGCAATTCGGTCATGTGGACAGCCTTGACGGCTCCCACGGTGCCTACTGGCATGAAGATAGGGGTCTCGATCTGGCCGTGGTCGGTCGTGATGAGTCCGGCGCGGGCATTGGTGCCCTCAGGAGTGGCTATGAGTTGATAGTCCATTCAGTCGTCTATTCTAAAAAACGTGCAAAGATAATGCTTTTTTTAGTTTACAGTTCACACTGAACAGTTAATAGTTGCAATTTCACTCCAAGTGGACGTCATCATCTCCGGACTTCCGCCCCGTCGGGCCTCACTCCCAAGCCGCCAAGCATTTTTTTAGAAGACAATAAAGACAATAAAGACAATAAAGACAAATATTGATCTAGCAATTGGTCCAAACCCTGCGGGGCCAATGCTAATTTCGCTAATTAAACGCATTGAATGCAAACCTTTAGCGCAGCGTGGCCAATCGCAGTAATAATTTCATTCTGATAATCTATTTCTTTTCAAAATTGATCATTTTTGATCACATTTGTTAAGAATTGATCTAATCGTTTTTTTGTCGCAGTATTTATGTTACTTTGCATACGATATGAAGAAGTACCGCATAGAGGTGACAGAGGTGCTGAGCCGTGTTGTCGAGGTTATGGCTGAAAACGATGAGGAGGCCATGCAAACCGTCAAGGCGATGTACCGAAATTGTGACATAGTGCTGGATGCTTCGGATTATACAATAACAGAATTCAGCGTTAAAGATGAATAATCAATGACTTCTGCAATGTTTTTCAAAAATAAATCGCTAACTTTGCACCTGTCTTAGACACTCATCTAGACGCAATAGACATCGTGGGAAATTAGATAGCAGTATCTAAATTCAAAGAGACTTCTAACGAGAATAGTCCGCCAAACTAACAGAGTTACACAGAGTCTCGAGGAATGAGGATACGCCTATTTCTGTATAGGCGTACCCCTTCCTTTCAACTCTGTGTAAAGGCATCTGTGGCGGACAGCCTTCGTTAGGGGTTGAAATGCGAAGGTGGTGCGCTTTCTTTTTGTCCACGGCAAATGAGGACAAAAAAAGATGAGTAAAGAGGCAAAACCATTTTTAAAATGGGCTGGGGGTAAAGGACAGCTGATATCACAGCTAGAGGAACATCTGCCCACAGACCTAAAAGAACACGAATTCACATACATTGAGCCATTTGTGGGAGGTGGGGCTATGTTTTTCCACATGCTCCAGCGATTTCCTAATATCAAACGCGCAGTTATCAATGACATCAATTCCTACCTGATAACCGCTTATCGAGTTATTAAAGATTCGTACAACGAGCTGATAGAACGTCTTGCAGAGCTTGAGAAACGTTACTATGAGTTGATTGAGGATGAAGCCAAGAAATCTTTCTTTCTCGAAGCACGGACTATCTTTAATGAGAATAAACTAGACGATATTGAGCGAACTAAATATCTGATTTTTCTCAACCGCACATGTTTCAACGGCCTTTATCGAGTAAATGCTAAAGGGAAATTCAATGTGCCATTTGGTCGATATCTGCATCCCACAATTTGCAATGAGGAAGTCTTAAAGGCCGATAGCCAATTGCTGAATCAAGTGGAGATAGTGATATTAAATGCAGACTATGAACAGACATTGAAATACATTGGCGATGGCCTCAATTTCTTCTATTTCGACCCTCCATATCGCCCTCTTGATGCGACGTCTAGTTTCAATTCTTATGCAAAAGAGGAGTTTAATGATGACGAGCAAATAAGACTTCATGATTATTGTGCAAGGCTCAACCAGATGCCTAATATCAAGTGGATGCTTAGCAATTCAGACTGTTCAGCCAGGAATCCCGAGGATACTTTCTTTGAAAAGCTCTATTGCGACTTCAATATCAATAGAGTTCAAGCTTCACGTGCCATTAATGCCAATCCAAATAAAAGAGGAAAACTAACCGAATTACTTATCAAGAATTATGAATAAGGACTTTAATCTTTTTATGTCTCAACTCCAAGAAACTAACCAGACTCTGGATTTCTTTTGTGATTTTGATAAGATCTCCGCCAATGTGTCACAAGTTGAGATGAGTCTTAATACACTGAATTACCTTATTGGTAAGGAAGATTTATCTAGAGCTGTCACAGAGGTATGGGAGCGAGACCCTAAAGCATTTGAAGTGATGGGCATCTTAATTGCGGTGAGAGAAGAAGGCAGCAAACCGGTCGTTGACAATCAGGGGAATGTGGTTATACTAAGAAGCTATTTTTCTTCAGCAACAAAGGTATATGAATTCTTGTGTGAGACTGGTCTGGCAGATGTGTTTAATTCACGTCGTATTAAGAACCTGGTGGATTATGTTTTTGGTATTGAGACAGGACTAGATACCAATGCCCGAAAAAACCGAAGCGGACATATTATGGAGAATACAGTAGCAAAGATCCTAAGTGACAATAATATATCTTTCAGACAAGAAGTATACTCCAGGGAATTTCCTGAACTTTCAGTGCTAGGAACTGATGAGAAACGCTTTGATTTTTATATAGAAACGCCTGCTACGAAATATCTCATAGAGGTTAATTTTTATAGTGGTGGCGGTAGCAAATTAAATGAAACAGCTAGGTCTTATACAGAATTGGCTCCAAGGGTTAATTCAGTAGATGGTTTTGAGTTCGTATGGATAACCGATGGCATTGGATGGCGTTCAGCACGCAACAAACTGGAGGAAGCCTATAATGCTATCCCAAGTGTCTATAATCTTACAACAATTAAAGATTTCATAGAATTAGTCAAATAACGATATCATGTTAGTTTCCTACTACAAATCTCCGTCTCGCGACTTCACGTTGCTGCATGGCGATTGTTTCGAGTTGTTGCCCCAATTCGATTTCAAGTTTGACATGATTTTTGCTGACCCGCCTTATTTCTTGTCTAATAACGGCATCAGTTATCAAGCGGGCAAAATTGTGAGCGTAAACAAAGGGAACTGGGATAAAAGAGGCTCTACCGAGTTTATTCGAGAGTTTAATCATGATTGGATTGCTCTATGTAGGGAGAAACTGAAAGATAATGGGACAATATGGATTAGTGGAACTTATCACAATATCTTCGCTGTCGCTAATAGTTTGACTGACTTAGGTTTCAAGATTCTTAATGTAATTACTTGGGCCAAGACCAACCCTCCACCTAATATTTCGTGTCGCTATTTCACATATAGCACCGAATTCATCATTTGGGCTCGTAAATGGCCCAAACGCCCTCATCAATACAACTACGAATTGATGAAGCACATAAATGGGGGGAAACAGATGACCGATGTCTGGCGCCTTCCAGCTATTGCACCATGGGAAAAGTCATGTGGCAAACATCCAACTCAGAAGCCTCTTGCGCTTATTACCCGTATCGTTTTGTCATCAACTAATCCTGGGTCATGGATACTTGACCCATTTGCGGGATCTTCGACAACTGGCATTGCAGCTAATCTTGTTGATAGGCGTTTCTTAGGCATTGAGCGTGAACAGGAATACGTTGAATTGAGCAGAAATCGTCGATTGGAATTGGAGGACTATCAATTACGAGTCACTTATCGCAAGAAGATTAAGGACATAAAGTTGAGTGAAGAATTTGAGCCAGCAGGACTTGCTTGTGAAGATGGGATTATATACGATTTGCCGTTCTGAAACTGAAAAAAGCATCCGCATCCCTGTTGAAGGACGTGCGGATGCTTGTTGTTTTGGTTTTTAATATTCTGAGTGCGGGTGCCTTACTAAAACAGTTGTGCCTGTTGTCTGAAAACTTAGCGTCTTGGCGTCCTAGCGCGAGGCAAAGGCTCGACAAAAAGTTGTCCCCCACATTGTCTTCTAGTTGTCCCCGTTGTCTTTTAAAAAAACGAGCGCGGATGCCATTGTATTCATTGTATTTATTGTCTTCCCATCAAAAAAAGTTGTGCCTGTTGTCTGAAGGCTTAGCGTCTTGGCGTCCTAGCATGAGGTTACAAAAAACAGAGGTTAATGACCTGTGACGGCCATTGACCTCTTGTGCTATTGTTTCGTGGTTTGAGTTAACTCATTTGTACTTCTCGACGTTCTTGCGAGCCTTCTCAAGGTTATCCTCGGCCTTTTTCACGTTCTTGACAGCCTTCTCGTAGTCCTCTTGGGCCTTACGGTTCTGCTTGGCAATCTTCTCTTCGAGTTTCCTCTGCTCGGTCTCCAGCTTGAGCAGTTTCTCGGGGTCGGCGTTAGCCTTAGAGATCTTGTCGGCATGCTTCTGGATTTCCTTGGCCTGCTTCTCGGGCAGTTCTGTCATCTTCTTTTGGGCCTCATTGACCTTTTTCTGGGCCTCTTTCAGTTTATCCTGGGCCTTATTATACTTCTCGGCAGCCTTCTGGCGGTTCTCGATAGCCTTCTGCTGCTTCTTGGCTTCCTTCTCGGCCTTCTTGGCTTCCTTTTCCTGCTTCTCGGCAGCCTTCTTGGCCTCCTTGGCCTTCTTCTCCTGCTCCTTGTAGGCGTCCTTCTGCTTCTTGGCGGCCTCGGCCTGCTTCTTGGCTACCTCGGCATCCTTGGCGAGTTGTGCCTGCTGTTGCTGTACCTGTTGCGGAGTCTCATAAGTCTGTGCCATTGCGGCAGGTGCGGCAGCAAAGCAGAACAACGCTGCCATCAACAATAATTTCTTCATAATCAGTCGTATTTTTAAAATTTAACGTTGGTTTTGTCTTGCAAATATACGACTAAGACCCGAATTGACAAAAAAAGTTTAAAAAAACACGATTTCACCCGCGCTCCATGCGACGGTAAGTAAACTCGTCGATGTGGCAGATGCCCAAAGCATCGAGGTATTCACGAGAGCGGTTCACGTCAGCATCAGTATTGTAGTCGGGGATGTGCGGCACGCGTACGACAATACGTTCGGCCATGCCATCGTGGCCCAATAGCCATTGCAGGTTGTCGAGCACGCGTTGATTGTCGTAACCTGTATAGCGACGGTAAACACCGGGGTTCACGTCCTTGATGTCGATGATGTACTGATGCACATGCGGCAAGAGACGTTCAAGATGATGGCGATCCACGTTGAGGGCGGTTTCCATCGTGATGTGCCACTCGGGCGGTGCCATGCTGCAAAAGGCGTCGATAAACCCGCTGCGGATGGCTGGCTCACCGCCGCCAAAGGTGATGCCACCGCCAGTGGCCAGAAAATACAGGTTGTCGATCATCACCTCGTCGAGCAGTTCGACAGGCGTGATAGTTCTTGAGAAGCCATCAGGGCGCAGGCACTGGGCATTCAGGCAATACCGGCAACGCAGCGTGCACCCGTGGAAGGCGACCAGCGTGGTCACTCCCTGTCCGTCCACCGCCAGCCGATGACGAGCCACCCCGATAATCGGCACTCTATTATTATGATCATCACCCATTAATTACAGTTTATCTGCGGGCTCCTTATTCATAATCGGTTGGCACTCGGTCGAATCAACCATTTCGCCAGATTGAATCCTCACGTCGCCAATCGAATCTGACGTTGCACAGGAATCCCCCACAAGTTCGACCTCGCCTTGCAGTACATCGTTGTCGGCTTTATTCAATTGGTTGCATGACGTGGCAGTAAAACTCATCAGCCCCATGCTCACGCCGGCGACCAAGGCGGCTCTGCCGTTAGAGCGGCGGCGGGCAACCTCCCGCTCCAAGTAGCGCATCTCGCTCTCACAGGCGGGGCATGTGCCCGCACAGTCACCCTCGTGGTGACACTCGCGAGGCTGATACTCGATGCCATTGGCACGCGCAATGTCAAGCCTAACCTGCTTGAGTGCATTGCAGATATGTTTTCCGTGTTTCATCGCTACATTATTATTGATCATCAATCAGTCCAATCGGCAGAATCAAACGCGATGCTGAAGGTTGAGTCGGTTTTCTTACCTTTGGCGTCTCGTGCAGGCTTGATCTTGTGAATAAGACCTGCTACCCTCAATGCCTCTTTCTCGAATGGTGTACCTAGTTCATTCAGCACTCGAGGATTGGACACGTTTCCTTTTTCATCAACATCCACCTCAACCATAACATACTCGTGCCCCGTGACATCATCAGGACAAACGAAGTTCTTATGAATGAATTTCCGTAATGCTCTATCCCCACCAGGGTATTGCGCATTTTTTGCGCGAGATTTCACAACAACACAAACTTCGCCTAATAGCACATTATCACTGGGCTTGAGGGTAATTATCATGCCATCCGAGGCCGTGACAACAACGTCTTCATATCCTAAATAGGCCACCTTGACCTTGGAGCCATTCGGGACATCCAACTTGAAATGACCGTCGATGTCGGTAGCAACACCTTTCTTGGTATCATTCAGCAGTGCCACGGTAGCACCGATGAGGGGTTCATGGCTCTCGTCAAGCACGGTTCCGCTCATTCGAGTTAAAGCATCTGCCTGAGTTGCTCCCACACCTGATACTGATCCCTTGAATGAGATGGGCAAAGTGTACCAGAAATCGATGGGCTCGCCATCTTTGCGGGCAGGTTCGAACCTCGGCAGCGACTCGCAGACACGGACGACTTCGCGGTCCAGCAATTCGTGAATCGAACGGAGCACCTTGACCTCGGCAACCCTACCCGTCTTATCAACGAGAAAGGTCACCACCACTCGCCCTTGAAAACATGTCTCGGCGAGTTCGGGCGGATACTTGAAGTTAGCATGAAAGTATCTCATTAAGGCGACTTCTCCTCCTGGAAATCGGGGCACCGATTCACTGATTTGTCCAAATAATTGATAAACCTGGGTCGTATCAGACAATTGGCTTGCAGGATTATCACTGGACATCATAGCCACACTCGACGAGGCGGGTGAAGCCATGGCCGACAGACTGGAGAGACTCATGCTCACACCAGCGACAACGGCGGCCCTACCCAGATTGCGGCGGCGGGCGATTTCCCGCTCCAGATAGCGCATCTCGCTCTCACATGCCGGGCAGGTTCCCGCGCAATCGCCCTCGTGGTGACACTCCCGAGGGGCATAGTTGATGCCATTGGCACGCGCAATGTCAATGCGGACTTGCTTGAGTGCATTGCAGATATGTTTACCGTGTTTATTCATCATTACAATTGATAGAGACGCAAATATCGTGTTTTTTTTACTTATCGATGAAATATTTTCTCACTTTTCTGGCAACTGGAATGTCACAGGGAGTGTGTACCATACAGGCACTATTTTTCCATTCTGACGACCGGGAGTGAACTTTGGTAGCGTCTTGCAGACGCGAATGGCCTCCTTGTCAAGGTCCTTATCCACCGAGCGAACGACCTTTACCGCATCTACACTGCCGTCCTTCTCAACAATGAATTGCACAATGACTCGACCCTGGACATGGTTCTTGGCTGCAGTAGGCGGATATTTGATGTGAGCCTGGATGTACTTCATCAGCGCAGCATCACCGCCAGGGAATTGGGGCATCTGCTCAGCGCTTCTATAGACATCAACTCTATAGGCATCATCTCTTACATCGGCTTCATCATCGTCTTCGGCTTCATCATCGTCATGGTCTGTAGAAGCAACCACTTTGCCACCTTCACCGCAATAAGTACCCATGAAGAAGATCGTGCCCGTTCTTTTCTCGATGATGTAATAGACAAAGGGGCGATTGGCATGGAACTTTACAGGACGCTCTTCAAAGACAACCACTTCTTCTTTAAGTTCCCTTGCTATGGTGACGGCAGCCGCCTCGGTGCCCTTCTCATTGACCTCGATTTTAGCCTTCTGCTTGATCATGTCAACAAACAGATGATCACCCTTGACCATATTGGAGATTTGAGCCCCCGAACCGAATGCGAGAGGCATACCCATTGCCGAGAGCACATCATTGAGGTCGGTATCGCTGCTTGTAGTGAACCGCGGCATCAAGATGTCCACTGTGCAAGAACTCATGTTTGATTGCTGCTCCTGCAGTTTTTGGGCCGAAAGCCCCTTGATGACATCGTTGATCGTCTTGCCCTTTTTGGGAAGCAGCACATACATGCAATAACGTTTGTTACCGTATGGCAGGCACAACATCTGGCACAGGTCGCTTGTGCCGTATGCGGCCCTTGTGTTGAGGTGCATCATCGGGAGTTTGACGGTTGTGCCGTTCTGCCCGATGAAGGGCCTTTCACGGGTTTCCTTAGAGTCAAACTTCTGACTCCATGAAGCCTTGAAATAGACCGCATTGAGCAGGTACATGACAGCACTGGGGCTTAATTCATCAAGAATGGCCGGAATCATGCCGCCAGTATTGGTCTTGCACCAGTTGTTGATCCGGTCCAGGCTGCTGCGCTTGGTAAAGTCCAACGCTTCGCATTGGGCATTATAGTACCGTTGCATGTCAGCCTTGTACTGCGGCATGATGCTGTATCCCGAGTTGATGAAGATGCTGTTGGCAACGTTCAATGCCACTGTCGAGTCAACGGAGGCTGCCATGCTCATCATCTTCTTGAAGTACTCGTTGGTCTCCTGTACCGAACGATGCAGACCCAGCACGTTGGTAATCTGCTGACGCGTCTTGCCGCTAGCGCCCTCGTTGAGCATTCCCAGCAGGTAACTCACGCTGATGGGTGACACGACGATGCCGCCATCGCTCAGTTTGCGATTTCTGTTGATTGCGCGGAACAGATTGCAGGCAAAATCGTTGTTGTTATCAAGCAACTCATCTTGGGGCTCGGTCGATGTGATTACCTCTTCTACCGGTTGCTCTTCCTCATTTTTGTTATTAGGATGGCGGTCACCTCTAGCTATAGCCAGCAGAGCGGTCATCAGCACCACGACAGCCAATGTGCCAAGTATCCAGTTTCGTTTCATATCAGTCACAGTTTTTTCAGGTTGATAAAACGGGTTAACTATCGGTTGCAAAGTTACAACCGATTTTTGGAAAGAACGCCAAAAACGGGCAACATTTTCGGGTCATTTCATTAAACAGAAATACTTGATTATTAAGAATTTATAAAACAAAAAGGTCATTTAGAGGTAATTTGTCGATTTGGGGTTACATATCCCATTAAAAAAATGCTTATTTTTGCAAAACCAATCATGCTCAAATGCTAAGGCATTAAGTTTTTTATTGATCTAAAAATGGCTCTGAAATGAGAAACAAGCAACATATTTTATACATGGTGGCGATCATGGTGATGCTGTTCATGATGGGGGGATGCGGTCATCCTGCCGACAACGAGCAGCTGGTCACAGTAGATTCCATATTGTCCAAAAACCGAGGTGAGGAAGCGATGCAGATGCTCCAGATGCTCAACACCACCTCTTTTAATCAAAACGACAAGGCCTACCTAGCATTGCTGACCACACAGGCTAACCTTGCCTGCAACGTTGCCATGACCGGCGACAGCGACATCAACGAGGCCGTAAAATACTTCCAAGTTCATGGCGACAAGGAGAAATATGCCCGCGCCCTGCTCTATCAGGGGTGCGTCAACATGCGACTGGGACAGCTTGACAAGGCGATAGCCAACCTGCGGCAGGCCGAGGACGTCGCTGCCATTGATGACCTGAAGAACCGCGCGTTGGCCAAGATGATGATGGGCGAACTGTACCAGAGCCAGGTCGTGGGCGCCAAGGTCGTGGGCGCCGAGAAATACCGCGAGGCGCTGGAACTGTTCACACAGATTGACGACAAACATCACCAGATCATCTGCCTGAGCGAGCTGGGCGGCTTGTATCGCATCAACAAGGAGAAACAGGACAGTGCCATGTACTATATCAATGCGGCCATCGACCTGGCCAAGCAGGAAATTGAACCGCAAGCGGTTGTAGCCAACCTATTCAGCCGTGCCGAGTACAGTGCGGCCCGTGGCGACTACCAGGGGGCTAAGGATGACGCGGTAGAAGCAATAGCTTGGAGCGGAAACCTAAAAATCCATCCGCGAGTCCATTACACCGCAGCATCGGCATTCCTGCATCTGGGACGCGCCGACTCGGCAAACTACTACCTGAGCCAAGCCCCGGCGATGACCACCGCTGCCGACAGCATCATGCACTACCAGCTGCTGGCCGATCTGGCCCGTCATGACCACAATCTGGAAAAGGCGATCAACTACCTGACCATGACTCATCAAATGGCCGACTCGGTGACGATGAGCAGCATGAACGACCGGCTGATGGAGGTAGAAAAGAAATATGACACCCAGAAAGCTGAGCTCGAGAACGCCCAACTGGGATCACGGCTCAAGGGAACCCTGTTGGCACTGGCGTTGCTCGTCCTGGCTGCCGGTGCGCTGGCCTTCCTGCTGTGGCGTTACCGCAGCCGCCTGAAAATCCAACAAACCGAATATGAGCTGATGAAGTCTGACCTGGACCAGTCCATCACCAGCCTGCAGCAGATGCAGGAGACGCTCGCCAGCCGTGAGCCTTCCAAGCAGCAATCCGACGAGCTCAAAGCCATCGTTGACAGCCAGATGCAGGTCGTACACCAATTGCTGCAGTGGTCCTATGAGTGCAACGAAGCGACCTTTGCCAAGCGGTTCAACAAGCTGATGACCATGCGCGGCCCCGACGAGGTAGGCACCTCCTATTGGGACAACCTGCATGCGCTGGCCAACGAGCTCTATGACAACGTGCTGGTCAAGGCTCAGAAGCAAGCTGGCGGCACCCTGCGCAACGACGAGGTCAACTTGATCGCCCTGCACTGCCACGGGTTCTCAAGGACGGTAATCATGATGTGCATGCACTACACCAACCTGCGAACCGTCTCGAACAAGAAAATCCAGATTGCCCACAAGCTCGGCGTCAACTCCCTCGACGAGTACCTGCAGCCGTTTATTAAGAAGTGATTCCGGAAGTGGAAAAGCTACTTTAAAAACTTGAATGATAAAGCCAAGGGGGGACTGTGCTGTTGGCAACGATGGCACAGTCCCCTCTTCTCTTTTATGTCCGATTGACTCAATCTTGGTCATACAGACTCTGTTGGGCGCTATTGTATCGCCTCAAGGCTTTATCGTAATCCATGTTAGCCTTATTGAGTCTCATCTGCGCGGCATCAATCTGTTGGGCATGCAGTGCCTTGAGCTCCTGTTTCTCGTGCTCTTGCCTCTGCTTCAGCTCATCGGTAATACCCGACGCCTGTTCACTGGTGTGCCTCTTGTCGAGTTCAGCCGTCTCGGCTGCCTGAGTCTCGTTCAACATCACCAGGCTGAACTGTGCATCTTTCTTCTCGGCTTCGGCCTCACGCAATTTCGCTTCGGCTCTCTCCACGTCTTTGACCAGGATCTCGCGCGCTGAAGTGCTCCTGTTAATCTGCGGGTTGCGTTGCTGCTGCATGTTGCTACTTGACACATGGGCATACAGCCGATTCTCTTGAGCGGGACTTGTCATCTGTCTTGTCATGGTTTGGGCTTGCGCTGCGACAGACGCTATCGTGAACAGCACTGCCATAATAATTAAACGTTTCATAGTTATCCATTCTTTAGGTTCAACATTGTTCTGATAATACTCTTTTCCTTTGTATTGTAGACTCGATTCAGTTAAAATGGTTTAACAGTCATGTCGTCATTTATTGCCATTTTTCGGCAGTGCTTCTTTGTAAAAAAAGCGCGAATTCTCTTTGTACTGTTCACAGCTAGCACTACCTTTGCCTGCGCAATATGACAAGGAACGAAGACACAATACGCTTTGTGCGGGAGCACCGCGAGGAGGACGTGAGGACGTTGGCCTTGAGGGCGCGCCACGATGAAGGCATCGACCTGCCGTGGGCGCTGGACCAGATCCAGGGCTGGCAGACGGCCAGGAAGAAGCTGCCGTCGTGGGCGGCCACCGAGGGCATCATCTATCCGCCCCACCTGTCGATGGAGCAGTGCTCCAGCGAGCAGACGGCATTGTATAAATGCGGTATCGTGGAGTCGTTGCCTGACGGTTGCCACAAGACGCTGATCGACCTGACGGGCGGCTTCGGGGTCGATTTCGCTTTTTTGGCCAGGTGCTGTGACCGAGCCATCTATGTCGAGCGGCAAGGGCACCTGTGCGAGGCCGCAAAGCACAATTTTGAGATTCTGGGTCTAAACCATGCCACCGTCATCCATGCCGATGCCGTGGATGCCTTGAAGGGCATCGACACCACTGCCTCCACTACCCTGCTCTATCTGGACCCCGCGCGACGCGACCACAACAGCAGCCGCACCTATGCCATCACCGACTGCACGCCCAATGTGCTGGACCTGCTGGATCTGCTTTTCAAGGCCGGCCACCACATCCTCATCAAGCTATCGCCCATGCTCGACTGGCACAAGGCAGTCAGCGACCTGGGTGACCGGGTTGCCGAAGTCCATATCGTGAGCACTAACAACGAGTGCAAGGAGCTGTTGATACTCATGAGTGCCAGCCACCATGGTGAGCCCGTCATCCATTGTGTGAACGATGAACAACGTCTCATCTACGTGCCCTCACAGGACGGGTGTCCAAGCCTTCACGATGGCAGGGACAGTGCCGCGTACCTGTATGAGCCCAACGCGTCGGTCATGAAGGCAGGTTGCCACGGCGTGATCACCGGCCGCTATCCCGTCAAGGCCCTGGCCGCAGACAGCCACTTGCTTGTGTCGAGCAGCGAGATTCAGGATTTCCCTGGCCGCAGTTTCGCCATCGACAGCGTGACAACGATGAACAAGAAGGAGCTGTCACGCGCCCTGGCAGGCATCACTCGGGCCAACGTCGCCACACGCAACTTCCCGATGACCGCCCAGCAGCTGCGCCAGCGGCTGCGGCTCAAGGACGGGGGCGACACCTACATCTTCGGCACCACAAGTGCTACGGGACAGCATCTGCTCTACATCTGCCACAAGAATCGATAGCGCGTTGCCATCGAGAAATAATTTTGTATCTCTATAAAAAAGCATTACCTTTGCAGATATCAAAAAAATGAAATGATATCATGGCAGTAAAACGAGAAACGGTAACCTTTACCTCACTGAGCAAGGAAATCAAGGGCGGTAAGTTCAGGAACATCTACGTCCTGCAGGGCGAGGAGCCTTACTTCATCGACCGGCTGCAAGAGCTCATCATCAACAGCGCCCTAACCGAAGATCAGCGTGATTTCAACCTGTCGCTATACTATGGCAATACCGCCAACGTGCGAGAGGTCATCAGCGCCTGCCAGCAGTATCCCGCTTTCTCACAACACAAGGTCGTTGTCGTGCGCGAGGCCCAGCTCATTGCCAAGCAGCCGGGCCACAAGAACGACCTGGATCTGTTTGAATCCTATGCCCTGAAGCCGTTGCCCTCCACCATCCTGGTCATCTGCCACAAGGGCGGAGCCTTGAAGAGCAAGCCGCTGACCGATGCGCTCAAGAGCGCTGGCAGCGGGGTCGTTTTCAGCTCCAACAAGGTGCGGGAGGGCCGCGATCTGGAAACGATGATCGTGAGCTACGCCTCGTCGCTGGGATGCAACATCGACAGCAAGGCCACCAGTATGCTTGCCGACCACATCGGCACCGACATCAGCCGCCAGTTCAGCGAGCTGGACAAACTGGCCATCCTGAGCGAGGACCACAATATCACACCGCTGCTCATCGAGCGCAACGTGGGCATCAGCAAGGATTTCAACACCTTTGAACTTGAGGACGCGCTGGCACGCCGCAATGCTTTGAAGGCCCTGCGCATCGCCGACTACTTTGAGCGTAATCCCAAGAACAACCCCATCCAACCCGTAGTGGCAATGCTGGCATCGTTCTTTTCCAGCGCATTGATTGCCTCGACAGCCCATGACAAGTCGCCCGAAGGCGTGATGGCCCTTGTAGGCACCTCCTCGGTGTGGCGAGCCCGCAAGTTTATCGACGCCACGCGCATGTACAACACACGCTCGCTCATCAACATCATTTCTTACCTGCGCGAGTGCGACACCCGCAGCAAGGGCATCGGCTCACGTCAGGACCAATATGCCCTGCTCAAGGAACTGATTTATAAAATCCTGCATGCCTGACCGTGACTCAGGCTCATCATCGTCCCTGTTTCATAACATTTTCATTTTTTAGCCCCACGAGAGCAAAAAAATGATATGCAGCGGTGAATTATTGGTAATAATTCACTATTTTTGCATTCCTCTATTACAATAAACCGTATACTATAAAATGAAAAGAATCTTCTTTACCATCTTAGCTTTACTGACGCTGGCAATAGTAAGTTTTGCCCAGTTGCGGGACATTCTCCCCCCGACAGTGCAACTGCTACTGGAAGAGAGGACACTATACAGCCAGCAGCAGTCACTTAACAATAATGCCGATCTAAGGTCATATAACCCAAGGTTGGCCCCGACGCGACTGATTAACGGCATCGAGATGGCCGACGTGTTCATTGACTTTGAGCGGCCCGAGGTGATTCCAATCCTTAAGGCCCATGGCGTGGCGGTGAACTGTGTGTTTGACGATTTTCTTACGGCCCAAGCGCCTGTTGACGCCCTGCGGGCCCTGTGCCGGCTCAAGGGCGTTACCCATGTCGAGGTCAGTGGTGTGGCCCAGCTGTGCAGCGACAGCACGTTGAGGGTTACCCGCGCTGCCCAGGTTCTGGACGGTGTCAACTATGGCCTGCCGCAGGCCTATGATGGCACAGGCGTCATCATCGGCATGATTGATACGGGCTATGACTACCAGCACACGGCTTTCCGCCGTTCAGACGACGTGAGCAAGACCCGCATCGTGCGCGTGTATGACCCAAACAACACGACCGGTCATCCAGCTATCGTCGGCAATAACGTTCTCGCTGGTTCAGTCTTCATGGGTGAGCAGATCGACACATTGACCTGCGACAGCAAGATAGAGACCCATGGCACCAACACCACCGGTATGGCAGCAGGCCGCAACGTGAACGGCTATGGCGGCACCGCACCTGGTGCTGAAATCGTGCTGTGTACCTCCCGCACCATCCATGGCGGTGTCTCGGAATTGGAGCTGATCAACTGCATGAAGTACATCTATTCCTATGCCGACAGCGTGGGCAAGCCCTGCGTTATCAATATGAGTCTGAGCAACAGATTTGGCCCCCACGATGGGACTGACAGAGTTTCCAAGGCTATAGCCCAGTGCGTGGGTCCTGGCCGTATCTTTGTGGTCGCGGCAGGCAACAACGGCGGCGAGAACGGTTACACCCATGGCCCCACCCTGGCCAGCAAGCCACACAACATGCTCATCGGTTACCATACTAATGACGCCGACGATTCCTACTACTATGAGAATACATGGCTCACGGCATGGGTGCGCGACAAGAATGTGCGCCCCATTATCCAGTTCCACATCCTGGACAAGCAGACCAACCATATTGTCTGGGAATCAGAGCTCATCAGCACCTTCAAGAAATACTTTGCCGCATCCGCCTTTAAGGACTATTTTACCGGTAGCGGCGGATACTTGTCAGGATTGGTGTCGCTTAATCCCAGTAACATGAAGTTTGAAGCCTCCTGTGAGTTCAAGAACCTACGTTCTACATCCTATACTGTCGATGCCGAGGGGAAGATTACCAGCCGCTATCAGATCGGTGTGTCCATTTATCCCCCATCGGTAGCCATCAACAATCAGCCCGACAGCTGTTACGTTGATTCCTGGATATGCACCGCCAATGGCCGCTACAACGCCCGCTCTGCTCCGGTCTATCGTGACGTCATCACCGAGTCGGGCGACACGATCACCACCCAACTCGACAACTTTTACCGTTCTCCCAGCAGCCTTTGCAGCATGGGGACCTACGCCATCAACGATTCCGTTATTTCGGCAGGAAGTTTCTACGGCCGCAACAACTACTATTCACTAACCAACGACACGACCTATTTCTTCCACTTTGCCGAGGTGGGCCGTTACTCCAACTTCACCAGCTATCAATATCCCGGCTATGGTCCCACAGGCAAGGCCCTGCCCACAGTCACGGCTCCTGGTGATTATGTCATCTCGCCAGGCAACAACCTGGGATTATCCCTTACCTATGCCGGTACGGCCGTGATGCAGCAAGGCCGCAACTACTGGTCGATCATGAGTGGCACCTCGATGGCGGCGCCTGCTGTGGCTGGCATTATTGCACAATGGCTGCAGATCAATCCCCACTTGTCACCCAGCCAGGTTAAGGACGTCATTGCCCAGACAGCCATCAAGGACGGTTTCACCCAAGGGGCATGGTACCGCTACGGCCCCAATGGCAAGATCAATGCGATTGCCGGTGCACGGCTGCTGCTTGCCAACCTGCCGCCCCAGCCCCAGGTGCTGATTGGCGACGTGACAGGTGACGGCATCATCAACATCAAGGATGTCACCTGGTTGATTGATTATCTGTTATGGGCTCCCGCAGCGGGCTTTGTCGTCGAGGCTGCCGATGTCTTTCCTGATGGCAAGATCAACATCCGAGACCTGACCAGACTGATTGACATGCTGCTTGAGAATTAGCAATAAACATCTAAAAAACTATAGGCTTATGACCAAGAAACTGATTTTTACAGTTGTGATGCTGGCACTGGCGACCGCCAACATTCACGGCCAGCACCTGCTACCCAGCAGCGTGCGGCAATATCTCAACGAGCGCCTGCTGGGCGAACAGGCGACCGGCATGTCGCGGTTTGCAGCGTCACACATGATTGACGGACAAGAAATGATTGATTGCTTCATTGCCATGGATGATGCCCGTGCCATAGCCCACCTGCAGCAAGCCGGAGTGGTCGTCGGCTGCCAGTTTGACGGCTTCATCACAGCCCAAGTGCCCGTCAGCCAGCTTGAACAGATTTCCACCCTTGCCGGGGTGAAAAATGTCGAGGTCAGTGCCCGCCTGCCGCTGTGCACCGACAGCACCATGAGGGCTACCCATGTCATCGATGTGATGAACGGCCTGTCCAACCACATGCCGTATAACTACGACGGTAGCGGGGTCATTGTCGGCATTATCGATGTGGGCTTTGATTACAGGCATCTGGCATTCCGTTGCGCTGAGGACACCTCGCGTTGCCGCATCGTCAGGGTGTATGACACGAGCGACAAGAGCGGCCATACCGCGCGGTACAAGCAAGCGATCCTCTCGGGCTCGGTATTCTTCAACGACGAGGTACTGGGGCTGACCACCGATGACGAATCGGCCACCCACGGCACCCACACAGCCAGCATTGCCGCCGGTACCCATGTGGGCGGCTATGGCGGCATGGCTCCCGGGGCCGATATCGTATTGTGTGCCGTCAGTCAGATGGGCACCGGCCTGTCGGCCGTCGAGGTCGCCAATTGTGTCCGTTATATCGACTGCTACGCCGACAGTGTGGGCAAGCCCTACGTTATCAGCGTGAGCGTCAGCACCTCTGATGGCCCGCATGACGGCAAGGACTACCTGTCCAAGGCCATTGCACAGATTGTGGGGCCCGGCAATATCTTTGTCATCGCTGCCGGCAACAACGGCGATAACCCCACCTATGCCACCGGCCATGTCGCAGCAGGCGAGCCGTTCAACTTCCTGCTCATGCAGAAGTCTGGTGCCGGTTACGACTCCACCTATCTGTACGAGGATTTTTTGGCCGATGTCTGGATGCGTAACGAGTGGACGCGCTTTGACTACAAATTCCATATCCTAGATCTGAATACCAACCAGATTGTGTGGGAGTCGGCCGAGGACGTCAAGACCATGAGTGTGGACCTTAACGAGATTGCCGAATATTACGGAAAAGTCAGCGGGGCAACGTCATGTTACCTCAAGGGTACCGTCGAGACCTCGTCCGATGGCAAACGCTACCACATCACCGTCCAGGCCCGCAACCTCGAGAGCAAGAAATACACGCTCTCGGCCAGCGGCAATACCAAGTACAGCCAATATGCCATCGGGTTGACCCTCAGGCCTCGCAAGGACACCTACCTGGATGCCTGGGTGAGCAACAGCGATGCCCGGTTTGCGCAATATACCGAGCCCGTGACGCTCCCCGACGGCACCCCTATGGCCGGGACTTACACGGCGTCCAACAGCGACTGCTCCATCGGCACCTATGCCGTGAACGATTCCATCATCTCGGCAGGTGCCTACATCGCCCGCAATTCCTATTATTCCTTGAAACAGAACAAGATCGTTTCGGCGCCGGCCATGACCATCGGCCAGATCACCAACTTCTCGAGCTACGCCATTGAGGGTAGCGGCCCCACGGGCAAGGCCCTGCCCACCGTGTGTGCTCCAGGCTATAATGTCGTGGCAGCCGGCAGCCGCTACTCCACCTATGCCTACAATTCCAACTACACCGTGATGAGGACCGATGACGGCAGCTCCTGGTGCGTCATGGGCGGCACATCGATGGCTTCGCCCACGGTAGCGGGCATCATTGCCCTATGGCTGCAAGCCGATCCCAAGCTGTCCGTGCGGCAGGTCAAGGACATCATTGCCCAGACGGCCATTCGTGACAGATTCACCAATGGCTCCATGGGGACCCACTTCGGCCCCAACGGCAAGATTGATGCCCTGGCGGGAATGCAGTTGATTCTCGAGCGCCAGCACTACGGCACTGGTGATGTCAACAACGACGGCAATGTGACCATCGAGGATGTCACCACACTGATAGACTACCTACTGAGCGGACGCGTCGAAGTTTTCAACGCCAAGGCTGCCGACGTCAACTTTGACGGCGACATCAACATCAGCGACCTGACGGACATCATCGACATGTTATTGGCTCAATAGCCCACAGACAGTCTAGACACCCCCACACAACAAAAGAGTGTGTCATCATGATGAAGTGGACCCCAAAAGTTGGACAAAAAACTTTTGGGGTTCATTATGTATAAGCACCATTCATTAGAAGAAAAGAAGGAAATCATCCGCTTGCATGA
>ONOU01000020.1 GCA_900319525.1 uncultured Prevotellaceae bacterium | reverse complement strand
GCGCTTCTTGGGGCCGAAGCCCGTGAAGTAGGCGTTGGCCTTGGTCGAGTGCTTGCTGCCGTCGATGATGTAGATGTCCTTGAACTTGGAACCGAAACTCTCGACCGCCGCGGTGATGGCGTCGCGCAGTTCGCCCTCGGGCAGGGGAGTCTGCTTGTTGAACAGGGGCACGATCAGGTTGCTGTAGAACATCGCGAAGAACACGATGAACACGGCGACGACCAGTGTGGCCCAGATCCAGAACTGCTGTCCGAAGGTCTGGTACAGCCAATAGACTACACCCAGCAGCACGGCACTGATCACGGTCGAGACGACAAAGGACTTGAGGGAATCGAGCCAGAAGGTCTTGTGCGTCGTGCGGTTGAAGCCGAATCGCTCCTCGATGACAAAGGTCGAGTAGTAACTGAAGGGCAGCGCAATCACGGTGTTGAACAGGTTGTAGATGACCAGGAACAGGATCACCTGCAGCACGGGCACATCGGTCCACGCCTTGCACTGGTTATCGAGCCAGCCCAGCAGGCCGCAGCCCAGGATGACGAGCGTCAACGCGAACGACACGCAGCGGGCCACGAGCGACACGCGCTTGTTGGTTCGCATGTAGTCCTGCTGCTTGCGGTACTTTTCCTCGTCATACAGGCCCTCCAATTCGGGCGGCACGGGATGGGTCATCCACCGTGTGTTGAGCCACGACAGCACGCTGCTCAGGACAAAATCCAGCGTGACAAATGCGATAATCAACAGTAACAACGTCTTTGCCATAATGCTATTTCTTTTTCTTACCACAAATATACACCCAATCTCGAGAATTCGAAGTATATTTGCACAACTATTACACAATTATATATAATAAAGATGATGAAAACGATGAAATTTTGGATGACGGCTGCCATCCTGTTTTGCAGCATTGGCAGTTTGACTTCTTGTCATGGTGGGAACAGCAATGAACAACTCGCCGCGATCACCGACGAGACCCGTCCGGGTGACTGCGAGGACGCCGTCGCAGCCTACTTGACCGACTCGATAGCCTCACAGTACTCCCCCGGCGAGGTGAGCATACCGTGCATTCAGGTGGTGGAACTCGACCAGTCCCACCCCGACGACAGTGTGGTAGTCTGGGGTGACTTCTGGGTATTTAACTATAATGTGGTTGGTGACACGCTCAAGATGGTTTCGGGCGGAGCCCATCCCGGCAAGATGACCGTGAAGCCATCGAGCGAGCGTGGCCTGGTTGTGACAGCTTTTGACCGGGTGGGCGACGGCTCAAATTACCTGCCCAGCGCCAAGCGCATCTTTGGCGACAAGTATGATGCTTTCCAGGCCATCTATAGCAACGCCGAGAAGCGTGAGGAGTTCCGAGCCGCCCAGATTGCTGACTACGTCAAAGCCCATGAATTGCCCGTCAAGTACTACCAGGACTACGGCTGGCCCGCCAAAGAAATTCCCGCCCTGTAAGCGCTCCAGAATGATAAATAAACAGTGGGTTTCAGGCGATAGTAACCATACTTAAAACTTAAAACTCAAAAACTTAAAACTTAAAAAACTTAAAACTAAACAATGAAATACAGCATCATTGCCATCGGTGACGAACTGCTGATTGGGCAGGTCACCGACACTAACTCGGGCTGGATTGCCCGCCACATGACGCCTCGCGGCTGGGACGTGAACACCGTGCAGGTGGTCCCTGACGATGCCCGGCAGATAGAATTGGCCATCGACCGTGCCTTTGCCCAGACCGACGTTATTTTGATGACCGGTGGCCTGGGGCCGACCAAGGATGACATCACCAAGCCGACCCTGTGCCGCTACTTCGGCGGCGAGTTGGTGCTTGACGAGGCTGTCGAGGCCAATGTGCGCCAGGTGATGGAACGCCGCCACCTCAAGCTCAACGAGTACACCCGCCTGCAAGCCATGGTGCCCTCGTCGTGCCGCGTGATCCAGAACGAGGTGGGAACCGCTCCGCTCATGTGGTTTGAGCGTGACGGCAAGGTGCTGGTGAGCATGCCTGGCGTGCCCTTTGAACTCAAGGCGATGATGGAGCGTGCCGTCATCCCGCAGTTGCTCGCCCGCTATAACGACGGTGAGGACATCGAGTTCCGCACCTTTGTGGTGACCGGTATCATCGAGTCGGCGCTGGCCATGCAACTCGACGAGTTTGAGCGCCAGATGCCGCATGGCATCCACCTGGCCTATCTGCCCGAGGGCGGCATCATACGCCTGCGCCTGACGGGCACCTCGACCGACCGTGACCAGATCAATGCCGACATGGAGCGCCTCTCGCGCCAGTTGCACGACATCCTGGGCGGTCACATCATTGCCGACGGCGACAAGCGCCTGCCCGAGATACTGGGCGACCGCCTGCGCGAGAAGGGGCTGACCCTCTCCACGGCCGAGAGCTGCACGGGCGGCAACATCGCCCACGAGATCACCAGCATCGCTGGCAGCAGCGACTACTTCAAGGGCGCAGTCGTCAGCTATGCCAACGAGGTAAAGATGCAGTTGTTGGGCGTCAACGAGCAGGACATCAACGAGCACGGCGTGGTCAGCGAGCCCGTCGTGCGTCAGATGGCCGAAGGCGCCTGCCGCGCCATCGGCACCGACTGCGCCATCGCCACCAGCGGCATTGCAGGCCCTGGCGGCGGCACGCCCACCAAGCCCGTGGGCACCGTGTGGATGGCGGCCAAGTGCGGCGACCGCGTCGTCACCCAGGTCAAACAGCTGCCTGGCGACCGTGATCGTGTCATCACCCGTGCCACCCTCGAGGCCCAACTCCTGCTCCTCTCACTCCTGTAACTGGTAATCCATGCTTAGATTAAGAAGATATATTATTTTGCTGCTTGTGGCGTTGCTTGCGGTCCCTGTGGGGATGGCCAGTGTGGCGCGTGATGATGAGGACAAAGATCCAAGCATCAGGCCCGGGATACGCCGCCTGCATCCTGAGCGTGAACGGGCTAAGCTTGTCAAGAAGTTGCTGGAGCAACGCGCCCGTAAGGCCGACCCTAATGCTGACCCCTGGGACACCAGCGACGACGCATGGGGGACGGTGGACTTGCCGCCGGTCACTTCGCCAGACGGTAATGCCGTTGAGGGACGGCGCCTGAACTCGCTCCCCCGCACGAGCAAGACCCCCGCCGAGCAGGCCCACGTCGATAGCCTGCTGGCCGGCGACTACTCGATACAGGAGTATGGCTATCGTCGCATGACATGGCGTGACCTGCCCGTGCCCACCACTATCGACCAGCTGTTGCCGGGTTTCAAGAGCGACGAGACGGGTGATTGCTATTCCCGCTATGTGTCGCGCGACAAGACGAGCAACGAGGTCTATCTGGTGTTTGACCTGAACGAGGACAGCGTGCCCGGCCCGTTGCGGCTGTGCGTGCAGTACTGTGCTGACGATCCTCTCGACTTTGATCAACTTTTATTCACGATAGATGGCTATGATTACCCATTCTATCCCGCAGACCATGAGAGCGGAGAACTCGATGGCGGCCTCTACTGGGAGTTGAGCGACGATGTGTTGCGGCCCGTGCACAAGGATCTGGTGTATGCCCTGGCTCATAGCAACTGGGTCGCCCTCAAGTTGTTGAGCACTCGAGGTATCCATCATGTGAAGATGCTCACCGACGGCCAGCGTGCCGACTTTGCCCACACGCTCGACCTATACCGCCTGCTGGGAGGAAAGCTTTAATAGTTAGGATTGAGGAGTGAACAACCCTAACTTCTAACTCCCAGAGAGATAATGCAACGGATTGCATAACCATTTTCGGGTGTTTGCATGACTTTTTGCATGTTTCATTATGTGAGTGTGAAAAAAACGATTACCTTTGTCCTGAATTTTTGATTCATCATATTTTTTTTGATTGTTTTTTTAAAGGTTTAATTTTATGAACGTAGAGAACATTGGAACTTGGGCTGGTCTCGTGTGGAACGCCCTGAACGATGCGCAGAAGGCTCTCACCCTGAAGGAGCTGCGCAAGGCTGCTAAACTCAAAGTGAACGAAATGCACTGTGCCCTGGGTTGGCTGGCCAAGGAAGGCAAGCTCAACTTTGCCGAGGGTAAGGATGATATCGAGGTATCACTGCGATAACTCCACTGAACAGTCCTGATGATTTTATAAGGAAATCAATCTATTCCCCCCTATGAAGACAGTGATGGCGCGGACGCTTATCCGCGCCATCACTGTCATTAGCAACCATCACGATCAGGATGTGTCATAATTGTCATCTGGAACCCTTGGAAAATGGCTTAGTGGATGAGGAATCGAAAAACCCAGGCCGTATAGACCTGGGTTATCGTTCTGTAAAACAAACCATTACTAAGCACTTAAAGTCTCGCGAGGCTTCACAGCCAGCGAATAACAATTATTTATTCCATAGCTCATGAATTTGCTTGAGTGCACAAAGGTAAGCACTTTTTCTGAATTTACAAAACAAAATGAAAAGATTTTCAAAAAAAAATTATTTGACTTTGTAAATGACCAGATCCCCTAGCTGAATAGCAGAAAATAGGCCAAGTGTAAAAGAATTAGACACAATACTGTAAAAGATTTAGACATATTCAGAATAAAGTGCATTTTTATCATGATTAAAAGTGCCAAGATGACTAATTTTACCCGAGAAAAACATCTGTTTTGACATGTTGAAACCGGTGGCTGTCGGGTGGACACTTGCAAGCGGTAAGAGGGCGCGTTACCGCCACCTCGACAAGAGTTAATCAACAGCCCTTGTGGAAACCCAGCTGCGCTCACTTGGCTTTGACATGGGTAAGAATTATTCATCAGCAAAACAACAGAAATATGAAGAAGCTTTCATTTTTGATTGTTTGCCTTGGCCTGGGTTTGACTTTTCTTTGTCAAGCCCAAGACAACAAGGGCGCCCCGTCGCTGAACGGCGGCCGACCTAGCCCTTGGGAAAGACCCATCGGCCCCGGACCCGTAGATCACCCCAATGGTGGCTCGGGTAGCGGCGATGTGACGGACGATGACGGTTCGGGCGGCTCTCCGCTCGAAGGCCTGGTGAAGGGCAGTGTCAAGCCGGGCAGTGAGCCTAATGTGAGTCAGGCCCCGTCGCTGAACGGCGGTCGTCCCACCCCGTGGGACAGGCCCATCGGCCCTGGCCCTAGACCGATTATTGCCAACGGCGGCTCGGGCAATGTCACGGTGACCGGCGATGACGACACGGGTGGCTCTCCGCTCGACGGCCTGGTGAAGGGCAGTGTCAAACCAGGCAGTGAGCCTAATGTGAGTCAGGCGCCGTCGCTGAACGGTGGTCGTCCCACCCCGTGGGACAGGCCCATCGGCCCCGGCCCTAAACCGATTATTGCCAACGGCGGCTCGGGCAATGTCACGGTGACCGACGATGACGATACGGGCGGCTCGCCGCTCGACGGTCTGACCAAGGCGACAGTTCGCCCCGGCACCAACCCCAATGTCGCCATGGGCAAGTGCTCTGGATCGAGTGGCTCCCCGATGGTGTATGATGTGGCCGAAGTGTTGGTGGGCGGTTTTGCCAGCGTGCCCGATGTGAATGGCGACGGCAAGATTGACGTCAACGATTTCGACGCTATGTTCGACTTGCTGCTGAACGAGCAGTAACCCCCTGACGCCAAAAACGTCTAACAAAAGGCGGGACGCATTAACAAACAAACATGCCAATGCGCCCCGTTTTTATTCCATAGCGGGTGATGTGGAAGGCAATAGTTGACGGCATGGCGTGAGGTTCGTTTGAGTGAGTGGTTATCATCTCCGTGTTTTACAAAAAACAGTAAATATTTGGTTTTCACGAATAATATGGCTCATTGAATTTGGACAGTTGGAGATTTCTTGCGAAATTTGTGATATTAATTGAGGAAGTGTTCCCCTTAACAGCTCTAAAAATCAGCTATTCATTTAAATCTTATTAATTATGAGGAAAATCGTATTACTTGCAGTATTAAACATCTGTGCGGCCTTGGCAATAGTAGCTCAAGGTGCGCCCCAAATTATTGTCAGCACCACGTCTCTGGACTTCGGTGACGGGTATAATGGCTATAACGAGTATAGGACGCTGGTAGTGACAGGCGTTGATCTGACCGATGACATCAGCCTGACGCTTCAGGGCGCCTCGTCCATCGACTACGTGATCAAGAGTTCAAAGACCATCACGCCTGAGCAGGCCGCTGAGGGGGCCGAGGTTGTCATCAGTTTCTTCCCCATGAACGAGGGACCGAGGTGGGCCACCCTTGTCCTCTCCAGTCCTGGAGCCCAAGACGCGAAGGTGACATTAAGAGGCAATGGCATCAAGACGTCGGCATTTCTTATCCCTGATGAGAAGATGATGACTTTTGAAACCGCAGTGATGTGTCCTGTGTACAAGACACTTGTCGTTCATCGCAGCGAATTTGACGGCTGGCTTGCGGTGGCGCCCTATAACCCCTTTGACCCCGTCTTCCTGAATCCAAAGATCGCTGCCACGCTGCAGGGCGACAGCGACTTCAGGCTGATGGGGGTTACCATGTGCAACAAGGCGGATTCGCTGGTGCTCACTGTGCGCTATCGTCCCTTGACCGTGGGTATCCACACCGCCCAAATCATCTTGACCGGTGAAAAGGCCCACCCAGTGACTGTAGAACTTGAAGGAACGGCCTATATGCCCGAAACCGGAGACGTGAATGGTGACGGCCGGATTGACATCGCCGACGTGACAAGTCTTATTGACCTCTTGCTCAACAACATCGACGATGATGAGGAGGAAGAGGTGGGCATGCCCCCCTATGCCGACGCGAATGAGGACGGCATCGTGGGCATCAGTGACGTCACGTTGCTCATCGACCACATGCTCACAGCCCGTGAGTGAGGCAACCCCCTTTCGCCATGTCGCAGTGGTATTGGATAAAAAAATCAAGAAAAGTGTTGTAAATGTGTTGTGTAGTTCAAAAATCGGTTGTATCTTTGCAGCCGATTTCGCGGCACATGTCTTGCTGGCGATGATGCTCATGCGTTAGTCAAGTCAAGAGTGTGACACTTGATCGTTGAAACTTCGATGTCGAGGCTATGATGCTAAGTGCCTGGCAGTCAAGCGTAGGACGATATTAAACGAGCGAGACACCCGATTGTTGTTCAACCCCCTGATGCCGGTGGACTTCTCACACCGGTAGGGATGAGCGCCCTCTCCACGATTGGATGTCCACACCCGGTTTATTGTGCTGCGCCTGTGTTTTTCTGTGTACAGGCAGGCATGTAGCGCGCGAGACCACAACGAGAGAATGTAAAACAAGAACAATAACTAAACAAAATTAGAAACTATGTCTAAAGTTTGTCAAATCACCGGAAAGAAGGCGATCACGGGCAACAACGTGTCGCACTCCAAGCGCAGGACGAAACGCAAATTCAACGTTAACGTCTTCAACCGCAAGTTCTTCTGGCCCGAGCAGGGACAGTGGATTCGCCTGACCGTGTCGGCCTCGGGCTTGCGCAACATTAACAAGATGGGTCTCGATGCTGCCCTGAAGAAGGCTGCCGAGGAAGGAAACCTCACCGAAATCCAAGTTATCAACAAGTAAGAAAGGAGTAACGTACTATGGCAAAGAAAGCAAAAGGCGACCGCGTGCAAGTGATTCTCGAGTGCACCGAGCAGAAGGGTACTGGCGTTCCCGGCATCAGCCGTTACATCACGACCAAGAACCGCAAGAACACCACCGAGCGTTTAGAGCTCAAGAAATACAACCCCTATCTGAAACGCATGACCGTTCACAAGGAGATCAAGTAATAACAACCCTTTAAACGACTATATAACAGTATGGCAAAGAAAGTAGTTGCAACCCTTCAAACTGGTGAAGGACGCTCATGGAGCAAGGTGATCAAGATGGTCCGCTCCGAGAAGACTGGCGCTTACGTGTTCGAGGAGCGCATGGTCCCCAACGACAAGGTACAGGACTGGCTCAAGTAATCTGAGGCCGATCAACAATATCTGCCTGCCCGCCTGCTGACATGCTCAGCCCGCGGGCAGGCTTCATTTTTAAATGATTTATTTCCGTCCTTAATACTATTGAATATGTTATCGGTTCGAAGAACCGATTTCAACGAGTAAGACCATGCAAGAACCTCGAAGTGGTTCGCGGCTTGGTCCTAGAGCAAAATACGGCAAGTGCCTCGAAGAGGAACTTTGTGATTGATGTCAATGGTTAAGCTTGTTTGGCACACTAAGGCAAACGCTACATGTGTCAAAATTTTAGACACTTTTCCCCAAAAATCTCGGGCAAGCCGTGAAAATTCATCTTTTTATTGCGCTTCTTGTTGTGAGAAACTTTAACTTTGTCCACGTCAATGAAAATGCCTCCCATGAATAGGGCATATAAAGTAAAACAATAAAACGATAAAAAGATGAAAAAGAGTTTAAGTGTACTGTGGTTGGCCGTGATGCTCACTTCGTTGGTGCCATTTACTGCGTCTGCCTATGATTTTGAGCTAGACGGCATCTATTATTCGATCATTGATTCCTCCAGGGTCGCTGTCGTCTCGGGGAATGGCGGAGAAGGGACTTACCGCGGCAATGTTTTCATTCCTGACAGTGTTGTTCATGATGGCGTGAACTATACGGTTACAGAGATTGGGGACGCTTTTTTCAAGTGCACACAGTTGATGACTGTAACCATTCCTCCAACGATTACCGATCTGTACTGGGATGCCTTTTTGGATGCCTTCTTTAACAGAATCATTGTGCGAGACCTGGAAGCCTGGTGCAGGATCAATTTTGTTGTCGATGGATGTTTTGGACTGATGGATCCCTATCCTGAAGTTGAAGTCGGCACTCATGGCATGGAGAGTGACCAGGACATGGTAAACTTGGTTGTCCCGCAGGCAATCACCGATATTCATGACTTCACATTCTATAAAATCAATACGATTACCAGTGTCGTGATTCCCGATCAGGTTACGACGGTGGGCGAAGGCGCATTCTTCGGTTGTTATAATCTTAAATCTCTCAAGATTGGACCTAATGTGACTTCAATCAAGAACTATGCGTTCGACACCAACTCTTATTTGTTCGATTGGGAGTACAATACCAACAGCAACATCATCAATGAGGTGACGTGCATGGCTACGGTGCCTCCTGTGATAGCATCAAAGCATTGTTTCAACAAAGCCACCTACAAGCATGGGACGCTGTATGTGCCTGCACAGTCCATGAGGGCCTATTGCCAGGATGAGTATTGGGGCCTATTTGAAAACATCATGCCCATTCCCGAATCCAAGCCTGGCGATGTCAATGACGATGGAATGATAGATATCACTGATGTGACTACTCTGATAGACATGCTGCTCAATGGCGACGGTCAATAAATAGTGATAGTACGAAAAAGGACCTGGAAGCTGTGGCGCAGCTCCTGGTTTTGTCAGTAAATCTAAAGACTTATGGCCCCAATGTGATTATTTGGGGCTTTTTCATTATCTTTGCTGCTCGTAAACAATCATGTTGAGATGGACCAGGACAAATACATCTTCACGCTCGAGATAGCGGTGCGCGACTATGAGCTCGACAGCGAGGGCATCGTCAATAATGCCGTGTATCTGCACTATCTGGAGCACTCGCGGCACGCGTTTGTCAAGCGGGAGGGAATCCCCTTTGGCAGCTTGACCAGTGAGGGGCTGATTCCCGTGGTGCGCCGCATGGAAATCGATTACTACACGCCGCTGCGCAGTGGCGACGTGATGTTGAGCCGGTTGTGGATTGAACGCAAGGGACCGCGCTTCATCTTTTACCAGGACATCTTCAGGAAAGAAGGTGGGGAAAAGGTCGTGAGTGCGGTGGTCACCATCGTGTGCATGGACAAGGACGGACGCATCAACCGCGGTGATGAGCTGGCCGAGCGCATCGCCAAATACCTGAATTGAAACGATGGCAGCTATGGAATATACGCCGATGATTTACCGTTTGGCCTTTGCCAGCCTTCAAGGCATGGGTGTGGATCTGGCACGCAAGCTGCTCGATGTAGTGGGCAGCGAGGAGCGCTTTTTCACCATGAAGGAGAAAGACCTGCGTTCCCTCACCCGTGGCCGCAGCAAGATCTATGGCGACACCTATCGTGACGAGTGCCTGCAACGTGCCGTGAGGGAAATGGCCTTTGTGAGCGAGCACGGCATTGCGGCCACCTATTTCACCGAAGAAGCCTATCCCCACCGTCTGCTCGAGGCTGCCGACGCGCCAGCCATGTTCTATAGCCTGGGGCATTGTGACCTGGAGAGCGCCCATGTGGTCAGCATCGTGGGCACGCGTCATGCGACGCAGTACGGCATCAAGTTCTGCGAATCGCTTATCGGGGATCTGGCGCAGCGTGTGCCTGATCTGGTCGTGGTGAGCGGATTGGCCTACGGCATCGACATCGCCGCCCATCGTGCTGCCCTCAAGCATGGCGTGGCCACCGTTGCGGTGTTGCCCCGAGGGCTCAACCGCATCTATCCTGCCCAGCACCGTGACGATGCCATAGCCATCGCCCGCCACGGCGGCATGCTCATGACCGACTATACCAGCCAGGACGCGGTGCAGAAGAGTAATTTCCTGGCCCGTAACCGCATTGTGGCCGCGCTGAGCGATTGCACGGTGATTGTCGAGTCGGCAGGAACGGGTGGGGCGCTGGTCACGGCGTCGCTAGCCATGAGCTATAATCGTGACGTGATGGCGGTGCCCGGGCGTTGCGGCGACGAGTTCTCGGCGGGCTGCAACAAGCTCATTGCCACCAACAAGGCCGCCCTTATCACCGGTGCCGATGACCTGATGGCGGCGATGCGATGGGAGTCGGCGCAGCCAGCTCCCCAGCAGCTCGAATTGTTCCCCGAGCTGACCCAGGAGGAGCAGGCCGTGGTCGACGTCATCCGCAACCATGGTGAAATCCATCTCAACATGCTTGCCGATGTGTTGCACACACCGGTCTATAAACTCATGAGCATCCTCGTCGAACTCGACTGCAAGAACGTCATTGCCACCCTGCCGGGTTGCCGCTACACGCTGATATAGATTGTTTTTAATCTTTTTTAAGCCGCAGCATTTTGACACGTCGAAATCTTGCAGTACCTTTGAATTTTCTATTTCTGTTAAAAACTGATTGATAATAAAAGCACAACGATATGAATACTAGCAGAATACCCGATTCTGAGTTTATCATCAATGATGATGGCTCGGCATTCCACATCCATGTGAAACCCGAACAGTTGACCGACAACATTATCGTGTGTGGTGATCCTGGCCGTGTGACCATGATCGCATCCCACTTCGACACCCAGGACTGGGAAACCTCGAGCCGTGAGTTCCACGGCATCGGCGGCACCTATCACGGCAAACCCATCATGGCGCTCTCTCACGGCATTGGCCCCGACAATATAGATATCGTGATGACCGAGCTCGACGGACTGGCCAACATCGACTTTGAGACACGCACCCCTCGCGCCGAGCACCGCACCCTCAACATCGTGCGCATCGGCACCTCCGGCGGCTTGCAGCCCTACGTTCCCGTGGGCACACCGGTCATCGCCTCCAAGGCTATCGGCTTTGATGGCGTGATCAATTTCTATGCCGACCGTAACCGTGTCGCTGACCTGGATTTTGAAAAGAAGTTCTGCGAGTTCGTGAAGTGGAACGAACTGTTTGCCAAACCCTATGTCGTGGATGCCGATCCCTGGCTGGTCGAGAAAATCGGACGTGACGACATGGTGCGCGGCTATACCATCTCGGCAGTAGGTTTCTATGGACCTCAAGGACGTCGCGTGCGTCTCGATCTGGCTGAGCCCGAGCTCAATAGCCGAATTGAGAAATTTGAATACAATGGCGGCCGCATCACCAACTATGAGATGGAGAGCAGCGCCCTGCAGGGCCTTGCCTTGATGCTGGGTCACCGCGCGATGACCGTCTGCTCGATTATCGCCAACCGCGTGGCTACCGACGTCAATCCCAACTACAAGACCGCTGTCGAGGATCTGGTGAAGACCGTTCTCGACCGCTTGACCGACTAAGCATCTGCCGATCAAGCTTTAAGCTTGGTATTGCAACGCCTAGCACCACGGTGCTGTTTCGTCATTCATGACCTAGAGAAATGTAATCCGCTGAGCGGATTTGATGCTTCGGGTGTGAATAGTGAAACAGCATCGTGTTGTATTAGGATTACTGAATACGGTCAAGACAAGGCTTGCAGACATTGTGTGATGAGCCATAGGCGTTTGGGATGAATTGTAACACAAATGAAAAAATATCTTAAATTGAGCAGTCGATATAATATTATGTGCATAGTGTGCGTTATGATAGTGTAAGAATTTTAAACAGGATTGCCTATGCACAAAACGACTACTTCTACTAAGCAAAAAAGCGACATGATGACATCAGTAACAGGCCCAAAGAAGGCAACCGTTGAGTTCCTCAAGCAGTTTGCGCGCGCCTATCAGTACAATGTCGAGTTGCCGAGAGGGTTAGAATCGATGATTTTGAATTAAAGGCAAAATAATCGTCCTCTCCCCTAACAAGGTAAAGAACGTCCTTCCAGCCGAAGTGTGTGGAAGGACTTTTTTTAGCATCAGCCCGCATGGTTATTGTCTATGTCGCGGGAAAATTGTAAATTTGCGCCAAATAAGATAACGAGAGATATAACATGATGAACTTGATTAAACGCGTCCTCTCGGGCGTCATCTATATTGCGTTGATTGTCGGGGCGATCATGCTGCTCGACAATTCGCCGGTGATGTACATGCTGGTGTTCCCGCTATTGATTGTGCTGGGCATCGGTGAGATGATTACAATGGCCAAGGATGACGCGACCCAGTCGTGGCTGGTGAACATCATCGATATGCTGGGGGGCATCGGGCTCTTTGTGGCGTTCTATCTCCACTATGAGGGACAGACGGCGCAGTCGCGCTCGTTGTGGCTGTTGCCCATCGCCGCCTACCTGATCGGGCGAACCATCGTGCAGTTGTACAGGCCGCGTCAGAACGCTGTCCACAGCCTGGAACGCTCGTTTTTTGCGCTAGGCTATGTGGCACTGCCCGTGTCGATGCTCAACGGCATCGTGAGCATTACTGCGCCCCGCCTGCTGCTGGGCATGTTCATCTTTATATGGCTCTATGACACAGGTGCCTACTGTGTGGGGATGCTGCTGGGCAGGCACCGCCTGTTTGAGCGCATCTCTCCCAAGAAATCGTGGGAGGGTGTCGTGGGCGGCGTTGCCGCCTGCATCGCCGGCGCCTATGCTACCCATTACTGGTTTAATGAGTTCTTCCAGGTGCCCGATCTCACAACGTGGGTGGGCCTGAGTGTGGTTGTGGCAGTGTTTGCCACGTTTGGCGATCTGGTCGAGTCGCTCATCAAGCGCACCGTCGGCGTCAAGGACTCGGGCAACATTCTGCCGGGTCATGGAGGCATCCTGGACCGCATCGACAGCCTGTTGCTGGTGGCCCCTGCAGTGCTGATCTACCTGTTGCTTGTCGTTCCCAATCTCGTGTAATCATGCGTGGCATTGTCCCCTCATTGCTGCTGGCTGTGCTGCTCATGGCCGTGATGTCGTGCGGAGGAAAGAAAGGGCAGCCTGTTGTCGAACACCGCTTGCCCGACACGCTCACCGTGGGCACGCTGTATAGCCCGACGGGCTTCTTTATCCTCAAGGGCGACACCATGGGCTATGACTATGACCGCATCTGTGACTTTGCCCGCTATTACCACATCGCGTTGCGCTTTAAGGTGGCACGCAGCATGCGTGACCTGATCAAGATGCTGGACAAGCGTGCCGTGGACGTGCTGGCCTGTGAGATTCCAGTCACTGCCGAGTATAAGTCCCGGGTGCTGCATTGCGGGGCTGTCAACGAGACCTATCAGGTGCTGGTTCAGCACAGCGGCGCAGGCGTCATCCATGACGTGACACAGCTCATCGGCAGCGACGTGTATGTCGAGAAAGGCTCAAAATATGAGTCCCGCCTGCGCAACCTCGACAACGAGGTGGGAGGCGGAATCAACATCCACACGGTCGAGGGCGAGGAGGCCTTGCCTACCGAATTGATACAACGCGTGTCGCAGCGCAAGATCCCGTTCACCATCGTGGACAGCGATATCGCCCAGATGAACCTCGCCTACTATGACAGTATCAACATCCAGCTCAGGGTGGGATTTGCCCAGCATTCATCATGGGCTGTATCTCGCCGCAACCAGTGGCTGGCCGACAGCATCAACCTGTGGGCTGCCAGCAGCAACGCCCAGGAATACTCCAAGCAGGCCTTGAAGCACTACTTCGAGATGAATCGTGGTCCCAAGCCTGACTCGGTCAAGGTGGATACCTTTGCCGTGACGCCGCCGGGAGGAATATCCCCCTATGATAACGTCTTCAAGCAGTATGCCAAGGAGATGGGGTGGGACTGGAGACTGTTGGCAGCAATCGCCTATTCTGAATCTGGATTTGACCCCAATGCGACCTCATGGATGGGTGCGCGGGGCCTCATGCAGGTGATGCCCAAGACGGCCCGCTCATTTGGCGTGGACGAGAAGGACCTGGCCAACCCTGAGGTGAGCGTCCGCGTGGCATCCAAGATATTGAAGGAACTGGATGGCATCATGCGCGGCCGCACCGGTGCTGGCGACCGCATCAAGTTTGTCCTGGCCGCCTACAATGCCGGATCGGGTCACGTGACCGATGCCATCGCGCTGGCGCGCAAGCATGAACTCAATCCCCGCGTGTGGAGCGAGAATGTCGAGCAGGCGATGTTGTGGAAGATGGATCCCGAGTACTACAACGACTCGGTGTGCTCCAACGGATATTGCCGTGGTTCCGAGCCCGTGGACTATGTCGTGAAGGTGCTCAATTGCTACGAGCATTACAAGAAGAATTACAAGCGATAGCAAAACAATTGATTTATAATAGTATTTGGTATTATGAGAAAGAAACATTTAATCGTAGCCACCGTTGTGGCATTGTCGGCATCCATGATGATGCAGTCCTGTATAGGAAGTTTTGCCTTGTTCAACAAGGTGAAGACATGGAACGAGCATGTGGGTGACAAGTTTGTCAACGAGATCGTGTTTGTTGCCATGTGGATTCTGCCGGTCTATGAGCTGTGCTTTGCGGCCGACCTCTTCATTTTGAACTCGATTGAGTTCTGGTCGGGCGAGAACCCGGCACTGGCAGCTAACGATGTCAAGGTGATTGACGGCAAGGATGCGAAGTATCTCGTTGCGCGCAGCCAGGCTGGTTACACCATCACCAACATGTCAACCCAGCAGGTAACCCGTTTCAACTTCAATGCCGAGGACAACTCGTGGTCGCTCGAGAACAATGGTCAGGAAATGAAGCTCTTCACCTTTGTTGACGACACGCATGTTGATGTCATCACCCGTGACGGCAGCTACACCCGCGTGGAACTGTCGCAGCCCGGCGTGCTGGCCTATCAGCAGCTGGTGGGCGTTGGCGGTGCCGCCTTTGCCCTGAAGTAAACAAGAAATCACATCAGGCAAAAGAGGCTGTGTCATAATTCGATCGCAAAAGATAATATCCGTGCTGCGCACGGAGAAATTAAACAAAATTTGTTTAATTTGGCTTCGCCGATCTAAAGGTTCTCGGCCGTTAGGCCGATTTAAAATGTGATCTGGAATTATGACACAGCCTGTTTTGTGGTATATGACCGTCGGTTTACTTGAAAAACTTGCTGTGGCGGATGAAGGCGTAGCCCAGCCCGATGAGCAAGATCGAGACAGCGATGGCAAACGGAAATCCCCAGGGCCATGACTCCATGCCGTTGGGCACGTTCATGCCGTAATAACCGGCGATGACTGTGGGTATCATCAGTAGGATGGTGACAACCGTGAGGGTCTTCATGATGCGGTTCAGGTTGTTGCCGATGACCGATGAGTAGGCCTCCTGCTGTCGGTCCAGGATGTCGTTGTAGATGCTGGCGGTGTCCAGTGCCTGCTGGGTCTCGATCTCGACATCATCGAGCAGATCCTGGTCATGGGGCATGGTGCGCAAGCGCTTCTTTAACCGTGCCAGCACCGTCATGTTGCCCTTGAGCGACGTGATGAAGTAAATCAGGAACTTGCCCAAGCCCATCGTGCGCATCAGTTCATCGTTATCCATCTTTTGTTCAAGTCGCTGCTCGGCGGCATTCATCATCGCATTCATCTGCTTGAGGTATTTTGAGTACCATACCGACGAGGACAGCATCAGCGACAACAGCAGGTCATAGCCCTTGCACGAGTTGAGGTGGCGACGTTGACTCCAGATGATGAAGTCGTCAAGGACCTCATTGTCAAAGTAGTTGACCGTGATGAAGACATCATCCCGAATCAGGATGGCCATCGGGGCGGTCGAGAACACCGTGTCTCCGTCCTCGTCGATGCTCTTGCCGGGGATGCGCACGAACACAATCATCCAGTTGTCCTCATAGTCAACGCGCGGGCGCTCCTCGATGTCTTTGGCATCGTGAGTGAAGTCAGGGACCGCAAATCGTTCCTTGAGTACCGCGAGGTCCTCGGCCGTCGGGTGGGTCACCTTAATCCAGCATCCCGACTTCCACTGATTTATCTTGTCGAATCCATCTTTGCATTTCCAATAACTGATCATAATGCTGTCCCTCCATGTTTAATCATGCAAAGATAATGAATTTTCTTTTCCCTATTGATGTGCTCATGAGAAAAAGCCATCATCGGGCAGCAAGGGCATTATCAAGGGCTGCGGCACAACATCGCGTGCCGCAGCCCCTTGTTGGTGTCAAATTGCTGTGATGGATTATTTCACTACCTTGATGGTTGCGGTGGTGCCATCGCTGTAGGTGGCACGCTGCAGGTAGAGGCCTGTTGAGGGAGCTGCGGGCAGCTCGCGGCCGGTCAGGTCATAGTAGCGGGTATCAACAACCTGTGCGCCGGTGCCCACCTCGTTGATGCCCGAGGGGATCGGGTTGGCAACATAGGCAATGTCTGAACGGTTCACCTCACCGCCGGCGGTGTAGATGCTCTGAACGCCTACCATCTCAAAGTTGGTGGTGTAGAGATAAACCGTGTGGACACCGTTGCCGCTGATGTAGATGTCAAAGTTGACATTGTCCTCAAAGTTGTAGGGAATGTCGGTCATCGGAGCCGGCAGGCCGATGTAGAGCTCAGGGTCAAAGGTGAATACCTCATCGTCGAGGATGATGTTGTAATACAACTTGTTCTCGTTGAGCTTGAAGCCGTCAACGTCAACGGTGGGGATGGTGAAGCGCAGCGCCATCCAGCCAGCGGTAGTGTTGACTGTGATATCATCGGCACTGAGGAGGGGCGTGGCGGGAACGCCAGGATACTCCTCAAATGCAACGAGTCCAGGAGCGACATAGTCGTTGATGATAGACAGCGTGCTGGGGCCGACATTGGTGACCATGGATGCAGGCCACTCGGCTACGAGGTTCTGGGCCTCTTCATCAACATTAAAGACAATCTCGTCGTTCAGGTTGTAATTGAACACGGGGCTGCTATAGGTCTCGCTGTCCACAAAGGCATCTGCCGTGAGCACGTAGATGTGTCCGTTGTAGTAGGCGTCAACGCCCAGGTACTGGCGGGTGGGGAAGGTGGCCTTGCCGTCAACCAGTTTACCCTTGATGAATGCATCGGGATTGTTGTTGTTGAGGTAACCCAGGTAGATGTCTTCGCCATCAATTACAACATCGACGATGCGTTCCTTGGTCTGGGTCAGGTCGGTGGGATCAGACAGGTAGGTCATCGTGTAGGACTGCATGTAGTACTCGCTGTCTGATAGCGTGATGGGCTCATCGGTTTGGGGCTTATAGACGATGTGCTGGTCGGCCATGTAGAACCAGTCGGCCGTGGCGTCACACAGGCCGATGAACTTGTCGCCCAGCTGGGTGAGCACACCGTTTTCCCAAGTGAACTCGATTTCACCTTCCTCCTCTACAACGGGCATACCCTCATCCTCGTCATAGTGCATGCAGTAGGCATAGTACGGGTCGCCCACGTCGATGATGTAGAGTTGAGGCAGTTTTGCGACATACTTGCCGTCGCCTGCCGGCTCAGCCTTGATCCAGGGCAGGATGGAGAACCAGATGTAGCCCTGTGAGATGGGATTGTAGATGTACAGGTTGCCGTCGGTGCCTTCGACCACCTTGCCGATGCCGCCATCCACATTCTGGATGTAGATGTCGCCCCAGCCCAGGCCGTAAGCATACGACGAGGCATACATGTTGTCATACAAGGTACCCTCGGGTGCTTCCATAATGGGTTCTTCCTCGACACGTGCGGGAGCGGCTGCGGGAGCCTTGAACTGCGACAACCTCATGCCGCTCTTGACGGGCATGCGTTGAGCGCTGGCTATACCTGGCAGCATCAATGCTGCCACAAGTGTAATCAGTGTAATCAATCTTTTCATAAAACAGTCATTTTTTAAAGTTACATAATACTATTGGTATTGGTTATTCCACTGCAAATGTATAAAAAAATGTGCAGAAACAACTCTTAGTGTTAGTTTTTTCCTTTTTGAATTATCTTTCTGGGTGACAAGGGTCAGTTTGTGATGGCAGCGTGAGCCTTGGAGATGATGACGGGCCTCGTTAATCCCGTTGTATGCGATAGCGATAAACCAGATAGAATACTTGTGGATTGCACCGTGAACACAATAGCGGTTCTCATTCATCAAATGAACTGACGATAAATACGTTCACAATGGGTCCAGAAATGTCATCCACGTAGATGCTGTTTTTTTGATTATCAAACCACACTTTTAGCCCCAGACTGTAGAAGCCAGTGACATCCTCGCTATGGCCCTTGCCATTGGCATCCATCATGTAGAGGGCATCCACTTCGTCAGGGCTATCAACTTGCATCAACTTCGTGAAATCGTCATAAGCCATCCCGATGAGCTCAATTCCGTTATAGGTGCATGACGATAGACAGCGGATGGTGTAGATGGTGCCATCCTCGTTACACCACAAGTCGATATCTTCGTCATCAAAATGGTAGGTGTCGCTAAGGAAAGTCGGCTCAAAATGCCGCAATGAGTGCGGCCTGTCCAGATATTCCGACACATTGCTCCCAAGTTTGAAGTCGTTGTATCCCTCGTTGAGCACAAGCCCCTTTTTCTTGTCTTTGATCATAGTCTGCCTTTTTACTGCAAAGTTATAGATTTTTTTCTCATTATTTCCCCGTTTTTGAGGGAATTATTGTTATTGTCAGTTTTTCGGTGGGTTTTGTTTTTTTGATAAGGGAATTGTCAATTATCTGTGTAACCTAAGGCAATTGGAGCCAGGATCGGCAGACTTAGGCCATGCGTTAGAGCACTTGATTGTGCAGGAACTTTTCGCCTATGTGTCCTACACTCGTCAACGCAAGCAGTTGAGCTATTGGCGCACGGCCTCAGGCTATGAAGTGGATGTAGTGTACGGTGATGCCGAAGAAGCTATAGAAGTTAAATCATCAAATGAAGTCCAGCCTTGTCACATAAAAGGTCTGAGGGCCTTTGCCGAGGGGCATCCAGCAGCTCGGAATATCATCATTTTGCTCGATGCAGCCTGTCGTGTAATCAATCGAGTAGAGGTGTGGCCTGTGCTGGAGTTCTTCAAGGCGCTGTGGAATGGCGATATAATGAAATCATTAGGTTTGACAAGAAAAAGCGAGAGGGCCTCACGGGCGTGGGGCTCTCTCGTCTAAATTGTCAAGGAAACGTCAGGGGATTAGCAGCCCAGGCGCTTCTCGAGGTTGGCGCGGATGGCCTTGATGAAGTCGGCGCTGTTCACGGCCTTGGCCTCAACACCTTCCATCAGGTTCACGAGGTCCTTGGTCACGATACCGGCGTTCAGGGTGTCGAAGCAAGCAGCCTCGAGCTGGTCACCGAAGTTCATGAGGTCCTTGAGACCGTCCTTCTCGCCGCGCTTGCGCAGGGCACCGCTCCATGCAAAGATGGTAGCCATGGGGTTGGTCGAGGTCTCCTCGCCATTGAGGTACTTGTAGTAGTGGCGGGTCACGGTGCCGTGAGCAGCCTCATACTCGTAGTTGCCGTCGGGGCTAACCAGCACACTGGTCATCATAGCCAGTGAACCGAAAGCGGTGCTGACCATGTCGCTCATCACGTCGCCGTCGTAGTTCTTGCAAGCCCAGATGTAACCACCCTTGCTGCGGATCACGCGAGCAACAGCGTCGTCGATCAGGGTGTAGAAGTACTCCAGACCCAGCTTCTCGAACTCAGCCTTGTAGTTCTGCTCGTAAACCTCCTCAAAGATGATGCGGAACTGAGCGTCATACTTCTTGCTGATGGTGTCCTTGGTCGAGAACCACAGATCCTGCTTGGTGTCGATAGCATACTTGAAGCAGCTGTGAGCAAACGAACGGATGGACTTGTCCAGGTTGTGCATACCCTGGAGGACGCCCTCGCCCTTGAACTCGTGGATAACGATCTCCTCGTGCTTGCCGCTAACGCCGTCAAAGACCAACTTGGCGGTACCGGGCTCGTCGGCACGCAGCTCAACACTCTTGTAAACGTCGCCATAAGCATGACGAGCGATGGTGATGGGCTTCTCCCAGTTCTTTACAACGGGGTGGATGCTGGGGATGGTGATGGGAGCGCGGAATACGGTACCGTCGAGAATCGAACGGATGGTGCCGTTGGGGCTCTTCCACATCTCGTGCAGCTTGTACTCGTCCATACGCTTCAGGTTGGGGGTGATGGTGGCGCACTTAACGGCAACACCATACTTCTTGGTAGCCTCGGCAGCCTCGACGGTGATCTTGTCACCAGTCTCGTCGCGCTTTACCAGACCCAGGTCATAGTACTCACTCTTGAGATCAACAAACGGAAGGATAAGGTCGTCCTTGATCATCTTCCACAGGATGCGGGTCATCTCGTCACCGTCCATCTCCACGATGGGGGTCGTCATTTTAATTTTCTCCATCTTGATAAATTAAATCAGTTTGGTTTATAAAAGATTGATAATTGTTGTTTCTATTGTTTTTAAGAGTTCAAGCTAGAATCTCTAATCTTCTGGTTCCAGGCCCTTGCCTGGAACCAGAATAAATTACTTCTTCTGTGAAGCGTAGAAGTTCATCAGGCAGCCCTCGGCGAGGATGGTGCGCTCGTCTTGGGTCAGGTTCTGGAAGAAGAGGTGCAGGTCATGCACGCCGTCGGCAGCGATAACCTTGGCATCAATTTCCTCCTTGCCGCTGATGATGGCCTCACGGATGCCGGGAACGAATACCATGTCACCGGGGTTGTAGTTGAACTCAACATCGGGAGCGATGGTGAAGGGCACGATACCCCAGTTGATACAGTTGCTGCGATAGCGCTTGGTAGCGTACTCGTAGCAGATGTTGGCGTCGCCACCGAGCACCTTCTGGCAAGAAGCGGCCTGCTCACGTGCAGAACCGTCACCGGGCTTGTGGGCAAATACGCAAGAGCCAAACGAGGTGTTCTCGGGCTTAGCGCCAACCTTTGCCAGGGCGTCGATTACGTGCTGCGGGCACTTGCCGTCGCGGCGCTCGTGATCCTGCTCCTGGATGCGCTTGCTTAGGCCTACGTACTCAGGCACGCGGCGTGACAGGGCGAACTCAGAGAGCTTCAGGGGGTTGGAGCGGTAGCTCGAGGTCTCACCGCTGGGGATCAACTCGTCGGTGGTGGTTACGCTGTCATGGATAACGGCTGCAAGTTCGAGCAGCATGTTGTCCTCCATAGCATACATCTTGGGCCAGTCCTTGATGTTGGGACCATAGCGCAGCTCGACGTCGGCCTCAGCCTTGCCATAGCCGTAATATACGCGGCGCTCATAGATCTTGGCGTCGTACTCGTAGGGCTTGTGGTCGTCGGTGTAGTCAACGTCGGTGGCAGCGGTGATGACGCCTCCGTTAGCTGCGGTAGCAGCGATTGAGCGGGCATCCATCAGGGCAACCAGCGAGATCTGACCCTGACCGGGCTTGGAACCCTCGCGGTTGGGGAAGTTGCGGGTGGTGTGACGGATTGACAGACCATTGTTGCTGGGAACGTCGCCGGCACCGAAGCAAGGACCGCAGAAGGCGGGCTTGATGATCGTACCAGTCTCGAGCAGCTCCTCGACGATGTGCTGGCGTACGGCTGCCATGTAAACGGGAACCGACTGGGGATAAGCGCTCATGGTGAAGTAGTCGTTACCGATGCTCTTGCCGCGCATGATGCTGGCAGCAGCGCTCAGGTTGTCATAGGTACCGCCCGAGCAACCAGCGATAATACCCTGGTCGGCCTGTACCTTGCCGTCCTTCATCACCTTGTCAACGAGGTCGCACTGTACCTTGTCGCCGAAGCGCTTCTTGGTATCCTCCTCGACCTTGCGCAGGATCTCGGTGGGATTGGCCTGCAGCTCGTGGATAGTGAAGGCGTTGCTGGGGTGGTAAGGCAGAGCGATCATACACTCCTGAGTGCTCAGGTCAATCTTGATCATGCTGTCATAGTATGCCACCTCACCGGGTTGCAGAACCTTGAAGTCCTCGGGACGCTGGTGAATCTCATAGTGGTGCTTCACCTCGTCGTCGGTAACCCAGATTGAGCTCAAGCAGGTGGTCTCGGTGGTCATGATGTCGATACCGTTACGGAAGTCGATGGGCAGGTTCTTCACGCCAGGGCCTGCAAACTCGAGCACCTTGTTCTTAACAAAGCCGCTCTCGAAGGTAGCCTTAACGAGCGAGATAGCAACATCGTGGGGACCTACACCCTTGCGGGGAGCGCCTTCCAACCATACCAGGACAACCTCGGGGGCATTGATGTCCCAAGTGTTGCGCAGCAGCTGCTTCACGAGCTCACCACCACCTTCGCCAACGCCCATGTTACCGAGCGAACCATAGCGGGTGTGGCTGTCGCTACCCAGAATCATGTTACCGCACTTCACCATTGCCTCGCGGGCAAACTGGTGGATAACGGCCTGGTTGGCGGGAACGTAGATGCCGCCATACTTCTTGGCTGCCGACAGACCGAACACGTGGTCATCCTCGTTGATGGTGCCGCCCACGGCGCACAGCGAGTTGTGGCAGTTGGTCATAGCGTAGGGCAGGGGGAACTTCTCGAGACCACTGGCGCGGGCCGTTTGGATAATGCCCACGTAGGTGATGTCGTGCGACATCATCGCGTCAAAGCGGATGCGCATCTTCTTGCCCTTGCTGCCATCCACGTCATGTGAACGCAGGATGCCGTAGGTGATGGTGTTCTCACGAGCCTCGTCAGGCGTGGGAAGACCAGTGGCATCAGTGCGAATTTCGTTACCGTTGATTAAGTAAACTCCTTGATTGATTAATTCTACCATGATAAAATTTAGATGTTAATTGATATAGGGTTATTAATTCAATATCGAGTGAATAAAAATGGTGAGAGCCACCATGTCGGCGCTGCCGCCAGGGGAAACATTGCGCGCGATGTAGTCGCGGTTCATCGCCTCCATGCCGGCAGTGCTGTAATTGTCGAGCAGCATCAGCGCTTCTTGCTTGACGCGTTGTGCCTGCTCATAGCCCACGCGGTGGATGACGTTGGTGTCATCGAGCTGGCTCATGATGAGCAGCAGCAGGCGGTGGCGGGCTGTAGAGGCGTCCTGGGCCAGGTAATCGCGATAAGCGGGCAACCAGTTGTTGAACAGTTGTGTGTAGCCACCCTTGGCCAGGTCGAGGGCTCCAGTCACACGGTGCGCATTCACGGCTTCATTGCCGTGGGTGCCCGCCGTGGGAGCGAATTGTCCAGCGACCTGCATGATGAGTTCACGCAACTGCTTGCTGCCCACCAGCACGTCGCGCACTTGGCACCACGCTGCAGCCAGCGTGGTCAGTCCCATGGCGAACAGAGCGCCGCGATGGGTGTTGACTCCGCCAGTGGTGTTGAGCATGGCGGCCTCGGCGTCGATGCCGATGCGACGCACCTCTTGGGCGTCAGGCACCTCAAAGTTCTCGCCACAGGAGCTTCCATACAGGGCCAGACTCGTGAAGAACGGTTGCAGCGTGTCGATGCTGCTGTCCATCATGGCCAGGTTCATGTCGCGGTGGGCACCGTTGTCATTGCGGTCCACCAGGCCAGGCTTGGGTGTGGTGTTGAGCTCGGCGCGCAAGGCGTCACATGCCAGGTGCGAGATGAGGTAGGGGTCGGTTGTCTGGGGTACCAGTGCCGCGGCTTGACTCAGTGAGCCGTCGGCCAGCCATTGGCGCATGCGTGAGGCACTCACGGGCTTGCCGTCAAGTACCAGGCGCTCAATGGTCTTGACCTTGATGCCGCGTTGTGGCAACTGCTCCTGCATGAGCTCGTTGTAGCGGGCTGTCAAAGCATCGATGGGCTCGCTGCCCACACAACGTGTGGTCACACCCAGAGCGGGTGCGATGTGACGGGCAAACAAGTCCAGATCCAGCGTGATGTGGGTGTCGGTAGCGTCGGTTACCTGCTTGAGGAAGTAGGTGGGGAAGGTCAACTCGCTGATGGCATAGTCACTGCCTTCAATCACCACCACGTTGTCCAGCTCTTCACAACCTGCCTGGATCATTGCCAGACGTTCCCGGTAGCTGAACGACGAACGGTCTTCTCTCACGGCGATGACATAGAGTGTCGTCGCTTCCCGGGCCGCATTGTTGATGAGGTAGCGGTGTCCCAGCGTGAACGGGTTGGCGTTCATCACGATGGCGGTGGCACCGTCAGGACGGTCACCGCGCATGTCATGCAGGTAGTCGGTGTAGGCCTTGATTCCTTTCACACCGTTTTCCATCAGGATGGCTTTGGGGGCTTGGGCGATGATGCGGAAGCCCATGCTCTCAAAGATGGCGCTGTTATCGGGTTTGGTATAGACCTTGACCGTGTCGGCGCCATCCCGGGTAGCCATGCCGATGAGGTGGCTGATGAGGCGGTTGCTCAGTCCCGTCTCGCGGGCTGCCTCGCCCACGGCTATGCACTTGATCACGTTACCCTGCAACCCACCACCTGCAATGATGTTGCCGTCGTCATCGGTGGCGGCGGCATAGTAGTCCACGTCGTCTAGACGCAGGCCATTGTCGGCAAGGAAACGCTCCACCCGAGTCCGGTTGGACTTGAGTGAGAGCGGCATGTCGCAGATTTCAAAGTTGCTATCGTACATAGTCTTCAACCACTTGTTGGATGTGTGCCATCAGCTCCTCCTGAGAGTGGCTGTGGTTGCGCATGCACCAGCGTGACTCGTGTTCACACAGCAGGCAACGCCGTGGCTCTCCACCCACCGTCTGACGGCTGATAGGGGCTCCATCGGCACCCATGACATCAATGTCGAACAGCCGCCCTAACGGGTGGCTGTCTTCAATTTCACAGGTCACACGTTTGGCCTCCAGTGCCGGCAAGTCGGTGATGAGGTAGGCCTCATAACCGGTTACCAGATCCCGTGCGCGCGTTGCGCATACGTGCTCACCCAGTCGGTCGAGCAGCGCTGTGAGTGCCGCCTGTGCGGTCACCACCGAGTAGAGATTACGCTTGACGCTTCCTGGCATCACCACGGTCAGGCACACGAGGGTGTGACCGGGGTGTTGCAGTAGTAACTGCTGTTGCAGCGCGTGACGGTTGTCACGGCTTTGCAGTAGAGCGTCGAGCGTAATCTCCATCGCTAGTGCTTTATAAAGTTTGGGCTAAATCAGTTTAGTCCACGATATTCTTGATAACGTCCTGTACCGAGCCGTCGCGGTTCAAAACGACGCCCACAATCTTGTCGCCGAAGGGCAGGGGAGCGGGATCGCCGATGATCGAGCGGGCCTTGGCAGCCAGATCGTGGATGTCCACAATCTTCAGGCCGGCAGCCTCGAGACGCTCCTTGATCTCGGGACGGCTGGGGTTAACGGCGATACCGTACTCGGTAACGACAACGTCAACATTGCTGCCCGGAGTGATCAGGGTAGTTACCTCGTCAACGACGCAGGGGATGCGGCCACGCAGCAGCGGGCAAACGATAACCGACAGGGCGCTGTCTTGAGCGGTGTCGGGGTGACCGCCGATAGCGCCACGGATGATGCCGTCGCTACCCACGAGCACGTTAACATTGAAGTTCACGTCAACCTCCAGTGCCGACAGGATAACGACATCCAGGAAGTGGGTTGCAGAACCCGGCTCCAGCATGGCGGCATACTCGTTGGCTGAAACGCACTTGTGCATCGGGTCGTTCATCAACGACTCGGCAGCTACCTTGTCAAACGACTGAACGTCAATCAGACGGCCGATCAGGCCCTCCTGATGCAGTTTCACCATGTGGCTGGTGATGCCGCCCAGGGCGAAGCTGGCCTTGATGCCCTTGTCGATCATACCTTGACGCAGGTACTTGGTCACGGCGAGCGAAGCACCGCCCGAACCGGTCTGCAGCGAGAAACCGTTCTCAAAGTAACCGCTGTTCATGACCACCTTGGCAGCCTGCTTGGCCAGGAGGATGTCGCGAGGATTCTTGGTGTCGCGGATGGCACCCGAGGAAATCTTGCTCGAGTCGCCTACCGAGTCAACAACGACAACATAGTCCACATCGGCCTCGCTGATGCAGCCGTGCTGGTTGGGATAATCAACCAGGTCGTCGGTGAGGATGACGGTCGTGTCGGCATACTTGGCATCGGGCAGGGCATAACCCAAAGAACCGCAGATGCTCTTGGCGTTCTCGCTGTTCGAGTAACCGGCAGCGTTGCCCAGGGGGTCGCATGACGAGGCGCCCAGGAAGGCGACGTCGATGTGCAACTCACCGCTCTTGATGGCATAGCCACGCGAGCCATGGCTGCGGAAGATGACGGGCTTCTCCATCAGACCGTGCGAAACCTCGGTAGCGAGGGCACCGCGCAGGCCGCTGGTGTGCAGCTGGGTGATCACGCCGTTCTTGATGTGCTCGATCAGGGGCTCATGCACGTCGATAAGGCTCGACGAGGCCAGAGTCAGGTTCTTGAAACCCATCTCGGCGAGCTTTGCCACTACCATGTTGATCACCTTGTCACCGCCGCGGAAGTGGTGGTGGAACGAGATGGTCATGCCGTCCTTGAGACCGCTCTTCTTGATGGCTTCCTCAAGGGTCACCACCTTGTTGTTCTTGCGCTGCAACTCGAAACGAGGAGTCGGATCTTTCTTTACATTGGAGTCGTTATAGACTGCCTTATTCATCTGCTGTGCAACCTCTGCAATCTGGGCTGCTCTATCTTTGATACTGTTCATGCTAAGTCCTCCTTTGTCATGATGCCCGACGCGATGGCCAGGTCGATGGTACGTTGTGCTCTGATAACCACGGGACGGTCAACCATCTTGCCGTTAACGGCGATAACGCCACTGCCACGCTTCTCGGCTTCCTTGATAGCGGCGATGATGGTCTTGGCCTTCTCGATTTCCTTCTCCTTGGGAGCGAAGACCTCATTGACGACCTCGATTTGGCGGGGATTGATGATCGACTTGCCGTCAAAGCCCATAGCCTTGATCATCTCGACTTCGCGACGGAAGGTGTCCATATCGTTGAGGTTGCTGAATACGGTGTCCAGGGCGTCGATGCCGGCAGCACGGGCAGCCGTCACGATGCACTGACGAGCCATTTGCAATTCCATGCCGAAGAAGGGCGAGTCGCCCGTTGTGCGCTGTGCCTTCAGGTTAGCGCAATAGTCCTCGGCACCCAGGGCGATACCCATCATGCGCTTGCTTGCGGTAGCGATGGAATAGGCGTTGAGTGCGCCCAGCGTGCTCTCGATAGCGGCCATGATTTGGGTGCGGCCTACGCAACCCAGCTCGGTCTCCACCTTGATGATTTCTTCTTCAAGTTCCTTCACCTCCTCAGCGGTCTCGGTCTTGGGCATGCGGATGACGTGAACGCCAGCCTTTACCACTGCCTCAACATCCTTCTTGCCATAGGGGGTGTTCAACGGGTTGATACGTACCACCATCTCGGTGTTACCGTAGTCGATGGTCTTGAGTGCATTGTGAACAAGCAGACGCGCTGCGTCCTTTTCGGCCATCGATACAGAGTCCTCGAGGTCGAGCATGATTGAATCGGGACTGTAAATGTGAGCGTCGGCCATCATTCCCGGGTTGTTACCAGGGACAAACATCATTGTTCTTCTGAGTCGTTGCATAACAATTTTCTCGTTTTAGATGGTTTTTTTCGGTGTTAATTAGTCGGCCCACACGTCTTTGCCGGTAGCGCGAACGGCAGCTGCCGTCACGCGGGCGCGGATGGTGCAGTCAAGGGCTCCCTTGTCCGTGGCTTTTACCTCGGCTTGGTCAATGCCCAGTCCCTGCAGGGTCTCGGTGATTACTTTCTTGATTTGGTCGCCAAACTGGTAGGCTACCGTACTGTCAAGATCAATGTGCAGTCCAGCGTTGTCGTTGGGTGCAATCTGGATGAAAATGTCGCCGGATTCAAGCGTTCCGGCCATCGCCGTTTTGATCTCCATTTTTTAGTTTTACAATGTTTTAAAAATATGAATAAATAGATGTTAATGTTGTCAATTAGATGGTTGCTTAAGAGCGCTCAAAATTAGGTATTATTTTATTATTGACAAAATATTTTCGGGATGATTTATCAAAACGTTTGTCGCGACTTTTGCAGGGTATTTTGGGGCTGGCTTGAAAACCGAAGTTTTGGTGCGGGCAAATGTGTGAAATGGCACTTTTTCTGTGTTTTAGCTTACGGTTTGTCGCTTTGTGCGGTTTTTTGGAACGATTTAATTTTTTGGCGCCCTGGAATTGCTTCTGATGCGCTGTTTGCCGCGCAGGCGGCTTCCCATCGGCAAGACATAGTAGCGGTGTGCCAACCATGCAGTGAGCAGCAGTCCAGCCATCTGGATCACAAAGTAGGGCACCGGCTGTTGATGCAATCCCACCTGCTTACACAGGTGCTCGATCAGGAAATAGACACCGTATTGCAGCAGGTAAACCTCGGCGCTCACCCTCGACAATGCCGTTAGCGGCTGGATGCACAGCAGTCGCGACACGACACCCCTGCGGCGACTCGTCAAGATGAATGAGGTGAAAAACAGCACGATAGCTGGGGCCGAGGCGCAGAAGGCCCTGAAACAATGGGCGTGAATCAGGTCCTTGCCCGCACGGTACAGCACCAAGAAGAGGACAATGGCGACCACCTCGATAATTGAGCTTGCCAGGGACGTGAGGCGCTCCTGCAGGCGGCGCCATGTCAATGTGCCGCCAATATTGCAGATGACCACACCAGTGGCAAAATCCAGCAGGCGGATGGGCGGGAACTGATACAGCGTGTAATTGTTGAGCAGCGGGGCGCCAGAGCCGGCACTAGAAGTGTATCCACCGATAAATTCCAGCATCAGCAGTGCGGCTATCAGGGCGACTTGCCACCCTGGGGCGAGCCGCCGCAGATTGGGCACCACAATGGGCGCCATCAAGTACAGGAAAAACAGGTCGCACACAAACCAGGCCACGGGGTTGGCACCGAAGTAATAGGCGGGATTGGGAATCCATGAGCTGGTCAGCGTGAGGTGGGCGAGCAGCACCTTGGGGCTCACAATGCCACCCCATGCCAGCATTCCCGCCAGGATACCCAGCGCCACGCCCAGCACATGCAGCGGGTACAGCTTCGCCAGCTTGTCACGCAGGAATGCGGCGTGCGCCCTTAGTCCGTACCCCTGTCCAAACTTGTGGCGCATGGCCGTGAAATAGCCGCTATAGACAAAGCAGAAGCTCACCCCCACACTGTTCATATAGACAGAGTCGTCCAGCCAGAAGTGTCCCAGCACCACGGCAATGACCGCCGCAAGTTGCAGCGTTCCCAAGGATTGCAGGTATGTGCCCTTATTGTTTGATGTCATGGCTCACGGTGCTTGATGTGGAGGGCAAAGGTAGTGCATTTTTTGTAGAGTCGCAAACTATTGCGTCTCAAGGATGATGACTGTCGCCCTCGGCGGCAACGGCAGGACTCGCGTCCAGATCGGGGTAAGGTGTTGGGGCGCCGTTGCGCTCCAGCACGATACGGCTCAGCGTCAGGTCCAGTTCACGTAGTGTGTGCATGCGGCACTTAGGCCTCAACTGGCATTCCCAGATGACGATGACATGCCATCCCGCCGCCTGCAGCAGCGCCTGGTTGCGCGAGTCACGCTTGCGGTTGCGCTCGATCTTCTCTTTCCAGAACTGGGCGTTAGTTGATGGCTGGCGCTTGTTGCACTCGTGACCGTGCCAGAAACAGCCATTGACAAAAATCACGGTCCGCCACTTCCGCATCACGATATCGGGACGCCCCGGCAGAGATTTGACATATAGCCTGTATCGGAATCCCTGGTGCCACAGCCATCGCCGCACCACCAATTCGGGCTTGGTGTCGCGTCCCCTGATGCGGCTCATGCAACGGTGCCGCTGTTCTGGTGTCATCCTGTCTGCCATCTCGATGTGCAAAGTTATGATATTTTTTGATTGGATGTGAGTGTGGTTGGAGAAAATGTAGTATCTTTACACTCCCAAACAAAGGACTAGGAGACATGAAATTCAGCGAAGTTTTAGGTAACGAGCAGGCGATAAACCAGATCAGACGCATGATAGACGATGACCGCCTGCCGCACGCATTGCTGCTGTATGGTGAGCCGGGCGTGCCCAAATTGGGCCTAGCGATGGCCGCCGCACAATATCTGCACTGCAAGAACCATGTGGACGGTGACTCATGTGGCGTGTGCCCGCTATGCCGTCAGCACCAGTCATTTAACCAGGTTGATACCCACTTCAGCTATCCCTTTACTAACCGTAAGGGTGATAGTAACAGCCCCTGTGATGCGGCCGACTATATCGACGAGTGGCGCGAGTTTGTCACCAAGTATCCTGTCGAGGATTACCAGGCGTGGCTCGGGCTGTTGAAGAACGACAATGCCCAGCCTCAGATCTTTGTGCGCGAGGCCGACAGCATCATGCGCAAGATGACCCTGAGCGCCTATACGGCCAAGTATAAGGTCTTGATCATGTGGCTGCCCGAGAAATTGAAAGAAGAGGCTGCCAACAAGCTGTTGAAGCTCATCGAGGAGCCTTATGACGACTGCAAGTTCATTCTTGTGAGTGATAATGAGAAGGGCATCCTGGGCACTATCCTGTCACGTTGCCAGCGCATCGAGCTGCGCAAACCTTCAACCCCGATGGTGGCTCAATACCTGGCCGACCGCTATGACATGGATCCTCAGGATGCGCTTGCAATTGCTGCCCCTGCCGACGGCAATGTCACTATGGCCGAACGCCTGGTGCAGACCGGTAGCGAATTTCACGAGTTTCGTGAGCGTTTCATCGAGCTGATGCGTCTTTCTTACCAGCATGACCTGGCCAAGCTCAGGTCGTGGAGCGAAACCATAGCCGACATGAAGCGTGAGAAGGCCCGCCGTTTTCTCGACTATGCCGTGCGGCAGGTGCGTGAGAATTTCATCTACAATCTGCACAATCCAGCCCTCAATTACCTCACTCGCGAGGAGGCGGCCTTCTCGACCCGTTTCTCTCCGTTTATCAACGAGCGCAACGTCGAGGGCATCGTCAGCGAGCTGGAGCGCGCCAGTGCCGATATCGCCGGCAACGGACAAGCCAAGCTCATCTTGTTTGACCTTACCATCCGCTTGTCCATTCTCATCAGGAAATAACCTGAAAATAACCTGAAAATAACCTGAAAATAAACCCAACGAACTTTAAACGCACCAAATCCCATGCTCCCTTTTCTCCAGCAAGTGGCTCGATACTACCTTGAGGCAACAGGCCTTGAGGACTATTGCTTTGTATTTCCCAACCGTCGCAGTGGGCAGTTCTTTACCCATTACATGCAGCAAGAACTCGCGGCAGGCGATGCCCGACCTCACCTGCTGCCACGCGTGACTACCATCAACGACCTGGTTGCTGAGTTGACCCACTCGGTCACGGCGACTGACATCGAGATGATCTTTGCCCTGTACGACGCCTATAGCAAGGTGATGGGCGACCACGCCCAGTCATTTGACAAATTTATCTACTGGGCTCAACTCATCATCAGTGATTTTAACGATATAGACCGGTCGATGGCCGACGCGGGCGAGATATACCGCAATTTGGACAGCCTTGGTAGCCTGGGCAGCAACTATCTCACCCCCGAGGTGCAGGAGGCGGTCGAGAAAGTGTTCGGCCACAGCCTGTTCACCGCTTTCTTTGACACCAGTGCCGATGCCGACTTGTGGCAGCATCGGGCCACTGGCGACACGGCCAGTGCCGATGGTGTTGTGAAACAGGAATTCATCAGCCTGTGGAACGCGTTGCTCGCGATTTATGAAGAGTATCACAAGGTCTTGACATCCAGCGGAGTGGTATCGCCGGGAAGGCAGCTTCGTCTGGCTGTGGAGAGTGCGATCGACATGACGCGTCATGCCCGCTTGGTTTTCGTCGGGTTTGGTGTGCTGTCGGTTGCCGAGGTCAAACTGTTTGACCGTTTCAACGAGGCCGGGCAAGCCGACTACTGGTGGGACGACGCCGGTGTGCAGCGCTTGCTTGACCAGGCACCGCACGATCCCGGCGCGTTGCTCATCGATGGCTATTGCAAGCGCTTTAATGCCAGGGCAGTACAACCGATCGATGAGGGAGCCGACCCTGATGTCACTGTCGTCTCAGTCGCCTCGACAGTGGGACAAGCCAAGCAGGCCTTTGACCTGGTGAAGGCCATGCGTGGAGTCAACGCTGCCGGCGATGACATCGATACCGCGATTGTCTTGCCCGACGAGAACCTGTTGGTGCCGCTGCTGCACTCGGTCCACGATGTGGATAAACTCAATGTCACCCTGGGATACCCGCTGCGCAACTCGGGCATCGTTTCGCTCATGCACTTGGTGGCCAGGCTCCAACATCAGGCGACTAAGGAAGGCGGTGTGTGGACCTATTATCGCGAGGACGTGAATGATATCCTTTCCCATCCGCTCATCAAGACCCACTTCACCAGTGCGGCGTTGTCGTTGACCGCCCAACTGGCGCGTACCAACCGTTTCAGGGTGCCGGCTTCAGAGTTTGAGGGCGCACCATTCCAGGACCTGTTTGTGCCTGCGCTGGACAGCGATGAGGACTGTGGCGAGCAGGAGTCGAGGCAACGCTATCTGGATCACCTGTTGGCCTTCTGCAACCTGTTGATGGATAAGATGGATGCGGGAACGGGTGCCCCCGATGCCAGTGAGGATGCCGACGATGACACCGATGCCGAGATGCCGCTGCAGCAGGCATTCCTGGATATGTATATCGATGTGCTCAACCAGCTCAAGCACGCCCTGAGCGCTTGCCGTCAACCGCTGGATAACTCCACGGTGTTCTACCTGATTGACAGGCTGTCGGCATCGGCCATTGTGGCCTTTACCGGCGAGCCATTGAAGGGCCTGCAGGTCATGGGCTTGCTCGAGACCCGCAGCCTCGATTTCAAGTACTTGGTCATCTTGTCGATGAATGAGCGTGTGTTTCCGCGTCGCCGCAGTATCTCCTCGTTTATCCCGAACTACATCCGCCGAGCCCATGGCATGTCCACCATCGAGCAGCAGGAGGCGATTGTGGCCTACAACTTCTACCGCTTGCTCAACCGGGCTGCCAAGGTCGCGCTGGTCTATGACTCCAGCGCCCAGAAGACCGCATCGTCCGAGCCTTCACGTTACATCGCCCAGCTCGAGAAAATCTATGGCAAGCAGCTGCATCACGTCGAGATGACCCCTGATGTCAATACTTCATCACCCATCGCTGTCGAGGTACCCAATGCGGGCTATGCCGACCTGCGCAGCCGCTATCTGTCGCATCGCCCTCATGCTAGCGAGTGGTTCCTCTCGGCCAGCGCCATCAACAAGTACATCAATTGCCCGTTGTCGTTCTACATGCAGTATATGCAGGGCCTGAACGATGACAACGACGTGAGCGACTTCATGGATTATGGCACCTTTGGCACCATTGTTCACGACACGTTGAAGGACTGCTATGATTGCGAGCAGACGCGGGCCCGTCAGGGCCTCATCGACCGCCCCTACATCGAGTGGTTCAAGAAGAACAGGCTAGAGCATGTTGTCATCCGCAATATCAAGAAAACCTATCTGCACGTGAGCGAGCAGGATCTTGAAGGTGACACCCGCCCCCTGCGTGGAGAAGCCTTCATGCTCATCGACACGATCAAGAGTTATGTCAACTTTGTGCTCAATCATGACCTGGATCTCATAGATGATGGAGGCCCGTTCACGATTCTCGAGTGTGAGCGCCGCCATGAGTTGCGCGACATGGCCATCGGTAATGCCCGGATGCATTTCACTTATACGCCTGACCGCATCGACCGCCTCAATGACGGCACGGTGCGCATCGTGGATTATAAGACAGGCAGCGACCCCACGAGTTTCTCGTCGCTGGATGACCTGTTTGACAAGGGAAAGAACAGGTACTATGGCATCAATGGCCGCCGCAAGGCCATCCTGCAGCTGTTCCTCTACAGCTATGCCTATCTGCTGGAAAACGGTGATGTCGATGCTGTCGCCCCTGTGATCTACAAGATCGCGTCAATGAATGACAGCGGGGTAAAATATAAACCGCCTGGCAGCCGTGAAGCTGCCAGACAGTATCTCTTCTCGATGGGTGACGCTGTCGCCCGGGCCTTTGTTGAGAGGATGGGAGAGGTCATCGGCGCCCTTTATGGCATGCCGTTTGACCAAGCCGACGAGGGGTCGGTTCCCTGTACGCATTGCCGGTTCATCGACTTCTGCCGCCGCACTCCTCCCAAGTCTGGTTTCTAGTCGTTATTGCTGCTTGTTGCGCCGGGCGATTTCCTCGTTCAGGCGTTGCTCGTCGTCCTGGGTCCACAAGGGGTTCTCCTCGTCGTCCCAGTCAAACGCGTCGTCAAGTGGCGACGGGTCGTCAAAGCCGAAGAAAGCGTCGTCGGTGAAGTCTTGCAGCTCGCGGCCTTCCTTCTTGGTGGGACGGCCCATGCCGCGCTGGCGGTTGACAAAGCCGTCGATCTTGACCATCTCGAGCAGGCGCAACTGGTCCTCGCTGGTCACATTCTTGAGGTATTGCGGCACCAGCTTGGCGCCCACGCGGTTGTTGAGCAGGGCGATGACCTCAAAGGAGTAGGTGACGGGCGGCTTGCGCACGTCGATGCGGTCGCCCACCTTGATGCCGTGGGACGGCTTCACGGTCATGCCGCCAATGGTCACACGGCCCAGCTTGCATGCCGTGGTGGCGATGGTGCGGGTCTTGAACACGCGTGTTGCCCACAGCCACTTGTCTATTCTCACTTCCTTCATGTGCTCACTTGTTGTTATAGTTGTTCATTGCAAAGGTTACCCCCGACAGGCAGAAGGCCTTGATCGCGTCCACGGCAACCTTGGCCCGCTCGGGCAGGATGGCCAGTTCCTCGGGAGTGGGGTAGCCGAGCACATAATCGACTTGGGCACCAGGAGGAAAGTCGTTGCCCACGCCAAAGCGCAATCGGGCCCACTGCTGGCTGCCCAGCAGGTTGTTGATGCTCTTGAGGCCGTTGTGCCCGCCGTCGGCGCCCTTGGGGCGGATGCGTATGTGCCCGAATGGCAGCGCGATGTCATCGACGATGACCAGCAGGTGGTCCAGTTCGATTTTCTCCTTGATCATCCAGTAGCGCACAGCCTCGCCGCTCAAGTTCATGTAGGTTGATGGCTTGAGCAGCACGAGCTGCTGGTTCTTGAGACGCATCTCGGCCACTGCGCCATAACGGCTGGTGCTAAAAACAATATTGGATGCCTCGGCGAGTGCATCCAATATTGTAAACCCTATGTTGTGGCGGGTTCCCTGGTACTCGGCACCAATGTTCCCCAAGCCAACAATAAGATACTTCATAGGTTTGTTGCTTGTCGTGCTGTGTGACAGCTGTTATCACATTACTCGGCAGCCTCGCCCTCAGCAGCCTCGCCATCCTCAGTAGCGGCGGCAGCAGCAGAGTTACGGGTGGCGCGAACGCCGGCAATAACGAGTTCCTTGGCACTAGCCAGCTCGTAGTTCTCGAACTCGCAGTCGCGAACCTTGATGGTCTTGCCAATCTCCAGGTTGTCCACGTTGAGCAGGATGGTCTCGGGGATGTCCTTGTACAGGCCTTTAACCTTCACCTTCTTCATGCTCAGGTAGAGCTTACCACCAGCCTTAACACCGACGGCGTGACCCTCGAGGTGAACAGGAATCTCAACAACGACGGGCTTCTCGTCGTTAACCTCCATCAGGTCGATGTGAAGAATAGCGTCACTCACGGGATGGAACTGGATGTCCTTCAAGACGGCCTTGCGGGTCTGGCCATCATAGGTCAAGTCGATAACATAAACATCGGTGCTGTAGATGAGCTTGCGTACGTCGGCGAAGTTCACTACCAGATCGGTGGTGATGATGCCTTTGCCGTCACGGCCGATGGGAATCACCTTCTCGCCAGCGAGTAGCTTGCCGCTGTAGTTACCGTCCTTGTCGAGGTCAACGAGCTTGCCACCATTCAGGACAACGGGAATCTTGTTCTCCTTGCGGAGGGCCTTAGCGGCCTTCTTGCCGAGGTCGGTACGAGCCTCTGCGTTCAATTGAAAAGTCTTCATTTTTAATTGGTTGTGTTACTCAAAATTAAAGTAAATGGTTTATAAAAACGCTTCCTTTAATTTCCCATCACACTGGAAAAGTTTAAAAAAGCGCGGCAAAGTTACAACATTTTTCCCAGCTGGCAATGCAATCTCCCCAATAAAAGTTTCTAAAAATAATAAATCCTATCTAGATTGTCTAGATCATCTAGAACATCTAGGCTATCTAGATCATTTAGATTCTCTTGCCCGCTGGTGGAAAAACCGAGCGCCAACGTCCCATTCCGGGACGCTGGCGCTGTTATCGGGTTGTCGTCTCTCTCGACTAGCGGGGGAGATTAGTCAACGTTCAGGTTGACACGCTTCAGGTCGATGGCCTTGAGATCCTTGTTGGCAGCGGCCAGGAACTGTGCTACAGTCTCCTTGTTCTCGCCAGCCTCATAGATCTGCTCCATGAGCACGTTGTCCTGATAGAACTTGTTCAGGCGACCCTGGGCAATGTTCTGAATCATCTGCTCGGGCATGTTGGCCTCCTTCTGCTTGGCGGTCTCGTCCATGAGCTTCAGGGCCTCAGCAACCTGCTCCTCGGTCATGTAACCCTTGCGGATAGCCTCGTCGCGGTGCTCCTCGGTAGCGCAGTAGTAGGGGTTGAAACCGGCCTTCTTCAGGGCGTTCTCAACAGCCTTGCTTACCTGCTCGGCCTTGGTCTTGTCGATGGCCATGCGCAGCTCCTCGTCGATAACCTCCTGAGAGATCTGATCGCGGGTGGCCTTGATGGGGTTCATCGATGCAACCTGCATGGCGATAGCCTTGGCAACATCCTCGGCAACGTTCTCCTGGTTGAAGGCAACAGCTGCCGACAACATGCCGTTGAAGTGGTTGTAAACAACGGTCGAGGGGGCATCCAGGCACTCATAGGCACCCAGTTCCATCTTCTCGCCGGTGATACCGCTCAGGGCGGTAATCTGCTCGCTCACGGGCTTGCCGTCCATATCCAGGGCGTTCAGCGCGTCGAGGTTTGCGGGCTTCTGGGCCATTGCGAGGTCCAGGATAGCCTTGGCGAGGTTGACAAACTTCTCATTCTTGGCAACGAAGTCGGTCTCACACTTGAGAGCGATGATAGCAGCAAACTTACCGTCGGTCTTGCCGATAGCAATACCCTGAGCTGCCTGACGGTCCTCACGCTTGGCGGCGATGGCCTGGCCGCGCTTGCGGATCAGCTCCATAGCCTTGGTGATGTCGTTGTCGCTCTCGATGAGCGCCTTCTTGCAGTCGCTCAAGCCTGCGCCGGTCATGTCGCGCAGTTTCTTGATGTCATTGATGGTTACAGCCATAATTCTGTTTTGCTAAAACTTGTTAGTTGTTATTGTTTGGAATTATTCCTCGGTCTTGGGAGCCTCTTCGGCCTTGGGGGCTTCGTCGGCAGCGGGAGCGGCGCGACGAACACGCTGACGGCGGGGCTTGGGAGCGTCCTTTACCTCCTCGGCGTCACCCTCGGCGTCCTTGTTGTCGATCTGCTCAACCTTGCGCTCCTCGAGTCCTTCCTTGATGGCCTCGCAAACGGTAGCCAGGATGATGTCGATTGACTTGCTGGCGTCGTCATTGGCGGGGATCACGAAGTCCACGTTGTTGGGATCGCTGTTGGTGTCCACGATACCGAACACGGGGATACCCAGGCGGTTAGCCTCGGCAACAGCAATGTGCTCCTTCATCACGTCAACCACGAACAGTGCGCTGGGCAGACGGTTCAGGTTCTTGATCGAACCCAGGTTCTTCTCCAGCTTTGCACGCTGGCGGCTCAGCTGCAGCTTCTCGCGCTTGGACATGTTGGCCATGGTGCCGTCGGTCTCCATCTTGTCGATGGTGTCCATCTTCTTCACGGCCTTGCGGATGGTGGTGAAGTTGGTCAGCATACCGCCGGGCCAACGCTCGATCACGTAGGGCATATCAACGCTCATGGCACGCTCGCGGGTCACGTCCTTGGCCTGCTTCTTGGTGGCAACAAACAGAATGCGCTTGCCGCTCTTGGCAATGTTCTTCAGGGCGTTTGCTGCCTCTTCCAGCTTGGCGCTGGTCTTGTATAAGTCGATGATGTGGATACCGTTACGCTCCATGAAGATGTAGGGCGCCATAGCGGGGTTCCATTTGCGTTTCAGGTGACCAAAGTGGCAAGTAGCCTCAAGCAGTTGGTCAAAATTAGGTGTCTGCATTGTTTTTGTTTTGTTTTAAATAAATGTTTACGTTCGACTAAATCAATCGCATAGTAGCCACCGCAGTTCCCAGTGTGAGTCTATGCGATTTGGATACTAAACTCTTCAATAGCGTTGCCCCAGCACGTGGGACGGAAACTATTATATAATGTAGAGCAAGCATCGCCCACGGCGCGGGGCCGTGTGGCGTCGTCATGCGGCGATTAGCGCTTGCTGAACTGGAATCTCTTGCGGGCCTTGGGCTGACCGGGCTTCTTGCGCTCCACGGCACGAGGGTCGCGGGTCATGAAACCTTCCTTGCGCAGGGCACTCTTGTCCTCGGGGTTGATCTTCACCAGGGCGCGGGCAATAGCCAGGCGCAGGGCCTCGGCCTGTCCCTTGTAACCACCACCAACGAGGTTCACCTTGATGTCATACTTCTCGGCTGCATCCAGCGTGTTAAGCGGCTGCTTAACGATGTATTGCAGGATGGGGTTGGGGAAGTAGTCTGCCAACGAGCGTTTGTTCACTGTGATTTCGCCATTGCCTTCCTTCACGTACACGCGAGCGATAGCGGCTTTGCGGCGACCTACTGCATTAATCTGTTCCATAAGTCTTATTTCAGTTTGTTAATGTCAATAACTTTGGGCTGCTGGGCCTCGTGCGGATGCTCGGGACCATTGTAGATGTGAACGTTCTTGAGCAGCTGAGCGCCCAGACGGTTCTTGGGAAGCATGCCCTTGATCACTTGCAGGTACAGCGGGTGCATACCCTTGCGCAGGTCTTTCTTCTTCTCGCTCTTGGCCTGAAGGGCGGCGGGAGTAGTGAAACGCTGGCCACCGGGATAGCCGGTGTAGCGTACATACTGGTGCTCGGTCCACTTCTTGCCGGTCATCTTGGCCTTGTCGGCATTGATGATGATCACATTGTCGCCACAATCAACGTGGGGAGTGTAATTGGTCTTGTACTTGCCACGAAGCAGCTTAGCCACCTTGGAGCACAAGCGACCCAGGATCTGGTCGGTAGCATCCACTACCACCCATTCCTTTTGTACGGTTTCGGCGTTGGCCGAAATGGTTTTGTAACTTAAAGTATCCACTTTATAAATTCCTAATTAGTAGTTAGTTAATTACCCAAGCAACGCCCTGCAGGACGGCCAAATCCCACATGACATTGCTCTAATGGGCTCTTACTTTGGATATAATCGGCGCGCAAAGGTACTGCTTTCAACCGACCTGGCCAAAACTTTTCCCCCTTTTACCTGTTCAACCGACCAAAAATCGTCACGATTTCACTTCTTTTAAGATAAATTAACGGTTTGTCTCCTCCTCTTCCTCCGATTTTCATCCTCAATCGACCATTTTTGCCTCAATTTTAAGTGGAAAAACAAGAAGAATTTTCAAGAAAACACAGTATTTTGAATATGAATTTGTGACAACGTGCGGTATTACTATACATAAGCACTGGGCCCTGTCCCTGTGCCTCACGGTCTTGGCCGTTTCAATCTTGGGATTTATAGCAAGGAAAGTGACCAAATCCCGCAGGAAAGAAATATTTAAAAACCGGGGCAAAGCCCCGGCCCACGGGGCAGCCTGCATGGTGCTTTGCCGGCCAGGTTGTTGTGCCAGCAAGACAGGCGGTCGCTGTGTGCTTGGTGGGGCTGGTTGCGACCGTCGTTTCTCGTGGGCCAGGGCTCTGCCCTGGTGATTGGGATCACATTGTGCAGATGAGGGCGGCCAGGTCGTTGAGGCGGTTGCATTGGTCGCGGGTGATGGTGCGGCGGTCGCTGTGGTAGGGCCATGGAGCGACCAGGAGCACTTGGCCGCTGGCGCAAGCATTGAACATCTCCCCGCCGGGTTTCCAAAACGGAGAGAAGCCATTCTCGAGCAATTGGATAAAGGGGAAGCCTGCCTCTTGTATCATATCCATTGCATCTTTCTCGCCCTGGCTGATGCGGGGCGACACGAGCACTGCACCACGTTGAGCCATCATCAGGAAACGGGAGATTGTGCGTTCTTTCTCTTCCTCGGTCATGTAGCGATGGCACTTCACGGCGACCTTGTTGGGGCTGTCGAGCAGGAAGCGGTTGCCCATGACGGTGACCTTCTGGTCGCCAATCATCACCTCCTGTTGCGTCCTGAACAGCTCGGGATGGTTGCGCTTGGTCCACAGGCGGCGAGGATTGTCTTGCAGGTACTTGAACATGGCATTGAGTTGTCCACGGCCTTGCAGGATGCGGTCGTTGTAGCTCTCTTCCCAGAGGGGGTGACAACGACAATTCCCTGGTCACCCGATTGCACCCGACCTTGAAGCCGTTGATCACGTGACCCAGGTGGCGTGGCAGCCGTTCCGTGACGTGGACGATGCCATGCAGGTGGTCGGGCATGAGTTGCAGGGCGAGTAACCTGACCTGGGGGTAGAATTGGGGAATCTCGCGCCAGCAGGCGGCGATGCGTTCCCCAAGGGGTGAGGGATTGAACCAGGGTTGGGGATGGCCCTCGTCAGGAGGGCTCACGGTGCCCAATAGAGGCCGTCGCCCCTTGATGGCGAGTGTGATCATGTAGATGCTGGGCGACTGGTAGTCGTGGCGATCGTGCCGCCGCTTCATCGACTGATTGCGCCCCAGGTCAGGGTGTGCCTCCAGCCAGCGCTTCTTGTTCTCACACAATGCCATTGCGTTACTTAATTATAAGAGACTGTTGCAAAACTCGGTCGTTGAAGTTGCTGAGAATTGGATGGAAATTGTCGAGAATGGATTTGTCGATCTTTTTTCGTAAAATCCATTCTCGT
>ONOU01000039.1 GCA_900319525.1 uncultured Prevotellaceae bacterium | reverse complement strand
TAAGGTTAAACTGAGTTTTAAGTTGTAAGTTTTAAGTTGTAAGTAATATTACCAAATGACGATACAGTTACAGGCGATACAAACCATACTTAAAACTAACAACTAACAACTAAAAACTTAAAAAAGATATGAAATCATTCAAATCAATTATACTGTGTGCGCTGGCTTGCGTGACGTTGGGATTGACATCCTGTGACGACTACCTGGATGTGAACAAGAACACCGACGCCCCTGACTATGTGGAGGGTTACCTCTACCTGGCAGGTATCCAGCAGGCCTATCAGGGCATCTACTGGGACTTGCGTGCCATTGCTCCGCTCACCCAGATGATGGGTACCTCGAGTTACACCAACTTTGCCAACCACTACTACACCAAGGCCAGCGATGCCGGTGGTGAAGCATGGCGCATGGTTTACTGGAACCAGGGTATGAACCTGGAGAACATGATCAACCAGAGTGTTGAGGCCGAGAACTGGACGCTGGCCGGCATCGGCATGGCCATGAAGGCATTCTCATGGGACCTGCTCACCAAGGTGAATGGTGAGGCGCCCATGAAGCAAGCCTATGAGGCAGGTCGTCTCGACCATCAGTATGACTACCAGTATGACATCTATCCCCAGGTGCGCGAGTGGGCCTACAAGGCTATCGAGTACCTGCAGATGGAAGACAACTCGGCCTATGGCAACCGCATCAAGAACAACGACTACATCTACGGTGGCGACAAGGACAAGTGGGTGAAGTTCTGCTATGCAGTGATTGCCCGCAACCTGGCCTCGTTGACCAACAAGCGTGACTTCAAGGAGAAGTACTACAATGAGTTCCTTGAGGCTGTGAGCAAGGCCTTTGCCAGCAACGATGACAACGCCACCCTGAAGGTTGCCGGTGGTGGTGCCGACGCGGCCGAGAGCGGCTACAACAACTTCTGGGGCCCCTACCGTGGCAACCTGAGCTACAGCTACTTCCAGCATGACTATGCCGTGCAGCTGTTCACGGGTACCATCCGCAAGTATGACGAGCAGGGTAACTACATCCAGACCGAGGACACCCTTGAGCTCAATCGCCAACACTATCCTTACCAGCTGCTCGACAAGCAGATCACCAGCGACACCCTGCCCGATGCAGGTCACTTTGACCCGCGCCGCCTCGTGAAGCTGGCCACGACCGACAGCAGCAACTATGCCACCATCAGCGACCGCGAGGTACTGCGCAGCCTGTACTATGTGGGCTCGGGCTTCACCGGCGCTACCGGTCCCATCGGCACCGCTCCCTCGTTCTGGGGCCGCAATGCCGTGTCCAACTCCACCTATGACGGCTCTGGCCACTGGATCTATCGCGACGACTGCCCGTACATCATGGCCACCTATGCCGAGCTGCTGTTCGACTTGGCCGAGGTACAGTTCAAGTTTGGCAGCAAGAGCGACGCATTTGAAACCTGGAAGAAGGCCATGCAGGCCGATATGGACTTCACTGCCAGCTATATCGTTGCCGGTACCTTGAACGGCAACTACCGTCAGGGCGACCGTGTGACCAAGGCTACCTTCAACGCCTTGGCTCAGGAATACCTGAACGGTCCCTACGTGGCAGGCCTGTCACAGAGCGATTTCTCGCTGTCGCACATCATGATGCAGAAGTATCTGGCCCTCTATCCTTGGGGCGCCATCGAGGCCTGGGTTGACCTGCGCAAGTACTTCTATGACATCCAGTACACCGGCGACTATCCCAAGTACCTCAACGGCTGGGACAAGACAACCCTTGATCAGAAGCTGGATACCGATCCCAGCAAGGTTTACAAGGGATTCTGGCTGCAGCCCGCACAGGTACAGGGCCGCAAGAGCGCCTTCAACACCGACAACAACGGTTCGCCTTGCTTCCGCCTGCGCCCGCGTTACAACTCCGAGTATATGTGGAACAAGGGCAACCTCGATGCCCTGCTGCCCATTGGCGGTCAAGAACTTGACTACCAGTGCTCCATCATGTGGTTCTGCTATCCCGGTGATATGCCTACTTCCAGATAATTTATTAATGATATTAAAATCCGATAGATTATGAAATTTTTCAAATATATAGCATTATTGCTGCTGGTGGCTATCACAATGGGCTCCTGTGACAAGAAGGATGTTTCCTACATGGCCGAGCCAGTTGACGAGTCGGCAAAAGCCTACGTCCAGGTTGGCTACTATGCTCCCGTGACCGCTGGCGCAGCCAATTATATGTACTTCATTGACATCAATGGTGTTGAGTACGGCAATGATGGCGCTACCTTCCTGGCCACTTTCAATACGGTTCCTTCGGGTGGTACCAACCGCTACTATGCTGTTGATGCCGGTCCTTTGAACCTCAAGCTTCATAGCCGCGTTAAGGTTGGCGAAACCCCAGAGGGTGAGCCCATCTACGAATACCCGGTTGTCTATGACCAGAATGTGACGGTCGAGGCTGGCAAGCGCTATTGCCTGTATGTGCACGACCTGAACAAGGCACCCATCCCCATCGAGATGACTCCAGCTCCCGAATTCGGCAAGGCCCTCGATACCGACTCGATGTGCCGCGTGCAGTTCATCAACCTGCTGTATGAGGCCGACGGAACGCCTTACACCGGCAAGGTACAGTATGGCGTCCAGAACCTGGACACCAAGGAGTATGAGCCCGTGGGCGAGCCCATCGGCTTCGGCGAGTGCACGTCGTGGTGGTACACCAAGATCCGCAAGACCGTCTATAACAGTAGCGGTTCACAGCGTCGTGAGGTTTGCCTGTTTGCCGTGGACAACAATGGTCAGGTGACAGGTATGCTGCCCTACACCAAGTCGAATGGTTCGATGGGAGAGTTCACCGACTACTGGACCTGGTACATCGGCCGCGCTTATCGCCAGATCGCTGCCGGTAACTGCAGTAGCAAGAGCATCCGCTGCACGCTGTATCAGTTTGTGATCGAGTAATGAATTAGGGCAGGCTCTCCCCTGCCCTACCCACCTAAAAAACGACCGCCGGGACGTCATCGCCCTGGCGGTCATTTTTCTATTGTCATTACTGATGAGTTCTTGAAATAAAACTCCGAGAATTGTCAGTCGTTTACTGGAGGCGTGTCGATGTCAACCACGGGCGCGGTGTCGAGCAGGCGGCGGTACAGGTCGGTCATCTTCTGGTAGAAAGTGGGATAGTCCAGATTGTCCCGGAAATCCTTTTGCGCCTGCGTGCCCATGCGCGAGCGTCCGGCAGTATCATTGATAAGCTGGTTGATGGCCGTAGCCAGAGCCTTTTCGTCGCCAGGAGGCACAAGCAGGCCGTTCACGCCATCGTTGACATACTCGGGCTGGGCGCCATTGTTGCTGGCGATGTGCGCCTTTCCAGCCATCATGTACTCCAGGTTACTGATTCCCAAGGCCTCAGGGTAAATTGACGGAAGGATGCCAAAGTCGGCTTGACGCAGATACTCCATGATGTTGTCGCGGAATCCTAGCAGACTCACATTGTTCACCATGCCTGCAGCGACAATAAAGCCTTTGATTTTTGCCTTGTATTTGGGCTGTCCTTCGCCAATGATGACCAGGTGATACCTTGACTTGTCCACGTGGGTTAACGCGCCCAGGAGGGCCTCTATGCCCTTTTCGGGGGCAATCTTGCCATGGTACATAATCAGGGCCTGATGGCTATCCATGCCCAGTTCACGACGCAGGTCGGGCACCTGAGTGCCGATCATACTGTCACAGACGCTGTCGCGGAGGACCACGGTACGGTCGGCATACTGTTTCTTGGCTTTGCCCAGGAAGGCATCCCGAGCCATCTGGGATGAGAACACAAAGCAGTCGATGGACTTGTACAGCTTGGTGTACATGTAGTTGCTCTTGGGCTTATAGACGCCATGGACACTGACGATGACACGCGTGTCGCGATTCTCGCTGATGCGACGCGCCATCACTGCCATGAAGGCGTCCTTGAAGCTGTGCACGTGTATGATATTCTTGCCCTTGCGCAGCAGGCGTGCAAAACGCACAGGACTGTCGATATCGGTCACACCCTTGAGCGGCAAAATCGAGATTGGTATCTCCAGCCTGCGGTACTGCTTTAACACAACAGGGCGCTTGCGGCACACGACCTCGACATAGAAGTCGTCATCATTGCGCAGTCGATCGACCAGGTCATAGGTGTACTGCTCGGCGCCGGTCCAGTGCTTGTTAGATACGATATGAAAAACGTTAATCATCCGTCAGGTTACTCTCACAGGCATTGATTAGGCCTATGACGGCACGAAATTACAACTATTTTTTGGTCTGACAATCACCTGATAAACAAAAAATCAGTCTACCTTCACAGGTGGACTGAAAATAATTCTTGCTTAACTAGTTCTCATTGCTGGCGCTGTGGCGGCCAGGCAATTACTCGATTAACACTTAAAAGGATACTTAATTTCTTTTGTCTAGTATTATTATTATTGCACAGTTCTTTTTAAAAAATATATTCATAAAATTTAAAGCCGAATTGTTTTCAGCAAATTGAAAAGCCATATTAAGACCATCATTGCAATTGCAAATTTACAACGTTTTTCTTCGCTGTCAATACTCTGGATGATGGCGGCTGTAAATAATTGTTGCATATAGATTTATTTGACGATTCCGAACCATCAAAAAAACCAAAAATCCTCGATGAAATCGGGATTTTTTAAATAAAAGCAAAAATCAAAGCTTCTGGCTGTTTTTCCACTTTACGGGGCTCTCGCCCACCACTTTCTTGAACGTGCTGGAGAATGTTGACAGGGAGCTGAAGCCCACCTGGGAAGCAATCTCCTCAATGCTGGTATCACGATTCTCAAGCATCAATGACTTGGCCTCATCGATGCGCATAATTGCTACCCACTCATAAAAGGTCATGTGGCGCACTTCATTCAGGTAACGCGACAAGTAGCTACGGTTGGTGCCCATAGCGCGTGCAGCCTGGTCAATGGTCAATCCAGACGTACGGTAGCCGCCATGATCGCGCCAGCGCACTTCCTTATCCTGGATGACCTGCTGCAAGGCCTCGCTCAAAGAAGAGCGGTCCTCACCGGCAAGGCTGCCATCGGTTACAAGGCTACCATCATGATCAGCTTCTTGATTATCAGGCTGGTTAAAGGCGGTTGCAACCTCGTTGTAGCTCACCGAAAAATTGATGGTGCAGACAAATGTATAGATAAACATGATGATGCCGAGCGCCAACTGGTTCACACCCACCCATCTGGGGCACAGACAGGTGATCGGTGCCGTCAATAAGAACAACATGATACTCACACCCACTCCCGGCATCCATCTCATCAGGTTCTCAACAAAGTCAGAGTAGTAGGTCCTCAAGTCATTAATGGCTCGACGATAGATTACAATCGCCTTGTAAACGCATACACATGTGAATATAAACAAGAGAGCGCAAGCGACAAGGATGCCTATGAGCTGGAAACGACGATTGGGAACAAAATAGTTGATTAATAGGAATATACTATATACCGAAACTACTATACAGGCAATCATGCGCTGTGAGCGGCTTATCAATGCAGGCGCCATCATGGCACAAAAGCCCGCTGTGAACAGCAATGTAGCGATACAGAAGGCAAGCAGATAAACTGACACCGACAACACCGGGTCGTTCAACTCAAAGTAAAAACGAATCAGCCACTGGAACAGGATTTCCACACCCAGAAGCAGAATCACAAGCGCACATGTGACCATTGCCCTGCGGTAAGAGGGATGCACTTTCTCATCTGAACTCCTTAGCAATAACAATGGTCCAAGCAAGAAGGCGATGATCCATCCGAACAATACCAGATTATATTCTATTACATCAAAACTCATTTTGATTAAAGCTCGCGCAAATTTACAAAAAAAGTAAAAATAGAAGCATCTGGAATTGACAATTTGGCAAAAATTCTATTTTTTACATGATTTTTTCTACTTTTGCCTCAGTTTTATAAGTTAATCACGCATGCTAACCGACTCATTATACCACTGTTCACAATTGTTTTGCCTGGCGGGGTCATTATGCCTCGCAGTGGCATTACTCTTGACCGGCAACAGTAAGATTAACCGATTGTCATGGCTCAAGCGTATGAAACAGGGCACAGCCATAGTATTCCTGCTCATGGGATTATCCACAGTACTGCAATGGGGACTGGAACAGAGTGAGACCAGGCCAATCATTCATCTGGCCCTGAACATCACAATCATATGCGTGGCTACAATCTTGATGAACGCGGTGCTTGTCCAACAGTTATCGGCCTCCCATCCGGCATCATCCAGAAACATCATCACACTGCTGATACTGGCACTATGCATCACTATCGCATGGATTGCTACTCAGCTCCCGCACAACTTGTCCCAGATGGCGATTATTGCATCTATTGCACTATATATCATTGAATTAGTCAGATTCATCATCGCATTCACATACAATTACCAGACACTGCGGCTTCAGGATCGAGAACATGACATTGAGGAGGAAATGCATCTGCGCTGCCTGAGCATCATTGCGCGCAGCCTTATCCCCCTGGCCATGTTTGCTGTGGGATATGTGTTGTGCGTCATGCTGCCATTGCAGTTGCGAGCCATCTACAATGTGCTTCTAGTGATGATGTTGATTTATCTGTTCGTTTCCATCATCAACTTCATAATCAATTACAATAACACACTGATTAACAAGCAAATACAGTTATCAGGACAAGACAGAAACAACAGGCTGGCACACAGTGTTCACAGTGAGCTCGCTCCCTTGATAAACCAGTGGATACGGGAAGGGAAATACCGCAAACCAGGTGTCACCATGGTTAAGCTAGCCGAGGAACTATCAACCAACCGCAATTACCTGTCACAGTATATCAACATCGAGTATGGCTGCAACTTCAACACCTGGCTCACGGGGCTGCGCATCGATGAGGCAAAGCAGTTGATGCTCTCCTCCCCCACCCTGCCCATCGACAAAGTGGCCACTAGAGTGGGTTTCTCGACCAAGGCCCACTTCATGGCAGCATTCAAGACGCGCGAGGGCACCACACCAGGCCAGTGGCGTAAAAAAAACACGAGATAATTAAACAGTGAGCAACTGACGAACAAAGTAAGTGCAGAGGGTAAGTTGTAACTTGCTCTATGCCTTACATGGACGAAGTAGGCATAGCCAACAATCTGCTTGCTATACTTAAATCAGTTATCAAAAACAACACGGCTCCCAATGGTTGGAAGCCGTGCCTGTTAGTGATTAAGGCCACTGGAGGACAGGGTGTAGTCCCCTACTCCATCAGTCCTTCTTTTGCTCGCCGGTAAAAAGCTCCTTGATGCCGCCGATAGAGCCTAGCAGATTGGTAGCCTCATAGGGCAAGTAAACCGTTTTGGTCTTGTCGCCGCTGGCAACGGTGTCGAGCATCTGGATATACTTTTGGGCCAGCAGATAGTTAGCAGGATTGGTGCTCTGGCCAACAGCCTGGGTGATCTTGTCGATAGCGATAGCCTCGGCCTCAGCCTTGCGGATACGGGCCTGAGCTTCACCTTCGGCACGCAGGATTTCGGTCTGCTTATCGGCCTCGGCCTGGTTGATACGAGCGGTTTTTTGTCCCTCGGACTGGAGGATGGCAGCCTGTTTCTGTCCCTCACTGGTCAAGATGGTGGCTCGCTTGTTGCGCTCGGCCTGCATCTGCTTCTCCATGGCCTGCAGCACAGTTTGAGGCGGCTGGATGTCCTGTAACTCAACGCGGTTGACCTTAATACCCCACTTGTTGGTGGCATCGTCAAGCACGGCACGCAGTTTGGAATTGATAGTATCACGCGAGGTGAGCGTCTGATCCAGCTCCAGTTCGCCGATGATGTTACGCAGGGTCGTCTGGGTGAGCTTCTCGATAGCGTTGGGCAGGTTGTTGATCTCATACACGGCCTTGAACGGGTCCATAATCTGGAAATAAAGCAGTGCATTGATCTGGGTCATCACGTTGTCCTTAGTAATCACATTCTGCTTGTCGAAGTCGTACACTTGCTCACGCAGGTCGATAACGTTGGTGGTGCGATAGCGTCCGTGCTCATAGGCCACAATGCTCTTGGCACGATCGATAAACGGGATTATCACGTTGATACCGGGCTTGAGCGTGGCATAGTATTTACCCAAGCGCTCGATAATCTTGGTCTCGCTCTGCGGAATGATCACAAGGCTATTCTTTACCAGAATGAGCGCCAGCAGAATTACAACGATAAGAAAAATGGTTAGTGGTGTCATATTTTTAAGTTTTAAGTTTTAAGTTTTTTGGTTTTTAGTGAATTGCGTCAAAATTAGACGGGCTCGACTGTGGCAATGATGCTGTCCATCTTGACAACGCGCACATGTGCGCCTTGAGCGATAGCGCTGCCATCGGCACTGCGGGCTTTCCAGTCGTCGCCATCAATAGCGACACGGCCATATCCGCCAGCAATAATATCCGCACTCACACGTCCTTCCTGGCCAACCATCGCTTCGGCATTGCTCAGGCGCTCACGATGAGGTTTATGCAATTTCTTGATGAGAGCAGGACGCACCATTAGCAGGCTCAAAGCCGAAACGACGGCAAAAATGACGATTTGCCACGTGAGAGAGGCACCGCATCCTGCAATAATTGCCGAAACAGCAGCACCGATCGCGAAACACAAAATGAAGAAATCACCCGAAGATAATTCAAGAATGAGGCAGACGATGGAAATGATAACCCAAACGAGCCAGAGGTTGGATGTGAAGTACTCGATCATAACTCTAAATTTTTATATAGTTGTTCAATAAATTCCGTCTCAAATCTTATCCCAGCATAATAGGAGAAAAGGTCTCCACAAAGATAGTTGTTTATAGTTATCTATGCAAATTTTATGCCAAAATTATCAAAAAAACGCGTCCAATCTATCAGGGAGCCGTGAATTTTCAATTCTCAGACGCTTAAAATGAGTTTTGGCGCTGCATTTCACGCATTTAGATGTTTTTGGAATTATTTCAGAAAATTGGGTAGGGTAGAGCGCGGCCAGCCAATCACGCCAGATGGAGCAAAATAATCATCATATTGCAGACAATGGTCAAAACTTCGAGAAATATGCTTGTTTATAAAAATAATGTGTTATCTTTGTGTCCCGTTTTCCAAGACATGAACCACTATGACCGAAATCAATTACATGACCCAGGGCAATGCCCAGATGCCACGACTCAATACCGAGGCCGTGCAGGACTGGATTGTCCGTGTGGCAGAGCGCCATGGGCAGCGGGTAGGGTGCCTGACCTATGTATTCTGTGACGACGAGTACATCCTGGCCACCAACCGCGAGTTTCTGGGACACGATTATTACACCGACATCATCACGTTTGACTACACCAACTCACGGCATATCGCCGGCGACATGGTCATCTCGCTTGACACCGTTGCCAGCAATGCCGAGATGCTGGGTGTGGACCGCGACACCGAGCTCATGCGCGTCATCATTCACGGCGTGCTGCACCTGTGCGGCATCAACGACAAGGGTCCTGGCGAGCGTGAAATCATGGAACAGCACGAAAACGAGGCTCTAGCCATCCTGCCAAAAAACGTATTCATCGCATGAGAAACGACTATGATGTCATCGTGATAGGCGCCGGCCATGCCGGTTGCGAGGCAGCCTGCGCGGCAGCCCGTCTGGGTTCCCGTACACTACTCATTACCATCGACACCAACAAGATCGCACAGATGAGCTGCAATCCTGCCGTGGGTGGCATCGCCAAGGGACAAATCGTACGCGAGATTGACGCCCTGGGAGGCCAGATGGGTATCGTGACCGACCGCAGCAGCATCCAGTTCAGGATGCTCAACCGCAGCAAGGGACCCGCGATGTGGAGCCCACGCTCACAGAGCGACCGACAGCAGTTCATCCTCGAGTGGAAGTCGATACTGGAGAACACGCCCAACCTGTACATGTGGCAAGATTCAGTCAATGAATTCATCATCGAGGGTGGGGCAGTAAAGGGTGTCAAGACAGCCTTGGGGTTAACATTCAGCGCAACAGCTGTGGTACTCACAGCAGGCACATTCCTCAATGGGCTCATGCACGTGGGCACAGTACAGACCCCTGGCGGACGTGTCGCCGAGCCCCCTGCACGAGGCATCACTGAGCAGCTGGCACAGTTGGGCTTTACCGTTGGTCGCATGAAGACCGGCACGCCGCCACGACTTGACGAACGCTCCATCGATTTCACACAGTGCATCAAGCAGGAGGGAGAGAACGATTTCCACCACTTCTCTTTCTTGCCCGACATCACATCCAGGCTGCCGCAGCGTCCCTGCTGGATTGTCCATACCAACGAAGAGGTACACCAGGTGTTGCGCGAAGGACTCCCTCTGTCGCCACTGTACAACGGCCAGATCACCAGCATCGGACCCCGTTATTGCCCCAGCATCGAGACCAAGATCGTCACGTTTGCCGACAAGACGTCCCACCAGCTGTTTATCGAACCTGAGGGCGCCAGCACTCACGAGATGTACCTGAACGGTTTCTCGTCATCGCTGCCCTGGAAGGTCCAGATCGAAGCCTTGCGCCACATTCCAGCCTTGCGCGACGTGCATGCCCTGCGCCCTGGCTATGCCATCGAGTACGACTTCTTTGACCCCACACAGCTCAATCACACATTGGAGTCCAAGCTTGTCAAGAACCTGTTTCTTGCAGGACAAGTCAACGGCACTACAGGATATGAAGAAGCTGCCGGGCAGGGGCTCATCGCCGGCATTAACGCTCACCAGAATGTCACGGGCGGTGAACCATTCACGCTCGCACGCAACGAAGCCTACATCGGTGTCCTCATCGACGACTTGGTGACCTGTGGCGTGGATGAACCTTACCGCATGTTCACATCACGCGCCGAACACCGCATCCTGTTGCGGCAGGACGATGCCGACATGCGTTTGACCGAAAAAGGCTACCGATTGGGACTCGCCAGCCAGGAAAGATATGACCTGATGTGCTCCAAGCGCCAACAGATTGAAGCCCTCACCGCATTCTGCCGGCAATATACCGTCAAGGCCGCAGTGATCAACCCCATGCTAGAAGCCCGCGGATTCCAGCCCCTGACCCAAGGACAACGCCTGCATGAGCTGGCACTGCGTCCGCAACTGAACCTCAAAACCCTTGCCGAAGCTTTGCCCGATTTCCAAGCCCAACTCGACACCATTGAAGATGCGCGGAGAGACGAAATCATCGAGGCTGCCGAAATCGCCATCAAGTACCGAGGCTATATCGAGCGCGAGACGCTCATCGCCAACCGCGTCTCACGTCTCGACAATGTTACACTGAAAGGGAAATTTGACTATACCCAAATTCATCAGATATCTACCGAGGCACGCCAGAAGCTGCAAGCCATCAACCCCGAGACAGTAGGGCAGGCATCACGCATTCCCGGTGTCTCACCCAGTGATATCAACATCCTGCTCGCACTATTGGGCAGATGATTGTTCCACGTGAAACAATTAACACATAATAAATTGATATACAATGAATAAGCAAGAATTAGAAAGAGTAAAGAGCGTGGTACGCAACATACCGGACTTTCCTGTTCCAGGCATCCAGTTCAAGGACTTGACCACCGCATTTAAAGACACTGAGGCCCTGCAAATCATGGCTCGCGCCATGACCGACCTGTATCGTGACAAGGGCGTGACCCGTGTTGTGGGCATCGAGGCACGCGGCTTTATCGGCGGAGCGATTCTCGCTACCCAGCTGAACGCCGGCTTCGTCCCCCTGCGTAAACCCGGCAAGCTGCCCGCCGAAGTCATCCAGAAGTCCTATACCAAGGAATATGGCACCGATACCATCGAGATCCACAAGGACGCCATCACCCCCGATGACGTGGTAGTCATCCACGATGACCTCCTCGCCACAGGAGGCACCATGCTGGCCGCTTACGAGCTGGTGAAGTCGATGAACCCCAAGAAGATTTACATCAACTTCATCTGCGACCTGGCCGACCTGCACGGTCGTGAAGTGTTCCCGCCCGACGTGGAGATTTCCTCGCTGTTCACCTTCTGATCCAGCATCAGACCATCCATTCCAGCCTGTCCCCGCGATGACCGATGAACTGAAACTCAAGCTCTCGTTGCTCCCCGATGAACCCGGCGTTTACCGCTACCGTAATCGGGAGGGCACCATCATCTACGTAGGCAAAGCCAAGAACCTGAAGCGACGCGTCAGTTCCTACTTCAACCGGGAGCATTCGTCACTGCGCACGACCATGCTCGTGCGCAACATCGCCGACCTGGAATACACTGTCGTCAACACCGAGGAAGAGGCTCTGGACCTGGAAAACTCGCTCATCAAGGAGTACCAGCCACGCTACAACGTCCTGCTCAAGGATGACAAGAGCTATCCCTGGATATGCATCTCGGGAGATCTCTATCCGCGCGTCTACATCACGCGCGACGCCCGCATGAAGGGTGACCGCTACTATGGGCCCTATCCCAAGGCCGAAGTCGCTAAGGTGCTCATTGACACCATACGCCAGATTTACCCATTACGCACCTGCCGCCTACATGTTTCACGTGAAACAATCGAGGCACGCAAGCACCGCCTGTGCCTGCAATACCACATCCACCGCTGTGAGGGATGCTGCCAGGGCCTGGTAAGCGCTGAGCAGTATAGTGGCTACATCAGCGAGATACGCCAGATCCTCAATGGCGACACCCACCAGTTGATGGATCTGCTCATGCAGCAGATGCAGCAGCTGGCAAGTGAACTGCGATTTGAGGAAGCCGAAGCCATCAAGCGGCGCTACAAGCTGCTGGAGCACGTCAGGCGGCGCTCGGTTATCGTCAATCCCAGCATTCACAATATCGACGTGCTGGGCCTGCTACGCGATGATGATGCCGCATGGGTCAACTTCATGCACATGAGGGGTGGGGCAGTGGTACAATCGCTCACCCTCGAGTACCGCCTCTCGACACGTGACGAGACCGATGCCGAGATCATGTCGATGGCCATTGCCGAGGTGCATCAACGGTTTGCCGACACCTATAAGCGTGAACGCGTCACCGAAGCCGTCGTCAATGTCATGCCCGACGTGGAGTTTGCCGGCCTCACTTGCAACATTCCCCAGCGTGGCGACAAGAAGCACCTGCTCGACATTGCCGTCAAGAATGCGGTGCAAAAGCGCACCGACCGGCTCAAAGCAATGGAGAAGCTGAATCCCGAGCAACGGCTCACCCGCACATTGACCACCATGCAGCGCGACCTGCGCATGACGTCCATGCCGCGCCATGTCGAGTGCTTTGACAACAGCAACATCAGCGGATCAAACCCCGTGGCGTCATGTGTGGTCTTCCGCAATGCCAAGCCGTCTAAAAAGGAGTATCGCCACTTCATCATCAAGACCGTCGAAGGAGCCGACGACTTTGCTTCGATGCGCGAGGTCATCACCCGTCGTTACAGCCGTCTGGAGCAGGAAGGGCAGGAATTGCCCCAACTGCTCATCGTGGATGGCGGCAAGGGGCAGGTGACGGCAGCAGTAGAGGCCCTCGACAGCATCGGCCTGCAGGGCAAGATGACCGTCGTGGGCATTGCCAAGCGCTTGAACGAGGTTTATTTTCCTGGCGACAGCATTCCACTGTATATCGACAAGAACAGCGAGACACTGCACGTTATTCAGCGCCTGCGCGACGAGGCTCACCGCTTTGCCATCACCTTCCACCGCAAGCAGCGCAGCAAGGGACAGGTTCACAGTTCACTCGACGAGGTGCCCGGCATCGGCCCCAAAACGCGCACCACGCTGCTCAAGCATTTCAAGTCGCTCAAGCGCATCCGTGAGGCCAGCGAACAGGAGCTGGCCGCTATCATCGGCCCTGCCAAGGCCCGTACCCTGGTTGAAAACCTGGGCGCGAAACAGCAGGCTACAGCCGGTGGTTCCCTTCACGCAGAACAATCACCACTAGATACAATCACCACGATCACATGATGAAACGCCTAGTCATTTTTGGAAACAACTATCAGCAGGACGATCCGGCCAGGGTATGGGCACTGCTGGAGCACCTGCGCAATCATGGCCTGGAAATCGCCGTAGAGCGCCAGTATCTGCATTATTTGAGCCAGGATAGGGTAGGGTACCCCCTGGATGAATTTGACGCTGACAAGGTGCCTGAGGCCGATATGGCACTATCGCTGGGCGGCGATGGCACCTTCCTGACCACAGCGATGTGGGTGTCGCGTCAGGGAATGCCCATCCTGGGCATCAACATGGGTCATCTGGGCTACCTCACCACCGGACATCTGGACAAGAACAGCAACATCATCGAGGAGGTGCTGGCAGGCAATTACCGCATCGAGGAGCGCACGATGCTACAGGTCGAGAGCGACACTGTGGACATACCGCATCCGTGGGCACTCAACGAGGTGGCCATCCTGCGTCATGACACGTCATCGATGCTCGACATGGAGACACGCCTGCGCAGCCACACGCTGACCACCTACCGTGGCGACGGCCTGATAGTGAGCACACCGACGGGATCCACTGCCTACAATATGAGTGTGGGCGGTCCCATTCTGGAGCCTACCACGTCGTGCCTGGTGCTGTCGCCCATCTCGCCTCACTCGCTCACCATGCGCCCGCTGGTAGTGCGTGACGACAGCATCATCGTCGTTCGCACCCACACGCGCGCCACCCACTACGAGGTGAGTATCGACGGCGAGGTGACGCTGTGTCCCACCGGTTCGCAGTTGACCATCAGACGCGCTGACCACTGCGCCCGTGTCGTGCAGCTGGCAGGCAACAACTTTGCAAGCACCCTGCGCCAGAAACTTCTCTGGGGCACCGATCAGCGCTAGGCGACTTCCCGTATCGTATCAGTTCATCACAAGAACAGCAGAGCGGCACTGGACAACTTGATAGTCCATTGCCGCTCTGTAAAGTTTAACAGCCGTGTGCGGGTTCTTTATTCCACAAAGAGGCGACGGTGGGTGAGTACCGAGCGATAGATGTGGATCATGTGGTCGGCAAGTATCTTGCTGGTGAAGCGCTCCGTGTTCTCGCGGGCAGCAGCCATGATGGCAGCCTTCCTGTTCTCATCCTCGAGCACATCGCTCAACTTCTCGGCTCCGTCCTGAGCATCGTTATAGTAGATGGCTCCGTCACCGCCAAACTCACGTGCCTTGTCCGAGTCCTTACATATCACCAGTCCGCCACTGCGCTGCGCATTGATGAGCTTGAAGCAGTCTCGTGCACGCTCGGTGCTGGGGATAATGACAGCCTGAGCCATCTTGCATATCGCGGTCAAGTCGGCCTGATGGATCTTGTCCACTTGCTTGAAGCGGTGGAAGATGTGCAGGTCATGTGCCTCCTCCTTGATCACGTGGTCAAAGTAGTCGGTACGGTAACCGATCATCACAATCGAGATCTTGCGGTCACGCAGCTCATGCACCAGTTTCATTGCCTCAATCAGGTTGTCGTCCTTGTCCAGGCGGCCCTTGTACATGACAAAGCGCTGCGGCAGGTGATACTTCTCACGCAGGATTTCAAACATGCTCTCGGGCACCGACTCGTCACAGCCGTCAAAGAAGCAGGGATGAACCACCTCGACATTATCGGGATTGACATGGTAGTGGTCGATGATGAGCTGGCGGTCGGCCTCGTTAAGGGCTATCACGCGCTTGGCAATCTTGCACGCCTTGCGGGCACGACGCTGCATGAGCATGCGTGCTATCCACCCGCCTGCATTGCGATAGAGCGGGTCGGTCATGGTGAACACCGTGGGGAAATTGCTGCCTTCAAAGCCCGATGCAATGCCATCATCAATGCCGTGGAACGTGTTTACACCATGGCCCTTGGCCGAACGGACGATTCCGTTCCCTACATACCAGTGGTTCTTGTTGTGAATGTGGTTACGCGGGAATTTCACGCGCACGCTGTCCTCGTTGAACAGCGACGTCAACCGCTTGTTTGTCCTGTTCTCGGGCGAATACAGAATGTAGTAATTATCAGGATAATTCGTGGCCAACGCCTTGATCAGGATACGTCCATAGTATGACGTATCGTTATTCTCCATAATAATATTGCGACCTCCGTAGCCTACTACCATAATTTTTTATCTCTTATTCGTTGTGATTTCGTGTTAATAATTAGCCTACATTTATGTATATCACATATGTTTGCAATTTGCAAAGGTAATATTTTTTTTATTTCTGCTCAGCGTTTCCACTTGTTTTTTGGAAAAATGACTTATATTTGCCAAAATTTTATTGAGAATGAAACGATTAGTGACCATTTTATGTGTCATGGCGGCGATCATGCTGCCTGTGACCTCCAGTTGCAGCTCTACCCGACACAATGCTACCGGCAAGCTGCACCCCGACGAAATCTTTACTGTTACCGATGATGACATCGCCAACGAGACGCGCATCATCAACCTGGGCCTTCAAGGCCAGTGGAAGTATAACGGACCCAGTGTGGGCTTGAGCGGAAAAGACCTGATTGCCGGCATTGCCAAGCCTGTAGCTAAGAGCAAGTTAAAGAAGAAGCTGAAAGAAGCATTCAAAAAGATTGGCCTCGACAAGGCCAGACCCGAATTCACCTTCAACGTGGACGGTACTTGTGCTATCAAGATGATGGGCACGAGCCTCAAGGGAACCTATAACTACAATCCCACGACCGAGCGCATCTCCATCAACTGGCATGGCCTCCCGCTGAACGCCAACCTCAAGCGTGACGGCAAGAAGAAGATGCAGCTTACCTTTGAGGCCGACCGCCTGCTGTCGTTGCTTTCCTTCATGGGGCGCTTCAGCGACAGCTCGGCCATCAAGGTCGTGTCAACCTTGCTCGACAACTACAAGGACATCATGGTGGGGTTCGAGCTTAAGAAATAACCCCGTCGATCCAAGGTACAGGACTAAGAAAAGAGGAGAGAACTACCGGCAATGGGTAATTCTCTCCTTTTGCATTCATTATGCCCACGCTCGATTAACGGCGGGGAGGCTGGCTCATCTGCTTCTTGCCCTGGTTGACAGCCTGTTTTTTGGTGTACATGCCAGGCTGGCTCTTGCTACCGGGTTGGCTCTTGGGAGCATACACGCCGGGATAGGAGTTTCCACCACCAGGCTTGGGTTGAGACTTGCTGTCAGGAGCGCCAAAGGTGCGCCCATTGTAGGCACTGTGGTCAAAATAGCGGTTCGAGCCCTTGTACACCTGGTATCCCGGAGGAGCGGCATTGTAGTAGCGGTTCTTGGGATAGCGGTTATAGATGCCGAACACAAACTTCTTGTTCTCCCACGACACGGGACGGTAGAAGTACTCGAGCTGCATGTAGTACTGGTACTGCACGGGCGAGAGCACATACTTCAGCTCATTGTTGCGGCGCGTCCAGAAGGTGCCGAAGATGTCATCATACACTTCCAGGCACATGATGTAGTCCATGTTGATTTCATACACGGCATTATACTGGTCGACACTCAGTCCAAGTTCATAGGCCATCTTATCGGTCAGGAAAAACGCCTGATCGCGGGCCGACTTGTAACTCATCGCATTGGCGGCGACCCCGAGGGTCAGCACTGCCACCATTGTTAAGATAAACCGTTTCATAGTGCGTATGTTTTAAACGTTTATAAATGTTTGTTGCGCCAAAATTAGCCTGATTGATGGATTATTGCAAATTTTTTAGACCAATTATCACAACTCATCGACCAATCACACTTGAATTCTGCACATCGCATGCCATTACGTGCCAGGGGGCCGCACGTCAGGGCCCAAACGCCGCTATAAGGCTTATAATCATAGACTATCGGCCATATTTTCAAGATTTTTAGGTACCGATTTCATTGTTTTCGGGGTTTATTAGTAATTTTGCGCATTATGATCAATTTCACGCCATTTGTCCGTAGCCGTTTCATTGACCGCTTGCAGCAGCACGCGCGCTACATCGACCATGCCGACGCTGTGCAGCAGGGCGAGCTGGTGCGGCTTGTCGAGAAAGCTGCGCTCACGCGCATTGGCCGCAAGTACGATTTCTCAACCATCAGGACCTACAAGCAGTTTGCCTCCACGTTGCCGCTCTACAGCTACGAGGACTTGCGCCCCCAGATCATGCGCATGGTCAATGGCTCCAAGGACGAGCTATGGCCAGGACGGTGCTACAACTTTGCCCAATCGTCGGGCACGACCGGCGGCCGCAGCAAGTACATCCCCATCACGCGTGAGTCGTTCCAGTGGAATCACTACCTGGGTGCCAGCGATGTGGTGTCGCATTACCTGAACCTGAACCCGTCGAGCCGCATTTTTGCGGGCAAAGCGTTCATCCTGGGCGGCAGCTTTGCCAACAACCTGCAGCTCAAGCCTGGCGTGAGGGTAGGGGACTTGAGCGCCAACCTCATCGAGAACATGAATCCCCTGGCCAACCTGATGCGCATCCCCGGCAAGCAGGTGGCGCTCATGGAGGACTGGAGCGAGAAACTGCCGCGACTGGTCGAGGCCAGCATTGGCGCCAACGTGACCAACCTGAGCGGTGTGCCCTCATGGTTCCTGACCGTGCTGAGGCAGGTGCTGGAACGCACCGGCAAGAGTTCCATCCATGAGGTGTGGCCCAATCTGGAGGTGTTTTTCCATGGCGGTATCGCCTTCGGTCCCTATAGGCAGCAGTATGAAGAAATCTGCGACATGGACAAGATGCACTTTCTGGACACCTACAATGCCAGCGAGGGCTTCTTTGCCGTGCAGAGCGACTGGTCAACAGAGGCCATGCTGCTCTTGCTCGACGTGGGTGTGTTCTACGAGTTCCTGCCCATCGAGGACATCGACAGCGAGACGCCCGAGGTCTATCCCATCTGGGAGATCGAGCAGGGAAAGACCTATGAGCTCATCATCACCGCTGCCAACGGCCTGTGGCGCTACCGCCTGGGCGACACGGTGACCATCGAGCAGCTTAACCCCGTCAAGATCAAGATTGCGGGCCGCACACACAGCTTCATCAATGCCTTTGGCGAGGAACTGATGGTGCACAACGCCGACCATGCCATCACACTGGCAGCCCAGCAGACAGGCGCCGAGGTGCTCAACTACACTGCTGCCCCTGTCTATGCCCAGGGTGGCAAGCGTGGCTATCACCAGTGGCTCATCGAGTTTGCACATGAGCCTCAGGACATCGACCGCTTCATGCAACTGCTTGACCAGCACCTGCGTGAGGTCAACAGCGACTACGATGCCAAGCGCACGGGCGATATCTTCCTTGACGGTCCCGAACTGGTCATTGCTTCGCCCGGCCTGTTCGACCGCTGGCTGGCCTCGACAGGCAAGCTGGGCGGCCAGCGCAAGATTCCCCGCCTGAACAACAACCGCACCATCATCGAGCAGATGCTCACGATGATGCACCCATCATCATGATACACCCGCAATGTGTAGAAAATTGATTCATAGCAATATAGGGGCCGCCGTGCTGAATATGCTGGTGGCCTACCTGGTGTGGATGCTCTCGCGCGTGGCTTTCTTTGCCGAGAACTGGTCCACCTTCGCGCCCTACATGTCGTGGCCGCTGTTCAAGAGCATGCTGCACGGCGCGCTGGTGTTCGACACGTCGGCGCTACTCTATGTCAACAGCCTCTACCTGGTGCTCATGCTGCTGCCGCTGCACCTCAAGGAGCGCCCTGCCGTGCACACGGGCCTGCGGTGGCTGTTTGTCGTGACCAATGCCGTGGCCATCGCCAGCAACCTGATGGACGCGGTCTATTTCCAGTACACCGGCCGGCGCTCGACGATGACGGTGTTCACCGAGTTTGCCAGCGAGGGCAACATCACGTCCATCATCCTTACCGAGTTTGTCCGCCACTGGTACCTGGTGTTGGCCTTCATTGCACTGGTGGCCACCCTGTGGCGCTGTTACACGCGCCCGCGGCTTGACGTCTATCGTTTTGGTTCACAATACTATATTTCCCAGGCCGTTGCATTGCTGGTGATGGTTCCATTGGCCATCGTGGGCATCCGAGGCAGCGTCACGGCAGGCACGCGCCCCATTACCATCAGCAACGCCAACCAGTTTGTCAACCGCCCCGTCGAGGCGTCGGTGGTGCTGAACACGCCGTTCTCGATGATACGCAGCATCGGCAAGAAGGCATTTGTCACGCCCGATTACATGCCAGCTGCCCAGATGGAGCGCATCTACAATCCCGTACATGCCCGTCCCGTGACCGACTCCTTGAGTCACACGGGCAAGAACGTCGTCATTCTCATCGTCGAGAGCATGGGCAAGGAGTACATCGGCTCGCTCAATCCCGACCTGGACGGCGGCCATTACAAGGGCTATATGCCCTTTATCGACAGCCTGGTCAGCCGGTCGCTCACCTTCAAGTACAGCTATGCCAACGGGCGCATCAGCATGGATGCCATGCCCTCAATCCTGTCGGGCCTGCCCATGATGGTCGAGTCGATCTTCCTCACCCCCGCCTCGCTCAACGACGTGGACGGCATCTCGTCGATGCTGGGCCGCGAGGGCTATAGCACGGCCTTCTTCCACGGCGGACACAACATCTCGATGGGTTTCAGCGCCTATGCCCACAGCATCGGCTACGAGCGCTACTACGGCCTGGACGAGTACTGCATGTCCAAAAAATACGGTGGAATGGACGACTGGGACGGCAAGTGGGCCATCTGGGACGAGCCCTTCCTGCAATTCACCCTCGATGGCATTGAGCAGATGAAGCAGCCCTTCCTGGCCACAGTGTTCACGGCCTCGTCCCATCACCCCTATAACGTGCCCGAGCAATACCGCGACAGCCTCAAGGACGAGGGCGGCAAGCCCATCCACAAGTGTGTGCGCTACACCGACCTGGCCCTGCGCCGATTCTTTGAGCGCGCCAGCCGCCAGCCGTGGTACCGCAACACTATCTTTGTCCTCGTGGCCGACCACACCAACCAGGCCAGCCACGACGTCTATAAGACCGACCTGGGCCTGTACAGCATCCCAATCATCTTCTATACCCCTGACGGCACACTGGCGCCCGCCGTGCGCGACGACGTCATCGTCCAGCAGACCGACATCACGCCCACCGTGCTGCATCTGGTGGGCTACAGCAAGCCCTATCTGGCCTTTGGCGACGACGTGCTGGCTGCCAGCCCGGCAGGGACGTGGGCCTTTAACTACAACGCTGGCGTCTATCAGCTCATCCAGGGCGACCTGCTGCTACAGTTCGACGGCAACAAGACCACAGCCGTCTATCGCTTCAAGACCGACCCGTTGCTGCGCGAGAACCTGGTGAATCAATTACCCCAACAACAGGGCATGGAACAGTTCATCAAGGCCATCATCCAGCAATACATGTCACGCATGAACGAGAACCGCCTCCTGCCTGACACTATGCTCACTACGCGAGCAGTCTAGAGTCTAGAGTTTAACGTTTAGGGAACTTGCGCACTCTATTTCTCATGGGAAGACAAGAAAGACAAGAAGGACAACAAATGATTATTTAATTGACAATCAATATTTTGTCCTTCTTGTCTTCAAATCCAAAAACTTTGCGTCCCTGCGCCTTAGCGCGAGTTCATGAGGGTGAGGCTCGCGGGCCAAAGGTCCGCTCACCGAATGACAATCTTCTTTCCCTGGTGGATGTAGATGCCGGGAGTGGTCGGCAACGTCTTGCCCACGGGCTGGCCCATTAGGTTGTAGTAGTTGTCGTCATGCACGCGGCGCGGACGCTGCTCGGCCACAACCTCGTCGATGCCCGTCATGTTGTCGGGGTCGTACCAGAAGCCTTTGTAGATAATATTGCCATCCTCGATAACATGACTCAAGTGGAAAGGTGGGTCACTCATCAACTCTGAATACATGTAGGCCAATGGATATCCCGAATTTGGTCCGTCATAACCAATACCCTCAATAAAGCAAATATTATTGAATCGGTATTTGAATATATTGCGCTTAGCAGGCTTATTCCCTAGAGTTATAGTATCACTGTAGAGAAAGTTCAATAACTTATTATCAGGGTCACAATCACTATAATTAAAGAAGTTTTCGTAATAATGCGGTGTATCATTAAAATCGTAGAGTACAAACTCATTTCCATCCCAAATATTCAAATAAAAGATATCATCGAATCCATAACCTAGAAAACAGTCACGATTGAGACTTTCTGGGCCTCCAAGCATGATGCCATATACTATCTTATTATCCTCTCGAAGATATACAGGAATGGTATCATTCTCATTGTTGATTGAATTACCATAGTATTTGTGCATAGCCTTGTAAGTCTTGCCTCCTATCACAGTATCGCCTTTCAACTCTAGAGTCAAAAATACTCTACCTAAAGCTAAATCAGCGTCTACCCCGTGAACAGGAGTAGGTTCATTAATATAAAAGTACACCCACTTGACGCCTTCGCGAACGAACGGGACGTACTCGTATTCCTGCGCCACGGCCTGGGTTATACCCAGTAGCGCCAAAAACGTTAATAGTAATGTCTTTTTCATTGCTTTCTGTATTTAATTGTTAAACTTATTTGCAAAAATAGTAGAAATTGATCAGAATAACTAACTTTTATAAAAACACGTTCCCTCGAAGGTGTTGCCCGAGGGGGAGTCAATGGTGATGACGTGGGTGCCGGCGCTCAGCGAGGAGATGTTGAACGTGTCGTAGGTGCCGCTGACGGTTGTGGTCATTTCCACCGCTCCCGTAGTTGCAGAACTGATCTCCACGTCATAGTAACTCACAGCACCGCCGCCATCAATGATAATCAATTGACCTTTAGGGCTATACTCATAATAAGCCGCAGGCATGTCATAATACAACGGATTGCCCGAGCGTGGCCCACCTTTGCTGTCGAGGACAATCACTTTACGGTTTGCATCGGCAAAAATTTGCATAGCCGCAAACATCAAAAAAAGAAATATAACTATACGTTTATGCATGTTGTTACTTTTAATATGTTTAATGCAAATTTACAGTTTTATAATCGTTTTCACCAAAATTTTTAAGTAACAATTACATAATTATATATCTTGTTATCAGCTATTTAATAAAAAATAATGTAACATTGGTGTAACGTGTCAAAAAGGGTCTCGGATTTTGGGTCTCAAATCCGAATTTTTTGCTAATTTTGTCATTATGAACACGAAAATGGATATAATCGTTGTAGTAATACTTGCTGCGCTGGCTTTATTCCAATCATGTAACTATCGTGGTGGCACTAATCATTACGACAAGAGATTGTCAAAGGCCGATAGTCTGATGCGGGCGAATAACCCTGACAGTGCCCTGCAAGTGCTCGAAGCCATCAATGCCAGTAGGCTTGATGGTGCTGCAAACCGTGCCTATCATGCGTTGCTGCTGACGCAAGCGCAGTACCGCTGTTATGTGGACATCAACAGTGATAGTACCATTAACGTAGCGCTTAACTACTACAAGCACCATCGTGGCGAGCAAGAGAAACTAACTCGCGCATACATCTATAAAGGGGTTGTCACCGAGGTCATGGGCGAGCCAGAGGCCGCCATGGCCATTTATAAGCAGGCAATAAGCATTGCAGCCCCAGACGATCATTTCAATCTGGGGTACACCAAGATGAGAATAGGGAGCCTGTACAGCGATCACCTGGTGGCAGATAGCTCTGACATTGTGTTTTTTAAAGCAGCACTGCATCATTTTGAGCAAGTGCCTGACAGTTTTTATATCGCGAACTGCATGTCAATGATTGGCCGTTCATACAATGCCAATTCACAAGTCGACAGTTCATTAATCTACCTTGAACGTGCATCAGATATAGCTCATAATTGTCAAGAGATGGACTTAGAAATGTCCAGCCTTAGTTATCTTGCTGACTTGAAGATGTATAGCAGCAATCGTCATGACATTGAACTGGCCAAAAGCATTGTTTTATCGATACTGGAAAGCTCATACTGCCCATCTACTCGACGAGACCACCTCAAACTGGTAGCAGCCTACACCCTAGCACGACTCAATATGGTTGACTCGGCCAGCCTGTATCTGAGCCAGATAAAAGAGGAAAATCTCAATGATGAGTTGAAAGTCTTTTACCATGACTGTTGTGCCGAGATTGCTCAATGTTGTGGCGACATTGACTTGTTCAAGAAACACAATGACACATCCCATCATTTGGCAGATTCACTGGTAACCAATAATTTGCAACAGCGACTACGAGAAGTGGAAACGAAGTTTGATAACGAAGAATTAGAGAAACAATCATTACAGTACCGCAACCGCTGGCTAATGTCACTGCTGGGCATCTCACTACTTGTTATAGTAATCATAGCAATGAAGCATTATATTAATAGCCGTAGTCGTGAGTTGCAAGAGAGGCAGGATACAATTGAACGGCTACGTGATGATGTGGCTCAGTTAACGCCACGGCTCATTGCCCTAAAAACTTTGAGTGATGAACTCAAGGATACCATAAGACATCAAGTTGAAGTCTATACTCAATTGGTTGAGAAATTTGCATCTGAAAAAGAAAAAGCAAAAAAAGACTTTAATAAAGCATTTGAGCAATCATACAGTATCAGCAACATGAATGAATCGTTCTGGGTAGGATTGAGAACATATGTCAATAGTCAGTATAACAACATCATTGATGAATCTATTGCCACTTATCCCGCGCTGAATAAGACCGACATCAATTATCTGGCACTTTACTGTTGCGGATTGCCCACGTCGGTGATTATGGCCTGCATGGGCTATAAGGAGGCGCACTCGGCCTACAACAAAAAGCGCCGCGTGGCTGAGGCCATGAACTTGCAAGCAGGACTTGACAGCTACATCATGCAGTATAATAGTATTGACCAAATCATTGAGTGAGGCCCATTTCACATGAGAAGGAAGAAAGAAAGACAAAAAGGACAATAAATAAATGATTATTTAATTGATAATCAATATTTTGTCTTTTTTGTCCTTCTTGTCTTCAAATCATAAAACTTAGCGGCTTTGCGACTTAGCGTGAGGCCAAAGAAGAACGCGGATGCTTCCTAAAGCCTTATTTGTTCAGGTAGGAGACAAGGCGGGAGACGGCGCGGCCGCGGTGGCTGATGCGGTTCTTGTCCTGGGGCGACATCTGGGCAAAGGTGCTGCCGTCACCCTCCACGGGCTGGAAGATGCTATCGTAGCCAAAGCCGCCCGTACCGTGGCGCTCGGTGAGGATAACGCCCTCGACCTGACCCTCAAACATGTGCATCTCGTCACCCTGAATGAGCACAATGGCGGTGCGGAAGCGAGCAGTGCGCTCGGTAATGCCGTCAAGCTTATTGAGCACCTTGTCGATGTTGGCCTCGCTGTCGTGGCCGGGCCCGGCATAGCGCGCCGAGTGCACCCCAGGCTCGCCACCCAGGGCGTCGATTTCCAGTCCCGTGTCGTCGCTGAAGCAGTCATAACCGTAGTGCTCCTTGACATACTCCGCCTTCATGCGGGCGTTTCCCTCAATGGTATCGGCAGTCTCGGGAATATCTTCATGACAACCTATGTCGGCCAGGCCCATCACCTCATAGCGGTCACCTATCATCTGGCGCAGCTCTTGTAACTTGTGCGCATTGTTGGTCGCAAATACAATCTTTTTCATAAACGGCGAATTATATTTTAAAAAACGGCGAATTATGCAAATTAAACGAAAGCTACGCAGTTAATGCCCAATTCGTTTAATTCGCATAATTCGCCGTTTAAGATTTAAACGACGACGTTGACGATCTTGTTGGGAACAACGATGACCTTCTTGGGCTGCTTGCCGTCGAGCCAGCGGGCGGCACCCTCGTCGGCGAGGGCGACGCGCTGCACCTCGTCCTGTGCCGTTCCGGCGGGCACCTCGATGTTGTAACGGGGCTTGCCGTTGAACAGGACGGTATATTTCACCGTCGATTCCTTCAAGTAGTCCTCGTTCCATGCGGGCCACTGGGCGTCACACACGGTGGTGTCGTGTCCCAGCACGTGCCACAGCTCCTCGGCAATGTGGGGCGCGAAGGGCGCCAGCAGCACTACCAGCGGCTCATAGACCGCGCGGGCGCGGCACTTCATGCTGGTCAACTCGTTGACACAGATCATGAAGGCAGCCACTGACGTGTTGTAGCTGAAGGACTCAATGTCGCCGCTCACCTTCTTGATGAGCTTGTGAACCGACTTGAGGGCCTCGGCACTGGGCTGCTCATCGGTGAGCTGCATCGTGTCGCCCTTGTAGAAGAGTGCCCACAGGCGCTTGAGGAAGCGGTTCACGCCGTCGATGCCGTTGGTGTCCCAGGGCTTGCTGGCCTCGACGGGACCCAGGAACATCTCATACAGGCGCAGGGTGTCGGCACCGTAATCGTCCACAATGTCGTCGGGATTGACGACGTTGAACATCGACTTGGACATTTTTTCTATGGCCCAGCCACAGATGTACTTGCCGTTCTCGAGGATAAACTCGGCATCCTTGAACTCGGGGCGCCACTGGCAGAACTTCTCGATGTCGAGGGCATCCTTATCGACGATGTTGACATCGACATGGATGGGCGTGACGTCATAGTCATCCTTGAGGTTCAGCGAAACAAACTTGTTGGTGTCCTTGATGCGGTAAACAAAGTTGCTGCGACCCTGGATCATGCCCTGGTTGACGAGCTTACGGAACGGCTCAGCCTCACATACGTAACCGTAGTCATAGAGGAACTTGTTCCAGAAACGGCTGTAAATCAAGTGTCCCGTGGCATGCTCGGTACCACCCACATAAAGGTCCACCTGCCGCCAATACTCATCGGCCTGACGAGAAACGAGCGCCTCGTCGTTGTGCGGATCCATGTAGCGCAGGTAGTAGGCCGACGAGCCTGCAAAGCCCGGCATGGTATTCAGCTCCAAGGGATAACCGTCGGTGGTCACCCAATTCTTGGCACGTCCAAGGGGCGGCTCACCCGTCTCGGTAGGCAGGAACTTATCCACCTCGGGCAACTGCAGCGGCAACTGGCTCTCGTCGAGGGGCTGCGGCTGATTGTTCTCATCATAGTAGATGGGGAACGGCTCGCCCCAGTAGCGCTGACGGCTGAAGATGGCGTCCCTCAGGCGGTAATTCACCTTGACGTGGCCGATGCCGGCCTCTTCGATATACTGCTTGGTCTTGGCAATGGCTTCCTTGACCTGGAGGCCGTTGAGCTGCAGATACTCGTTGGAGGAATTGGTCATGATGCCTTCCTTGGCGTCAAAACTTTCCTCGCTGACGTCGGCACCCTCAATCAACGGAATAATGGGCAGGTCGAAATGACGGGCAAAGGCATAGTCACGGCTGTCATGGGCGGGAACGGCCATGATGGCGCCCGTGCCGTAGCCAGCCAGCACATAGTCACTGATGTAGATGGGAATCCGCTTCTTGGAAATGGGGTTGATGGCATAGCTGCCGGTGAACACGCCACTCACCTTTTTCTCGATCATGCGCTCGCGCTCGGTCTTGTGCTTCACCTCGTCAAGATAAGCATCCACAGCGGCACGCTGGTCCTCGGTCACCACGTCATCGACATAGATGCTCTCGGGCGCCAGCACCATAAAGGTGACACCAAAGATGGTATCGGCCCTGGTGGTGAAAATCAACAGGCTCTTGTCACTGTCGGCGATGGGGAAGGTCATCTCGGCACCCTCGCTGTAACCGATCCAGTTGCGCTGGGTCTCCTTGATGGACTCGGTCCACTCGATGGTGTCCAGGTCACGCAAGAGGCGTCCGGCATAGGCCGACACGCGCAGGCACCACTGCCTCATCATCTTCTGCTCCACGGGATAGCCACCGCGCACCGACACGCCCTCGCTCACCTCATCATTGGCAAGCACAGTACCCAACTTGGGACACCAGTTGACCATCGTGTTGCCCAGATAGGCAATGCGGTAGTTCATGAGCACGTCGTTTTTCTGCACCTGAGTCATGGCATTCCACTCGTCGGCGGTAAACTCGTCGGTGCTGCTGGTGTGGGCATTGCAACCCTCAGTGCCGTGTTTCTCGAAGTAGGCAACCAGTTCCTCGATGGGACGTGCCTTGTCGAGCTCAGTGTTGTAATAGCTCTTGAACATCTGCAGGAACGCCCACTGTGTCCACTTGTAATACTTGGGGTCACAAGTGCGCACCTCACGGTCCCAGTCGTAGCAGAAACCGATCTTGTCAAGCTGTTCACGATAGCGGGCGATGTTCTTGTTGGTAGTGATTTCGGGGTGTTGACCCGTCTGGATGGCATATTGCTCGGCAGGCAGACCATAGGCATCATAGCCCATGGGATGCAACACATTGAAGCCTTTCAGGCGCTTGTAGCGCGCATAGATGTCGCTGGCAATGTAGCCGAGGGGATGTCCCACGTGCAATCCTGCTCCCGAGGGGTAGGGGAACATGTCAAGTACATAGAACTTGGGACGGCTATTGTCAACCTCACACTTGTAGGTGTGATGGTCACGCCAGTATTGTTGCCACTTTTGTTCTATCTCTTTATAATTATAGTCCATTTATAGTTTTTACTTTTTAGTCCTCTGTTTTTAGTTCCTGATTGATATTATATTAAAGGAGTTTCTTGATGGCTTCCTCAATGACCTTGCAGTCGGTGGTGGGCTCATAGCGCTCCACAACGTTACCCTCGCGGTCGATGAGGAACTTGGTGAAATTCCACTTGATGTCGGGCTTGCTGGCATAGTCGGGATCGGCCTTGGACAGCATCTGGTCGAGCAATGCACCAATCTTATGATTCTTGTCAAAGCCCTTGAAGCCCTGTTGTGCCTTCAAGTAGGCGAACAGCGGAGACTCGTTCTCGCCGTTGACCTCTATTTTCTTGAACTGGGGAAACTCAGTACCAAAATTCAGGGTGCAGAACTGGTGGATTTCCTCCTCGGTACCAGGAGCCTGCTCACCAAACTGATTGCAAGGGAAGTCGAGAATCTCAAGACCCTGGTCCTTGTACTGCTTGTACAGGGCCTCCAGCTCTTCGTATTGCGGAGTGAAACCGCAACGGGTGGCCGTGTTGACAATGAGCAACACCTTGCCCTTGTACTCGGTTAATGACACGTCGTTGCCACGACGATCTTTCACAGTGAAATCATATACGTTCTGTGACATAATGTTGATTACATTAAATATGATGAAAAATGATAAAATGCTTAACTTTTTCATATATACTCGAATTTTAAAAAATTACTTGATAATGCCCAGGTCGCGTGAAATGTCGAGCATGCGCTGGATGGGACGCACGGCGCGCTCGGCAATACCGGGATCGACTGTGATCTCAGGTGCCATGAACTTGAGCGAGTTATAGAGCTTCTCGAGCGTGATGAGCTTCATGTACTCGCACTCGTTGCAGGCACAGGTGCCGTCCTCGGGCGGGGCGGGAATAAAGGTCTTCTCGGGGCAGCGGCGCTGCATCTCAAAGAGGATGCCGCTCTCGGTGCAGACGATGAACTCCTGGCTCTCATCATCGACAGCAAAGTTCAACAAGGCCTGGGTGGAGCCCACCTTGTCGGCCATGATGCGCACGGGCTTGGGGCACTCGGGATGCACCAGCACCTTGGCATCAGGATGCTCGCGCTTGAGTTCGGCCAGCTTGGCGGCACTGAATTTCTCGTGCACGTGGCAAGCGCCGTCCCACAGCAGCATCTCGCGACCCGTGATGCTGTTGATATAGTTGCCCAAGTTGCGGTCGGGACCAAAGATGATTTTCTCGTCCTGCGGCAGACTGCCCACGATTTCCTTGGCATTGGACGAGGTCACCACCACATCGGTCACCGCCTTGACGGCGGCACTGGTGTTGACATAGCTGATGACCGTGTGGTCAGGATGCTCGTTGACAAAGCGCTCAAACTCGTCGGCAGGACAACTGTCGGCCAGCGAGCAGCCGGCACTCAGGTCGGGCACGATAACCGTCTTGTCCGGGCACAGGATCTTGGCCGTCTCGCCCATGAAGTGCACACCACACAAGATGATCACGGGAGCGTCGGTCTTGGCCGCCATCTGTGCCAGAGCCAGGCTGTCGCCTATGTGGTCAGCCAGCTGCTGGATCTCTTCCCGCTGGTAGTAGTGCGCCATGATAATGGCGTTGCGCTCCTTCTTCAAGCGCAGTATTTCCTCTCTCAGGTCGATGCCAGCCTCGATGGGCTCATCGACGTAGCCTTTTTCAACATTCATTTTATATATTATTTGAATTTTAAATTTTTAAAAACTTTAATTTAACTACAATAATAATGCCTGTTAATTGTGTCGATAACTTTTATTGCGCAGGCGCCCAGTATCGGGTTATCAACGCCATTTGAGAATTATCAATAGTTTATCAACAAGCCTTGCGGCTGAATGATAGCTACTTGTGCTATTTATTAACAGGGTGTAAACAACCTGCAAAGTTAATAAATTCTTGCGGGATTAACTGTCAAAATGTGATGAAAACCATGTTTAAAGACCAATAAAATTTTAGTGCTAACTTTTTTGGAGAACATGAAAAAATGATTAAGCCCGACAAAAATGGATTTGTCAAGGGTTTTTTATTGATTTTTTAAAAGATTTTTCAACAGCTATTGACAGGGTTATTGACAGGATAATTGTACCTTTGTAAAAACTAATTTACATCACGACAATATGGCAAGAAAGAAATCGATGCTGGAGTTGCACCGTGTGGGTGTGGAGCAATATAAAGAGGTGGAGAAGCTGCCGGTGACGGTGGTTCTCGACAACGTGCGCAGCGAGATGAACGTCGGTTCGGTGTTCCGTACGGCCGACGCTTTTTTGATTGAGCGCATCGTGCTGTGTGGCATTACCCCACAGCCGCCCAAGTCCGAGATCCACAAGACAGCCCTAGGCGCCGAACTCTCGGTATCATGGCAATATTACGCTACCACGCTCGACGCTATCAACGTACTCAAGAGCGAGGGCTACACCATCTGTTCCATCGAGCAGGTGCATGACAGCGTCAGCCTTGAGGACTATTCATTCAATGGAGGCGACAAAATAGCCATTGTCCTGGGTAACGAGGTCAAGGGAGTGAGCCAAGAAGTGGTTGATGCCAGCGACGTGTGTGTCGAGATACCCCAGCACGGTACCAAGCACTCATTAAATATATCGTGCTGCGCCGCCATCGTGATGTGGCAGGCCTACCAATCGGCTATCAATTTGGCACAAAAAAGTTATTAACAGGTAAACAAAACTTCCTTAAATAGGACTATTTGGTAGTTTTATCGACGTAAAAGACAGGAAAAATTGTTAAATTATAAATGTTAAATGGTGTTTTTTTTAACATTAAGTTTTAATTGTTGTTTTCTACTTTTAAAACATTGTTTTTTTAATTCAATATTCTATTATTCAATGATTTAATAGAAATAAAGAATTGATTTTTTAATATTTTTGCAATTTATTTTCAAAACGAGCAAAAAGATAGAAAATAAAGGCATTGAGTTAAAATCTTCCATTTATTTTGCCCATTTCACATTTTTTGACTAGTTTTGCATACATGTAAAAATCGATAGCGGCGCTATTAATAAACATCACTATTTTATGAAGAAGCTATTTCTGCTGCTGATAGCCATCTGTGCTATCTCACTGGGCATGAGTGCCCAACAAGTAGTGAGGGGACAAGTTACCGATCCCAACGGCGAACCGCTGATTGGTGCAACGGTACAGCCCATTGGCGGAGGAAACGGCGCGGCCACCGACGTTAACGGTGAGTTCTCGCTCAATCTTCCCTACAATGTGAAGACCCTCAAGGTTTCGTATGTGGGTTACAAGACCCAAGAACTTCCTGTTCAGCCTTCAATGGCCATCACGTTGAGTGACAATGGTGCCACAAACCTGGACGAGGTGATGGTAGTTGCCTATGGTACTGCCAAGAAGACCTCTTACACGGGTTCAGCCGAGGCTGTGACCAACAAGAAACTGGAGTTGCGTCCCGTGACCGATGCTACCAAGGCCCTCGAGGGTAACGTAGCCGGTCTGCAGGTGACCAGCGCATCGGGCCAGCCCGGTTCGTCGCCCAATATCCAGATTCGTGGTTACGGTTCGATCAACGCTTACAGCACCCCGTTGTATGTTGTTGATGGTGCACCCTTTGACGGCAACCTGAGTTCAATCGCTCCCTCGGACATCGAGTCGATGACTGTCTTGAAGGACGCTAGTGCTGCCGCTCTGTATGGTGCCCGTGGTGCCAACGGTGTTGTGATGATCACCACCAAGAAGGGTGTTGAGGGCCGCAGCAACATCATGTGGCGTTCGACCTTCGGTTGGTCATCACGTGCCACCAAGCGCTACCAGCATGTTGACCAGAAGGAGTATGTTCAGCTCGTGTATGAGGCTCTGCGCAACCAGGCTATTGACAATGGTAATAGCTGGAGTGATGCCGAGGCCATCGCCCGTGCTGGCCTGAGCGGTCAGCTGGGTGGCGAGCAGTACAACCCCTTCAAAAATTACAGCTGGGATCAGTTGATTGACCCCGCTACTGGTTACGTTCGCGAGGATGCCAAGAGCGCCTGGGACGAGGACTGGTATGACAGCGTTATCCGCAACAACGCCTTCCGTCATGAGCACCAGTTGCAGGTGACCGGCGGTAGCGAGCACGCACAGTACATGATGTCGTTGGGTTACCTGAATGAGGACGGTATCCTGAAGACCACCAACTATGAGCGTTACACCGGCCGTGCCAACATCACGAGCCAGATCACTGACTGGTTGGGTGCTAACATCAACGCTTCGTTGGCCCACTCGGTAAGCAACTTCAACGACTATGACGGTACCAGCACTTCTAACCCCTGGTACACCGCACAGTTCATCAACCCGCTGCTGCCTGTTTACTTGAAGGACATCAACGGTAACACCGTATATGACAGCGATGGCAACATCCAGTATGACTGGGGTGAGTCAACTCCTAACGGTACCCGTCCCGGTTCGTTGAGCGACTTCTCGTCGCTGGGTATGCTGATGCTCGATAAGGCCGACACCAAGCGTGACGTTGCTGGCCTGCGCACCGGTCTGGTGCTGGGTAGCGACCTGGCCAAGTACGGCTGGCGTCAGGGCTTGAAGCTGGCTGTGAACTTCAGCATGGACTATGTGAACCGCAACTACATGCGCTACATGAACTCGCAGCACGGTAACCAGGCTAACGCCGGTGGTCTGCTGCGGAAAACCAATAGCCGCACCCAGAGCTACACCTTCAACCAGTTGCTGACTTGGGACCGCTCCTTCGGTGATCACACCATCGGCCTGTTGCTGGGTCACGAGTGGTATGCTTACCAGTACAGCTACCTGCTGGCTGGCAAGACCAACCTGGTTGACGGCATCTTTGAGTTGCGTCCCGCAACCACACTGCTCGAGGCTGACTCTTATACCGACAATTACCGCATCCACTCATGGTTCGGTCGTGCCAACTATAACTTCGCTGGCCGCTACTTCCTGAGTGCTTCGCTGCGTCAGGATGCTTCCTCGCGTTTCCACCCCGATCACAAACTGGCGTGTATCTGGTGAGAAGTTCATGCAGAACGTGGGTTGGATCAACAACCTGTCTGTTAAGGCAAGTTATGGTGAGCAGGGTAACGATATGTTGACCAAGGGTAACGATATGTTGCCCACTTACTATGCTTGGCAGTCACTGTATGACCTGAGTTACAGCAACGCTACCAACATCGGTGCACTGATTTCTTCGCTCGAGAACCAGAACGTATCTTGGGAGAAGAGCCAGAACTTCAATGCTGGCTTCGACGCTATCCTGTTCAACCACCGCTTGCAGTTGAACGTTGACTTCTACAACCGTCTGACCAAGAACATGCTGCTTAACCGTCCCATGGCATTGTCGACCGGTTTCACCGGCTTCATGGACAACGTGGGCGACATGCGCAACCGTGGTGTTGAGGCTTCACTGCGCATCACCCCCGTCCGCACTGCCGACTTTGAGTGGAACATCACTGCAATGGCTACCCACAACAAGAACAAAGTCATCAAGCTGACTAAGGAGGCTCCCGAGCTGATCAGCGGTGTTCGCGTGATCAAGGAAGGTATGCCCATCTACACCTATTATATGGCTAAGAGTGCCGGTGTTGACCCCTCGAACGGTCATTCACTGTACTGGGCATATGAGAAGGACGACGACGGCAACATGGTTCCTGGCACTGAGTATATCACCGATAGCTACTCGGTTGCTAACACCTGCAAGTACTACCTGGGCAGCCGTCAGGCTGACATCTTTGGTTCACTGGGAACTGACTTCAGCTGGAAGGGTCTGACCCTGAGCGTGCTGACTACCTATTCGCTGGGTGGCAAGGTTTATGACAGCCTGTATGCCAGCGACATGAACCTGTCGTACCTGAGCTCGACCTGGAACAAGAACGCTATGCGCCGTTGGCAGAAGCCCGGTGACGTGACCGACGTTCCTCGCTCGACCATCGCTGAGTCGATTGCTGCCAACGACCGCTTCCTGATTGATGCTAGCTACTTCGCTATCAAGAACATCACTTTGGCATGGGCTCTGCCCAACAACTGGATCAGCAAGCTGGGTATGACCGGTGCCCGTATCTTCGGTTCGGTCGACAACCTGGCTCTCTTCACCCACCTCGATGGTATGGATCCCCAGTACAACTTCAGTGGTGGTACTGACTATGACTACAGCCCCAACCGCACCTACACCGTAGGTATCGAGCTGAACTTTGGTAAGGCATATGCCGCTCCTGCTCCCGCAGTGAACGTGAACGCTCTGAACAGCCAGATCAACGACCTGCGCGCTCAGCTCGCTGACGCTCAGGGTGCCGCTGCCGACGCCAACAGCCGTCTGGCTCAGCTGCAGGGTGACCTCGACGCCGCTAACCGCGCTCTGGCCAACTGCCGCAACGACCTGAATGCTGCCAAGAATGCCGCTCCCAAGGTGGTTGACAACAGCAAGCAGTACATGAACATCCTGGTTCACTTCCCCAAGAGTGGTACCGCAATCACTGCCGACCAGCGTGCCAACGTTGAGCGCGTGGCTGCTTATCTGAAGAGCCATCCCGAGGCAACCTGCGTTATCAAGGGTTATGCTTCGCCCGAGGGCAAGGAAGAGGTGAACATCAAGCTCGCTAACGGCCGTGCCGCCAGCGTGAAGGATATGCTCGTCAAGAAGTATGGTATCGCTGCCAACCGCATCAACGCCGCTGGCCAGGGTATCAGCAACATGTTTGACGAATTGAGCTGGAACCGTGTTTCCATTTGCGAAATCATTGTGAAGTAAGAGTAAATTAAGTTTTTAGTTTTAAGTTTTTAGTTTTAAGTAATATTACCTTATTGACCATTCAATTTCAGGCGATACTAACTGTACTTAAAACTTAAAACTTACAACTTACAACTAAAACAAGATACAAACATGAAAAAGATATTTAAATATTTGTTTATTGGGATGTTTGGCGTGCTCTGCCTCTCGTCATGCTCTAGCGACTTGCTGGAGACCGAGCCCACCGACAAGATGTCGGGTTCAACCTTCATGAGCGACGCCACCAAGGCCCTCATCCCCCTGAACGGTATCTACCGCTCGATGTACACTGCTGGCTGGTCCACCACCAGTAACACTCACCAGTGCTTCGGTATCAGCGCCTATAACCTGATGGGCGAGGTCATGGGTGACGACTTCATCATGGGTGCCCAGGGTTCAGGCTGGTTCTGGTTCGACGCTGCCTATAATGTAAAGGGCCGTTTCACCAGCAGCTCATGGCGCAGCTATGACCTGTGGATGGCCTACTACACCTGGATTGCTAACGCTAACTATATCATCGCTGCCGAGGAGACCATGGAAGGCTCCAGCGAGGATGTTGGCTACGTAATCGGTCAGGCTTATGCCATCCGTGCCTACAGCTACTTCATGTTGGCACAAACCTTTGCACGCAACTACAACTTCAGCAACGATCCTTGTGTGCCCATCTACAATGAGCCCACTATGACCACCACCACCGGTCAGCCCCGCTCGACCGTGGCTCAGGTGTATGAGCAGATCGACAATGACATCAACAAGGCTATTGAGTTGCTGGCCAAGAGCCCTGCTCAGCGTCATCCCAGCCACATCAGCTATGCTGTGGCTCTGGGTCTGAAGTCCCGCATCGCCCTCGTCGAGGAGAAGTGGGGTGAGGCCCTGGACGCTGCCCAGAAGGCTATCGCCGCCAGTGGCAAGAGCATTCAGACTGTTGATGCCAGCGCATTTGCTCCCAACAAGGCTAACTTCATCAACTCTGTTGGCCAGGGTAACGTGATGTGGGGTGCTCAGATCGTCAGCGATCAGGCTGGTATGTATGCTTCGTTGATGACCCACATGAGTGGCACCGCCCCCTATGGCGAGCGTGCTCCCAAGGAAATCTCAAGCTGGCTGTATGGCAAGATGCGTAGCACCGATGCACGTCGTGCTTGGTGGAATCCTGCCGAAGGCTACCTGCAGAAGAAGTTTGAGTTCTCCAACTCCCAGACCTGGGAAGCCGACTACATCTGGATGCGCGTTGAGGAGATGTACCTCAATGCTGCCGAGGCCGCTTGTATGAGTGGTAATGACGCTCTGGCCAAGGAGTACCTGATGGCTTTGATGAGCAAGCGTGATCCCAATTACAGCACCAACAAGACTGGTACCGCACTGGGTAATTTGACTACCGATGAGACCGGTTCGCTGCGCGAGGAGATCCTGATCCAGCGTCGTCTGGAGCTGTGGGGCGAGGATGGCCGTATCTACACTATCCGTCGTCTGCACCAGGGCTTCGTGCGTCCCAGCGAGTATGGTTGGCCCGATGGTCTGCTGCTGCCTACCCACCAGAAAGCTATGAAGGATCCCGCCAGCTACCTGTGGGTACTGACCATTCCTCAGGCCGAGTTTGACGGCAATGAGAACATGGACATTAACAAGGATCAGAACCCCGTTGGTGACTATCCCGAGTAAAATTGATGTTTAATCTCATTAACTAATTGAATATTATGAAATTAGGTAAATATATTTTAGGATTGGCAGTCGTTGCCGCCAGCTTGACCAGCTGCGATCAGGACAATATCGGTGCCATCTATGAGCCCACTGTAGCCAATATCTCCTTTATGACCGCTGAGCCGAGCACTGTTGTGACCAAGGCATCCAGCATTGAGATTCCCGTGGCTCTATCGCGTGCTATCAAGAACGGTAGTTACACTGCCAATGTTACGCTTACCGATGCACCTGCCAATGTATCACTCAAGAGCAATCAGGTAACCTTTGCCGACGGCGAGGGTATTGCCTATGCTACTGTTGTGTTCAATGAGATGGAGCCGGGTGAGACTTATACCGCAAAGGTTAGCCTCTCAGAAGCCGATGTCAAGACTGCCAACACCGAGTTTGGTGAGCAGTTAGCGACATCTACAGTATCTGTTATGTGCGACTTCAACTGGATTGATGCCGGCACTTGCGACCTGTATGACTTTACATGCGCTATGTTTGGTCTCCCTGCACCCACCGAGGCAAAGGGTGTTAAGGTTATCCAAGGTGAGCGTTCCAACGTTTATCGCATCCTTGATCCCATGGAGGCTCTCTTCCCTGGCGATCCCGATAACGATCATGACTACCTCGAGTTCACTCTGACCGATGGCAAGATGAGTTTCACCGAGGGCTTCCACGTGAGCTACTGGGGCTACTACATCTACTATGTGCCCAGCCAGTATGGCAGCTACTGCTTTGTTACCGACGACGGCAACACCCACGACTTCAACTTCATGTTGAATGACAAGGATGGTGGTCTGTACAGTGGTGGCCGCATGGTAATTGTTTATCCCGGCAACTGATCACTGCAAGTTCTTAACTAGAACATAATCTACTACCGCAAGGGTGGGCGCTCCCGCAACTGGGATGGCGCCCACCCTTCGTCAATGGGT
>ONOU01000012.1 GCA_900319525.1 uncultured Prevotellaceae bacterium | reverse complement strand
AAAGCGCCACAAGATTGACGACATGGCGGCACGGACACGCTGCATGGAGACCCTGCGCGAGCTCTTCCGCCAGTACATGTCGCTGCTGATCCTGGAGAAGACCAAGTTGGAGCAGCACTGCATCTACCTCGACCCGAGAATATCGTTCAACGAAATTGACCGATACTTCTTCAGCGGATGCGCCTGTGCATATTTTCAGATAGCCGTAGATGTCTATACCGACCTGAGATACAATGCCGATGAATGGGAATAAGCCTACCGAACAACAGGCGTTGCAGGAGCGCCAGAAGTTCGTCACCGCCTTCAACGACACCATGCTCAAGATTTGGCAGGAGCAAATCACCCTGCTTGGTGTCATCGACACTGGTGCACTGCTGGCATCACCCAAGGCATTGCCGCTGCGTGCCGATGGGCGCTTCTTCGAGGTGGAATTGTCCCAGTCCTTCCTCGAAATCTGCGATTAAGTGAGTGCAATGTCAAACTTGTTTGAACATTGCTGAACGAGAGAAGATTATGCAATACGGTCTATGGCAGGACTACGGCACGGGCCGCGAGACGCCCCGTGGCAACAGTGGCGATCTTGGCAGAGCCAAGAAACGCCAGCGCCGCCGCTGGTTCTCCCGCAAGTATTACGCCTCAGTCATGAATTTGAAGAACATCGGAGCCGAATTCTGTGGCATCATCGCTGCTACTTTCAACGATAATTATTTCAGAAAAAATCATTGAGTTTCAATCTTGAATTGTTATCTTTGCAAAATAGATAACATCAATTAATATTCTCATCATGAAGAAAATAGTTTTTGGGATTATATCAATATTAATAACTGCATCATCCTTCGCTCAAACCCAATATGATTATTATGATGATGATGTAGCTTATAAAAGTCACAATGGTAGTGGGGATTTCTTCACAGGATTAATTGTTATCGTAATTATTGCATTCGTTGTTTGGATATTTAATGCCATTGTAAAAGATTTTAAAAGGACAAAAGAACTAAGAGAAAAATATAATGATTCAAAAAAAACATCTCCAAGTGCTAATGCATCGTCACAAAGCTATAGTGATATAAATAAGAAATCCGATACACAAATCTTCAACGAATTAGTTGAACATGCACAGCAAGGTGATGCAGACGCTCAATTCAAGGTGGGATATTATTACTATTTGGGAAAAGTAGTTAAAAGAGACGTTTCTGAAGCCGAAAAATGGTTCAGAAAAGCTGCTGAACAAAACCAAGCAAAAGCGCAAAGGTGTTTAGGTGAATTGTATTATAGAGGACTATACAATGAGCAAAACTTTTCAGAAGCTGTCAAATGGTTTACGCAAGCAGCTGAGCAAGGCGATGCTGATGCTCAAGACTACTTAGGCGTATGTTATAGTAACGGGGAAGGTATAGAACAGAATCAAGCAGAGGGATTAAAATGGATTAAGAAAGCAGCAGAGCAAGACTGCGCTCAAGCTCAATTTCATTTGGGATTATGTTATGAGAATGGAATGGGAGTTGAAAAAAGTATAGAAGTAGCAGAACAGTTGTTTAGACAATCTGCTGAACAAGGTTTTACCTCTGCTCAAAGTAAACTCGGAGAGTATTATCTTAATGTAAAATTCGATTATAACGAAGCTGTTAAATGGTTAAAAAAAGCAGCTGAAAAAGAAGAAGTGTTAGCCCAGTATTATTTAGGTTCATGTTACAATGAGGGGAAAGGAGTTGAAAAAGACTATACTGAGGCAGTAAAATGGTTCAGAAAAGCAGCAGAAAAAGGTGACGATTTGGCACAATGCCAATTAGGGATACGTTATTATGACGGAGGCGGTGTTGAAATAGACTACGAAGAAGCAGTAAAATGGTTCCAAAAAGCTATTGAACAAGATAATGCTTTAGCTAAATACTATATGGGACAACTTTATTTTTTCGGAAGAAGCAGTCTTGGATACGACGAGGAAGAAGCAGTAAAATGGTTCAAAGATGCAGCAAATCAGGATTTGGGAATCGCCATTGCACGATTAGGTATGTGTTATTTATATGGAGATGGTGTTGATGAAGATATTCCTAAAGCCTTGGAATTATTTAAAAAAGCGGCCGAGAAAAATGTCTCAAATGCTCAGTACATGATAGGTAAAATGTACCAAAAAGGACTCGGTGTCCCTCAAAACGATAGTAAAGCTAAGTATTGGTATAAAATTGCAGCCGATAATGGTGATGATTATGCAAAGAGTGCACTGAGCTATATGAATAGTGAGTATTATACTCGACATAAATAATCATTAATAGAGTTATCATTTTTCTAAAGTCACTTTTTTTGACCTTTAGCCCAAAAACTGTGTCTTTTACCACACCGCCCAATCAAAGTAGCTTTGCGAAGTAAAATCGCAAAGCTATTTTGATTTATGATTGACATCCAACAACTCACATCGTTGATCTCCGCATTTCGCGTCGAGACCGAGAAATCTGCGATTAAGTGAGAGCATTGCCAAACTTGTTTGAGCATTGCCGAACGTGAGCAGATTATGTAAAGAAAGCATCTCGCCTGAAACCGTCGGCTCCATCCTCCAGGCCATCGCCGACCTGCTGGCCACCGCCACCAGCGAGAATGAGTACAACATCATCCGCTTCTGGAAGGAAACGCTCCAGCAGTACCGTTTCCTCTAACGACATCCAGCAGCGCAATGTCGATGACCACAGCAACGTCATCCTGCAGCTCATGGCACGCAGCATGGTCGTCGGGGCGACCTCGTCGCTCACGCTCGCCATCGGCCCGGCCACACGCACCCGTGCCGGCGTGCTCACCGCCGAGGACTACATCCGCATCCAGGGCATCGGCGAGACGAACGACGCCGTAAAAACGGTTGTCAAAAATGACAACCGAGATTGACACCTAATGACACCCGTTGACGCCCGATGGCATAGGACCAACAACAGAAATTCATGGGAATCAGGCGGTTATAGTGTCAATTACTGTCATGGTGTGTTATGAATCAGAGCCCACTGGGGTCACGAGAAGGAAAGCCAAATGACTTGTAATGAGCCGTTTGGCTTTTTCGTTGTGTCAATCATTGACATTCACCCTGCGGGGCAAATGCGAATTTCACGAATTATGTGAACGACGTCACGGGGACACCAGCAACGTCGCAAGTGGTTCTCACGCAAGTATTACACCTCAGTCATGCATCTGAAGGAGTTCCACGAGAAAAATTGACAGTGATTTTTTGAGTAGTTTATTATCAATATAGGGCAGAAATATAATGTAAAAAACATTGAAGAACCGTCCCTATTTTCTGCCTATTTTCTGGCGAGCGAATACTTGCTGCTCTCGGTAATTGTCTGTAACTTTGCAGCCAAGAAATAGTCAATTAAATTAAGCTTTTGGTTTAGGCTTTAGACAATCAACAAATTTAACTACAATAGAGATATGAAAACAATCATGAAAAAGTTACTTTTCTTACCACTTATTGGGCTGCTGGCACTGACAGCCTGTCAGGATGAGCCGAAACCTGATAAGAGTGCTATCGAGAAATTCACGGTCAATGGTGTGTCATTCAAGATGATAAAAGTCAAGGGCGGCAGCTTGACAATGAATAAGGAATTGCAGATTACACCAACGGCCGTACTTTTTCAGGATTCGACCCTTGATGTCACAGTTGCCGACTTCAGCATCGGGCAGACCGAGGTCACTCAGGCCTTGTGGCTTGCCGTCATGGGCGAGAACCCCAGCTATTTCTCCAGTAGTGAGAACTGGCCGGAAGATAAAGATAGGGTTTTTGAAGATGACCTTAATCGCCCGGTCGAACGGGTATCGTCGTATGACTGCCAAGACTTTATAGCCAAGCTGAATGAACTCACGGGACGGCACTTTAGGATTCCCAGCGAAGCCGAGTGGGAGTTTGCCGCCCGTGGAGGGAATAAGACACATGGTTACCCATATGCCGGTAGTGATAACATTGACGAGGTGGCTTGGTACAGAGGCAATTCTGATATGACGCATTCTGTAGGCAAAAAGAAGCCTAACGAACTGGGACTCTATGACATGAGCGGCAACGTGAGTGAGCTTTGCATTGATTATGTCTCGTTATATACGGGTTATAGGCCAACGATATTCCAAATAGTTCGTGGAGGTTCATATTACGCAACGAGCGAAGTTTGGTCACGTGGCTGGATATCGCACGATTCTGGGTTTGGAGTCCGTTCAAGTACCGTCGGCCTGCGCCTAGCCGAGTAATCAATAATAACAATGAAAAAGAAAGGGTAAAAGGGGACGGCTCTTTTGATGTAATTTTTGGGAGTCAAACGGCGTCCTAAAAAATGGTTGACAAAAATGTCAACCGAGATTGACACCCGTTGACGCACGATGACATAGTATCAACATTAGAAATTCATGGGAATCAGGCGGTTATAGTGTCAATTATTGTCATGCTATGTTAAGAATCAGAGCCCACTGGGGTCACCAATAGGAAAGCCAAATGACTTGTAATGAGTCGTTTGGCTTTTTCTTTTGTCAACTGTTGGCTTTCCCCCTGCGGGGCTAATGCGAATTTCACGAATTATGCAAATTGATATATTTTGATTTGCCAAGTCGTTTTCAGCGCCCACAATGGTTCCTTGGCAAATAATGCCGAATGAAAGAGTTTAGTAGGAGAATGTCGGTGGTCATGCTTTTGAATAGTTGATAATATGTCGTTATCAATCCAATGAAGTATAATAGAAAAACTCATCAAAAAAAACGTCCCAATTTCCTGATAAAAAATCAGGCAAATGGGTATTAGTCTTAATAATTATTGTAACTTTGCGGAAATTGATAACAATTATAAATATCTTGAATATGAAAAATGTTTTATGCACACTCACGGCATTATTGATGCTTACCATTTTGCCATTTCAGTCTTTCGCACAAGCAACAGTCAGCAAGAAAGCTAGATTAGTCAAAGGAACAGAGGTTATCATTAAAACTACAGGTGTAATTACCAGTAATTCAATTGGAAATATCTCTGCTATTGTTGATCAAGATGTTTGTTCTAATGATGGATCTATTCTGATAAAGAGCGGTACGCCAGTTGTTGTTAACGCTTCAATTGAAAAGAATGGCGCAACAGGAAAGCCGGGAAAGATTACTCTTAGTGGAGCAACAACAACTGCAGTTGATGGTAAGAGCATTGTTTTGAATTGCGGAATGGAAGAACAAGGTAAAGGCAAAGGTGGTTTAGCGTGGGGTTTAGGAATTGGCACAGGCCTATTCACTCTTATTGGCCTACTTTTCCTTCTCATTAAGGGAGGTAAGGCTGAGATACCAGCTGGTACTATTATTCCCAATACATTTGTGTCAGCTGATTACGATATTAACGTTGAATAAATCGTTTTTTACGCATAGAGGCGGTTACCGTACCAAATCGTACGATAACCGCTTTTATTATGCAACAAGACAAGTAAAGTTCGTCTAGAAAAATGGCGATATTGTGCTAAAGTTCCTCTAGAAAAGTGTGGGAATTACTTGGAAATTCCCCTAGAAAAGTGTAATTTTGCGGCGTAAATAATTAGTTGACAAGATGAAAAGAGAACTTGAGAGCAAACTGTTAGCGTGGAAGAATAATTCCGCTCGCAAGCCTTTGATTGTTATGGGCGCAAGACAAGTGGGAAAAACCTATCTGTTACAGCAGTTTGGAAACAACCACTATGACCATGTTGCCTATATCAACTGTGACAACAACCCTCGCGTTGCTAATCTGTTTACAGAGGATTATGACATGGAGCGCATAATACTTGCCATAGGTGCTATAACCAGTGTACCCATCATAGCGGGAAAGACCTTGATTATCCTCGATGAAATACAGGAACTGAAGAATGGTTTGACTGCATTGAAATACTTCTGCGAACAGGCATCGCAGCACCACGTGGCAGTAGCGGGTTCGTTGTTGGGCATCACTATGCACCATGGAGAATCGGCACCTGTCGGAAAGGTTGATATACTCAATATGTATCCGTTGACATATACAGAATTTCTCCAAGCTTTAGGCCAAGAACAATTGGTGCAGGTCTTGAAGTCTAACGATTGGAAAACTATCCAGATGCTGAAATACGATTTCATCAAGTACCTGCGCATTTATTATTTTGTAGGTGGGATGCCAGAGTCAGTACTGAAATATATTGAAACCCGCGACACGATGTCAGTAAGAGAGGTGCAGAATAATATTCTGGCCATTTACCGAAGCGACATGTCTAAACATGCCACTCCACAAGAAGTAGTGCGTATCACACAGGTGTGGCAATCTATACCCTCGCAACTTGCACGTGAGAACAAAAAATTTATCTATGGAGCCATCAAATCGGGAGCACGCGCACGTGAGTTTGAACTGGCTATCCAATGGTTGCAAGATGCTGGGTTAGTAATTCGAGTGAATCGTGCCTCTAAGCCAAATTTGCCACTGAAATTCTATGAAGACTCGTCTGCATTCAAGCTATATATGCTTGATGTTGGCATGTTGGGGGCATTGGGAAATGTGCCTCCTGAACAGTTGTTGACCAAGGATAACGAACTCTATGACAGCAAAGGTGCTATTACCGAGAATTATGTTGTAACCCAGATAGCAACTATGCGCGATGTGACGATGTGCTACTATAGCAACGAGAACCATACCCTTGAAATTGACATGCTTCTTCAAGAGAGGAGCAACATTTGGCCCATTGAAATAAAAGCAGAGGAAAACCTAAGATCAAAATCGTTGAGCACTTATGTCAAGAATAATCCGTCACTTACAGGATTACGATTCTCAATGAGCGACTTCCGCGACCAACAATGGATGTACAACGTACCATTGTATGCTTGTGCAACATTCTTCATGAATAATTAGATTAGATATATATTTCATTGACCCAGGAAAAGAAGAGATATTGGAATGGATACCGAAAAGCGGTTGTTAAAAATGTCAACCGAGATTGACACCTAATGGCACCCGTTGACGCCCGATGGCATAGGACCAGCAACAGAAATTCATGGGAATCAGGCGGTTATAGTGTCAAATACTGCCATGCTATGTTAGGTATCAGAGCCCACCGGGGTCACGAAAATGAATGCCAAATGACTTGTAATGAGCCGTTTGGCTTTTTCGTATTTGCTACAGGAAAATAGGCGGGGAAAATAGGGACGGTTCTTCGGAAAATTAGCGGGGGCAAGCATGAGGTCGAAAGACCTCGCCAAGGCCAGCGGCCTTGAATTGAGGCAACCCCAGGGCGCACTGGCCGAAGGTCAGTGAAGTGACCCCCAAAAGTTGGATAAACAACTTCTAGGGGCCACTTCGTTATTCTGGCTTGGGGGTGCTGGTATGGCGGGAGCTTAGAAAATCTTGTAGGCGAGTTTTACCTGCAGGCTGGGCCATGCATTAAGCCACGACAACACTTGGGTGATGCCTGCCTCTTTGCCGGATGATTTGATTTCCTTGCCGTTGTTGAGAATGAATTTGGGAGATCCCCAAAAGATGAGGCCCAGGTCGAGGGCAAAGCTGAGGCGGTGTTGCTGTGCGATGTGCTTGCCGACACCGACTCCCAGGTAGGGCTTCACAACGTTGGTCCTCATTTTCACGTCGATGTTGCCATTCTCGTCGGCGGTGAAAACGTAGTCACCGAACTTGAGTCCTATGGGGCTGAAGTTGGTGTTGAAAGCGCGGTTATAATCGGAAACCTTGTTGTTGGCGTCGTAGAGGAAGCCGAGGGCGCCCTCATTGGTGTTGCGGAAGTGGACGAAGTTCTTGCTGCCGACGTACAGGCCTGCTGTGAAGTGGAAACTGTCGTTGGTGAAGGGGTGAATCTCGGCGAGCAGGAACATGTTCCAGAAGTTGGGCTTGGCGGCGAGTTCTATCTTGTCGGCCATCTGGGCCCTGCGCACGGCATCGTCCTCGACGAGTGCCGAGGCCGTGAGCTCATCGGCCGTGTTGATGGCTTTGAACTTGATGTCGCCGAAGTGGTTCCCTGAGTAACCGGCGCGCACGGTGATGAGCCGGTGCACGGGCATGGTGACGTCGATGCCGGTGCCTGAGATGCCGGTGCTGACGCCGATGGACAGGTGGTTGAACAATCCGTCGGGGGTGTACAGCTTGTTGTCGTTATCGGTTTCGCTCTGGGCGGCGACGTTCATCGCGCCAAGGACGATGGCGAGCATCGCGAGGGTGAATATCTTAATCTTCATGGATTCTCTTATTTGAAATATTGTTGATTCGATTTGATGAGAAGGTTGGTGAGCGACTGCGTGAGGGGGCGGAAGCCGTACAGGTAGTCGCTGGTGTAGGGTGTGCCGCCGTTGACAATGGCGTGCACATAGTCGTGGCATGCCATGTCCATGGGCATGATGCCGACGGTGCCCACATTGTTGAGCAGGTCTTCAATCACCAGTGGGTGCACGTTGGTAGCGTTGGTGATGTAGCCACGGGGCGACACCTCGGTGTAGGCCGAGCAGTGGTTCACGATCCAGATGTTCTGGTCGCTGGCCGTTGCTTCTCGGGCGCTGTGCATCATGTCGATGACGGTTTTCTTCTTGTTCTCCATGCGCTTCTCGGTTGTCGTCTTGTAGTAGTCCTGCTTGTAGAGCGTCGCCTTGATGGACAGGTCTTCCATGTTGTAGATGGCGCATGAACGTTGAGCCACGGGGTCGATCTCCTCGTCAATGTCGGGGTCCTCATCGGGCCAGTCGCAGTAGGCGATGGGGTAGTGGAATGCCTCATTGAGCGGAACAAGGTTGTAACGGCTCAGGATCAGTATCTTGCCGCGCATCTCGCCCACGGTGATGTCGGGTCGCCAATTCTTGACGAACAGGCCGTCATACTTGGGCTTGGAGAGCAGCTGGTGAAGGAGCACCGTCCAGTTTTGCTGGCTTTCCATGCCATTGTCGGCCTGGATCTTGATGATGAAGAATTCTGAGGGATGACTGGCGAGGAAGCCCTTCATCCAGTCGAGCGACTCCTCAAACTTCACAGCAATCTCGGTGAATCCATGTGCGAGCCTGAGGATTTGCCGTTCGGCGGGGCTGGTGGCTAGGGTATCGATGGATACCACCGGGCGCAAGTCAAAGAATCGGATGCCGCTGTTCATCTGCTCGTCAAAGGTGCAGAGTTGGCTGATCGCGGTAACGTTTGAGATGCTCATCAGTGTGGGCTGATAGAAGCCCATTCCTGTCATGGAGTCGTGCGTTCCAGGAATACTCAACTTGCACACCTTAGTGTCGTCCTTAACCATCGAGAGCCAGTCTGCTGGCGGCGCGGTGAGTTCGTAGGGGTACTTGATGGTGTCCTGATAGCCTTCAGAGAAGAGGTAGGGGATGTAAAATGTTTCCTCGTTAAAGGCGATTTCCGGGTCGTCGCAACTGCTCAGTACTGTGGCAGTTAGTAAGACCCAAAAGATAACAGTCAGGTTCCGTTTCATTGTATTTATCAGTTTTTAAATTGGGTTTTATAAATGCTCCCTTGGGGCCGCATGAGGAGGTATCGCTCATGATGACTACCGAATGCGGCTCGTTATTTTCGGTACAAAGTTACAATAATTATTTGATATTCACATTCTCCCAATGATATATCCATGCAACCGCACCAAAGTTAACGTTTCCTCATTAGCTGTCATAATGAGTATTTGAGTGGTTGTTGCAAAACTCGACGCGGTTTTTTAATCGGCCTTGCGGCCGAGAATCTTTACCTCGGCGATGCCAAATCAAGCAAATATTTGTATAAAAATTAATGAAAATAGATTTTTATTATAATTTTGCTTAAATTTGGCTATGCTAAAGGTTCTCGCGCGTAGCGCGATCTCCCGTTTGCTGCGTGAGGTTTGCAACAGCCTCAGGCCACCCTTCGGGCGCCATTTGATGGTCAAGTGATAAGATTCTTTAATTCTTCCAATGGGTAGATCTATCGCTCTTGGGAAAGGGCGAGGGACGGTTCTGGCTTCTCTACAGGGCCCAAATCAGCAGGCCGGCACAGATGATGATACCGGTGATGAGTAGGTCGATGAGGCAGTAGCCCATGATGTCCTTCGCGTCGAGGCAAGCTATAGCCAGTGCAGGGAGTGCCCAGAAGGGTTGAATGAGATTGGTCCATGCGTCGCCCCATGAAATGGCCATGCCAGTCAGGCCGGGGTCCACGCCGAGGTTGGCACCGGCGGTGAACATGACTGGTGCCTGCACCGCCCAATGACCACCGCCACTGGGCACAAACATGTTGAGCACTGCGGCGCAGAGGAAGGTGAGCAACGGATAGGTGACGGGAGTGCTGATGCGGATGCATGCGTCGGCCATGACGCCTCCCAGGCTGATGCCGCTGGCACCGATGCCCGTGATGATGCCCATGATGCCGGCATAGAAGGGGAACTGCAATATGATGCCAGCGGCACCGGTGGACGCTTTACTGAAAGCGCGCACATACTCGACAGGGGTGGGATGCAGCATGAGTCCCAGCGCGAGGAAAATCATGATGACCCCGCCCAGGTCTAGGCCTGCACCGCGCACGCCCAGATGAATCACGAGATAGGCCACGAGCATCAGGGCCACGAGCCACGAGAGCAATTTGCTGTGCTCGAGGCGTTGTGCCGGCGTCTTGTCGGCAATGGGGGCACTGGTCTTGACAGGAACATCGTCCTTCAGGAGCGCGGGGTCGATGGTGAGAATGCCCTGCTTGGGGTGCATCAGGGTGTTAGCGACGGTGATACCGATGATCACAAACAGCACAGTCGCCATATTGTGCCAGTTTAAGATCGTTTGTGCCAATGGCACAGGGTCGGTCAGCGCGCCATTGGTAGCCAACGCGAGAGAGTCGCCAGGAGTGGCCATCGTCAGGGGGATGGAGCCGGAGATGCCGGCATGCCACACGACGAAGCCGCTGTAAGCCGAAGCGATAAGAAGCCGGTAATCGACATCAGAGCGCTGGCGAGCAATAGCCTTAGCAAACACGACGCCCACGATCAGGCCAAAGCCCCAGTTGAGCCAGCAGCACAATGCCGACACAACGGTAACGAGGGCTATTGCAGCGGGGGCACTCTTGGGCAAACGGGCCATCGCGTCGATGGCTCGCTTGACAACCGGTGCCGCAGCCAGGGTAGAGCCACATACAAGAACCAAAGCCATCTGCATGGCAAACGCCAGCAGGTTCCAAACGCCGCCACCCCAGTGCTCAACTACCTCGAGCGGTGTCTGGTGGCACAACGGCATTGCCACCAACGCAGCGACGAAGGTGAGCAGTATGGCGAATATAAACGGTTCAGGCAACCAACGTTGCACTAATCGCACGCAAAATCTAATCATTGGTCTTCATTTTAGTTTGATGCCGCAAAATTAGTATTTATTTCCTAAATCTGCCCCCGTTCAACTATGGTTTTCCTTAAAAAGGATGTCTATTGGCAAATGTGTGTTTCACTAAAAAAAGAAGCGGATTCAGGAAACTTACTTTTCCTTTGAATAGCTGTTGAAAATGAGTGGTTATCTGGGAAAAGTTTTGTAACTTTGCAGCGTAGATTTGAGGAACTTGTAGCCTCACCCCGTATTATAGTCATGGAATAGACCCCTTTTAGTATTAGTTTATATTCACTTAATTTATCTCACTATTTATGAAAAAAGTTCTTTCTCTCTTAATGGTGGCTCTGCGTAAGGGGGCTTGTACAAGGCCAGCGGCCTTGTGCAGGCCTCCTGGCCTGCTAAACTTTCCCCGGACAATAATAGATTTCATCGAACTGACGTTAGTTTAGGCCTTACTCAGGGCTTAGGGCTTAGATTCTCACTTCGTGAGAGGCTTAGAGCTTAGAGAGGGGGAGGTCCATAACTTCTGACTTACCCTTGGGACCTAAGCCCGCTCGCACCGGTGAACATCATGGAAAAGCCGGGTTTGAGGCTTACTGAATTTGATGAATATTTCATTAAAATTCAGTCATTAGTCAAAATCTGGTAAAAAAATCAATAAATATGTTGTAGATTTTCCGAAAATGTCATTACCTTTGCATTACTAACCAATTTTCAAAGTATATATTTCTAATGGAGACTACAACATTAACAAAAAAACCAAGAAAAAAGAAAGTACTCGTGAAAAGAAAACGTGACCGTTTACAGTTGATCACAGATCTGATCAAGACAAACTGCATCGGCAGTCAAAGTGAGTTGGCCGACATGCTGCGTGAGCACAACATCAATGTGACTCAGGCAACGTTGTCTCGTGACCTCAAGGCCTTGAAGATTTCCAAGGTGGCTACCGACCGTAACACGTACATGTATATCATCCCCGACAGCAATCAGCTGCAGGATAGGCTGTTGAGTATGCGCCAGACGGATACTCATGCCGCCAAGCAGGTGGGTATGGTGTCGGTGAAGTTCTCGGGCAATATGGCCGTGATCAAGACGCGCAATGGCTATGCTCCTGGCTTGGCCTATGACATTGACATGAGCCGTCCGCCCGAGGTGTTGGGAACCATTGCTGGCGCCGATACCGTTGTGGCAATCCTTGCCGAGGGGGTCACCCACGAACAGGCTCGAGAAGTGTTTGAGCAATTCATGCCCAAGAATTCTCCCGGCATAGCTTCAGTACAGATTCCGCAATCGAATGATTAAAGTCGGTGTCAGCGGGTGCGATAACTTGCGCGCCCAGGAGTTGGTACGCGTGCTGGTCAATCACCCTGACGTGGAACTCAAGTGGGTGAGCAGCCGAGCCAGCGTCGGCATGAGGCTTGACAGCGTGGTGCCCGGGCTTGTGGGCGACAGCGACCTGATGGTCGTTGCTGCCGGTGCCCTCGACGATGTTGACCTGGTGTTCCTGTGCGGAAGTCGTGATGATGTGTCGTCGCGCTTGGCCATGCTGGCCGGGCGTGACACAATCAACGTGATAGACCTGAGCGGGAGCCACAACCTGGAACAAGGGCAAGAACCGCAGTGGAAGTATGGCCTGAGCGAGATGCAGCGGCGCGTCCTGGTGCATGACACACGCCTGGTGACGGTGCCTGGCGCTATAGCGGCGGCCTCGCTGCTGGTCCTGTTGCCTCTGGCGCGCAACCTGTTGCTTAACAGCCCGTTATCGCTGCACGTTGACCTAGGAAAAGCCGCATTGTCACCCGAGGGCATTACACCTGATGGCATGACCATCGACGACTGGACCGTCGAGCAACGCCAGGAACTGCTCTACAACCTGAAGCGATGCCAAACCAGCTTTAATCAGTCCATTGATCTGGCTGTCGATGTGGCTGACGAGCGTCGCTTGCTGGCCGTCACTGCCCGCATGAAGTGTGGTGTTGACGGCGAGATGCTGCGCGAACTCTATGAGCAGTATTATGACGATCATAACTTCGTGTTCATTGTCGATCGTCCCATCACCGCAGCCGGTGTCGAGAATACCAACAAGTGCCTCATCCGCCTTGACAAGGACGAGCTGTCTGGTGTGCTCACCGTCACGGCCGTCATGGATGTGCTGCTCAAGGGCTGTGTGGGTACTGCCGTGCATGCGATGAACCTGATGTTCGGCTTGCATGAACGTGTGGGACTCGCTCTCAAGGGGACCGGGTGCTGATCAGGTAACGGGATTCCAATCGACAATTAACTTCAAACACATATTATATATATACATACATACCATTAAATCATGTCAGTAAATAAAGTCATTCTTTTGGGCCGTGTGGGCCGTGACCCTGATGTGCGCTATGTAGCGCAAAACCAGCCCGTAGCATCATTCACACTTGCCACCACCGACAGGGCATATACCAATGCCAATGGTGTGGAGGTGCCCGAACGCACCGAGTGGCACAATATCGTCATGTGGGGCAAGAACGCCGAGGTGGCCGAGCGATTCATCCGCAAGGGCACCCAGATTTACCTTGAAGGCCGACTGCGCACCCGTGCATGGGAGGACCGCAACCAGATTAAGCGTTACATTACCGAGATCTATGTGGACACGTTTGAGTTGCTGGCGCGCCCCCGCGAGAACCAGGCTCCGTCACAGCAGCAGTAATCTGTTCGTACCTGGGGCAGCCTCAGTAGTGATCGATTGATTTTGTCGATATCAAGATAAGGTGAGGAGGACAATCGTCTTCACATTAATAATATAGCAGTTGACCCTGTCAGATTTCTTTAATGCGAATTTCGCTAATGAAGTGAATTTCACGACAATAATTAAATATTTCGCATCAATTTAGTCAAGTTCGTGTAATTGGCTTCACCGAGCTCAAGGTTCGCATTAGCCCCGCAGGGGTTGGGGCCATCTTCTATATCATTGCCTTAATAAATAATAGAAAACGTCACGGGACCCATGCCGGCCGGCAGCGGGTCCCGTGATGGTTCGTGGTCAGCGGGGTGGGAGAGGGTTACAGGAACTTGTCTCCAAACTTGGACTTCACCTCGTTGACATAGGTCTTGATCTTTTGCTCCTCGTCAAGGGGAACAATGAGCAGAGCGTCGTCCACATCGGCAACGATATATCCTTCAAGTCCCGATGCAACAACCAGTTTGTCGCCCTTGACGGCAACGATGTTGTTGTGGCTGTTGAACATCAGGGCCTTGCACTGCTGTGTGACGTTGCCCTCACTGTTCTTGGGCGAGTGGTCATACAGTGACCGCCATGTGCCCAGGTCGTTCCACCCAAATTCTACCGTCTCGACATAGACGTTGGGCGCCTTCTCCATGACGGCAAAGTCGATGCTGATGCTGGGACAGGCCTGGAAGTTGGCGTTGATGTATTCAACCTCCTGGTCGGTGCCGAAGTATTCCCTTCCCTGTTCAAACACGGCGTTCACCTCGGGAGCGCAGTTGTCCAGCGCCTTGATGATGCTGCCAGCGCTCCAGAAGAACATTCCCGAGTTCCAGAAAAACTCACCCGACTTGAGGAACACCCGTGCGAGGTCCTCGTCGGGCTTCTCGGTAAAGGTCTTCACTTTGGAGAAGTTGCCCTCAACAGGCTCGCCTACTTGAATGTAGCCATAGCCGGTCTCGGGGCGGGTGGGCTTGATGCCCATGGTCACCAGGGCATCCCTCGTCTCGATGAAGTTGAAAGCGTTGATGGCACTGCGCTTGAATTTTTCCTCATTGATGATGAGGTGGTCGCTGGGCGCTACCATCATCAGTGCCTCGGGATTGATGGCCTGGATGTGATGGGCGGCCCAAGCGATGCAGGGAGCCGTGTTGCGGCGCGCTGGCTCCATGAGGATCTGGCTGCTGCTGAGCTCGGGCAACTGCTCCTTGATGAGTGAGCCGTAGCTCTCGTTGGTCAGCAGGATGATGTTCTCGGTGGGAACGATGCCCTGCAGGCGGTCAAAGGCCATCTGCAGCAGGCTGCGTCCGGTGCCAAAGAAGTCGATGAATTGTTTGGGACGGGCGGCTTTGCTGAAGGGCCAGAACCTGCTGCCCACACCGCCGCACATAATCACGCAGTATCGGTTGCTGTTCATAGTGTTATCTTGTTGATAGTGTTGCGATTGTAGCCATGGTGTTGATGCCATCATTTCTGGATGGCAAAGATAAGGCAAAAAAGTGATATAAGTTATCTATTGGGCATAATATTTGTCACGCATCGGTAGCGCATTACGGCTTTCCTCACCGTTGGGAAAGCGGTGGGGGAATCTGGTATATTGAGGTGCAGGATGATCAAAACTGTTGGGGAGGTTAATCCTCAAAGTAGATGGGCAGCGTGCGGCTGATGCTCTGTTCGAGCGAGATGAGCGTTTCGGTAGCGGCAACACCCTCGATGTGCTGGATGTGGTCGTTGACAAGCGACATCAAGTGCTCATTGTCACGGGCATACACCTTGATCATCATCGTGTAGTGGCCAGTGGTGAAGTGGCACTCGACCACTTCCTTGATCTTTAAGAGTTCAGGGACCACAGTGCGGTACATCGAGCCCCGCTCAAGGGTCAGGCCAATAAATGTGCAGGTTGAGTATCCGAGCAACTTGGGATTGACGTTGTAGCCCGAACCGGTGATCACGCCGTCGTCAATGAGCCGCTGGATGCGTTGATGGACTGCTGCCCTCGATACTCCGCACACCTGAGCAACGTCTTTGCTAGGAATGCGGGCGTTATTCATCACAATTTCCAGAATTTTCTTGTCTAGAGTGTCAATCTTTTCCATGAAAACCTACTTTTGAAAACTAATTGCAAATGTAAGGCTTTTTTTTGATGTTGCTATAGGTTTCGGTAATTATTTTTTGATTTTTTTAAGGCAAAAATAGCTAATGTGTTGTTTTATAGGCGAATAAGGTGTTATTTTTTGTAAGCGAAAACGCTGGCGGGAAGTGCACGCATGTTGTATCGGGACGACATGGACTCGCCGTAGGCGCCTGCCGAGCGGATGGCAATCAGGTCTCCCCTGCGGGAAATGGGCAACTTGCGGCTGTGGGCAAACACATCGCTGGACTCGCACACGGGGCCCACGACGTCATACTGCTCAACCTGCTTGTCGATGCCGTTGCCGGCGGCCGTCAGGTTCTGTATCTCGTGGTGCGCCTGGTAGAGCGCGGGCCTGATCAGGTCGGTCATGCCGGCATCCAGGATGAGGAACTTCTTGTTGCGGCTCTCCTTAACGAAGACTACGCGGGAAATCAGGGATCCGCAACTGGCTACGATAGAACGGCCTAACTCGAAGTGAATCTGCTGGTTATCCCTTATCTTGAGGTTGGCCTTGAATGTGCCGAAGTAGCTCTCGAAGTCGGGCAGAGGATGCTTGTCGGGCTCGGAGTAGTCAATGCCAAGTCCGCCTCCCACATTAATCATCTCGAAGTGGATGCCCTGCCCTTCATAGTGGTCGAGCAGGTCGTTGATTGTGTCGCACAGCATGGCAAAGGGCGTCATTGACGTGATCTGTGAACCGATGTGGAAATGCAGGCCGCGCAGGTGGATGTTGGGGAGCGAGAGGGCCTGCTTGACGGTCTGCTCCAGAACCTCGATGCCGATGCCGAATTTGTTGTCGGCGGTGCCTGTGGTGATGTACTTGTGGGTGTGGGCGTCGATGTCGGGGTTGACCCTCAAGGCGATGTTGGCTGTCTTGTCCATCTCGCCTGCCAGCTGGTTGATGACCTCCAGCTCGGGGACCGATTCCACGTTGAAGCAGCCGATGCCGTGCTGGATGCCCAGCTTGATTTCCCAGTCGGTTTTCCCCACTCCCGAGAAGGTCATTTTTTCTGCCTGGAATCCCGCTGCGAGAGCGGCTTCCACCTCATGTCCGCTCACCAGGTCGGCGCCTAGCCCGTGTTGTGATATTTCCTTGAGTATGTGTGGATTGCCGTTGGCCTTGACGGCATAGTGGACAACGAAAGGATGGCCGCTGATGTGGCGGTCGATCTCCCGCAAAGTATCGTGCAGGATATCCATGTTGTAGTAGTAGAACGGTGTGGAGGTCTGCTCCACAATATTCATCTCAAAGCCGTGTAAAGCCGTAGTCATATTTCTTAGTTTTTTCTATACCTGAAATCAAATTCATCGGGTGACGCGTGACGAGGCCTCTTGCCCGTTTCGCAGGGCAAAAGTATTAAAAATAATATTGAAAAAGTGTAGATAATTATTAAAATATTTAAAACCCCTTGTTTCAGCCCTAAAAACGCCTGCTGTTCAATTTCGTAAATAGTTATCATAACTATCTGAATAATAGCTGTGTTAAGGTTATTAACAGGGCTTGTTAACAATTTTTATTTTCTATTTTGTAAATAACTTGGTTTGGGATTGCAAATTATCCAAAAAAAAGCAGTACCTTTGAAGTCCCTAAAAAGTGGGGAGAGGAAGAACACCAGATAGTATTACAGATAGCAATGGAACAACCTGTATATCATATACCTGCGCTGCTCGATGAGACCATGGCGGGTCTCGCGGTCAAGCCCGATGGCACCTATGTTGACGTCACCTATGGCGGTGGCGGTCACAGCCGTGCCATCCTTGAACGCCTGGGCCCCGACGGGAAACTCATCGGCATGGATCAGGACATGGACGCCTGGGAGAACCGCCTGCACGACGATAGGTTTACATTTGCACACGGCAACTTTGCCTATGTCAAGAATTTCCTGCGTTACTATGGCGTTGACGGCGTTGATGGCATCCTGGCCGACCTGGGTGTGTCGTTTCACCACTTTGACGCCGTCGAGCGCGGTTTCACCTTCCGTGCCGATGCCCCGCTGGACATGCGCATGAACCGGTCGGCCGCCTTCACCGCCGCCGATCTGCTCAACACCTACAGCGAGGAACGGCTGGCCGACGTGCTCTACCTCTATGGCGAGCTGCGGCAGTCGCGTCGCCTGGCCGCCGCGATCATCAAGTCGCGTCCCCTGTCCACGACAGGCCAGCTCGTCGATGCCGTGCGCCCGTTGATCAAGGCCAGTCAGGAAAAGAAGGAACTGTCGATGGTGTTCCAGGCGTTGCGCATCGAGGTTAACGGTGAGCTGGATGCCCTGCGGCGGCTGTTGTCGCAGTCGCTCGAGGTGCTCAATCCAGGAGGGCGGCTGGCCATCATCACCTACCACTCGCTGGAGGACCGCCTGGTCAAGAACTTCATGCGCGCGGGCAATGTCGAGGGCCGTCTGGAAAAGGACTTCTATGGCCGTGTCAACACGCCGTGGCGCATGGTCAACAACAAGGTCATCGTTCCCAGCGAGGAAGAAGTGGAGCGCAACTCCCGCTCGCGCAGCTCCAAGCTGCGCGTGGCCGAGCTCATCGCGCGTCCCCAAAACGAGAACAGCAAACACTAATTCACTTGATACAATCACAACAACTCATGAGCGAGAAAAAGAAATCTGCGTCATCCCAGGGCAAGAAGGCGGGCAAGGACATCATCCAGGGCCGCTTCCTGTCGCTGGACTTCTTTAAGCGCAACGCCGTCTATATCGTGGCGATGGTCATCATGGCGCTGGCTTATATTGCCAACAAGTTCGTGTGTCAGAGCAGCCTGGAGGAGGTCTTCGGGCTGAAGACCGAGCTGGCCAATGCACAGACCGACCTGGTCAATGCCAGTGCGCGCTACAACTCGATGATACGCGAGAGCGAGATGACCAAGCTGATGCGCGAGAAGCACATCGACCTCGCCGCGCCCGATGATCCTCCTTACGAGTTGAAGTCAAAGTGATACTGCTGTTACACAATAAGCCGCAACAATAATCTGCCAGACCATTGTCATCAATGAAGCAAAACAACAAACGACATATCCTGATGCGCTACGCCATCGTAGTGGGAATCATGCTGCTGTTCTCGGCCATGATCGCTTGGAATCTTTTCAAGACGACCGTGATTCATGCCGCCGAGTGGAACGCCAAGGCCGAAAAGGTGCTCACCGATACCGTGCCCATCGAGCCCGAGCGCGGCAAACTGCTGGCCGACAACGGTACGGTGCTGGCAGCTAACCTGCAGTACTATGTGGTGCGCATCGACTGGTTTACCGACGGCATCAAGACCGATACGCTGATGAAGGACATCGGCCCGCTGTGTGACAGCCTGGCCAAGTTTGACGACTCGATGGACGCCTCGCAGTGGAAGAAGAAGCTGCTGCAGGACCGCAAGGCCATTATGGATGCCGCCAACCATCCCGCACCAGGGAAGAAGGCGCGCAAGAACCGTGCTTACCGACTGTTCCCCTATATGCTCACCCACAAGGAGTATGAGCGCGTGCGCCAGTTCCCCTTCCTGCGTCGGGCCAAGAACAAGAACGGCTTCTACTACGAGAAGCACAACCGCCGCATCAAGCCCTATGGTGACATGGCGGCACGCAGTATCGGCAACGTGGGACAGAATGAGACCAGCTCCAGCATCCGTGGCCATTCCGGACTGGAGATGGCACTGGACTCGCTGCTGTATGGCAAGCCGGGACAGGCCCAGAGCATCCAGCTCACCAACGGCATCGTTCGGGCCGAGAGTGTGCCCGCCGTCAAGGGATATGACATCACCACGACGATCAACGTGCAGCTTCAGGACATCGTCGAGAACGAACTCAACAACATGTGCCTGGAGACAGGAGCCGAGTGGGGCACCTGCGTCCTCATGGAAGTGGCCACTGGCGAGATCAAGGCGATCAGCAACCTGGAGCGCAGCAAGACCACTGGCGAGTATGTCGAGGGCGTGAACCACGCCGTGCTGGGTTATGAGCCCGGATCGGTGGTCAAGACCATATCGATGATGGTGGCGCTGGAGGACGGCGTCGTCAGCGACATTAACGCTCCCATTGCCACGGGATCGGACTGGATGTATGCCGGCCGCAACATCAGCGACAGGCCGCATGGCGCGGCAACGCGCACTCCCCGTGAGATTATCGAGACCTCGTCCAACATCGGAATGGCCAAACTCATCGTCAAGGATTATGGCCAGAATCCCGGCGGGTTCCGCAAACGTCTTGAGGAGATGGGCTTTTTCGAGCCTTTCAATACGGGCATCGGTGGCGAAACGACGCCCAACTTTCCCGTGTTGGGCAACAAGATATGGGACAAGCTGTCGCTCACGCGTCAAGCCTATGGCTACGCCACGACCATTCCGCCCCTGTACACCCTGGCGATGTACAATGCCATTGCTAACGATGGCAAGTTTGTGCGTCCGCACCTGGTGAAGAAACTGTCGCGGGATGGCGAGCCCGACTCGATCATCCCTGTGACCTACGTGCGCAAGCAGGTGTGCTCACCCGAGAATGCCCAGAAGCTGCGCATCATGTTGCGTGATGTGGTGTGGGGCAGTCATGGCACAGCACGCCACTGGGTACAGGACGAGCGGGTCGAGATTGCAGGCAAGACCGGTACCGCGTTCACCAATGCTGCCGGCCAGTATGGCGCCCAAAAGCGTTTGGCCTTCTGCGGCTTCTTCCCCTACGACAAGCCCAAGTATTCCTGCATCGTGCTCATGCTGGGTGCCGATCGAGGCGCCGGTGCCAGCAGCGGTATGGTGGTGAAGAACATCGCTCTCAAGATGTATGCCCATGGCCTGCTTGGCAACTTGCCCGATTATGCCCAGTCATCGACAGGCAAGTCTGGCGAGGGAAAGAACTATCCCACGCTGTTTGCCTCGATGAGCGACAGAAAGGCCTCCAACATTCGCCGCGGTCTGGGAATCCAGGCACCGCACTCCTATGCCCGACCCGGCAAGAGCGAGAAGGGCGTGCCCAACGTCATCGGGCTCAATGTCCGCGAGGCCATCAAGGTGCTCGAGGATGCCGGCTTGACGGTCAACATCTACGGCTACGGCATGGTGACGGGGCAAAGCCTTGCCGCTGGCAGCCATTATGCCCGTGGCCAGCGCATCGACTTGAGATTAAGAAACATCTAAAAACCAATCAAAACCAATCATAAAACTATCATGAAGAAATTATCACAACTGCTCACGTCTATCCAGCCACTGCAGGTGGTGGGCGACACTGCTGTCGATATCATCGACCTCATCAACGACTCGCGCCAGGCGCGTGAGGGCGTCCTGTTTGTGGCTGTCAAGGGTGTCGCTGTTGACTCCCATCGTTTCATTGCCGATGTCATCGCTGCCGGTGCGCGTGCTATCGTGTGTGAGGAAATGCCACAGACGTTGAGCCAGTCTGTAACATACATTCAGGTCGAGAACAGCGTCATCGCGCTGGCCCATCTTGCCGACGAATGGTTTGACCACCCCTCCCGCAACTTGCGGCTGGTGGGTGTCACCGGTACCAACGGCAAGACAACGACAGCGACGCTGCTCTATGAGATGGCGCGGCTCATGGGCCACAAGGCGGGCTTGCTGTCCACCGTCGAGAATATCATCGACACCGTCAGGACGCCGGCCAAGCAGACCACGCCCGACCATCTGACGCTCAACCGCCTGTTGCACGAGATGGTGCAGGCCGGTTGCGAGTATGCCTTCATGGAGGTGAGCTCACACTCGTGTGTGCAGCGCCGCATCGAGGGCATCACCTTTGCGGGCGGCATCTTCACCAACCTGACGCGTGACCACATGGATTTCCACAAGACGGTGGACAATTACATCGCGGCCAAGAAGATGTTCTTTGACGCGCTGCCCAGCGGAGCCTTTGCCCTGGTCAATGCCGACGACAAGGTGGGCGAGGTGATGCTGCAGAACACGCGCGCCGACAAGTACCGCTACTCGTTGCGCTCGATGACCGATTTCAAGGGCCGCATCGTGGAGTCACGACTCGATGGCACCACCCTCGAGCTCAACGGCAACCAGGTCGAGGTGCTGTTCACGGGACGTTTCAACGCCTACAACCTGCTGTCGGTCTATGGCGCCTCGTTGCTGCTGGGATTTGACCCGCAGGAGACGCTTGTCAAGATGAGCTTGCTGGAACCTGTCGCAGGCCGCTTCCAGACGTTGCGCTCACCGCGTGGCTACACCGCCATCGTGGACTATGCCCACACGCCCGACGCGCTGGTCAATGTCCTCGACACCATCCGTGAGGTCGTGGGAACCGCTGGCCACATCATCACCGTGTGCGGCTGCGGTGGCGACCGTGACGCGGGCAAGCGCCCCATCATGGCACGTGAGGCTGCCGTGCGCAGCGACCGCGTGGTGCTCACCAGCGACAATCCCCGCACCGAAGACCCCGACGAGATCTTGCGGCAGATGGAGGTGGGCCTGCCCGACGAGACGCGCCCCCATGTGCTGACCATCACCGACCGCCGCCAGGCGATCCGCACGGCATGCCAGCTGGCTCAGGCCGGTGACGTGGTGCTCATTGCCGGCAAGGGTCATGAGGACTATCAGGAAATTATGGGCGTGAAGCATCACTTCGACGACCGCGAACAGGTTCAAGAGGTGTTTGCCAGCGAATCGCAATCCTAACCGATTATTAACCAACAAAATAGCATAACGATTATGTTATATCATCTTTTTCATTACCTGCAACAGTATGACGTGAGTGGTGCACGCTTGTTTGAGTACATCACCTTCAGGTCGGGATTTGCATTTATCCTGTCGTTGTTTATTGGCATCGTCATCGGTCGCCGTATCATTTTCAAGCTCAAGAGCCGCCAGATGTGCGACAAGGAGCGCGAGGAGAAACTGGGCGGCAACGCGGCCAAGCAGGGAACCCCCACCATGGGCGGTATCATCATCATCATCTCGATTCTGGTGCCGTGCCTGTTGCTGGGCAAGCTCAACAACGTGTACATGCTGCTCATGATCGTGTCCACCCTGTGGTGCGGCGCGCTGGGCTTTGCCGATGATTACATCAAGGTATTCCACCACAACAAGCAGGGCCTCAAGGGCAAGTTCAAGATTGTGGGCCAGGTGGGTCTGGGTATCATCGTGGGCTTGACCATGTATCTGAGTCCCGCCATCGTGATGAACGAGAACGTTCACGTGACCAACCGCAACGAGACGCCTGAGCTGGTCGAAATCCACAAGTCGCAGGCTGTGAAGGCCACCAAGACCACGCTGCCCTTTGTCAAGAATCACAACTTTGACTACGCCTACTTCACCAAGTGGATGGGCAAGCACAAGCAGACGGGTGGTTGGATCCTGTTCATCCTGGTGACAATCTTTGTCATCACGGCAGTGAGCAACGGTGCCAACCTGACCGACGGCGTGGACGGTCTGGCAACGGGTACATCGGCGATTATCGGTGTGGCGCTAGCGATCATGTGCTATCTGGGAGGTAACGTCATCTATTCATCCTACCTGAATATCATGTACATCCCCGATAGCAGCGAACTGGTAGTGTATGCCGCGGCGTTCATTGGCGCGACCATCGGTTTCCTGTGGTACAACTCCTATCCGGCCCAGGTATTCATGGGCGACACAGGTAGCCTGTGTCTGGGTGGTATCATCGCCGTGTTTGCCGTGCTCATCCGCAAGGAGTGGCTCATCCCCCTGCTGTGCGGCATCTTCCTCATCGAGGAGTTGTCGGTGATCATGCAGGTGTGGTATGTCAAGCGTCACAAGGGCAAGAACATGCGCCTGTTCAAGATGACGCCCCTGCATCACCATTTCACGGCCGACCCCGCGAAGCTGACCTGGGATTACAAGATCAAGACACCTGACCACCGCATTCCCGAGGCCAAGATCGTGATGCGCTTCTTCCTGATCAGCATTCTGCTGGCAGCATTGACGTTTGTGACACTCAAAATCAGATAAAAACAATCATTTGACTAACTGACAACAAGATATATGGCAAAAAGACTAGTAGTATTGGGCGGCGGTGAGAGCGGAGCGGGAGCTGCGGTGCTTGCCAAGGTGAAAGGCATGGACGTGTGGCTGAGCGACGCCGGCAACATCGGGCAGACCTACAAGGACCTGCTCGACAAGTATGGGATTGATTGGGAAGAGGGTGGACACACACCCGAGAAGATCCTCAATGCCGACGAGATCGTGAAAAGCCCTGGCATACCCGACACGGCTCCCATGGTGGCCCAGGCCATCGAGCGCAAGATCCCCATCGTGAGCGAGATCGAGTTTGCCGGCCGCTATACCGATGCCAAGATGGTGTGCATCACCGGCAGCAACGGCAAGACGACGACCACCAAGCTCACCTACCATATCTTCAAGAAGGCAGGTCTGAACGTGGGCCTGGCCGGTAATGTGGGCCGAAGCCTGGCCCTGCAGGTGGCTACCGAGCACCATGACGTGTACATCATCGAGCTGAGCAGTTTCCAGCTCGACAACATGTATGAGTTCAAGGCCAACGTTGCCGTGCTGCTCAACATCACGCCCGACCACCTCGACCGCTACGACTACAAGATGGAGAACTATGCTGCCGCCAAGTTCCGCATCACCCAGAACCAGACCGGCGAGGATTCCTTCATCTTCTGGCAGAATGACCCCATCATCGCTTCCCAGTTGCGTCAACACCACCTGGAGTCACGCCTGCTGAGCTTCACGGGCGATGACGACAACAATAACGCCGCGTGGGTTCACGACGGCATGCTCAATTTCAACGTCGATGGCGATCACTGGGATATTGCCCGCGATGACTTGTCGCTCAAGGGCCTGCACAACGTGTATAACACCATGGCTGCGGGACTGTCGGCCCAGGTGTTTGACATCCGCAAGGACGTTATCCGCGAGGCGCTGACCGACTTTGAGGCCGTACCTCACCGCCTGGAGTATGTCGATACCATTGACGGAGTGCGCTATATCAACGACAGCAAGGCCACCAATGTGGATGCCTGCTGGTATGCGCTCGAGAGCGTCAATGAGCCCTGCGTGCTCATCCTGGGAGGTATCGACAAGGGTAATGACTATAGCCAGATCGAGCCGCTGGTCAAGGAGAAGGTCACCGCCATCGTCTGCTTGGGCAAGGATAATGACAAGCTGCATGACTTCTTTGACGGCAAGGTGCCCGTTGTGACCGATGCCCGCAGCATGGCCGAGTGCATGGACAAGTGCCGCTCGCTGGCTCATGAGGGCAGCACCGTGCTGCTCTCACCGTGTTGCGCCAGCTTTGACCTGTTCAACGGCATGGCCGACCGTGGCAACCAGTTCAAGGAGTGCGTCAAGCAGATGAAGTCACGCCAGTAATTCACCCGACTAATCTCAAGACAACGATATGTCTCCCAACCCAAAGACAAATAAATACACCGAGATATCCCAGAAGTACGGCGACCCGTGGATCTGGGGCATCTACATCATGCTGCTCATCATCTCCATCGTGGAGAGCTACAGCGCATCCAGCCGCGAGATCGCATCGCAGGGCATCTACATGCCCATCTTCAAGCAGTGCTTCTTCCTGGCTGTGGGTGCGGTGAGTGTTGTGCTGTTGCAGCGTGTTGACTACAACAAGCCGGCATTCCTCTATGCGATGATTCCGGGTCTTGCCGTGATTACGGTATTTTGCCTGATTTATGTCATGTTCTTTGGCGAAATCATCAATGGCGCCCGTCGTGCCATGACGATATTGCCTGGCGTCACGCTGCAGCCGGCCGAGCTGGCCAAGCTGTCGATTGTCACCATCTTGTCCTATATCTTTGCCAAATCTCAGAAGAACCAGGACATCAGCACCAACGGCCTCATCGGGGCCGCTGTGGTGGTGGCACTGTATGGCGGTTTGATGATCAGGAGCGGCTTGACCAACACGCTGCTGCTCATCGCCATCAGCGGCTCGATGCTGCTCATCGGTGGCGCAAAGTTCAAGAAGATCGGTATCCTGATGCTCTTCTTTGGCATCATGTTCGGCTTCTTTGTCATCATCAAGAGCAGTAACGACAAGAAGGAAGAGATGTTCAAGGACTCCCAGAAGGAGATGCAGTACACCGCCACCAACGACAGCCTGCAGGAGGACATGCCATCGGGCATGGACGCCCGTCAGGAAGTGGCCCGCTCTGGTACATGGAAGAAACGCGTGAATGAATGGTTGAACAGCGACTCGCTGGTGCATAAGCCCATCACGGCCAAGAACCAGCAGGAGATGTTCTCGCGCATGGCTCAGGCCAATGGCGGCATCATCCGCTTCGGCGTGGGCAAGTCCAGGGAGTGCAGCCGCCTGCCGCTGGCCTTCAGTGATTATATTTTCTCGATTATTGTCGAGGAGTGGGGATTTGTGGGCGGCATCTTTGTGCTGCTGCTTTACCTGTCGTTGCTGGGGCGTGCCGCGATGATCGTGCGGCGCAGCAAGCGTGTGCTGCCGTCGCTGCTCGTCATCGGTATGGCGTCGTTCATCACCTTCCAGGCCCTGTTCCACATGGCCATCAACGTGGGCGTGTTCCCCGTTTCGGGCCAGCCCCTGCCGCTCATCTCCAAGGGCGGCACATCGATTCTCGTGATCAGTATCGCCTTTGGCGTGATGCTGAGCGTGAGCCGCACTATCGCCAACTATGGCAACAAGAAGAATAAGGTCGAAGAGACTCCCGTGATCGAGGGCCTTGATGCCGAAAACCCAACCGAAATACCTGTTAAAAATGTCTGGAAATAATCAACAACTCAATGTACTGGTCAGCGGTGGAGGTACTGGTGGACACATCTTCCCCGCCTTGTCCATCGCCAACGAGGTGCGCCGCCGCCACCCCGAGGCCAAAATACTGTTCGTCGGTGCGCAGGGACGCATGGAAATGGAAAAAGTGCCCGCTGCTGGCTACAACATCATCGGCCTGCCCGTGAGCGGCTTTGACCGCAAGCACCTGCTGCGCAATTTCAAGGTTCTGGCACGCTTGTACAAGAGCATGGGCATGGCGCGCAAGATCCTCAAGGATTTTAAGCCCGACATCGCTATCGGCGTGGGTGGATACGCCTCTGGACCAATGCTCAAGGAGGCTCAGAAACAGGGCATTCCCACGCTCTTGCAGGAACAGAATTCCTATGCTGGCGTGACCAATAAGCTACTGGCTGCCAAGGCCGACAAGATCTGTGTCGCCTATGACGGCATGGAACGTTTCTTCCCCAGTGAGAAGATCGTGCTCACCGGTAATCCCGTCAGGCGCAACCTGCTGGAGTGTGGTGCCACGCAGGAGCAGGCTCGCCAGGCCATGGGCATGGATCCAAACAGGAAGACCATCCTCATCATCGGCGGCAGCCTGGGCGCCCGCACCATCAATAACGCGATCATCGATGGCTTGAAGAGAATAGGCGAGGCCGGTGACGTACAGGTCATCTGGCAGACGGGTAAAATCTATGACCAGCAGTGTCGTGAGGCCCTTGACGCTTCGGGCGTGAAGAATGTGGCGCAGATGGCCTTTATCAGCAATATGGATATGGCCTATCGCGCTGCCGATCTGGTGGTTTCGCGTGCCGGCGCCAGCTCCATTTCCGAGCTGCAGCTGCTGGGCAAGGCCGCTATCCTGGTGCCCTCGCCCAATGTGGCCGAGGATCATCAGACCAAGAACGCCCTCGCTCTCTCGACCCGTGACGCCGCCATCATGGTCACCGATGCCGATGCTGCGGCACAGCTCGTGAATACGATGCTGGAGACCGTTGCCGATGAGGCCAAGACCGCTTCGCTGGGCTCCAACGTCCTGAAGATGGCCCTGCGTGACGCTGCCGAGCGCATCGTTGATGAGGTGGAAAAGATTATCGAGAACAAGAAAGCCTGATAACCAATACAATAGATGATGTAATGAAAGAGTTTGATTCACTATACTTTGTGGGAGCTGGGGGCATCGGCATGGCTGCCCTGGAGCGCTATTTCCTGGCTAAGGGCAAGCGCGTGGCTGGCTATGACCGCACACCCAGCGACTTGACCCGCGCGCTGGAACAGGAAGGGGTACACATCGACTTTGACGAGGACCCTGCGCTTATTCCCGATTACTGCCGTGACCCCGAGCGCACGCTGGTTGTCTATACTCCCGCCGTTCCTGACGAGCACCAGGGCTTGACCTACTTTCGCAACAATGGCTTTGAGGTACTCAAGCGTGCGGCGTTACTGGGAGTTGTGACCTCTCACTCCAAGGGCTTGTGCTTTGCCGGAACCCATGGCAAGACCACGACCTCGAGCATGGCGGCCCACATGCTGCATGACTCGGGCATCGGCTGCAACGCCTTCCTGGGCGGTGTGTTGCGCAACTATGACAGCAATTTCCTGCTGTCGGCAACCAGTCCCTACTCGGTTATCGAGGCCGATGAGTTTGACCGTTCATTCCATCACCTGCGTCCCCACATTGCCGTGGTGACATCAACCGAGCCTGACCACTTGGACATCTACGGCACGGCAGAGGCCTATCTGGAGAGCTTTGCCCACTTCACCGAACTCATTCAGCCCGGAGGGGCGCTCATCATGCACACCGGACTCGAAATGCGTCCCCGCGTGCCCGAGGGTGTGAAGACCTACACCTATAGCCGCGATGAGGGCGATTTTCACGCCGCTAACATCCGCAAGGGGGACGGCGAGATTACCTTTGACCTGGTGACCCCGTGGCAGACCGTGGCAGACATCCGCCTGGGCGTGCCGGTAGATATCAATATCGAGAATGCCATTGCCGCCATGGCGGCCTGCTGCCTCGTGGACGTGCCAGCCGATGCCATGCGCAGGGCTATGGCATCGTTCCAGGGGCCCAAGCGCCGTTTTGAGTTCTGGATTAAGGAACCCGGCAATCAGGGTAGGGTGATGATCGATGACTATGCCCATCATCCCGGAGAGTTGACCGCAAGCATCCGATCGGTGCGCGATTTGTACCCTGGCAGGCGCTTGACAGTCATCTTCCAGCCCCACCTCTACACCCGCACCCGCGACTTCGCTCCAGGGTTTGCGGCAGCGCTGTCGCTGGCCGATGAGGTGATCCTCTTGCCCATCTATCCGGCGCGTGAGCAACCCATCCCGGGAGTGACGAGCGAAATCATCCTCAATCAGGTCACTAGCACAAAAAAATGCATTTACTCTAAAGAAAATTTGATTAAGTCAATAGAATTGAGTAATTTTGACGTCCTATTGACAGCAGGTGCCGGCGATATCGCCAACTTGCTGCCACAAATATGCTCTGAATTCAAGAAACAACAACGTTGAAACGACTGATACAAAATAGTATTCTGGCGGTACTCGCGATAGCTCTCGTCATCGGTATCCTGTGGGCGAGAAACAAGTCGCGGGGTGAGCTGTGCACGGGCATCGAGGTGCAGGTCGTCAACGGCGACAGCACGTCGTTTGTCACCCCCGAGGGCGTGCTCAACGACCTCAAGGGACAGGGCATCAAAGTGGTGGGCAAGCACATGGGAGACATCGATGCCTCCGATATCGAGGAGGCCCTCAGGCTCTCGCCTTACCTGGAGAGTGCCGACATTGTCAAGTGTCAGGGCGGCAAGCTGCTGATACGTGTCAGTCAGCTGGCACCCGTGTTCCGCGTTTTTGACGGGGAGCAGTCCTACTATGTGAACCGTGCGGGCAAGCGCATGCTGGCGTCTATGTATTACCACAGCGATGTGCCCGTGGTGCAGGGGCACTTCACCCGCAAGTACCCGCCCACGCGCCTGCTGCCGCTCATCGATTATGTCGAGGGCGACACGCTGCTGCGCTCGCTGGTGACCATGTACACCGTGCGTGACACCAACAACATCATCCTGGTGCCGGCCATCAGCGGTCACGTTATCAATGTGGGCAATGTCTCGGGGCTGGAGAACAAGTTTGCCAAGCTCAAGCTGTTCTATAAAGAAGTGATGCCCAAAAGGGGGTGGAACACATTTGACACCATCTCGGTGAAGTGGAACCACCAGATCGTGGCCACAAGGCGTGTCAAGGCCGTGCAACAGACCGTCATCGAGGCGCCTGACGACGATGAACAGCCGCCCGATATCCAAACGATGACCGTGGGTAGCGCCGACGACGCCAAACTTGCAGAGCAACAGGAAAAGGCCGCCAAGCCTGAGGCCGCCAAGCCCGACCAGGACAAGGCAAAAAAAGACGACCAAAAGAAGGATCAAAAGAAGAGTAATTAACAACAAAAAACAATAGAAAGAATTATAATACATCTTCAGTTTTATGGAAAAGAACCAGTACATTGTAGCACTTGAAATCGGAAGCTCTAAGATTGTTGGAGCCATTGCCGAGAAAACCTCGGCTGGATACTTGAGTGTAAAGCATCTGCAGGAGGAAAGGCACCTGAACAGTGTCAGGTATGGTATCGTGCAGAATGTCGAAAATATCAAGAGCAGCGTCAACCGCATCCTCAAGAACCTGGAGGGTATGGTGGACGGACGCATCACGCAGGTCTATATGGGCGTGAGCGGCCGCTCGCTGCACAGCAGCCTGAGCGAGGTGAACCGCAGCGTAGGTTCCACCGAACCCATCACCAAGGACTTGATCGACCGCATCATTCACGATGCTACCAGCACCCCCATCCGTAACCACGACACGGTGGATATCGTTCCCAGGGCATACTATGTCGACAAGGTGGAAACCATCAACCCCGTCGGCCAGTTTGGCTCGTCGATCAAGATCAAAGTCAACCTCATCGTGGCCAAGCCGTCGTTGAAGCTTAACCTGAACCGACTGATGACCTTTGGCATCCCGGCTAAGGACTATATCGTTACTCCGCTGGCCGTGGCCGAGCAGATCCTGAGCGATAGTGACCGTGAGCTGGGTTGTATGCTCGTGGATATGGGTGCCGAGACCACCACGGTGACCATCTACAAGAACAATGCGCTCATCTACCTGAGCACCCTGCCCCTGGGTGGCCGCAACCTCACCCGTGACGTGATGAACGGACTGGGTGTACTGGAAGAGACTGCCGAGAATGTCAAGAAGAATATCAATAACCCGCTCGACCCGACCAACGTGAGCAGCGTGACTATCGAGGGCGTCAATTCGCGCGATGCCGCCAACTACATCAGCGCGCGCACCGGCGAAATCATTGCCAACATCAACCAGCAGCTGGCTGATGCAGGCGTTTCATCGAGCGACATCCAGAGCATCGTCCTCATTGGCGGTAGCGCTCACCTGGGTGGCCTGCAGCAAAAGATGGAGGAAACCATCAAGATCAAGGTGCGCAAGGGCCAGAATCCCATGGGGCTCAACATCCTCAATCCCGAGATCAACCGCATGGAGTATATCGAGGTGTTCTCGCTGCTGGCCAAGGCTGCCGAGATGATCGAGCCCGGAGAAACATGTGTCGAGCTCAATAACTATGTCGATGACGGCCTCACATTTGATGGACCCATGCCCAACAAGTATGAAGAGCCCAAGCCTGTGCAAGGGCCTCAGACCAGGACCAAGAAGCCCGATAAGAAGGGTGGCTTCCTCAAGGGACTTGCCGATCGCTTTGCACGCATCATGCAAGAGGATGAGGAGGACGAAGAACAGTAACGCGTGTAATACCCAGTCATTACCCAATCATTAAAACAAAAAACAAAACGCTATATGAACCAGAATAATATCAACTTCGGTGGGAATAACAAGGGCTCACGCGAGCCTGGGCAGGACATCATGTCCACACTGGATCAGAATTCAGGCTTTCAGGAGAAGGATAAAGCCCGCACCATCATCAAGGTGATGGGCGTGGGCGGTGGTGGCAACAATGCCATCAACCACATGTATATGCAGAATATCGAGGGCGTGTCGTTTGTCGTGCTGAATACCGACCGCCAGCAGCTCAACGAGTCACCGGTGCCCAACCGCGTGCTGCTGGGCCCAAACACGACCCACGGCCTGGGCGCGGGCAATGTGCCTGACGTGGCACGCCGTGCCGCCGAGGAGAGCGAAGCCGAGATCGCTGCACTGTTCGACGACGATACCAAGATGGTCTTCATTACCGCTGGTATGGGTGGCGGTACTGGTACCGGTGCCGCGCCTGTGGTGGCACGCATTGCCCATGAGAAGGGCGTCCTCACCATCGGTATTGTGACCATCCCCTTCCTGTTTGAGGGTCCCAAGAAGATTCTCAAGGCACTGGGTGGCGCCGATGAGATGGGCAAGTATGTCGATGCCCTGCTCATCATCAACAACCAGCGCTTGACCGAGATCTACAAGGACCTTGACTTTACCAACGCATTCGGCAAGGCCGATGACACGCTGACCATCGCTGCACGCAGCATCAGTGACCTGATCACCGTTAAGGGTAAGATTAATCTGGACTTCAACGATGTTAACACCACACTGCGCAATGGTGGCGCCGCTATCATCAGTTCGGGTTACGGTACGGGCGAGCGCCGTGTGACCAGGGCCATCGAGGATGCCCTCGAGTCACCGTTGCTCAAGAACCGTGACGTCTATGGCTCGCAGAAGATCCTGATGAACTTCTACTATAATCCCAAGAGCGACCATCCCCTGTTGATGGACGAGATGAACGAGATCCAGGAATTCATGGCCAACTTCGACCAGGAGGTTGACGTGATCTGGGGTATGGCATTTGACAACACGCTCGAGGACCAGATCAAGGTGACCGTGCTGGCCTCTGGTTTCAATGTCTCGTTGGACAAGGAGGCTCCTGTACCCACGGTTCAGACCCCCAGGCGCGAGACCGTGCATGCCGATCCCAAGATTACCGATGCCCAGCGCCTCAAGGATGAATATGGCGACAAGGCCATCACCGACATGACGCTCAGGCAGCTCAGCGCACGTTATTTTGTCTTTACCCACGAGCAGATGGATGATGACGACGTGATCGACATGATTGAGAAGAAGCCGACCTTCAGCCGCAGGCCTGACTTCCGCAACCAGATCAAGGAGCGCCAGCTGGCTGCCAGCAATGAGCGCCCTGTCGAGGTGCCCAAGTCATCGAAGCGTCCTGCCACGGGTGACTCCCAGACCATCGACTTTGGTGAAAACTAAGAAACAAAAGACAAACGACTTAAACATAAGGACTAAGGACTAGAATGCTGACATTACAACTTATTAACCAGGATCCCGAGGACGTGATTCGCCGCCTTGCCGTCAAGCAGTTTGACGGACGCGAGCCCATCATGCGCATCGTGGAACTGGACAAGCAGCGCCGTGCACTGCAGAAACAGCGTGACGATAACGCCGCTGTCCTCAACAAGATGGCCGCACAGATCGGTGCCCTGATGAAACAGGGTAACCGTGACGAGGCCGAGAACGTCAAGGCTCAAGTGGCTGCTCTCAAGACAGCAAACAAGGAGATTGACGATAACTTGACAGCCGCACAGGACGAAATTACCGAGATTCTGCTCAGTGTGCCCAATGTGCCCTACAGCGGCGTGCCCGAGGGCCGCACTGCCGAGGACAATGTGGTCGAGAAGACCGGAGGCAAGATGCCCGAGTTGGGCGAGGATGCCCTGCCGCACTGGGACCTGGCCAAGAAATATAACTTGATTGACTTTGACCTGGGTGTGAAAATCACCGGTGCCGGATTCCCCGTCTATGTGGGAAAGGGTGCACGCCTGCAGCGCGCCTTGATCCAGTTCTTCCTCGATGAGGCCGGCAAGGCTGGCTACCTCGAAATCGAACCCCCGCTGGTTGTTAACGAGGCATCGGGACTGGGTACTGGACAGCTCCCCGACAAGGAGGGGCAGATGTACCACTGCCAGGTGGACAACTTCTACCTGATTCCCACTGCCGAGGTGCCCGTCACCAATATGTACCGTGACGTCATCATCCCGCAGGAGGAACTGCCCAAGAAGAATTGTGCCTACTCGGCATGTTTCCGCCGTGAGGCAGGCTCCTATGGCAAGGACGTGCGTGGCTTGAACCGCCTGCACCAGTTTGACAAGGTGGAAATCGTGCGCATCGAGAAGCCCGAGAACTCCTATGCCGCACTCGAGGAGATGAAAGACCATGTGCAGGGACTGCTCGACAAGTTGGAACTGCCGTGGCACATCCTGCGCCTGTGTGGCGGTGACATGAGCTTCACCAGTGCCATCACCTTTGACTTTGAGGTGTGGTCGGCTGCCCAGCAGCGCTGGCTCGAGGTGAGCAGCGTCTCCAACTTCGAGACTTATCAGGCCAACCGCCTGAAGTGCCGCTATCGTGGCGACGACAAGAAGACCCACCTGTGCCACACCCTCAACGGTTCGGCATTGGCTTTGCCACGCATCGTGGCCGCCCTGCTCGAGAATAACCAGACTCCCGAGGGTATCCGCATTCCTGCCGCCTTGCAGCGTTATACGGGATTTGACATCATCGACTGACGATAATAAAGAAGAAGACAATAAATACAATAATTACAATTTATCGGCCGTGGAGATGGTAATTGTTTTTATTGTACTTATTGTCTTCTTTTTTTGATAGCTGATAGAGAGGAAATGAAGAGACAAGCCTGGCTCGACTACATCAAGTTGATAGCGATGACGCTAGTGGTCATTTACCACACACCACCGCGCTATGACAATGCCCGTGAGGCGGCATTGTTCAACATGGGTGCGCCAGTGTTTTTCTTTGCGGCAGGCTATCTGTTCAACATTGCCAGGCAGCAGAATTTTCTCACTTTCCTGCGCCATCGCGCCCGCCAGATTCTGGTGCCTTACACCACTTTCTTCATCATCTTCTATGCCTTGTGGCTCGTTGTAGGTCGCCGCATGGCAGGCCCCGAGGAGCAGGCCATTGATGTGCTCGCACCCGTCTGGCAGTTCGTTCAGGGAACGCCCGATGTCGTGTTAGGGCCATTCTGGTTCTTGGCGGCCCTGTTCACGATGCAGGTCATCTATTACCCGATAAAACGGTATTTATCCGGTTATTGGCCGCTGGTGGTGGCGCTGTTGCTCAGCCTGGGGCTGCTCGTCATGCCCGATGTGCCCTGGTTCCGCTATTGGAACCTTGATAAGGCTTTCCTGTATATGCCTATCTATGCTTTTGGCAACTGCTGCCGTCCGTTGGTAGAGAAGTTTGATTTTGCCACTCCTGCACGTTCACTGTTGTGGATTGCGCTGGCAGTGGCAGGACTCGGTTTTCTCATTGCCGCGCCATTGAACATTGACCGGGCCGTGGCCTATGTCCTGGCTCCTGAGGCAGTCATCCTGGTGCTGCCCTTCTACACTGCCGTGTGCAAGTGGTTGGAGCGCATGCATGGTACCAGCCCAGTGGCCCAGACTGTCGCCATCACGGGCATCACTTATCTCGCGTTGCAGAACTACCTGATCGGCATCATCAAGATTGCTGCTGCCCGGTTGTTGGGCCCCGATGTGCTCGACGACAGTATCCTCTTTAAAGTTGTCATCGCACTCGTCGTCATGGCTGTGCTTTACCCCCTCGCCATCATTGTCGAGCGTTATCTTCCCTTCCTTCTTGGCAAAGGCTACAAGCGGGCGCACAAGTGATAAACTTGAGGGTAAATGTCCAAATAACAACTATTTTTACTACCTTTGCAGTTTAAAAACAAACATCATCTTAAAAAATACATATTAGGGTAAACATGAATGTACTTGAATTAAGCGAACAAGAGATTATCCGCCGCAACAGTCTGGAGACACTCAAGGCCATGGGCATTAACCCGTATCCCGCCGCAGAGTATGTTGTGAATGCATATAGTGACGACATCGTGGCCAATTTCAAAGACGATGCCGAGCCTCGTCAAGTGAGCATTGCCGGACGCATGATGAACCGCCGCATCATGGGCAAGGCCTCCTTCTTTGAATTGCAGGACTCTAAGGGCCGCGTGCAGGTCTATGTGAGCCGTGACGACCTGTGCCCCGGCGAGGACAAGGAACTGTATAACTCCGTGTTCAAGAAGTTGCTCGACATGGGTGACTTTGTCGGTGTTGAGGGTTACGTCTTCCGTACCCAGACGGGCGAAATCAGCGTTCATGCCCAGTCGCTCAAGCTGTTGAGCAAGTCGTTGAAGCCGCTGCCCGTTGTCAAGGAGAAGGACGGTGTGACGTATGACGCCTTTGAGGATCCCGAGATGCGCTATCGCCAGCGTTATGTCGATCTGGTGGTTAACAAGGGTGTGAAAGAGACCTTCCTGAAGCGTGCTTTGGTCGTGAAGACCATGCGCCAGGTGCTCGACGATGCCGGATATACCGAGGTCGAGACGCCCACCTTGCAGGCTATTGCCGGTGGCGCTACCGCTCGTCCATTCATTACCCATTTCAATGCGTTGAATATACAGATGTATATGCGCATCGCTACCGAGCTCTACTTGAAGCGACTCATCGTGGGCGGCTTTGAGGGCGTGTACGAGATTGGCAAGAACTTCCGCAACGAGGGTATGGACCGCAACCACAATCCCGAGTTCACATGCATGGAGCTCTACGTTCAATACAAGGATTATAACTGGATGATGTCGTTTACCGAGCGCCTGCTCGAGACCATCTGCACCGCTGTCAACGGCAAGCCCGAGACCGAGATCGATGGTCAGGTTATCAGTTTCAAGGCGCCTTACCGCCGCTTGCCCATCCTTGAGGCCATCAAGGAGAAGACGGGCTATGACCTGGAGGGAAAGACCGAAGACGAGATCCGCGAGGTGTGCAAGGCTCTGAAACTCGAGATCGACGACACGATGGGTAAGGGCAAGCTGATTGATGAGATCTTCGGTGAGTTCTGTGAGGGCACTTTCATCCAGCCCACCTTCATCATCGACTATCCCGTTGAGATGTCCCCGCTCACCAAGATGCACCGCAGCAAGCCTGGCCTGACCGAGCGCTTTGAGCTCATGGTCAACGGTAAGGAGCTGGCCAATGCTTACAGCGAGCTCAACGACCCCATCGACCAGGAGGAACGATTCAAGGAGCAGATGCGTCTGGCCGACAAGGGTGACGACGAGGCGATGATTATTGATCAGGACTTCCTGCGCGCCCTGCAATACGGCATGCCTCCCACGAGCGGCATCGGCATCGGCATCGACCGCCTTGTGATGCTCATGACGGGCAACAGCTACATCCAGGATGTGCTCCTGTTCCCGCAGATGCGCCCCGAGAAGGTGCCTGCCCGTGACAAGGTCGAGGCATTCACCGCACTGGGCATTCCCGAGGAGTGGGTTGCACCTATCCAGAAGGCTGGTTTCCTGACGGTTGCCGCACTCGGCGCTCTGGAAAAACCGGGTAAGCTTTTCCAGGATTTGCTTGACATCAACAAGAAGTATAAGTTAGGTTACAAAGTGCCTGTTGTTGACGAGGTCAAGAAGTGGGTAGAGTGTGCTGCTGCGGCAACTGCCGAGCAGTAAATTTTCCCGGGCGCGGGTTGGCTGACCGGCATTTATCAGAAAACAAGAGAAAATTCTTAAATTTACGAGATATGGCAAAGCGAGTATTGTTATTATTGGCGTTCTTGTCAATGACGGTTAGCATGGCCCGCGCTGTCACATGGCAATTGCACGATTACTATGTGGCTGACAATATCCAGAATGTCTACGATACAGGCGAGAAGATTTATTTCCTGAACAGCAATTGCCTGTATCAGTTTGACAAGGAAACCAAAGCCATCGTGCCCATCAACTTCCAGAACCGGTTGTTCGATAATCAGATTTCGCAGATATACTACGACTGGGAAAACCGCTTGCTCTTTGTCGCCTATGCCAACAGTAACATCGACGTGATCGATGCCAGCAGCGGCAAGGTGACCAACATCAGCGGCATCAAGGACATGAATGTGATGGTGCATGACTTTACCCTTGAAGCCGGCGTGTTGACTGAATATGTGGGTAAAGAAATCCGCGATATCACCTTTGCGGGTGGCAAGGCTTATGTTGCTATGGGTTGCGGCTTTGCGATCATCGATGAGGCGACATTAACCATTGTCCGTACGGTGGAGGTGCGCAATACCATCTGTGTCAACTCTGTTGCCAGGATTGGTGATGATCTGGTGATTGTTTCCAACAGGAACACCTACTATGGCGATCCTGATGCCGATGATCCCATCAACACTTACAAGGTGAGGAGCGGTACATTCACCGATGCGCGCATGTATCCCATCGATGATCACTCGACTTTCATCATGACTAACTCAAGGCTCTATTATTATGACTTCTCGGTGGCTACGCCCGCATTAACGAGAGTCGTGAATGCCTTGCCCACTTGCGTCCAGAAGAGCCCGACGGGCTACATTGCCAATTTTGCCGGCGAGTCCTATTATTATACCATCGACGCCACAGGCCTGACGGCTACCCAGCAAGGGACGACGCCAGGTTTTGCCACATCAGATCCCAATGGCGACGGCACAGTATGGATCAACGATGCCGATGGCTTGCACATCAGCGGTTCAACGATTTGTTACAAGAACAACGCCTTGACGACCGACAAACCCTATTGGCTCAAGTACAACGCGGCCATGGACAAGCTCTATGCGGCCGTGTCGGGCCCCATTGCGTTGATCAACAACAACTCGGTCTCCGAGGCCAATGTCATCAACACCTATGACGGCTCGCAATGGACCGACGCGACGGCCTATAGAGCCGCTGGAGGCGCTTATGCGTTTGAGTTCAGCCCGTTGGATCCCACGACCTATGTGCGTGCCAGTTGGAACAGAGGTATCCACAAGGTGACCAACGATGAGCTCAAGGTGACCTATACCAAAGCTTCTTCAAAGATTGGCGGAACGAAGCCCACTCCTGCATTTGACAATTATGGCAACCTGTGGGTTGTCAGTTCCTACTTGTCGAGTACCGAGGTCGGGACAATACCGCCTGTCGCTGTGCTCCCTGCCGACAAGTTTGCTAAGGCCATAGTGACCAAGAACGACTGGTTTGAGCCCACTGGATTATCGAGGCTGCGTACGGGTAACATGCAACGTTCTCGCTTCCTGGTGAGCAAGAAGAACAATGTCAAGATCTTTATTGACGGCGACTTCCCCACCTCGCCGGGCAATGCCACTTTCTTCTGTTGGGACAATGGTGAGGTGGATCCCAAGATTGATACTTATCACCTTGCCGCTGTGACCTATTTCATTGATCAGGATGATCATCAATTGACATGGACCTATGTCAATCACATCGAGCAGGACAAGAGCGGCAACATCTGGGTCGGCCACTCCAGTGGTCTGTTCATGTTTGACCCCGATAGCGTGTTTGAAGAGCGGCCCAGGGCGATTCGTCCCTTCGTGACTCAGCCCAGCGATAGCAGGGGCTATCTGTGTGAGGGCTCTAACGTTTATGACATCGGTGTGGACCGCGCAGACAACAAGTGGCTTGCCACCGATGATGGTGTCTTTTACACTTCACCTGACGGCTCCGAGATTTATCACCATTTCACGACCGCCAACAGCGACCTGCCTGATAACATGGTTTATTCCATCGAGTGTGATACGGTCAATGAACGGGTTTACATCTACACGGGAAGTGGTTTTGCCGAGTATGTCCCTCAAGGCGACGCGCCGACTCTTGATTTTAATAATGTGGTAGCGATCCCCAACCCCGTTGAGCCCGATTATACCGGCTATGTGAAAATCGATCATCTGATGGATAATTCATTTGTCACCATCACCAACCGAGAGGGGACGGTGGTGGCTCAGCTGGGACCCGTGAAGGGGCGTGCGCTGTGGGATGGCGCCGGGACCGATGGCGAGCGGCTGCCCACAGGCACTTATAATATTTATACTGCCCAGGGCGGCTGGCCTGCGGTGGCCGGAGAGCCTCAGGCGACCATCATGATTATTAGGTGAGAATGTATCGCTTTAGCAATTTTTAAGATAATTTTTGCCCGATTGTGGGGTGAAAATCGCGTTTTTCCGTTTTTATTTTATAATTTTAGGGTTTGATTCAGAGGGTAATAAGGTGTTTTCCTTATTTATCTCCCTGTGAATCATTGTATTGAATAACCTGGACTGTAAAATAACAACGCGATATGACAAAGAAACATTTAGTGCTCCTTCTGCTCCTTGTTCTGGCAGTTGCCACAGGCGCCGCCAGCACATGGAAGATTCACAACTATTATGTTGCGGGAAACATTCAGAATGTGCTTGATACAGGCGACAAAATCTACTACCTGAACAGCAACCGCTTGTTCCAGTTTGACAAGACCACATTGACCACCGTGCCATTGAACCGCCAGAACATGTTGTCCGACAACCAGATTTCCCAGATTTACTATGACTGGGAGAGCCGGCTCTTGTTTGTGGCCTACGCTAACTCCAACATTGACGTTATCGATGCAGCTGGCAACGTGAGGAACATTGCCGGCATCAAGGACGTGGTCGCCAGAGTGCATGACTACACACTTACCAAGGGGGAACTGACGGATTATGTGGATAAGACCATCCGTGACATAACCTTTGGTGATGGAAAGGCCTACGTGGCGATGGGTTATGGTTATGCCGTTGTTGATGAGGCTACGTTCACGATTATCAGGGATGTGGAGGTGCTGAATACAATCTGCGTGAACTCTGTCGCCAGGATCGGTGAGAACCTGGTTATCGCGTCTAACAAATACCTTTATTACGGTGACCCCGATGCCGATGATCCCATCAACACCTATGCCAAGCGTAGCGGCACGTTTACTGATGCCAAGTTGTTTCCAGTTAATGACCACTCGTTGTTGATGTTAGGCAACTCCAAACTCGTCAACTATGATTTCTCGACGGCTTCTCCCACAGCCAAGGTGCTCATCAATGAGGCACCGACCTGTGTCCAGAAGACCCCGACAGGCTTCATCGCTAACTTTGCCAAGCAATCCTACTATTACACTATCGATGCTGCGGGACTGGTCGCAACCAAGCAAGGCAGTGCTGAGGGCTTTGCCACTGCCGATCCTAATGGTGACGGTACCGAGTGGATCAATGATGCCACGGGTCTGCACATGAAAGGGTCGAGCACCAGCTACAAGGTCAATTCCTTGACGACCGACCAGCCTTATTGGCTCAAGTACAATGCGACGACCGGCCTCTTGTATGTTGCCAACACGGGCGCGATCTACGGCATCAGTCCTGCGACCGATGTTACCAACGCCATTAATACCTATGATGGCCATAACTGGGCCGATGCGACGGCCTATGCTGCTGCCAGTGGCGCCTATGGCTTTGAATTCAGCCCCCTGGATCCTACCACCTATGTGCGCGCCAGCTGGAACAAGGGTATTCACAAGGTGACCGATGGCGTGTTGAAAACGACCTATACCAAGGCTAATGCAAAGATTGGAGGCACGAAGCCGACGCCGACGTTTGACAACTATGGCAACCTGTGGGTCGTCTGCTCTTATTTCTCGAAGACTGAGATGGAACAGAATATTCCCTCGGTAGCTGTGCTGCCAGCGGCCAAGTTTGCCAAGACAACGGCTTCCAGGGCCGATTGGATTGCTCCGGCTGGTTTGCAGAGCATCTACACCGGCAGCATCCAGCGCTCACGCTTCCTGGTGAGCAAGAAGAATAACTATAAAATCTTTATCGACGGCGAGTTCCCCGAGAGCGGTGTTAAGGGTGCCTTCTTCTGCTGGGATAATGGCGTGACCGATCCTGCTGTTGACAATTACCGCATTTCCACGATTACCCGTTTTGTGGATCAGAACGACCGTCAGATTGATTGGACTTATGTCAATCACATGGAGCAGGATAAGGACGGCAACGTCTGGGTGGGGCACACTCAGGGCTTGTTCATGTTCGACCCCGATGTGGTTTTTGACGAGTTGCCTCGTGGTGTGCGTCCCTTCGTGTCCAGTTCTGCCGAGGGCCGTGGCACTTTATGTGAGGGCTGTGGTGTCTATGACATCGGCGTGGACCGCGATAACAACAAGTGGCTCGCTACCGACGATGGCGTGTATTTTGTTTCGCCCGATGGCAGTGAGGTCTATAATCACTTCACGACCTACAACAGCGACCTGCCCGGCAACATGGTCTATTCGGTAGAATGTGATACCGTAGGTGACCGCGTGTATGTCTATACCGACAATGGCTTTGCCGAGTATGTCGCCGAGGGTGACGCTGCCGCGCTCAACTTTGATGGCGCCTATGTTTATCCCAATCCCGTGGAGCCTGATTTCACTGGCTTGATCAAGATGGCTAACCTGATGGATGACACCTATGTCACCATCACCGATAACGAGGGTCACATCGTGGCACAGATGGGTCCCGTGATGGGTAGTGCCCTGTGGGATGCTTGCTATAGCGATGGCCAGCGTGTGCCCACGGGTATCTATAATATTTATGCGGCGCAGGGCAGCCAACCCGCATTGACCGGTGCTCCGTTGATGTCCGTCCTGATCATCAGGTGATCAAGGGGGAATCAGGCCATGTGATTGTTCTGCAACTGCTGACCCGTAAAGAATAGAATAATAAATGTACGCGATATGAGAAAAAAACAATTAGTTTTCCTGCTGCTCATGGTACTGGCCTCGGCCATTGCCAGCGCGAGCACCTGGAAGATCCACAACTACTATGTGGCTGGCAACATTAAGAACGTGTTTGATACTGGTGACAAGATCTACTATCTGAACAGTGACCGCTTGTTCCAGTTCGACAAGGCGACATCGACCACGGTGGCCTTGAACCGCCAGAACAAGTTGTCCGACAACCAGATCTCGCAGATTTACTATGACTGGGAGAACCGGTTGTTGTTTGTCGCTTATGCCAGCAGCAATATCGACGTGATTGACGCTAACGGTAATGTGAAGAATGTCAACCGCGTCAAGGATGCCACATCAACGGTGCACGTGTACACGTTTGATGATGAAAATGGAACGGGCTTGAAAACCTATGAGGGCAAGAACATCCGCGACATCACTTTTGCCGATGGCAAGGCCTACGTCGCCATGGGCTATGGCTATGCTGTGATTGACGAGTCAACGTTCTCCATCATTAAGGACGTTGCTGTGCCCAGCTCGATGTGCGTCAACTCGGTGGCAAAGGTGGGCAACCGCCTGGTATTCCTGACCAACGGCTACACCTACTATGGCGACCCCGATGCCGATGATCCTGTTAATACCTATGCCAAGAAGAGCGGCACCTTCACGGGGGGCAAGCTGTATCCCATCAATGACCACTCGGCCTTCCTGATGAGTAATTCCAAGCTGTACTACTACGACTTCTCGTCCAGCTCACCCGCGATGACCACACTGGTGAACGCTTTGCCCACGTGCGTACAGAAGTCGCCCACCGGCTTCATTGCCAACTTTGCCGGTCAGGCCTACTATTATACCATCGACGCCACCGGCCGCACCGCTACCAAGCAGGGCACCACGGCAGGATTTGCCACGGCGTGGCCGCATGGTGACGGCACCGTGTGGATCAATGATGCCAATGGCCTGCACAAGAGCGGCTCCACCGTCTATTATAAGATGAATGCATTGACGACCGACCTGCCCCATTGGCTCAAGTACAATGCGGCGATGAATCGCTTGTATGCAGGTCTCTCGGGGCCCATTCAGGGCATGAACAACAACTCGATGACAGCAGAAAATGTTATCAATACCTATAATGGCAGCACCTGGACCAACGCCACGGCCTATGCCGCACCCGGTGCCGGCTATGCCTTTGAGTTCAGTCCGCTGGATCCCACGACCTATGTTCGCGCCAGCTGGAGCAGGGGGCTCTTTAAGGTGACTAACAATGTCTTGAAAACCAACTACCTCAGCACTAATGCCAAGATTGGCAACTACAAGCCCACACCAGCATTTGATATCTATGGTAACCTGTGGGTGGTTTGTTCCTACGGTAACGCATCCATGCCTGTCGTGGTGCTGCCCGCCGACAAGTTTGCCAAGACAACAGCGACCAAATCCGACTGGTTCCAGCCCAGTGGCCTGCTCAGTGTGGCATCGCCCGAATCGATGCAGCGCACTTGTTTCCTGGTGGCCCGCAAGAACAACATGAAGATTTATTGTGACGGTGATATTGGACCCAAAGGCAAGCACGACATTTTGTGTTGGGACAACGGGCTGGTGGACCCCACGGCAGGAACCTACACCTTATACCAGATCAACACCTTCATCGATCAGAACAACCGCCAGGTGGAATGGACTTATATTAACCACCTGGAGCAGGACAATGCCGGTAACATCTGGGTTGGTCACACCCAGGGCGTGTTCATGTTTGACCCCCTCGTGGTCACCGACGAACAGCCCAGGGCTATACGACCCTTTGTCACCAAGTCTACCGAGGGTAAGGGAACCCTTTGCGAGGGCTACAATGTGTATGACGTCGGTGTTGACCGCGAGAACAACAAGTGGCTGGCCACCGACGACGGCGTGTACTATATATCACCAGATGGCAGCGAGGTGTATAACCACTTCACCTCTGAAGGCAGCGACCTGCCCAGCAACATCGTTTACTCGATAGAGTGTGACACGGTCAACGACCGCGTGTATGTGTTCACCGATAATGGCTTTGCCGAGTTCATTGCCGAGGGCGACGCTGCCGCACTGAGCTTCGATGACGTGTATGCCTTCCCCGATCCTGTGGAGCCTGATTTCACTGGTTATGTCAAGATCGCCAATCTGATGGAGAACACCTATGTCATCATCACCGATCGCGAGGGTCATGAGGTGAACCGCATGGGTCCTGTGACGGGAAGTGCACTGTGGGACGGCAGTGGCGAGGATGGCGTGCGTGTCGCCACAGGCATTTACAATATCCATGCCGCCCAGGGAAGTTGGCCCACGACCACAGGCACCCCCCAGGCGACAGTCAAGGTCATCAGGTAACCCCCCCTTTGACCAGACCCTACAACATCCCTTCCAGGAAGCCGACACTTCCTCCTGGAAGGGATGTTTTTGGGGCTCATCCCCACTAATTTTCCGCTGAGTTGTTTTTGGCTGTCAAGCCCTGTCGTTTAAGTGATTGGGAAACTTGGCGTCTTGGCGTCTTTGGCGTGAGGCCAAATGGATATCATTGCTGTCCGGGGAAAATCAAGAGATGTGTTTCAATAGACAGATTGACAACATGTTGAATGTGGTTTCTGGATAAAAGGCTACCCGTAGCCTGTTGTAGCCGCCGTGGCCGCATCTGAAGCCCGTTAGGGCTGTTCAGGTCATAGGCAGGCGGTGGAGTGAGGCGAAGCCAAACGGAACCCCTGCATCGTGTCGGCTCCCACCTGATATTTAGCCCCATTGGGGCAACAGGCTCAGCATCAGTAACTTACTGCCGCCCCGATGGGGCTTGGACATCTTTTTAAACCACCCACAGGGGTTTCACTCGGCTTCGCCTCGTTACACCCCTGCCTATGACCTAGCCGCCCCTAGCGGGGCTTTTCCCGGACAACAATAAATGGATATAGTGGCTGTTGCTTTTGCAATTTTTAAGAAATATTATAGAGGGTTCCTGCGAATAAAAAAGGCATTTTCTCGGCTTTATTTTATAACTTTGGCATTTAATCCAGTGGGTTGTACTTGCTTTTGTGGTTCAATCTACTGTAAATCAATGTGTTGACTTGCAAGGAAAGAAACGATAAAATTAAAAGCGTTATGGTAAAAAGACAATTAGTTTTCCTCTTGCTCATGGTGATGGCTGTCGCTACCGCCAGCGCAAGCACATGGAAGATTCACAACTATTTCATGACCGCGAAGATTCAGAACATCTATGACACGGGCGAAAAGGTGTACTACATGAACAGTAGCCGCTTGTTCGTGTTTGACAAGGCCACGATGACCACCGTGGCGCTGAATCGCCAGAATAACTTGTCGGACAACCAGGTTTCGCAGATCTACTACGACTGTGAGAACAACCTGCTGTTTGTTGCCTACGCCAGCAGTAACATCGACGTGATAGATGCCGACGGCGTGGTGACCAACATCAACGGTATCAAGGATGTGCTGACTACAGTCCACAATGCCACGCTCACCGATGGAGAATTGAGCGCCTATGTGGACAAGTCAATCCGTGACATTACGTTTGCCGACGGGAAGGCCTACGTGGCAATGGGTTATGGATTTGCTGTGATCGACGAGTCCACCTTCTCGGTCATCAGGAGCGTGGCAATGCGTACTAATGTGTGTGTCAATTCGGTAGCCAAGGTGGGCGACAAGCTGTTGATTCTCTCCAACAGCACTTGCTACTACGGCGACCCCGATGCGAATGATCCCATCAACACCTATGCCAAGGCCTCCGGCACGTTCACCGGAGCCAAGATGTACCCGATTAACGACCAGTCCACCTTTGTGATGAGCAACGCCCATCTCTACCGCTATGACTTCTCGTCGGGCACGCCCACACTGACCAGTTTGATCGCCGTATGCCCCACCAGCGTGCAGAAGTCCTCCACGGGTTACATCGCCAACTTCATCGGCCTGTCCTATTATTACACCATCAACGAGACGGCCACCACGGCTACCAAGCAGGGCTCGGCCATCACCTTCGCTTCGTCCTACCCCAATGGCGACGGCACATTGTGGCTCCTCGATGCCAATGGCCTGCACGTCAGTGGCTCGACAGCCTACTATAAGGTCAATTCAATAAGCACCGACCAGCCCTATTGGCTCAAGTACAATGCGGCGATGGATCTGCTCTATGCGGCAGTGTCAGGCCCCATCGCCTTGATCAACAACAATTCGACCTCATTTACTAATGTCATCAATACCTATGACGGCGCGCAGTGGCGCAATGCTACGGCCTATACCGCAGCTGGCGCGGGCTATGCCTTTGAATTCAACCCGCTGGATCCCACGACCTACGTTCGCGCCAGCTGGAACAAGGGTATCCACAAGGTGACTAACAATACACTCGTGACGACCTACACCAGCTCCAATGCCAAAATCGGCAGTATCAAGCCCACACCCGCTTTTGACAAATATGGCAACCTGTGGGTGGTGAGCTCCTATAATGCAGCGGCAAACCCTGTCTCGGTACTCAAGGCTGAGGATTTTGCCAAGGCTACGGCCACCAAGGCCGACTGGTTTGTCCCCACGGGATTTTCCAGCCTGACCACAGGCAAGATGCAGCGTTCGCGTCTGCTGGTGAGCAAGAAGAATAACGTCAAGATGTTTATCGATGGCGATTATCCCGACAAGGCGGGTAGGGGAGAGCTGTTCTTCTGGGATAACGGAGAGGTCGATCCCACCATCGACAATTACCATTTGGCGCAAATCAACCGTTTCATTGACCAGAACGGCCGCCTGGTGGAGTGGACCTATGTCAACCACATGGAGGAGGATAAGGACGGCAACATCTGGGTGGGACACACCAAGGGTGTCTTTGTGTTTGACCCGGAAGTGGTCTTTGACGAGCAGCCCCGAGCCATGCGCCCCTCCGTTACCAAGTCCTCCGATGGCAAGGAGTGCAGGGGCCTCTTGTGCGAGGGCTATAGTGTCTATGACGTGGGTGTTGACCGCGACAACAACAAGTGGCTGGCAACAGACGACGGCGTGTATTTCGTCTCGCCCGACGGCAGTGAGGTGTATAGCCACTTCACGACGAAGAACAGCGACTTGCCCAGCGATGAGGTCTTTTCGGTGGAGTGTGACACGGTCAACGAGCGTGTATATGTGTTCACCGACAATGGCTTTGCCGAGTATGTTGCCGAGGGTGGCACCGCAGCGCTCAACTTTGATGGCGTTTACGCCTTCCCCAACCCTGTGGAGCCTGACTTCACGGGATATATCAAGATCACGGGACTGATGCAAGACTCGTTTGTCACCGTCACCGATCGTGAGGGTAACGTCGTGACCCAGCTGGGCCCTGTCACGGGCAGCGCCCTGTGGGACGGCAGTGGCGAGGATGGCGAGCGTGTCGCCACAGGCACCTACTACATCCATGCCGCCCAGGGTGGACAGCCCGACGTTACGGGCACGCCCCTGGCGACAATAATGATTATTAAGTAAACCGGCAAGCCATCATGCTTGCGATCATTAAACAGTGAGCAGGTTATCTGCTTGAGAAACTTAAATAAAAAGGAGAGAAACGTCCGTTGCTATTCAACTCGTTCACATTCATGATTTTCTTACCAGTAGTGTTCCTGCTCTACTGGTTTGTCTTCAAGCGGTTGCGGTGGCAGAATCTGCTCATCCTGGTAGCCAGTTATGTCTTTTATGGCTGGTGGGACTGGCGTTTCCTCATCCTCATCGTCATCACGTCATTGAGCAGTTACGCCAGTGGCCTGCTCATCCAGCGTTTTGAAGGGCGCCGTCGATGGCAGCGTCTCGTGAGCATCTGTAACATTGTGCTCAACTTGGGCATCCTGGCAACGTTCAAGTATTTCAACTTCTTTGCCACCAGCTTGCAGGTGCTGTTGTCGTCGATAGGCATTGCGGCCGACTGGCCCACGCTCAACATCATTTTGCCGGTGGGCATCAGTTTCTACACCTTCCAGGCGTTGAGCTACTCGATCGACGTGTATGCCCGCAGGATTGAACCCACGCGTGACGCGGTGGCCTTCTTCTCGTTCATCAGCTTCTTCCCGCAGCTTGTGGCTGGCCCCATCGAGCGCGCGACCAGCTTGTTGCCCCAGATGCTCGCACCGCGCCGATTTGACTATTGCCAGGCGGTGGACGGCCTGCGCCAGATGCTGTGGGGATTCTTTAAGAAACTCATTATCGCCGACGGCTGTGCCGAGGTGGTGAATCAGACGTGGAACGGCCTGGGCTCGGCCACGGGAATGATGCTCATGGTGTGCTCACTGCTGTTCACGTTCCAGATTTATGCCGATTTTTCGGGCTACAGTGATATCGCCATCGGTTGCGCCAAGCTCTTCGGCATCAAGTTGACGACCAACTTCAGGGTGCCCTATTTCTCGCGCAACGTGCGTGAATTTTGGCGCCGCTGGCACATCACCCTGATGGGCTGGTTCACCCAGTATGTCTATTTCCCTTTGGGCGGTAGCCGTTCTTCCCGTGGCCGTACTATCCTGAATACGCTGATTGTTTTTGCACTCAGCGGCTTGTGGCATGGCGCCGACTGGACCTTTGTTCTGTGGGGACTGTACCATGCCTTGCTCTTTATCCCGCTCATCGTGCTGGGCTCGCAGCGCTACAAGGATACCGTGGCCCATGGCCGGCTGTTGCCCACGTGGCGTGAGACGGTGAGCATGGTGGTCACGTTCCTGCTGATCAACTTCGGCTGGATTCTGTTCCGTGCGCCCGACTTTGCCGCCTTCACCGAGTATGTGTCGCGCCTGTTCTCGCCATCGCTGTTCAATTATCACGGCTTGACGATGAAGATGGCCACGATGCTCCTGTGGTGTGCCGCGCTGCTGCTGGTCGAGTGGATACAGCGCGAGCGCCAGCATGTGTTGCAGATCGATGGCTATCGCCTGTTGTCGGCCCGCCCGGCGCGCTTGGCCTTGTATGCCTTGTTGGTACTGCTCATTTTCTACTTTGCCGGCAAGGTGCAGACGTTTATTTATTTCCAATTCTAGGTGGCCGTCATGCGCAAGTTTCTCATCAACATATCCTACACGGTGTTGCCCGTCTGGCTGTTCCTCGTTGGAATGGCGGTTTACCTGTGGGCGACGGGCGACAACTCGGGCGACCTGATGCGCCTGGGACTCATCAACAGCGGCCCCGAATACACCGACTCCATCCGTTCGGGACTGTTGCCCGAAGTGTATTACCGCAGCGAGGATGACGATAGCCTGCTGCGCCGCGACACCTGTGATGTGCTGGTCATCGGCGACTCGTTCTCTCACGGCGGTGGTGTGGGCAAGCAAGGCGACTATGTGAACTATCTGGCCCATGATGGCGGCGGACGCCGCGTGACTGTCTTCACGCCCCAGGACCCCACGCTGTCCAGCCCCGTGCAGATCGCCTATGACATTCTCAACCTGGGTTGTGTGGATTCTACCCATGTGCGCAACATGGTCGTGCAAGAGGTGGAACGCTATCTGGTGGACAGGCATGGAGGCTTTGTCACTACCCACACGTCGATTCCCAGAGTCGAGAAACCTGATCCTGCCGCTACGACAGCGCAGCCACAAGAGGGCCCGGGCCCGCTGCAGCGTGTCAAGGACTATCTGTTCTATCATTTGCTGGGAGCTAACCCGATTTTCAAGGTGCGGCTCTCACGGCCCGTATTTGGCGGCCAGGAACCTGACGTGCTCTACTTCTACCGTGAGGACGTGGAATTGGGCTTTGACGTCACCCCCAGGCAGCGCCAACTGGTCATCGATAGCTACCGCCAGCTCATCGACATGGCCCGCCAGCGCGGCGTCAACCTCATTTTGCTCGTGGCGAGTGACAAGTATGACATTTATCAGAATTACATCATCGACAATCCTTATCCAGTGAAGACCCTCAACGAGGACCTGCAGCAATGGATGGCACCCGATCTGGACCGCTTTGTCTTCTCCAAGCAGGTGCTGGGTCCCTACATAGGGCAGGGAGTCAAGGATGTCTATTTGTTTAACGATACCCACTGGTCGCCCGCCTCGTCGCGGCTTATCGCGGCCGAAATCATCAAGAAACTCAAGTGATATGGACCTGAACAGCCCGGAGTTCTACACCCTGGCCTTTGTCGTGGCAATGGCACTGGTGGCACTGCTCATGGGCCACAGGGACAAGGGACCGGCCAGCACCTATATTGTGCAGTTGCAGACCTCGCCTGTCGCCGAGGAGGCCGACGAGGACGTCCTGCTCCTGCAACGGATGGATGGAGGCCGTGTGCTCATCTCCCGCGAGGGCTTGACCCTGGGTAGCGAGGAGACCGTCAATCTGGTGTTCACCATACGCGGCGACGAGTGCCACATCCTCGAGAAAAAAGGGGTTAAGCGGCGTGGCGCTGCCTTCTTGCCTGTCAAGGGGGAGGTGGCGGTGAAGTGCCTGCGTCCCATCAAGTATCGCGTCCGCTACGAGAGCCAGGTAACCAGCCGCTGGGCTACGTTTACTTTCGACGCCTCTGCCCCTCAGGCCAAGCGCGTCAACCTCGATTACTAGCCGCCCTGGCCTCATGTGGGAGCCCGGCAGTGGGATGAAGCCTGATCTTATACACAATTTCGAGGGGGACTTTACGTTATTTAAAGTATAAGCACAATTACGAATTATGATAATGAAGAGAATATTACTCCTGCTGGCAGTGGCGATGTCGCTATGCGCTACGGCCCAGAATGCCGTGGGTGACTGGATGATTCACACCTCGTTCACCGGCAATACCGTGTCATCAGTCATCGAGAGTAACCAGTTTGTGTATTACCAGTCTGGAGCCCATCTGTTCCGCCTAGACAAGTCCACTGGCGAGAACGAGGCGCTCAGCAAGATCAACGACCTGAGCGACATGGGCATCTCCAAGGTGTACTACAACAGTGACAGGGACTACGTTGTGGTGGTGTACAGCAACTCCAACATCGACGTTATCACCTCGGGTGGCGCCGTGGTGAACATGCCCGAAATCAAAGATGCGGTGCTCTCGACGAGCCGTACCATCAACGATGTGACCTTTGCTCCCGGACTGATGTATGTGGCTACCGACTTTGGCTACGTCGTCATCGACGACAGTAAGATGATTGTCAAGGAGTCGCACCAGTATGGCGAGGCACTGCGCTCAGTGGCTCAGGTGGGGGAGACGCTGCTCCTTTCCACGGCCAGGGCCTTCTACTATGGCGAGGCCGGCACATTCTATGAACATCTGTCCTCGTTCAAGACCGAGACGCTCCAGAAGAAATGCCGTTTTTGGCCCATTAATGATAGTGTCTTCTACTGCATTGCAGATAAGACTTTCCGTGTCACGATGTCTCTTGACGACAACGGTAATGCGACTTTCAGTTCGCAGCCTGTCGTAGAGAAGCCGGCAACCGATGTGCAGCGCACGTTGGACGGATTGCTGATCAATGTAGCCGATCAGGGTAAATGCTACAGGGCCAACGAGGACGGCCTGGAACTGGAGCAGGTGAGTGACAACGGTGAGCTGTGCAGCGCCAACCCCGACGGTGACGGCACGATATGGACTGCGGGCTTGCAGGGCCTGCATGAGCAGGGCTCCGAGAGCTATTTTGTGCCCAACGCCTTGACGATGGCAACCCCCTTCTGGATGACCTACAATCAGGACCAGGGCAAGCTGTATGTGGCCAGCACCGCATCCAATGGCATATGCAACACGTCAACGCCTACTATAGTGAATACCTATGACGGCATGAAGTGGACCGACGTCACGCCGCCCGATGTGCCGCTGAAAGGCAACACGCAAGATGGCTCTTTCTGGCTGGAGTTCGTGCCGGGTGAGCCCAACACCTACCTGATGGGCACCTGGTTCTTTGGCCTGCTCAAGGTGGTGGACAACGAGATCGTGATGGCCTATGACACCTCTAACAGTCCCATGGCCAAGAAGTGGACCATTCACCCGGTCACGAGCATTGACCGCTATGGCAACGTGTGGGTCGTTCAGCCCCATGAGAACCAGGATCATCCTGTCATGGTGCTGCCTGCTGCCAAGGTGAAGTCTAACACGACCACGGCAGCCGACTGGGTGCTGCCCGTCATCGAGAACACCTTCCAGCCTGACAACAATGCTTCGACATTCTGTAGCCGCCTCATCTCGACCCGCTACAGCAACTACGACATCAAGCTCTTTACCGACGGCAGCTTCGAGAGCCCTATCGTGATCTGGAACTCTAACGGCGAGCTTTCAGAGCATCCCCAGCAGGTGTCCTTCACGAGGGTGCCTGACCAGGATGGCCAGAATGTGTCGTGGACCAATATCGTTTGCCTGACCGAAGACCTGAACGGCATGGTCTGGATGGGTACCAGCGAGGGCATCTGCATGTTCAATCCCGCCCAGGCTTTCGGGAACTCATTCTCGGTCATCAGGCCCAAGGTGCCCCGCAACGACGGCACTGGACTGGCCGACCGCCTCATGGACGGCATTAAGGTCAACGACGTGGCTGTTGACGGCGCCAACCGCAAGTGGATCGCCACGCAGTCCTCTGGTCTGTTCCTCGTCAATAGTGATGGCTCGCAGGTCATCAGGAACTTCAACACGACCAACAGCCCACTGGCCAGCAACACGGTTTACAAGGTGTGCTGCAATCCCAACAGCAATTCCGTCTATGTGGCCACCCCATACGGCCTGTATGAGTACTTCAGCGACTCCAGCCCTGCCGAGCCCACTTATGACAATATCTATGCCTACCCCAATCCTGTGCGCCCCGATTATGGCGGCGATGTCACCATCAAGGGCTTGATGGACAATTCGCTGGTCAAGATCGCCGATGCCAGCGGCAATGTGTTGGCGCAGATGAAATCCACCGGTGGCATGGTGACCTGGGACTGCTGTGACCAGCACGGTACGCCCGTCAAGAGCGGCGTTTATCTCGTCTTCTGCTCCCAGGCCAACGGCAGCGGTAATGCCGTCGTGACCAAGATTGCCGTCATCCGTTAAACCACAATAAGCAGAACGTCATGAACAGGCTCACTTTTATCCTTTCCGCGCTGATGCTGGTGCTGCTCACGGCGTGCCATACCGGCAGCCGCTTGACCAAGGAGGAAATGGCCCAGCAGGTACACTCCTCGATCGAGGAGCGGCATTTCACGATAGCTGTCGACTGGATGAGACCCTTCGGCGGCATGTCGCGCCACGTCAATTCCAACTATGAACTCAAGATCAACGGTGACGAGATGGACAGCTACCTCCCCTATGTGGGCGAGGCCTATCGTCTGCCCTATGGCGCCAGCAAGGGACTGAATTTCAAGGCCGAAATCCGCAACTACAATGCGACGTTTGCCGGCAGCAACGGCTACCTCATCGAGTATGATGTGACCAATGATGAAGACGTCTTCCATTACCGCATCAACATCTTCACTAGCGGCAAGGCCGTTATCGATGTATGGGCACGTGACAGGGATCCGATTTCGTTCCAGGGAGAAATGGTGTTCCAGTAAAAAGGGGAATTGTGACTGACAAATAATGAGGATTGGGTATTAAACCTTTTGTAACGTATTAAGTCTAAATTATAGAAATTTTTCTTTATTACTAACCCGATAAAACTCAAGAAATTATGAAAAGGGTATTACTATTTTTATCAGTAGTGGCACTGGTGCTGGCGGCATGCAGCACAGGAAATAAGGTGGTTGATGCCCAGCGCGCCGAGGCCATCAAGGCATTGCTCGAGTCACGTGAGTATGTGGTTATGGTGGGTTCGATGAGACCCCTGTCGGCACCCACGATGAGTGTGAGTCAGGGCCAGAAGATGATCGTGCGTGACGGCATGGTAACGTGCTATCTTCCCTATGCCGGCTCGGGGCAGAATGTGGGTTATGGTGCCAGTGGCTACAAGGCGCTGAATTTCTCGAGCGCGATTCTTGACTATAAGGTGGAATATCCCAAGCCCGACCGTGCCCGTGTGACCTTCAGGGTTGATAACGGTGACGATAATTACCGCTTCCACGTCGAGGTGTTCATGAACGGCAAGACCACCATCGACGTTGATCCCCGCGGCCGTGACGCCATCTCCTACAGCGGCATGTTCCACGGCCTGGACATCCTCAACTAAGCATATAATACGTAATTCTGGGTAAATAAAACCGGGGACGACGCTGACTGATAGCGCCGCCCCCGCTTCCTATAATGAAGAGGGGTCAGATGACGGTGACGCGGGAGGCGGTGTTGTCTTTGGGGTCGCGGGCGACTTGGATCTGGGTGGTGATGCGTTCTTTGAGCATCTCCACGTGGCTGATGATGCCCACGCGGCGGCCTCCCATGTCATAGAGGCGGTTGAGCGTTTCCATCACGTTGTCGAGGTAGCCGGCGCTCAGTGAGCCGAAGCCCTCGTCGATGAAGATGGTATCCACGTTAAAGACTTTGCCCGACATGCTGGACAGGGCCAGTGCCAGGGCCAGCGACACCATGAAGCTCTCGCCGCCCGAGAGGGTGGTCACCGCCGTTCGGTCGCCCTGCAGCAGGTCGCGCACGAGGATGGTGAGTGTGCCGGGATAGGATTCCAGCTCGTAGCGGTCGTTGAACTGCCGCAGGTAGCCGTTGGCCGAGCCCAGCAGTTCGCCCAGCAGATAGCTCTGGGCGATTTTGCGCAGGGTCTTGCCGTCGGCGCTGCCCAGCTTGTTGCTGAAGTCGGCCCACTGGCGGTAGATGGCTTCGGCCTGTTCTAGCAGTTGCTGTTTCTCGCCCATGAGGCGCACGTTCTCCTCATTGGCCTTGAGGCGTGCCGTGCGGTTCGAGACCTCCTCATTCAGTTCCTCGATGCGTTTGCCGGCAGCTTGAATCATGTCGGCCAGCCGTTCGGGGTTTTCCTCGGTGAATTGGGGCTTGCGGGCCGCGATTTCACCTTGCAGGGCTTTCATCGCCTGCAGCTCACCCTGCATGAGGGTGATGCTGTCGTTGAGTGCCTGGTGGGCCTGCTTGATGGCTGTGACTTCTGCCTGGTTGTGGCTCGCCAGGGCGGTCAGTCGCTGGATGGTCATGAGCGGCAGGTTGGCTAGGCAGGTGTCCAGCGCCTGCTGGGCCTGCTGCGCGCTCTTGCGTGCCGTGTCGAGCCGCGTGTTCCATTCCAGCGATTTGTTCTCCAGGTTGTTCCACAAGTCATTCAGGCCCTCGGGAATCACGGCGGTGGAGTGGCCGTTGTCGGTCAGCCCCTTAATGTTCGCCTTGGCGGCATTCATCGCGGGCAGGTGCGCCTTGAGCAGGGCAATGGCGCGGTCGAGCTGTCGGGCCTCATTCTCCTTGGCCTTGAAATTGTTGGCCTGATGCTCCAATTCCTCGATGAAATGGGCACTTTTCGCCCGCTCTTGCCAGTCGCCGAAGACAAACAGCCTGTTCAGCTCGGCTGTCGTTTTGTCCAGCAGACTCTTGCTCGCCTCGATGGCTTCGCGTTGCTTGCCGATGCTTGCATGGATGCCGTTCAGGTCCAGTTGCGCCTGATTGTGGGCCTTCACTTTCTGGGCACTCGTCTCGCGCTGTTGTTTGATGCGTTCGTTGAGGGCTTGGGCCTGCTTGATGATGCCGTTCAGCCGACCGATTTCGCCGTCAATGTCGTTGATGAGCGATTCGGTCAGTTCCATACTGGCAGTCGCCTCGGCCTTGTTGTCCCATTTAGCGAGTAATTCCTGGATGTGCTTCCACTGTGTCGCGCCTTGGTCGGCATCCCGCTTCAGGTCATTGTGCTTGTTTTGGATGTCGAGTTGCAGGCGTTGAGTGAGCTTTTGCTCGGCCTTGATGATGCCCTCGGCCGTGATGACCGCTTGCTCGGCTGTCCTTAACTCTTCCTGCAGCTGGTCCAGCTCGCTCTGCGCTTTTGGGGCCAGGAGTGTGCCGATGACATTGCCGCACACGGGGCAGGTCTCACCCTCGTGCAGCGTCTTGTGGGCTTGGTTGATGAGCGCGTTCCAGTCCTTCAGGCGCTCGACGGCGGCGCGGGCCTTCTGTTCCAGCTGGCGCTTGCCGTCGATGGCGGCCTGTTCCTTGTCGAGAGCGGCTTGGTGCTCTTCCAGCTCCTGCTTGAGAAGTTCCAGCTTGTGTTTAGCCTGGGCAATGTCCTCTTGTCTGCCCTTGTAGGCCAGGAGTTCCTGCTTGGCGGCAAACAGGTCGTCCTTGCGGCCGATGACCTGATCGATGTGCAGATTGTCATATTCCTGCTGTGACTTCTCTACCGCTGCCGCTTGTTCCTGGCTCTCTTCCAGTGTCCGCTTTAGTGTTTCTTCGGCCTTGGGCAGCCGGTCGGTTTCGCGTTGCAGGGCGGTGCTGTATGCAGCGATGTTGTCGGTAGCCGTCTGGCGGTTCTTCATCTCCGATTTGATGGCGCCCATGGCTTCATACATCTCGCGGTTGGGCTCCTCCTGCAAGAGAAATGCCTTGACATCATCGAGCCCTTTTTCCTTATCGCTCAGGTCTGCCGTTGTGGCGCGCAACGCGGCGCACAGCATGTCAAACTCCTGTTGCATGGCGGGCCGCTGGCGTTCGAGCTGCTCGGACTGCCGTTGGGCTTCTTGCAGCGCTTGGAGCTCACGACGCGCATCGGTGGTGGCGTCCCAGTCGTTGACGAGCGTCTGCTGGTCAACGAAGTCCTGTTGCTGCCGCTGGGCCGTCTTGGTCTCTAGAGCGGCCTGCTTTTGGGTCATTTTAGACTCGTTGTCGGCTTTCTCGGTGAGCCAGTCGGCCATTTTCTTGGCCCCGTCGTGCTGTAGCTGCTCCTCGGCGATTTTTTTCTTGTAATCGGCGATTTCATCGTTGATTTGGGCCTTTTCTTCTTCGTTCAGTAGCCTGATGTTCTGCAGCTGGTCACTGAGCAGGTCCCGTTCTCGCTCCTTTTCCTTGAAGGTGTCGTAGATCTTTTTGCCGATTTGGGCATAGACCTCGGTACCGGTCATCTTCTCGAGCAGGGCCGCCTTGTCGTTGTCGTCGCTCTCCAGGAATTCGGCAAACTTGCCCTGGGCGAGTACCACGGTGCGGAAAAACTGGTTCATGTCCAGCCCGATGGTCTGCTTGACAAAGTCATCGATTTCTTTGATCTTGGAGTAATGGCGGGCCTGGACCACACCCTCGTCGGTCATGATGGTGCGCGCGGGTTTCTGGATGGTGCCGTCGGCCTTGTTGCGCGAACGGTGCACGTGCCAGGTGGCGACGTAGGGCGTGCCGTCGTTGTCGTCAAAGGTGAGCCTCACGTCGGCACTCACGGCACCGCGGCGCAGCAGCTGGCGCACGTCATCGGTCTTGAGGCTGTCTTGGTTGGCACCCTCCTGGCCGCTGGTGGTGTAGTCGGCACCCTTGGCGGCGTTCAGGCGCGGGGTGTCGCCATACAGGGCCAGGCACAGGCAGTCGATGATGGTGGACTTGCCCGAGCCCGTCTCGCCCGAGATGAGGAACAGGTGCTCGTCGGCCAGCGGTGCGGCGTCAAAGTTGATTTCGGCGTGCTCGATAGACGCGATATTGTCGATAATGAGTTGCTTGAGTTTCATTGTCTGTTTTCCTTTAGTACGGCCTGGTAAACCTCTTCAAACATTTCTTGTTCCTGCTCGGACATGGGACGCTTGGTCGTGTCGATAAAGAACTGATTGGCGACCTCGATGGGCTGCATCTTGTTGAATTGCTCCATGGTGAGCTGGGTGACGTGGTGACGTTCCATGGCGGTAACGGTTTTCTTGATTTCGCAGAACCGGCACTGCTTGTCCTTGACAGCTTGTGCGGCACGTTGCAGGGCACCGTTGGGCAGAAACCGGTCCACCTTGACGTTGAGGCGGATATAGGCCTTGTCGTTGGGGTTGTGGCTCTGCAGCAGGCCGATGGCTGTGTCGATATCGACAGGCTCATTGGCGGGAAGGGTGTGCAGGGGCTTCGGGTTCTTGATGACCTTGGTCTCGACTCGGGGCTGGGCATCGTGATTGTCGATCTCGACGATGCTCACCGAGTGCTCGCACTGCTCGTCAAAGCTCACGGGAACCGGCGTGCCGCAGTAGCGGGCGCGCAGGCTCACGTCCTGTGGGCGGTGGATGTGCCCCAGTGCGGCATAGTCATATCCCGTGCCCAGCGCATCCAGTTCCACACACTCCATGACCATGTTGCGGTCATGGCCGGTGAAATCGCTGTTGTTGACGGCAAGGTGGGCCATCAGCACAACGGGCAGGTTGTCGGCGTTTTGCGCGTTGGCCTGGTCGAGCAAGGCTTGGAAATAGGCCTGCTGGCGCTGGTCGCGGTTGATGTCGCTGGCTGCTCCCGCGTGGGGAAAACTGGCGGGATAGGCAAACGGTACCGCCGCGACAATGCCCTTGTTCCCCACCTTGATGATGTGGCGCGACAGGTCGGCCTGGCCGTTGCCGTTGCGTGAGATGCCTCCCAGCACCCTGACGTTGGCCAGCCGCCACAGGCGTTGGTCACTGTCCAGGCGCGAGGCGCTGTCGTGGTTGCCTGCAATGACGATGATCTCCATGGTGGTGCATGCCTTGTGGATATCGAGCATCGCGTTGACATACAGGTTGACTGCCGCACTCGATGGCGCGGCGGTGTGGAAGATGTCGCCGCTGACGAGCAGGGCGTCGGGTTGGCGCTTGCGCACGAGGTCGGCAAGCTGGCTCAGGAAGTCGCCCTGTTCCTCGCTGCGGTCATAGCCGTAGAAATTCTGGCCCAGATGCCAGTCGCTGGTGTGGATGAATGTGAACATGAGTGATGATGTGATTTAGTGGTTTGCCGCACGTGTGTTCAGTTTCTTTCCTTTTTTGTCCCAAGTGTAGATCCAGCTGCCCTTGCGGCTGGTGAACGTGTCGCCGGTGGCATGGAGCACCTCGCCCACATTGCTCACGGCAAAGGTATAGAGTTTCTTGCCCTTGGCATTGAAGGTGTAGTACCAGCTGCCGTGCTTCACGATGTAGAACGACTCGCTGTAGGCCACTACTTCGCCCTGGGTGGTGCTGAAGGTGTGCACCTTCTTGCCGTTGTCGTCATAGACGTGGTACCACGAGGTCGTGGCCTCGATATAGCTGATCTTTTGCGCATGAATGGCGGTGAAGGCCATGAGCATGGCAAGAGTGATAAGTAGCTTTCTCATGATGATATTTCCTTTATTTGAGTAATTTCATGATTTGTCGTTCACTGGCATGGGGCAGCACGCCCTTGAGATGTGCCACAATCCTGTCCAGTGACTCTTGCGGTGAGCGGTCACACTCGCAGGCTTCTTTGCCCAGCAGCTGCTCGGGTGTGGTGAGCAGCGCCCATCCCCAGCCGTATTCCTTGCCGTGCTTGTCGCGGGGATAGACAAAGTCCTGGGTGACGATGCGGCATGCCATCTGCAGGCGCGTCACGTAGCCGTCAAAGCGGCTGCGCTGATTCTTCCCCGTGAAGCCACAGGCGGCGCGCAGCTCGCGCGTGATGAGGCTGCCATGTTCGCGCAGGGTGAGCACAATGGCCTCCTCGATGGAGCTCTCGGGTGGGGCAGGGTAGGCGTGGCGGCGCCAGTTCATGAAGTCGGGCCACCATTCCATGCTGATGTAGCCTGCCTTCTTGTCAAAGAACTTGCCGTAAACGCAGGGGCTCTCGGTCACGATCGGGCCTTTCCACTTCCACATGGGCCAGTCCCAGCCGCCGTCGTCATAGACCACATAGCGGCAATCGCTATCGACGACATCCTCGGCCGAGTAGCCGTTGATGCCACTATAGAGCAACGGCAGGAACCCGATTTCCTGAATCAGGTCCACCATCTCGGTCGCATTATGTATCATTCCTCTTTTTATCATATTGTCTAACCTTGGTAGTTTCTTTATTTCTTCTTGCACCACGTGTTGGCGATGATGACGCCTGCGATGGCAATATATATAACAGCCATTGCGGCAACCACATGGGCAATCACTGAGCCTGCTGTGGCGTCCTCTTCTTGGCCGCTAATAAAGAAAGGGATGTCAAGCGCGGCTATCGACAGCACCAGGATGGCAGCGACCACTATGCGCAGGCGCTTGATATTGACCTGCTGTCTCTCATTCTCGCTCGCGGTGTTGTAGCCGGCGATGAGCCTATCGCCCTTGCCGGCAACGATCACGGCTGCCAGGACAATCATCAGGATATTTATGATTATAATCAAAATGGTTCCCATAATCATTCCATGAGTGGCTGACTGCTATTGCCTGAGGATCTGGTCCAGCTGGGGGTAGATGTCGGCCTCGGTGGTATAGGGATGGATGTGGAAGTAGGGGTTGCCGGTGAGCATGGCCGACAGCTGGGTCTTGGCCGAGTCGTAGAAGATGTGGCAGGGGATGCCATGGGACTCGGCATAGGCCAGCTCGTAACCCACGCCCAGCGACGGGCAGGTACACTCGCCGATGAGTACATCGCTCTCGCGCAGCCATGCCGTGTCCTGGTCATAGATGCGCGCGTCGCGCTCGCGGCCCTGCTCCATCAGGTTCAGGTTACTCTTGCCGATGTGCTCGGTGAGCACCACGTCGGTGCGCTGGATGTAAGCAATCAAGCGCCGGTACAGGTCAGCATCGACGCGTCCGCCACGGATGGAGCCTGCAAAATATACCTTCTTATTGGCCATAACAGTGCTGATGTTTTTATAGGAGTCCCCTATAGTCTTGACAGGAATTTCTCGCGGTCAACGACGAAGCGCAGGTGAGTGCCCTCGCCCAGGAGCGTGTCGCCGCAATGGGCCTCGACCTTGAACTCGATTTTCTTGCCATCGACGCGGGTGACGGTTGCCGTGGCAGTAACGGTGTCGCCCAGTTTGCTGGGCTTGAGGTGGGACGAGGTGATGTGCCCGCCCACGGTGGTGCAGCCCTCGGGCAGGTGGTCGGCCACTGCAAGCATAGCGGCATTCTCCATGAGCGCCATCATCGACGGGGTGGCCAGCACGGGCATGTCGCCCGACCCCATGGCCACAGCGGTTACAGCCTCGTTGACGGTCAACTGACTGGTGTGTGTCAATCCTTCTTGAAGCATGATCTCTAGTTCTGGTACTTGTTGAAATTATATTTCTTTCTTAACTCGGCTTTCTTCTCCTCGCTCTGACGGGTGAAATAGCTTTTCCATCCGGGGCAGAAGTTGATGTGCCAGCGCCAGAATTTGCCCAGCGCCGAATTGGGCTTTTCATCATAGTGGGCCCTGAACTTGCAATTTTCACAGATATGTGCCATAATTCAAATCTCTATTAAAAAGTGGATATCTCGGCACAAATATAATCAATTACTGGCGATGCTACAACTTCGAGGCCCCTTTTTTGAGGGCAATGGCACGAAAAATTGTGACAAGACACCCAGATCCTTTTTTTTGCCTCGATTGCAGGTGGCGAGGATGACTTTTGTCCAAAAGATTGCATAATACAATTTTTTGTGGTAATTTTGCCGTGATAAAACACATATTCATCTGAAATCATCACTTATGGATGCTCAAAAGAATACCGAGATCATCGAGCGTATCAAATATCTGATGCGGGAAATGGGCATGAAGCAAGTGCAGTTTGCCCAGCGCTTGGGAGTGGATACTTCCAACATGTCAAAATATCTCAATGCCCACATGCCGCTGAGTGAATCCTTCCTCAACCGCATCGTGGTGAACTTGGGGGTGAGCAAGGAGTGGCTCCTTGACGGCACCGACTTGCCCTTTGGCAAGACTTCGGTTCCTGCCAGCAGTGAGGCTTCGCCCGCCCTGTCATCGGCCGGCGCTGGCACGCCGGTCTATGATGTTGATGTCACCGCTGGATCTGCATCGGGGCGCAACGAGTTGTTTGCCAGCGAGAATATCGTGGGCTGGGTCAACCTGCCCAACATGAGCTCCAACTGCCGCATCGTGCGTGTGAGTGGCGACTCGATGGCGCCGGTCATCAATGATGGCGACTTTGTCGCTGTGCGCGAGGTGAGCAACCCGGGCCAGATCTACTGGGGACAGATTTATGTCGTTCAGCTGGATGACTTCAGGTTGGTAAAATACCTTCGTCGGCACACCGACCCCAACATGGTGGTGCTGCGTAGCGAAAATCCCAACTATGATGACATGGACGTTCGCCGCAGCGACATCCACGAGATGCTGCTCGTCCAGCACATCCTGCACCTCAACACCCGGTTATAACACTTAGCAATCAAGATGAACATACACTATCATACGCTCCCCAATGGCCTGCGCATGGTCCATATCACGACAACCAATCAGGTGGCGTGGTGCGGTCTTGCCGTGAATGCCGGCAGCCGTGACGAGCGTGAGGGGCAGTACGGTCTGGCCCACTTTGTGGAGCACACCATCTTTAAAGGTACTGAACACCGCCGCGCCTGGCACATCCTCAACCGCATGGAGCGCGTGGGAGGCGAGCTGAATGCCTACACCACCAAAGAGGGCACGATGATCTACTCGGTCTTCCCTCATCAGCACCTGCCGCGTGCCATCGACCTGCTGGCCGACCTGGTGCAGTGGTCGGTATTCCCTCAGGAGGAACTCGACCGCGAGCGCGACGTGGTGCTCGAGGAGGCTGCCAGCTACCGTGACACGCCCAGCGATGCCGTCTATGACGACTTCGAGGATATGCTGCTCTCGGGCAGTGAGTTGGGCCACAACATTTTGGGAAAGAAAGAGGACTTGGAGAACCTCACCCGCGAGGACTGCATGCGTTACCTCAAGGCGCTGTATGTGCCAGGCAACATGGCTTTCTTCTCGGTGGGACCCGAGCGGCCCGAACGGGTGTTCCGCGTCGCCGAGCGGGCCTTTGGCGGTATGGACCACGCGACATCCTCACGGCAGCGCGTGGCGCCACCGCAGGTTGAGCCCTTCACGCGTGCCATGCGCATCGGTACCCATCAGGCCCACACCATCGTCGGTGCCCGTGTCCCCGATATGAACCATCCCCTGCGCCATGCCCTGATGCTGCTGAACAACATCCTGGGTGGACCGGGCATGAATTCGCTGCTCAATGTCGAGTTGCGGGAGCGGCGCGGATATGTCTATACGGTCGAGTCCACGCTGACGCTGTTGAGCGACTGCGGATGGATGGAAATCTATCTGGGCTGTGACCCCGATGACGTGCCCTCTAGCCTGCGCGTGATTGAGCGCATCACCAGTCGCCTGAGCCAGCAGCTGCTCCCAGAGCGGCGCCTCGAGGCTTACAAGAAGCAGTATTGTGGCCAGCTCGTCGTGGCGGCCGACAGCACCGAGTTCCTGGCCATGCGTGCGGGGCGCGGCCTGCTCTACCACGGCTCGGTGGCGACAATTGATGATACGATAGCCAGCATCCAGGCCGTTACTGCCGAGCAGATCGCCAGTGTCGCTGCCTATCTCGCTGGTGACCGTCTATCGTCACTCACGTTCCAGTAGCCAATAATCCAACTAAAAGAATGAAATGATGAAAAAGGTTTCCATTCTCATACCGTGTTTTAACGAGGAGAAATCCCTGCCGATGCTCTATCCCGAGCTGGCCAAACTCATGGATGCCCATGCCGCCTATGAGTGGGAGCTCATGTTTGTCAACGACGGTAGCGCCGACGGGACCATCGACGTCTTGAAACAGCTGCGCCAGCAGGACAGCCGCGTCAATTATGTGGACCTGTCGCGCAACTTCGGCAAGGAGGCGGCGATGCTGGCGGGCTTTGACTATGTGACCGGCGATTGCATGGTTATCATCGATGCCGACCTGCAGCACCCGCCCACGCTCATCCCCGAGATGATCAAGCATTGGGAAGCGGGCTTTGATGACGTGTATGCCAAGCGCCGCACCCGTGGCCGCGAGAGCTGGCTGCGGCGCCGCCTGTCGTTACTCTTCTACAAGTTGTTGCAGAGCTCATCCCGATTTGAGGTGTTGCAGAACGTGGGCGACTTTCGCCTGCTGGACCGCAAGTGCATCAACGCGTTGAAGAAGATGCGCGAGAGCGAGCGTTACACCAAGGGGATGTACAGCTGGATAGGCTTCAGGAAAAAAGAATTGGAGTTTGACCAGGGCGACCGCTTGGCCGGTGAGTCCTCGTGGAATTACCGGCGCTTGATCTCGTTGGCCCTCGATGGCATCACCTCGTTTTCAGGCATGCCGTTGCGCATCTCCACGATAGTGGGCTTCATGGTGTCGATGTGCGCTTTCCTGTACATGATCTATGTGTTTGTCAAGGCGCTCATCTGGGGTGACCCGGTGCAGGGCTATCCCACGCTGGTCATCCTGATATTGTTCCTGGGAGGCATACAGCTGCTCTCGTTGGGCATCATCGGCGAGTACATCGGGCGCATCTACAATGAGACCAAGAACAGGCCCGATTACATCGTGCGGCAATTCAATGGCGATGACGTGTTGTGAGTTGCCCAAATCTTGATTTTCTGGATAAACTTGGCTGCACCTCAGCAAATCAAGCAAGCTTGTTTGCATTCGGTTTGCACAAATTTTGGCAAAAAACTTGCAAGGTTGTCGCAAATACAGTACTTTCGTGTCCACTAAGATAACAATTAACGACAAAACAATAAATTCGCAACTACTATGAACGACGTGAAATTCTATCTCGACGCAGCCGAGAAAAAGATGCAGGAAGCCGTGGATTTCCTCGATGACACCCTGGCACACATCCGTGCAGGCAAGGCCAACGTGAAGATCCTGGATGGCATCCGTGTGAACTATTACGGTAGCCCCGTGCCCATCGACAACGTGGCCAACGTGAGCACCCCCGACCAGCGCACCATCGCTATCATGCCCTGGGAGCGCAACATGATCGGCACCATCGAGAAGGCCATCATCGACAGCAATGTGGGCATCATGCCCGTCAACAATGGCGAGGTGATTCGCCTGAACATCCCGCCCTTGACCGAGGAGCGCCGCAAACTGCTCGTCAAGGATTCCAAGGCCGAGAGCGAGAAGGCACGCGTGAGCATCCGCAATGCACGCCGTGAGGCCATCGAGGGTCTGAAAAAGGCCGTCAAGGAAGGCATGAGCGAGGACGTCAGCAAGGATGGCGAGGACAAGGTGCAGAAGATTCATGACAAGTTCATGAAGAAGATCGACGAGATCTTTGCTGCTAAGGAGAAAGAGATCCTCACCGTGTAATTGCTTTGTGGGCCTTGAACGCATCACGCAGGGGACGCTGGCATGACGTGGCCTACTGGGGGCTGCTCGTCGTGGCGTTTGCCGTGATGCTGGTGATGAACGCGCTCACCACCCTCAAGGAGGATGACATGGCCTTCACGCTCATCGAGGGCGTGTGGACGCCTGTGCGTTCGTTTACCGACCTGCTGCAATCCCATTTGACTCATTACTCGGGCACCAACGGCCGATTGGCCGATTTGGTGCCTGAATTGTTTGCTGGGCTGTTGGGCAAGACGGCCTTCAACGTGTGCAACGCGCTGGTGTTTGCCCTGATGGCCCATCTGGTGAGCCTGCTGGCCACCGGGCGACGCTCGTTGCTGGGCTTGTCGTCCTTCTTGGCCATTGTGGGTACATGCTATCCCGTTCCTGGCGAGACCATGTTGTGGATGGCCGGCAGTGCCAACTACATGTGGGCCATTACCTTGTCACTGGCGCTTGTGTTGGCCTTGAAACATGCTCAAGGCAAACCGCTGGGGTGGGGCGATGCGTTGCTCTGGCTGCTGTTTGGTTTTGTGGCTGGTGGATTCAACGAGGCGACCTCGCTAGGTTTCCTGGGCGGATTCATGCTGTTTTGCGCTTTCAATCATCGTTTTTTCGACCGCCGCTTTGTTGTTACGGTGATGGGCTATGCCTTGGGTATCATGCTCATCGCTTCGTCACCCGGCATGTGGAACCGTGTAGCGACCGATATCACGACTAACATTGGGCCGGATGACCTGTTCGCGAGCCGTTGGCACATCTTTATCGAGAAGATGTGGCGCTTCTACCTGCCCCTGCTGGCCCTGGCTGTGGGCGCCGTCCTGTTGCTCAGGCGACGCGGACGGGAAGCGCTCAGGCAATCGGTGTGGACCTACGTCCTCCTGTGCCTGGCGATGGTGATGTTTGCGCTGGGGCTGAATCATGAGCGGGCCTATTCGCCGCTGGTGACGGTTGCTGCAATCATCGTCATCGGGGCTGCCGATTCCCTGCTCACGGCGCGGTGGCGGCATTTGCGCCTGTTTGCGGTCATCATCCTGCTGGGATTGAGCGCGTTTACTTATGGACGTGGCATCAAGGCGCTCAGCCAGTATAAAGCCTACGATGAGCAGGTGGAACGCGAGATTATTGCCTCACCGGCTCAGGCCATCTTGCCCGAACGCCAGTTTGACGGCTACAGCCGATTTGTCAAGCCCATGAATTACATGTCTACCAATTACTTTGCTCATGAACTCATCTACAGGGCTTACTATGGCAAGGACAATGTGCAGTTTGTTAGCGACTCGGTCTATGTCCGTAACCGTGACGGGCGTCTGCTCGATGGCGCGCAGGTATGGCCCATGATTGCCGGTAATCCCGATATCACGGGCGACGTGCTGCGCATTCCCGGAAAGGACTATATCGCTGTCACCCTGCGGCTGGACACCCTGCCCGCGACCTCCCAGACGGCCCGTTATTGCTTTGAAAAGGCCGAGGAGGCACTTACCCGTGAGGAGTTGCAGCGCCGACAGGACTACGGCCTGAATCTCAACTATGAGCCCAAGGGTTTTTACCCGTTGGAGTATCAGGGCCAGCGCTATTTCATCATCCCCGTGCCCGATAGCACGATCACGCACATTGAAATACCGATGGACATCACGCCCAATCCGGTGACTGCCATCCTGAAATTGAAATAACCGTTTATCAAACAATAAATCGAAAAAGTATATGAAGAGTTTTGGTTCTAAACCGTGGATACTTCCACAACCGGTGCTCATTATCGGCACCTATGACAAAGAGGGACGTCCCAACGCCATGAACGCTGCCTGGGGTGGCACCTGGGACATGAAGGAAATCATGATTTCGCTGTCGTCGCACGCCACGACCGACAATCTCGCCGTCAATGACAACTTTACGGTCGCATTTGCCACGACCGAGACGATGGTGGCCTCCGACTTTGTGGGCATCGTCAGCGCCAAGAAGGACCCCGACAAGATGGCCAAGACGGGCTGGACGATTGAGAAAGCTCCCAATGTCAATGCCCCCTTATTCACCGACTTCCCCATGACGATGGAGTGCCGCGTGAAGGAGAAAATCGATGAGGACCGCAATACGGGTTACTACCTGATCGCCGAGGTCGTTAACGTGTTGTGCGATGAAAAATATCTCGACGAGGACGGCAATCCCGACATCGAGAAGATGCACATCATCACCTACGACCCCACCCGCTACAAGTACGTCCAGCTGGGTACCACCGTCGGCACCGCCTTCCACGACGGCGCCCAACTCAAGTAATGGAATCTAAATAAGGTATTACTGTTGAGAGAAGAGGTCATCCATGGTGACCTCTTTTTGAACAATGCCTGAATGTATGCCAGGCAGGACACCATAGGTCGTTACCATCGTCAAGGCAAGGGACTTGCGTGTGTTGGTGGCTGCTGTGAAGACCGCCATTTTCATGCGCAGGTTGTCGGCATAGGCCTTAGTGATGCTGTAAGGCTGCTCAGAGAATTTCATCTCACAGATATTGATAACACGATCGCTACGGTCTATCAGCAAGTCTATTTGTGTACCATCGTTCTCGCCTCCCTGCTTGCGCCATGAACATGCATTGGTTGACATCCCGCTGATGCCCAGCGCTTTTTTGATTTGGGCAAGATGTGACAGGCATACCGTCTCAAAACTGAAACCTTGCCATGAGCGGATCATCGGCGGGTTCATGTTGCTGCTCCAGTAATGTTCATCCTTACTGTTATTGTTGTGGACAAACTTGAAGTAGAACAAGGTGTAGGGATCCGATAATCGATAGACCGTGTTGCGTACAGTACTCTATTAGCGGGGGCAAGCATGAGGTCGAAAGACCTCGCCAAGGCCGCTGGCCTTGCTGTGGCCTTCGACCACACCGCCCCCACCTTTTATCGGGTGAGCCGAGGTCTCAATAAAATATCGAGTTATGGCAGATTATAAATTGACAAAAGTTGCCATAAGTCGAAAAAATATCGAGTTGTGGCAAAATATAAATTGTTAAAAGTTGCCATAAGTCGAAAAAATATCGAGTTATGGCAAAATATAAATTGTTAAAAGTTGCCATAAGTCGAAAAAGTATCGAGTTATGGCAAAATATAAATTGACAAAAATTGCCATAAGTCGAAAAATATCGAGTTGTGGCAAGCTATAAATTGACAAAAGTTGCCATAAGTCGAAAAAATATCGAGTTATGGCAAGTTATAAATTGATAAAAGTTGCCATAAGTCGAAAAAATATCGAGTTATGGCAAGTTATAAATTGCCAAAAGTGTCCACAACTCGACATTTTTGATTTCTGAGAGTGTATCAAAAGGTTCGGCCTGGAATTATAACCGCCCTATCGGGCGGGAAATTAAGCAAATTAATAGTAAAATTCTTATAAAAATAAATTATTATTTAATTTTAATTTAAAAATTTGTTTAATTTCCCGTGCGTAAGCACGGTTAAAAGTACGTAGGTGAGTTTTGATACACTCTCATTAAAAACACGATGCTGAATTATGAAGTGCCCCCAAAAAGTTAGACGTTAAACACGTTTATAACTCACTATGGTATTGAGCTCGGTATTGTACCGGGCTCATACCATTTAACT
>ONOU01000015.1:17391-145684 GCA_900319525.1 uncultured Prevotellaceae bacterium | reverse complement strand
GTTAAGCCTGTCGCTAGCGTTCATCCTGAGCCAGGATCAAACTCTTCGTTGTTGTATTATCGTTTCTCTTCTTTACAAAAGATATAATGAAAACGCAACACTCGACCGAGTATATTAATAATGTCTGGCCCTTGATGATTCCTGCATTATTGTGTTGTACTATGTGTGTCAGAATTAACGGGAACAAATTATTCCCTGTTCTCTTGTACTACGTCAATATTGTTGCAAACATGTCAAAGAACTCTTTTTTGAGTCGCTCTCACGCCCCATTTGAGGCGAAAAGCGGTGCAAAATTATAACCGATTTTGATACTGACCAAATTTTTCGGAAACTTTTTTTGTTATAATTTTTTGACAAAAACCGCAAAAACGCACTTATCGTTTTGTCAATCAGAATATTGAATGCAAGAAAAAAATTTTAAAAAAATTTCGCTCCTGCACAAATTTTAGGCCAAAATCCTCAAAAAAGCAAAAAAACACGGCGACATGGCCTATCTTGAAGAGCCTGTCGCCGTTGTAAATTTTGAGTTTGTAAATGTAAATAATTTACAATAACTATTTGTCGCTATCTTGCGCTGCGATGAGCGCATCAACTCCAGTTATCTTGCAAATCACATTCAGGAGCTGAATCTCCTTGTCGTCATCCTTGGCATCGGCATCGATGACGCGGGTGAGCAACTGAGCGGTTGCGATCTTCTGCACATCGGTCATCCGTTTCATGATGTCGATGGCGACCATGCTGTTGAGTGCGCGGCCCAGATTGTAGATTTCGTCATTGATGCCGTACTGGATACAGATAGCATCAAAAACAGCGCACTCACTGGGATGCACCTCCTGGTCGGCATTGATCATCTCAATGAGGAGGCTCACGATAGCGGCCTTTTGTGTATCGTTAAAAATGATTGCCATATTGAACTTAGCTTAATTGTCCTGTTGTTCAAACGGCGGCGGAGTCACCGTAACATTGGCACCGTCGTCTTCCCCACCCTGCTCGTTGGCCTGCTTGAGCATCGCCTCGGTGCGCGACTGCCACTTGCGGGGCCCGAAGATGCGCTCGACATCCTCAGTATAGATGACCTCGCGCTGCTGCAGCAGGTCGGCAAGGGCATGATGACCCTCTTGATACTGGGCGAGCAGCTGCCGTGCACGTTCATACTGGCTGTCGATAATCGCCTGCACCTCCTCGTCGATAGACTGGGCGCGGGTTTCACTATAGGGTTTGGTGAAACCATAGGCCTCGCCCGATGTATCATAATAGGAGATGTTAGGCAACTTGTCGCTCATGCCATAATACGTGACCATGGCATAGGCAATCTTGGTTGCCCGCTCCAGGTCGTTGAGCGCACCGGTATCGATGAAGCCCAGGAACATATCCTCGGCAACACGCCCCGCCATGAGCGAGCAGATCTTGTCGAGCAAAGCCTGCTTGGGCTCTATCTGGCGTTCCTCGGGCATATACCATGCGGCGCCAAGAGCCTTGCCACGCGGAACGATGGTCACCTTGATGAGCGGGTCACCATAACGCAGATGCCAGCTTACCGTCGCATGGCCGGCCTCGTGGACGGCAATCGAGCGACGCTCCTCGTCGGTAATGACCTTGGAGCGCTTCTCCAAGCCTCCGACGATGCGGTCGATGGCGTCCATGAAGTCCTGACGCTGCACGGCCTGTTTCTTGTGACGTGCGGCAATCAGGGCCGCCTCATTACATACATTGGCAATGTCGGCACCCGAGAAACCAGGCGTCTGGCGCGAGAGCAGGTCCAGATCCACCGAACCATCGGTCTTGACATTGCGCAGGTGCACCTGGAAGATCTCTTTGCGGTCGCTAAGTTCGGGCAACTCGACATAAATCTGGCGATCGAAACGCCCTGCACGCAGCAGTGCCTTGTCGAGGATGTCGGCCCGGTTGGTGGCAGCGAGGATAATGACGCCGCTATTGGTGCCGAAGCCGTCCATCTCGGTGAGCAGCTGGTTGAGTGTGCTCTCACGCTCATCGTTACCTCCCATGCTGGCCTTATTGCCACGGGCCCTGCCGACGGCATCGATCTCATCAATGAAAACGATGCAGGGAGCCTTCTCCTTGGCCTGGCGGAAGAGGTCACGCACGCGCGACGCTCCCACGCCGACAAACATCTCGACAAAGTCAGAACCCGACATCGAGAAGAAGGGAACATCGGCCTCGCCGGCAACAGCCTTTGCAAGCAGGGTCTTACCGGTACCCGGAGGACCCACGAGCAATGCGCCCTTGGGAATCTTACCACCCAACTCGGTATAGTGTTTAGGATTCTTCAGGAAGTCCACAATCTCGGCAATCTCCACCTTGGCCTCGGCAAGTCCTGCCACATCCTGGAAGGTCACCTTGCTGTCGTTGTCCTTGTCAAACAATCGGGCCTTGGACTTGCCGACGTTGAAAATGCCGCCGGCGCCACCGGCACCGCCGCCCATTCGTCGCAGCAGGAAGAACCACAGGGCCACCAGCAGGACAATCGGCCCAAATGTCCAGAAGATCATCGACAGGTCACTGGCCTGCTTGTAATCGACCTCGCCATTGAAGACGCCGTCCTTGTTCCACTGCTCAATTTTCTCGTCAAACTTGTCGGCACTGGGTATGTGAGTCGAAATCTTGGCCTGGCTTTGACCGCCGCCAAGGGCCGGCGCTGGCAGATCCTTGAACACGACCTTGGCCAGCGAGTCGCTCAGCACGGCCTCGGCCTGGTTCTTGTTGCTATAGACCGTGATAGACTTGACGCCCCCCTTGTTGACAATACTCTCGAACTGAGTCCACTTCACCTCCTGTGCCATGCCCCCGTCCTGGTTCAAATAATAAAAAGTGACCAGGAACAAGATCATGATGCCATACATCCAGAAGATGTTGAACTTGGGCGTCTTGCGTTGATTATTGCTTGCCATTATATCATTAGCGCTTTATTGACACGAGTTTAATCCAGGTCGGGGATAGTGTTGATGCGCGCATCGGCCCAGAGCTGTTCAAGATTGTACCGCTCACGGAAGTCGGGCACAAAGACGTGAACAAAGATGTTGCCATAGTCGATGATCACCCATTGCGCATTCTGGTAGCCGTCGTAGTTATACGGGCGCTGTTTAGCATTTTTCTCGACATACTCGCGAATGCTGTCGGCGATAGCTGTCACCTGCATGGGCGTGTTGCCCGTAGCGATGACAAACCCCTGTGCCGCGGCTGTCTCGATACCTGTGAGATCCACATGGACGATGTTGCGTCCCTTCTTTTCCTGAATTGCTTCGATGATAGATTGAATCAGTTTTTCGTTTTCGTTCATATATTATGAAATTGTTCCAAGTTGCAAAGATAGTGAAAGTTTCATGAATTTGATGGCGAAAAAGGTGAATTTATTTTAACAGGGTAAAATGACAGGATTACACGACAATCGAACAAGGCAGGCCACCACGTTGCGACCTGCCTTGTTTAATAAGGTTAATTGTTCAGTTAAGCAATCTCTCAAGTGGATTAGATGACACCCTGCTCGAGCATAGCCTGAGCGACCTTCATGAAGCCAGCGATGTTAGCGCCCTTCACGTAGTCGATCGTGCCGTCGGCCTGAGTACCAAACTTAACGCACTGCTCGTGGATGTTCTCCATGATCCAGTGGAGCTTCTCGTCAACTTCCTTAGCCGACCAGCTGAGGTGAGCAGCGTTCTGGGTCATCTCGAGACCAGAGGTAGCTACGCCACCAGCGTTGACAGCCTTACCGGGAGCAAAGAGAACGCCATTCTTCTGGAAGAAGTGGATAGCGCCGGGCTGGCAACCCATGTTCGAAACCTCGCAGCAGCACCAGCAGCCGTTAGCCTTCAGCTCCTTAGCATCGTCCTCGCTGAGCTCATTCTGGAATGCGCAGGGCAGAGCGATGTCGCAAGGAATGCTCCAAGCCTTCTTGCCGGCGGTGAACTTGGCCTGTCCGGGGAACTTGTCGGCCATGTCCTGAACCTTGTTGCGGTTAGAAGCACGCATGTCGAGCATGTAGTCGATCATTTCCTTGGTGATACCCTCGGGGATCTCGCAAACGCCGTCGGGGCCAGAGATAGCAACGACCTTAGCGCCGAGTTCAACAGCCTTGGTAGCAGCACCCCAAGCTACGTTACCGAAGCCCGAGAGAGCGATCTTCTTGCCCTTGATGTCCTTGCCAGCGGTGTGGAGCACGTGCTGGGTGAAGTAGAGAGCACCAAAACCGGTTGCCTCGGGACGGAGGATAGAACCACCCCAGGTCATGCCCTTACCGGTCAGCACGCCAGTGTGATACTGACGAGCGAGCTTCTGGTACATACCATTGAGGAAGCCAATCTCGCGGCCACCAACACCAACGTCACCAGCGGGAACGTCCTGGTCGGGACCAATGTTGTGACGGAGCTCAAGCATGAAAGCCTGGCAGAAACGCATGATCTCGGCGTCGCTCTTGCCTACGGGGTCGAAGTCAGAGCCACCCTTACCACCACCCATGGGCAGTGTGGTCAGAGCATTCTTGAAAGTCTGCTCGAAACCGAGGAACTTCAGCATTGAGGGAGTAACGGCCTTGTGGAAACGCAAACCACCCTTGTACGGGCCAATAGCGCTGTTGAATTGCACGCGATAGCCGAGGTTGGTCTGAACCTCACCCTTATCGTCAATCCAGGTTACACGGAAGGTGAAGATGCGCTCGGGCTCTACCATGCGCTCTACGATCTTTGCCTTCTCAAACTCGGGATGCTGGTTATAGACCTCCTCGATAGACTCAAGGACTTCGCGTACAGCCTGCAGATACTCAGATTCGCCTGGGTGTTTAGCCTCCAGGTCGGCCATGATTTTCTCAACGTTCATGATAATAATATAAACAAATGTTAATTAGATAAAACTATAAAGTTAATTTTCTCTTTTTGTTCAAGAGCCGGGCGAGGGCAATCTTGCCCAATCAAGCGGTCTCCTAAAAGCGTCACAAATATACTGTGTTTTTTCCAAACAAACGTCATTTTTTGTGATGATTTTGATATTTTTTGCATTGGTGATTAAAAAAGCATAAAAAGCTTAATTGACCTTTTGCCACAAATTACGGCCAATTGTATCAATCTGCCACCAAACCAGCAATATTCCGCTTTGATTTTTACACAAAACCGCATTATATGGCGACAAATTGACAAAATGCCACCAAATGCTTTTTTTGTGAAACTATTGTGCCAATCAAAAAAAAGCCGTAACTTTGTCACAAATAAAAACCGCGAAACGAAATCGATACATTATTTATATAACTTCTAATTTCAATTAACACCGTTATGAAGAAACATAATTTTTATGCCGGTCCGTCAATCCTGAGCCAGTACACCCTGGACAAGTGCGTTGACGCTATTCGTGACTTTGCAGGCACTGGCCTGTCGATTCTTGAGATCTCACACCGCAGCAAGGAGTTCCAGGCCGTTGTTGACGAGGCCGAGGCTCTGTTCAAGGAGCTGCTCGATATCCCCGAGGGTTACAAGGTTCTGTTCCTGGGCGGCGGTGCCAGCACCCAGTTTTATATGGTTCCCGCCAACCTGCTGAAGACCAAAGCTGCCTACCTCGACACCGGCACTTGGGCCAACAAGGCTATCAAGGAAGCCAAATTATTTGGCGAGGTGAACGTTGTAGGCTCGTCCAAGGAGGACAACTACACCTACATCCCCAAGGGCTACACGATTCCCACCGATGTTGACTATTTCCACATCACCACCAACAACACCATCTACGGTACCGAGATCCGCGAGGACTATGACGTGCCCGTTCGCATGGTAGCCGACATGTCGTCAGACATCTTCTCACGTCCCGTTGACGTGTCGAAGTATGACCTGATCTACGGTGGCGCACAGAAGAACATCGCCCCCGCCGGCGTTACCTTCGTCATCGTTAAGGAAGACGTCCTGGGCCAGGTTGACCGCGTATTGCCCACCATGGTAAATTACAAGACCCACGTTGACAAGGGTTCGATGTTCAACACTCCTCCCGTATTCCCCATCTATGCAGCCCTGCAGACCCTCAAGTGGTACAAGGAGCTGGGTGGCGTCAAGGAGCTGCAGCGCATCGACGAGGAGAAGGCCGCCGTCCTGTACGACGCCATCGACTCGAGCAAGATGTTCGTCGGCACCGTTAAGCCCGAGGACCGCTCGATCATGAACGTCTGCTTCGTGATGAAGCCCGAGTACAAGGAGCTGGAGAAGGACTTCCTGGACTTCGCAGGCACCAAGGGCATCGTCGGCATCAAGGGTCACCGCTCGGTGGGTGGTTACCGCGCATCGCTCTACAACGCACTTCCCCTCGAGAGCGTGAAGGTGCTCGTTGCCGCCATGAAGGAGTTTGAAAACAATCATTAATCCATCTAAATTTATAAGGAGTAACACAGAATCATGAAGATTTTAGTTGCAACCGAGAAGCCCTTTGCTCCCGTAGCAGTTCAGGGCATCCGTGAGGTGATTGAAGGCGCCGGCCACGAGCTGGTACTCGTCGAGAAAGGCACCCGTGACGACATGATCAAGGCCATCGCCGACTGCGCCGGCCTGATCGTTCGCAGCGACAAGGTGGACAAGGAAGTGTTTGACGCAGCTCCCCAGTTGAAGGTGGTTGTTCGCGCCGGTGCAGGTTATGACAACATCGACCTGGCCGAGGCTACCGCCCATGGCGTGTGCGTGATGAACACTCCCGGCCAGAACAGCAACGCCGTTGCCGAGCTGGTAATGGGCATGCTCGTTACCCTGATCCGCAACCGTTACAATGGCACCAGCGGCACCGAGCTGCTGGGCAAGACGCTGGGCATCCATGCCTATGGCGCTGTTGGCCGCTGCGTGGCACGCATCGCCAAGGGCTTCGGCATGAAGATCAGCGCCCTTGACCCCTGGGTGAAGGACGAGGTGATGGAGGCCGACGGCATCCACCCCGTTCACAGCGTAGAGGAGCTCTACAGCCAGAACCAGTACGTGAGCCTTCACATCCCCGCAACCGACGAGACCCGCGGTTCGATAGGCAAGAAGCTCATCGAGATGCTGCCCAAGAACGGTGTGCTCATCAATGCCGCCCGCAAGGAGGTCATCGACGAGGCCGGTCTGGCCGAGGCCATGGAGGCCCGTCCCGACTTCCGCTATGTGGCTGACGTGAAGCCCGCCAATGCCGAGGAACTCGAGGCCAAGTATCCCGAGCGCGTACTGTTCACCCCCAAGAAGATGGGTGCCCAGACCGCCGAGGCCAACATCAACGCAGGTCTTGCCGCTGCCAACCAGGTGGTTGCTCACCTGAAGGACGGCTGGAACCGCTTCCAGGTCAACAAGTAAGGAACACAACTCCCTTATACAAAAAGTCCGCGACCTAGTTGGGTCACGGACTTTTTTTGTAGCCAAGGATTGGATAACGACAGAATAATGACTAACTTTGCACAAACAAGAGAACAAGCAAAACCGTTTATCATGAAGTTAGCCGAAGCATTAAGCATCCGCAAGGAATTGCAGACCCGCATCGAACAACTCAAGATGCGCATCACCAACAACGTGCGAGTGCAGGAAGGAGAAAAGCCTGCCGAGGAGCCTCAAGAGCTGCTCAAAGAACTTGACAGTTGCCTCAAGCAGCTGCAAGACCTCATCTACCGCATCAATGTGACCAACATGCACGCCATGAGCGGCAAGAAGACGTTGACACAACTGATGGCCGAGCGCGACGTGCTCACCAAGCGCCTGCAGATCCTGCGTGAAGTGTTCAATCAAGCCTCATCGTCGAGTGAGCGCTACTCGCGCAGCGAGATCAAGTACATCACCACCATCGATGTCAAGGCGATGGGCAAGCAGTTGGACAAGCTATCGTCCCAGCTGCGCACGCTTGATGTGGAGATACAATCCATCAACTTCTCAACAGAGCTGATGTAGTTTAGAGATATGAGGAATTGTAGGTTGTGAACCAGCGGGGCGAACTGAAAACCCCTTATATGATCGCCGCCCGGGACGACGGCACTTGCCCTTGCAGAGGCAATCACGGAGCAAGTCCAGCACGCCGGCACGGAGCACAGGGCATCGGGCATGTAGCATTACCGCCAGTTGACCGCTGACCACGACCGAGGGCACGGGTCGAGGGAAAACTTAACACAAGCGACGCCGCAACTGCGACGCCGCTTGGCTTTTTCAACTTCTAACCGACGAGTCGATTAGTTGGTACCCTGTAGCTTGAAGGTTACAGGCAAGGTGTACCAGACGGACACCGCCTGACCATTCTGGCGGCCTGGGGTGAACTTGGGCAGCGACGCGCACACTCGGGCAGCCTCCTTATCGAGATCCTTATCCACCGAGCGGACAATTTTCACTTCCCCCACCTTACCAGTCTTGTCAACGACGAATTGCACGACGACTCGACCCTGAACATTGTTCTCGGCGGCCATGGGCGGGTAATTGATGTGAGACTGGAGGTATTTCATCAGTGCAGTTTCGCCACCAGGGAACTGGGGCATCTGCTCTACCGAGCGGAAGACTTCCTGAACCACCTCCTTGGGTTTCTCTGCCGGAGCTTCAACGACAACTTCATGTTTTGCCGTTTCATACCTCATTCGGTCATCTTGGCCATTATCCACATTGGTTTGCGAAAAGACCTTGTTAGTTTCCTCCTTCTCGTCTTGAGACAGAATTTCGTCTTCAGGCCTCACCTTATCGTCATCAACAATCTGGAGTTCGGTTACCCTAACCGAGCTGACGACATCTTCGAGCACCTCGGGTTCCTCCTGCTCGAGAACTTCCTGCTTGGGCTCCGGTTCCTCAGCCTCCTGGCTCACATCGATGAACACGGTCTCATGCTCGGCCATGTCGGCGATGTGTTTTAGCTCCATATATTCGTTCACCTTGAGCAAGCCAAAGGTGAGCAAACCTAGCAGCAATGCGCCAATCACAGTGTAAACAACAGCTCTCGTGTGACGTCTGGGGGAATCGGTCCTGATGACATAGGCACCAAAGTCCTTGTTCTTTCCCTCAAACACCAAATCGCACCATTCGCGCGATGATAAATTAATTTCTTTAGTCATAATACTTTGGTTTTAAAAGTTTAACAAATGTCCATTAACCAGTATTTAGTCGGCCGTAAGGCCATATCTGATACTCACGCTTAGCTGCTTTATAGTCTATTTACCAACTGCAGCCACAACAAATCAAAGCATTGTTTAGGTCAATAAAACGAGCTATCTCTCGCTTGCAAAATTACTATGGATCCTAGAAAAACGGCGAGCATTCGATGGTCATATTTCACAAGACAATACATTGGTTATCAGTGCATTGCAAAACAAAAAGGTCATTTAGGGGTAATTCGGGATTTTGGGTATGGATGATAACCCCATTTTATCGATGCCGAGATCAACGGCAAAGCAGGAAAAGTGCATTGTGGCCTTGTGTCTTTTTCAGGCGGGCATGCCATTCGGCCGGCCTTGCTCTCGCAGACAGCAATAGTAGTTTATCTGCCCTTGAGGGCGAAGCTCTCAAGTCAATTGCTCATTCAAAGATTTGATTGTCAAAAGTGATCAAATTCTCCTGACATAACAAAGCCCCCACTTAGCAGAGCAGAGGCTTTGATATATGTTTTACGGTATGTATAAAAAAGAGGATGTGCCAGAAGTTTGACACATCCCCGTTCACTATGCGGGATTAACCATAAGTCGATTAGTTAGTTCCCTGGAGCTTGAAGGTTACAGGCAAGGTGTACCATACCGATACAGCCTGACCATTCTGGCGACCCGGAGTGAACTTGGGCAGCGACTTGCAGACGCGAACGGCCTCCTTGTCGAGATCCTTATCCACCGAGCGGACAACCTTAACTTCACCTACCTTACCAGTCTTGTCAACAACGAACTGTACAACCACGCGACCCTGAACATTGTTCTCGGCAGCCATGGGCGGATAGTTGATGTGAGACTGGAGGTACTTCATCAGAGCAGCCTCGCCACCAGGGAACTGGGGCATCTGCTCTACTGAGCGGAAGACTTCCTCCTTAACCTCCTTGGGCTTCTCTTCCTTCTTCTCAACGACAACCTCTTCCTTCAGGGTGCGGGTAACGTTACGGTCCTCAGTACCTTTCTCGTTATCCTTCTGACCGAAAGCGGTCTCAGTCTCCTTCAGCTCATCCTGAGTCTTGATCTCGTCTTCCTTCTTCACCTTATCGTCCTCGACGATCTGGAGCTCGGTAACCTTGACAGACTTCAAAACCTCCTCGGGAAGAACCTCGGGCTTGGGCTGTTCGAGACGCTCCTGCTGCTCCTCGGGTTCTTCGGCTTCTTGAGACATGTCGATGAGCACTTCTTCCTGTTCAGCCATATCGGCAATGCGCTTCTGCTCGATATACTCGTTCACCTTGATCAAACCGAAGGCGAGCAAGCCGACGAGCAATGCGCCGAGCACGGTATAGATGACAGCCCTTGTGTGACGTTTGGGAGAATCGGTTCGGATGACATATGCACCGAAGTCCTTATTCTTTCCTTCAAACACGAGGTCACACCATTCACGCGATGACAGATCAACTTCTTTTGCCATAATTGATTTCTTTTTTTAAAGATTAAACAAATCCATTAAACCATCATCACTTCTTCAGATTCTTGGCCTGAACCATAATCATCATCGCCGAGTCAACCTCATTGATGCGGTCGATCTGATAGCGGCTGATGTTATTGATCTGCATCTCGTCAAGCACACTCACCACGTGGGCGTAGCTGGCGTTAGGCGTGGCCTTGATAATCACAACCGGGCGCTTCAGGGTGGAGTCGTTGCGGATAGCCTTGGCCTTAGCCTGGTAGATGGAGTCATTGATTTCCTCATTCTTAGAGAACTTCATGTCTTTCCATTCCTTCTTCAGGTCAGCGATCTTCAGGACGACCTCCTTGTTGCGCTCTTGTAGAATCTCGCGGATTGCGGGATAAGCACCGCCGGTGTTTGCACCAAACTCAATCTGCTTCATGTTGCTTTCGCCATTAGCCAGATTGGAGGTCTCGGGCATACCGTCGTAGTAGAAAAGCATTCCCTCGTTGGGATCCGAGAGACCGTTGTCGGTCAGCTTGCCATCGATGATGATGGTAACAGCCTCGGACTGCTTTACCTTGTTCTGCTGCTCTTTCTCAACCTTCTCGTTGGTAGGCAACGCGATCTGGAGCGTTTGGCTCTTGATCATGGTGGTACACAACATAAAGAAGGTGATCAACAGCATGTTCATGTCAACCATAGGAGTGAAGTCGATACGGGTATCGAACTTTTTCTGACGACTTTTACTTTTAATTGCCATATCTTATTCCTCCTGAACTTGTTCATCTTCATGGTCTGGAGGTTGTCCATAACCACGTTCACCACGCTGTAAGGCGTTGTCTGGTCGGCCTTGATTGCAATACCACGTCCTTTCACCATTGCTTCCTGCAGTTCAGGGTTCATCGAGTTGTATGCAGCCCTGATCCACATTTGGAACTCATTGGGATTGTTTGGATCTTCATTCATGTTGATTGGAATACCAGGGCCTTCCTCGAGCGCTTTGTCGCGGACGTCGGTTTCCAAGTTCAACCATTCTTTCATCTTAGTGATGGGCACACCGAATGCATTCAGCTTTGAGAAGGTCTCCAGTTCCTTATTGGTGAACGCCAGGTTGGCACTGGGGTGGGTCTTCTTGTATTCGGCGACCATATTCTTAAGCAAGTCGGCACGCACCGTCTCACTCTTCATTGTCGAGTCCTTGCTACCAGTGACCTCAAGAAAAACTTTTCCCTCGGGACTAACGAGAATCGACAACAGATTAGCATCAGGAACCTTTTCCTCCGATACTGAGGGAGGAGTGATCACGGTCACGGGTTCTTTCTGAAGGAATGTAGAAGTCAACATGAAGAAAGTCAACAGAAGCACCGTCACATCAGACATAGCAGTCATGTCGATGCGCGTCTCTTTCTTTTTGATTTTGACTTTTCCCATATTTCTAGATTACCTTAATCTGTTTGTTTAAAAACTATAGATTAAACAATTGCTAATCAACAATTAGTGAGTAGCGGAGAAGGTCGATACGGTCGAGAAGCCAATCTCGTCGATAGCATAGGTCATGTTATCGATCTTGTTGGTGTAGAAGTTGTAAGCGATAAGAGCGAGGGCTGCGGTTGCGATACCGAGGGCGGTGTTCACAAGTGCCTCCGAAATACCGGTTGACAGCTCAGTTGAGTCAGGAGCACCCGAAGCGGACAGAGCCTGGAACGACTTGATCATACCAAGCACAGTACCGAACAGACCGATCAGGGTACCCAGGGTGGTCAGCGTTGCCAGCACGGGCAGGTTCTGCTGCAGGGCGGGCATCTCCAGAGAGGTAGCCTCCTCCAGGGTAGCCTGGATCGAAGCAACCTTCTGCTCCTTGGTCAGGACGGTGTCCTTCTCCATCTCTTTGTACTTCTGCAGGGTTGCGTAAACAACAGCACCAACAGTACCTTTCTGCTTGCGGCACAGGTCCTCAGCCTTGGCGATGTCGTGGTTGCGCAGAGCAGCCTTCACGTCCTCGACAAACTTGGTGGTGTTGCCTTTACCCTTAGCCTTGCCCAGAGCAATCCAACGCTCGATAGTGAGCACTACTACCACGAGGAAGCAGGTAATCAGCACAGGCACAACTACACCGCCCTTGTACACGGTACCCAGCAGGTTGATGGGCACGGCCTTGGTTGCATCCTTAAAGTTGGCAGGCATGCCAAGGATGAAGAGATAGAAACATACTGCGGCGATGAAGCACAAGAGAACAACGATTGACGCGCTCTTGATACCACGAACGTTGCTGCTCACGTCTTTCTTGGCAGCGGTCTGTGGCTTCTGAATGTTTGTTTGTTCAGCCATAATTTAAATTTAGTTTAAAAAATGAATTAATAAAATTTTAAATTTAGTTATTAAAGTTATGTTCAGTTCTTCATTTTGTAGTGTTAAGGGCGCAAGCAGCATGGGCGCAAGCAGCTGAAACACAATAAATTTTATAGCAATAAGTGCAACCATCAGGACCCGTCGGCAGACACTTTGCTCAAAAAATTAACGCAAATTTATCACAAATATTTGAAAGCACAGCATTTCAAGCGATTTTTTTCATCTTTTTTTTATTAACAAGGCACAATTGGCAACCCAATTCAATTCTTTTTACTACTTTTGCAAACACATTATTTATAATATTACCAAATACTAAAATATCATGGCAATTGTTAGACTCAAGAAGGGATTTGACATTCACTTGCTGGGCGCGATTCCAGGCAATGATATTGCCTTCACATCACCGGCCAAGAGTGTAGCGGTCATTCCTGACGATTTCCATGGAGTGATTCCTCGCATGGAAAAGAAAGAGGGTGAGCACGTCATTGCTGGTGAGCCCCTCTATCATGACAAGAATGATGAGGCCATCAAGGTGGTGTCGCCCGTGAGCGGCACCGTCAAGGAGGTGCGGCGCGGTGAACGGCGCCATATCGACGCCATCATCATCACGCCCGACGGCGGCACCGAAGCCGTCACCCACGATACCAAGGGCAATGTCCTTGACACTCTGCTGGCATCTGGACTGTGGGTGATGATGAGGCAACGCCCCTATGATGTAGTGCCCTCGTCAAGCGTGCGGCCGCGTGATGTGTTTGTCACCGCTTTTGATTCGGCTCCACTGGCTCCCGATCTGGACATCGTCATGGGAGACAAGCGGCAATACATCGGCAAGGGCATCGAGGTGCTCAACCAGTTGACCGACGGTAAAGTGTACATCGGCGTGCGCGAGGGCCAACAGCTTGACGCCCCCGGCGCTGTGGTCAACACCTTCGTTGGCCCCCACCCTGCCGGCAACGCAGGCATACAGGCGGCTAACGTCGCTCCCGTCAACAAGGGAGAGACCGTCTGGACACTGGACATCGTGACGCTGGCCCGCATCGGCGAACTGTTCGCCACGGGCAAGGTGAGCCACGACACCGTGGTCGCCATCGATGGCGAGATGGTGCAGCAGCCCCGATATGTCAAGACCGTTATGGGCGTCGACCTGGAAACGGTGCTCAAGAACGAGCTGACCAACGTGGCCAAGAGCCGCATCATCAGCGGCAACGTGCTCACTGGCGTCAAGGTTGACATCGACAACTGGCTGCAAGCCCCCTACCGCCACATCACCATTATCCCCGAAAACAGCAAGCCTGATGAGTTCATGGGCTGGGCATCGGTCAACCCCAACCGATTCTCGCTCTACCGCACGTTCACGACCTGGCTGCGCGGTCGCAGCAAGCCCGTCAGCATGGACAGCCGCATCAAGGGCGGTGAGCGTGCCATCGTGCGCACCGGGGAGTATGACGCGATGCTGCCGATGGACATCTACGGTGAGTTCCTCATCAAGGCCATCATCAGCGGCGACATCGACAAGATGGAGCAGCTGGGCATCTATGAGATCGCACCCGAGGACTTTGCTCTGGCCGAGTTTGCCGACACCAGTAAGCTGGAACTGCAGCACATCGTGCGCGTGGGGCTGGACAAGCTGCGTGCCGAGATGTCTTGACCCACACTTTAACCATTTAGTCAATTTAAAAACGCTATTCAACAATATTTCATTGATATGAAAGCATTAAGGAATTTCATGAACAAGATCGAGCCTTCGTTCCGTCCTGGCGGCAAGCTGTCCAAGCTGCAGTCGGTCTATGACGGCATGGAGACGTTCTTGTTCACGCCCAACGCCACGTCGCGGTCGGGCGTCCACATCCACGACGGCAATGACCTCAAGCGCACCATGATCACCGTTGTGGTCGCCTTGATACCGGCCCTGCTGTTCGGCATGTACAACATCGGCTACCAGCACTATCTGGCCATTGGCCAAGCAACCACCGGCTGGTTCACGATGTTCCTCTACGGCCTGCTGGCACTGCTCCCCGTGATTGTTGTGAGCTATGCCGTTGGTCTGGGTATCGAGTTTATTGGAGCACAGATTCATCACAAGGAGATTCAGGAAGGTTTTCTGGTCACAGGTATCCTCATCCCCCTGATCGTCCCCATCAACACGCCGCTGTGGATGACGGCTGTCGCCACAGCATTTGCCGTGATCTTCGCCAAGGAGATTTTTGGCGGCACGGGCATGAACATCTTCAATGTCGCCCTCATCACCCGCGCGTTCCTCTTCTTTGCCTATCCGTCCCGCATGAGCGGCGACGAGGCGTTTGTCAAGGTGGACAGCGCATTGGGCATGGGCGGCGGCACAGTGGTTGACACCTTCACCGGTGCGACGCCTCTGGGCCAGGTGGCCACCAGCGTGGGTGACCAGCTGCAGATGACCAACGTCATGGGCGAGCCCATCAGCTGCATGGATGCCTTCATCGGCCTCATTCCCGGCTCACCGGGCGAGACCTCGATGATCGCCATCCTCATCGGCGCCGCCATCCTGCTGCTCACTGGCATTGCCTCGTGGAGAATCATGTGCTCGGTATTTGTCGGCGGTCTGGGTATGGCCGCTCTGGTGCACGCGCTGCCCAGTGCCACCTATCCCGCCTCGATGCTCGACCCGATGACGCAGTTGTGCCTTGGCGGCTTCGCCTTTGGTGCCGTGTTCATGGCGACCGATCCCGTAACTGGTGCGAGGACCAAGGTAGGCCAATACATCTATGGCCTGCTGATTGGCGTGTTCGCTATCCTGATTCGTGTGTATAACAGTGGTTACCCCGAGGGCATGATGCTCGCCATCCTGCTGATGAACGCCTTCGCTCCGTTGATCGACCACTGCGTGGTATCGTCTAACATCAAGCGCCGCGCCCGCCGCGCCGCTATTAAACAATAAGGAGGATAAGCTATGAACAAGAACAGTAATACTTATCAGATCCTGTATGCAGCCGTGATGGTGCTGCTCGTGGGCTCGGTGCTGGCGCTCATCTACATGGCGCTCAAGCCCAAGCAGGACGAGAACATCGCCAACGACACACGCAAGCAGATCCTGAGCGCACTGCACATCGCAGCGCCCCAGGAGTCACAGGTCAAGGAGACCTACGAGAAGTACATCATCCAGGACCTGCTGGTCGATGTACAGGGCAATATTGTGGACAGCGCCCGGAATGTGGCCTTTGACGTGGACATGAAGAAGAATGTGAAGCTGGCCGAGCGGCAGTTGCCCGTGATGAAGTGCAAGATGGACGACGGCAGCATCAAGTATGTGTTGCCCGTTTACGGTGCAGGTTTGTGGGGACCCATCTGGGGCTATATCGCCATGAACGACGACGGTAACTCGATCTATGGCGCCAACTTCTCCCACGAGGGTGAGACGCCGGGACTGGGGGCACGCATCGCCGACAAGGAGTTCCAGGACAAGTTTCAGGACAAGCACCTGTTCCTGGACGGTGAATACAAGGGCGTGGTTGTCCTCAAGAAGGGACAGAAATCCACTACCGGTGCCGAGCAGATCGACGCCCTCACGGGTGCCACAATCACCAGCCGCGGCGTGAGCGACATGCTGGCCGACTGCCTGGCTCCCTACGAGGCTTTCCTCAAGAAGCTGCAAACCAAGCCTCAAGTCGAGGTTCCCGGAGAGATAACTAACAAACTTGTCAAACCCGAATAAGCCCTTCCACGACTATGTTATCAAAGAAAAATAAAGAAGCATTGTTCAACCCGCTGTCCAAGGACAATCCCGTCCTGGTGCAGATTCTGGGTATCTGCTCCTCGCTTGCCGTCACCGCCAGTCTGGAGCCCGCCATCGTGATGGGCATCTCGGTGATTGCCGTGCTGGCGTTCAGCAACGTGATCATTTCGTTCCTGCGCAAGACCATCCCTACCAACATCCGCATCATCGTGCAGCTGGTGGTAGTGGCCGCGCTGGTTATCATTGTGCAACAGATCCTCACCGCCTACCAGTATGACGTGAGCAAGCAGCTGTCGGTGTTCATCGGACTGATTATCACCAACTGTATCCTCATGGGCCGTCTGGAGGCTTTTGCCATGCACAACAGCCCCTGGCCCTCGTTCCTCGACGGCATTGGCAACGGACTGGGTTACACCATCATCCTGGTGATTGTGGCCTTCATCCGCGAATTGTTGGGCTCGGGCACACTGTTCGGTTATCAGGTGATACCGCAGTGGTGCTACGACCACGGCTACGAGAACAACGGCCTGATGATTCTGGCCCCCATGGCACTGATCACCGTGGGCTGCATCATCTGGATTCACCGCGCTCACAACAAGGAGCTGCAAGAGGATTAACGGGCATGTTTAACCATTAAAAGACAAGAAAGACAATGGAAGAACTTAATCTGTTCATCAAGTCGATTTTCATCGACAACATGATATTTGCCTACTTCTTGGGCATGTGCTCGTTCCTGGCGGTTTCCAAGAATGTGAAGACGGCCTTCGGTCTCGGCATCGCGGTCACCTTCATGCTGGTGGTGACCTTGCCCATCAACTACATGCTCAACAAGTATGTCCTGCAAGAGGGCGCCCTGAGCTGGCTCAGCCCCGCCCTGGCGGGTGTTGACCTGAGCTTCCTGGGATTGATCCTGTTCATTGCCGTGATCGCATCGGCGACACAGCTCGTCGAGATGGCGGTGGAGAAGTTCTCGCCCTCGCTCTATGCGTCGCTGGGTATCTTCCTGCCCCTGATCGCCGTGAACTGTGCCATCCTGGGCGCATCGCTGTTCATGCAGCAGCGCGACTTCCCCTCGGCATGGACGGCTACCGTCTATGGCGCGGGCTCCGGCCTCGGTTGGCTGCTGGCCATCGTGGGCATCGCTGCCATCCGCGAGAAACTGGCCTACAGCGACATCCCCAAGCCCCTGCGTGGTGTGGGCATCGCATTCATCATTACTGGTCTCATGGGCATTGCATTCATGAGTTTCCTGGGCATTAGATTAGGATAAAGGAGGACACAACAATTATGATACTGATTTCATCTAGCATTTCAACTACGGTATTGGCGAGCGCGCTGGTGTTCCTGGCGCTCACCCTGTTGCTCGTCATCCTCTTGCTCGTGGCCAAGCACTACCTGGTGCCATCGGGCAAAGTGAAAATCAACGTCAATAACGGAACCAAGGAGCTGGAGGTCGAGAGCGGCAACACCCTGCTGGGCACCCTGCACGAGAACGGCGTGATGCTGTCGAGCGCATGTGGCGGCAAGGGCAGCTGCGGCCAGTGCAAGGTACAGGTCACCGAGGGCGGCGGCCAGATTCTTCCCACCGAGGTGCCCCACTTCTCCCGCAAGGAGCAGCAGGACCACTGGCGACTGGGTTGCCAGGTCAAGGTCAAGGACAACATGTCTATCCAGGTGCCCGACAGCGTACTGTCAGTCAAGGAATATGAATGCACCGTGGTGAGCAACAAGCTCGTCTCGTCGTTCATCAAGGAGTTCATCGTCGCTCTGCCCCCAGGCGAGCACATGGACTTCATTCCCGGCAGCTATGCCCAGATCCGCATTCCCGAGTACGAGATGGACTACGACAAGGACATCGACAAGGAGTCGCTGGGCGAGTACCTGCCCACATGGGAGAAATTCGGCCTGTTCGGCCTCAAGTGCCGCAACGACGAGGCCACCGTGCGCGCCTACTCGATGGCCAACTATCCCGCCGAGGGCGACCGCTTCATGCTCACCGTGCGCATCGCTACACCGCCGTTCAAGCCCAAACCCCAAGTCGGCTTCCAGGACGTGATGCCCGGCATCGCTTCGAGCTACATCTTCACCCTCAAGCCTGGCGACAAGGTCATCATGAGCGGCCCTTACGGCGACTTCCACCCCATCTTCGACAGCAAGAAGGAGATGATCTGGATTGGCGGTGGTGCCGGTATGGCTCCCCTGCGCGCCCAGATCCTGCACATGACGCGCTCTCTCAACACGCGTGACCGCGAGATGCACTACTTCTATGGCGCACGCTCGTTGAGCGAGGTCTTCTACCTCGAGGACTTCCTGCAGCTCGAGAAAGACTTCCCCAACTTCCACTTCCACCTGGCGCTGGACCGTCCCGACCCTGCTGCCGACGAGGCTGGCGTGAAGTACACCGCTGGCTTTGTCGCCCCAGTGCTGCGCGACACCTATCTGGGCCAGCACGAGGCTCCCGAGGACTGCGAGTACTACATGTGCGGACCCGCCATGATGAGCCAAACGGTCAACGAGGTCCTCGACTCCCTGGGCGTCGATCCCTCATCGATCCACTACGACAACTTCGGGTAATCCTCCCCACTACCCTATCTCAAACACAACGGGCGACCCACACCAGGGCCGCCCGCTTTTCTTCTTCATTATCGCTATTGATTACTTCAGGGTCTCGATCCACACCTTGAGGCTATCGACGGGAGGATTGCCATTGAGCACCTTGCCGGGAAGAATCCAGTTGGCATTGGGGGCGCTGGCCTTCTTCAGGTCTTCGCCGCTCTTGCCCATGTCGCTGCCGCCGCTGGTGGCAAACGGGATGATGGTCTTGCCCGTGAGGTCATACTGCTCCAGGAAGGTGTTGACGATCCTGGGTGCGGTGTACCACCAGATGGGGAAGCCCACATAGATGGTGTTGTACTGTGCCATGTTCTCGACTTTGCTGGCCACGGCGGGGCGGGCGGTGCTATCCTTCATCTCGACCGACGAGCGGCTCTTATCGTTGTGCCAATCCAAGTCCTCGGTGGTGTAGATCTGCTCGGGAACGATCTCAAACAGGTCGGCATCGGTAGCCTCGGCAAGGGTCTTGGCCACCTGGGCGGTGATGTGAGCCTCGCTGGCCGAGAAATAGGCCACGAGGGTTGTCTTGGCTACGCTGTCGCCAGCGGCAGTAGTGGTGTCACCTTGGCTGGCGGCATTGTTCTGGTTGTTCTGGCAGGCACCCAGCATGAGTGCGATAACCATCATTGCTGCAATTTTCTTCATCATTGTTTCAATACTTATCGGTTTATAGATTGGGAAAAAAAACTATCCGCATTCCAGCGACGCGAGTCGATGGTCAACGGATAGCAAAACTTATCTATTATGAAAAACGTATTCACTTCTTCAAGTCCACCTTGCCGGGAGTAGCGGGCTTCTCGGTGCTCAGCTTGGGGACATCGGCCTTGGCGGGAGCTGCCTCAGCAGGCTTGACAGGAGCGGGAGCAACCTTGCCGCCCACCTTGTTGTAGCGCTTGTTCAGGCCCTCAACCACTTCCTTGGTCACGTCATACTTCTCGTCGATGTACAGCGTGGCGCTCTTGCGCAGTACCATGTCAAAGCCTTTCTTCTTGGCATATTCCTTCATGAAGTTGTCAATCGAGTCGAGCAACTGAATCTGGCTCTGGTTAAGCTCATTCTGGATGCTCTGCTGCAGACCGGCGAGGTAATTCTCGGCATCTGCCTGCATCTTCTGCAACTTGGCCTGGTCGGCATTAAAGGCCTCCTCGGTCAGGTATTGGTTATTCTGGTACTTCTGCTGCATGGCGTTACCAAACTTGCTGATTTCGCCAGCACGCTGCTTCTGGGCTGCATCAAACTGGTTCTGGCGACGCAGCATGGCCTCGTTGATGTCCTTGGCCAGGTTGTAGTTGGCCATGATGGAATCCTCGTCGATGTAACGGATCTTGAGATTCTCGAGGGCAGCGCCTCCAGCGGCCTTGGGAGCCTCGGCCGCCTGTTGGTCGTTACATGAGGTAGCGGCCATCAGCACGACAGCAGCAAACAATGCAAGCTTGGTGTAATGTTTAATGAAGTTCATTTCAAACGTTGTTTTTTGACTTTTTCTTGTTGTATTGATTGTTAGTTGTAAAATTCCTTGTCGCGTGCACAGGTGATGCCGCGCTTGCGCATCTCGGCATTGTCATGGATGTGGGTATTGGGAAAACGGCCACCACGCACGAAGAATATCTTCACGCCAAGCAGCAGCACTGCCACACCCACAATCGCCAATGTCAGTAGTAACGTCATCATTGTGCAAATAGACCTGCAAATTTAGTGATACTTTGCGAGTTCACGCACGACATTTAGCAATTATTTTGTCCAAAATGATTTAATAGCCCCCGCTTTTAACATAAATTCAAAGCGCTAAAGATTAACTAACACTTCCGCCCCACTCCAGCACACTACTTATATGGGGAAAACAGTATCTTTGCAGTCCAGTCTGCTGCGTTATCAACGCAACAAACAAGACAAATGACGCGGGCAATGCCTCAAGCTCAACGACGTCGCTCGCCGGCCCACCACTCATTAAAATTATCACAAAAAAAGTTCAAACGTCATGCAGTCTTTCCATCCAATATGGCATCATCACAATGAAGGGGATCTTTATTGGATGGGCATGGATCGCGACATCAGGGCAGCTCTGGCAGGTGACCAACAGGCCATCGCTAAGCTCTATAACGCATATTCCCACAAGGTGCTGGGGATATGCTATAACATCGTGGGCAACCGCGCCGTGGCCGAGGAACTGGCACACGATGCATTTGTGCTCGCATTCTCCAAGTTGGATCACCTGCGCGATCCCAACCGTTTTGACGCTTGGTTGTCAAGCATTGCGGCCAATGTGGCATTGCGCTACAAGCAACGCCATCATGTGCTGGTCACCGTTCCTGTTGATGACATGCCTGACGAGACGTGGATTGCCGATGAGCCGTCTGATATGCCGACGATGGCCGAAATCATGGCAGCGGTAAATGCCCTACCCAATGGTTACTGCAAGGTGTTCAAGATGGCCGTCATGCAGGATATGTCCCATAAAGAAATCGGCGAGATTCTGGGCATTGCCGCCCACTCCTCCTCATCCCAACTGGCGCGGGCCAAGAAGATGTTACAGCACTCGCTGGCCAAGTATTGGGCTGTCATCCTGCTTGCACTGCTCACGCCACTGGCCTTGCTGTTCCTGCGCCAGCCAGAGGCCATCGACGAGCAGCAACCCAAGACGGCCGATGAAGATAAGCCCACAGTCACGGCAGGTGACAATCAGCAAGCGACCAAGCCAGACAAACAGCAACGCAAAGAAAGTCGCAACATGGCCATTACTGTCCCCGAGAGATATGAGCAGCCAAATGTGAGCATCGCAGACTCAGTTCGGCATGAGGAGACCACAAGAGAGGCAATTGACACAACAAAGGTTCCTGCAGAAAACATGCTGCCTCACCTTAAACTGAATGGCGACATCCACTTTGCAGACGTTGGTCATGGCACCACTATGCGGCCCAAGAAAGACAGCTTCAAACGCTGGTCTGCCGATTTGGCTTATACTGGTCAACCCTCACCAGAGGCAGATCGGTTAACTCCTCACTACTTCATTGTCACCAATTATGAAGCTCCATCAGTTCCAGGAGAACCTGATTCGACCATGCCTATTGATAACTGGAGCGATTATATCGCTTATCTTGAGGTAAAGAGTGACATCACGAGTGGACTGTCTGAAGATGATCGCATCATGCGACAGATTGCCAAGAGCAACGAGCCGCTCAACAATGGCCAAATCGTGCGCAAGACTCACCACAGCCTGCCGCTTACCTATTCGTTATCACTGAGGTATCAAGCCAACAAGAGAATCGGACTGGAGAGCGGCCTCCAGTACACAAGACTCAACTCACTGTTCCAAACGGGTGAAGGCATCAACCGCATCGATGAGAAACAGCGCATCGATTACCTGGGCGTGCCGTTGAGAGCCTCTTATCGTATTTGGAGCGGCAAGCATGTGGGCATCTATACCTCGGCTGGTGTGACGCTGGAAATCCCTGTCAAGTCAACAGTCAAGACAGATTATATCTTGAACAACCAGCCACAACTGCGCGACAGTCATCATCTGGATGTGCCATTGCAGTGGTCAACGGGCATTGGAATAGGTGTTCAGTACAATATCACTCCCAGCATCAGCATCTTTGCAGAACCAGGCGTGCAGTACTACATCCCCGACGGCAGCGGCTTCGAGACCTACCGCACGCAGCATCCGTTCACCATCACAATTCCCGCCGGCCTGCGCTTCACCTGGTAGTTAAAATAGGCAAAATGATGCAGTCTTTTATCTGCTTGCGGCATCTTCGCTATAGAAGATTAAGAAGTGCTCAGACGCGAGATTGAGCAGCAGAAAGAAATTTTTTATCTGCGACACAAAAAAAAATAACCTATTCTTGAAACATTTTGTTTTCACTATACGTTTAATACTAAAGTGGAATTCTTAATCAAAATATCAAAATAGCAATGAGGCACTTCATTTTATTTTTCTCTCTTTTAGTGAGTGTTGCGCTGAATGCGCAAAAAATGACTGTTGAACAACATTTAGAGGACTTCGACTTAGTAGTTAAACAAGTCGAAGACAATTATTGCGGTTTCTCAACAAAGGTAAATGCCGAGAATCTATCAACGTATGTTGATTTCAAGACAAAACTCCGAAACCAAGTTGAAACCGGAGTCAAAAAAGGAAGAGACGCTGCTGGAGAATATACTGCATTTTTTGCGGACTATCATCTGTTTCTTAATGACAACGGATACAATTGCACTCAAGAGTATATGCCTGAAGGCAGAAAAATACCTCATTATTGGGACTCTATTGAATATGAACCCACAAAGGCAGCATGTAAAGTTACTGACCGAACATTCTTAATACGGGTTCCATCTTTTTCTGGTCAAGATCCAGCGATGGATTGGATAAAAGAAAGCGTGCAGGCTTACCAGCAGTCTGGCTGCGACAATCTGATCATTGACATCAGGGGCAACTCAGGAGGACAGGATGGTTATTATAAGCCCTATCTTGAGATGCTGTATGATCATCCAGGAACGACCGATGGCATCGAATTCTACAATACGGCAGAAAATCGTGAGGCATATGTCCAATTAGCAGAGGGCATGGGTAATCCCGATTGGATGGCGTCAAGAATAACGCGTTTGAAAGAAAGCGAGGAAAATGCGTTTGTGATGTTTGATGAAGAGACGATACCTATTGAATATGACTCTATAAGTCCCAAACCCATAAAGGCGGCAATTATCTTTGACGGTCTCGTGGCGAGTTCTGCCGAGCAAATGCTTATCGAGTTAAAAGCGACATCTCGACGCACAACATTCTATGGTCAAGACAACACACGTGGATGCATTGATTTCTCAAATGTTAGACCGGCTGCTGAACTGCCAAATTGCAAAGCAATGCTAGCCATTCCCACCACGCGCTCCCTGCGAGTTGTTAAAGGAACAGGCATAGATGATACAGGTATTGCTCCAGATGTGTGCATCACCTTGCCCTTGCCCACCAAATTGACGGACAATGTAGATGAATGGACAATATGGATTGCCCAAGAATTAGAGAAGTAAACACTATGAGAGCATAGACCTATTGGCTCACCGATGACCTCGGTGGGCTTTTTCATGCTCCAAACAGTGTCTTTTTCTGACTTCGTTGATCTCAGCATTTCACGTCGAGACCGGCACCAACATTTCGAGGGCGTCGTGCAGTCCATGATGGTCTAGAGGTATCTACACTTGTAGAAAACCAAACCATCATGGATTTTTTATGTACAAACTGACTGACTATCTCTACAATGGGCTATTGTATCTCAACAACATGTCCCGACCACGACACAAGCGGTTGAGCCAACTGATGCTCTATGCCACCACGGCCTGCCAGTCACGTTGCAAGCATTGCAACATCTGGCAAAAAAAACACGAGCACCTGACTCTTGATGACATCAAGCGTGTCATGCACAGCCGTTGCATCACGAGCAAGACGACCATCGGGCTCGAAGGCGGCGAATTCATCCTGCATCCTCAAGCTGATGAAATCATGACATGGTTCCATGAGCACCACCCTAATTACACGCTGCTGACCAATGGCCTGGCCCCTCAACGGGTTATCGATGCCGTGAAGCGATTCCATCCACGCCACCTGTATATCTCGCTTGATGGAGATGAGGAAGCTTACAAGATGATGCGGGGCTGTGACGGATATGGCAGAGTGATTGAGGTTGTAGAAGCATTGAGGGGAGAGGTGCCGCTGTCGCTCATGTTCTGCCTGTCGCCGTGGAACTCGTTCAAGGACATGGAGCACGTCATCAATGTTGCCTTGCACTATGGTATTGACGTGCGCATCGGCATCTATGGCACCATGGCATTCTTTGATACCACGAGCGACTTGCTCACGATGAGCGACTATACCAGTCAAATACCGGACAACATCCACAAGACTCAAGAGAACTATGATTTCGTCGTCCTCTATGACCAGTGGAGGCATGGGAATCTAAAACTGCGTTGCCAGAGCATCATGAGCAGTCTGGTCATCCACAGCAACGGCGACGTGCCTTTGTGCCAGAATCTTGATGTCAAGTTGGGCAACATCCATGAGCAGCCCCTGGATGATATTTTCAATGGCTCGCTGGCTTGTGAAACCCAATGTCGGTATTCCAGGCAGTGCAACGACTGCTGGATCAACTTCCACCGCAAGTACGACATCATCCTCATGCGCAATTTCGAGCGTTTGTTGCCCAAACGGCTCATTGAACGATTCTATGGACCGTATCAATGGACAAACAATCCAACTATCACCTATCATAAACTCCTGCAATCATGATACAACAACTCATCAACCGCTACAAGCGGATGCGCACCGAGCGCTACCTCAACGAGACCTTCCGTTGCCAATACGCATTCGTCGGCATGGGGCAGCACAGCCTGACCAACCTCTACCCAGTGCTACATTACCTGCAAGTGCCGTTGAAATACATCTGCGTCACCAGCGAGCACAAGGCAAGGCTCATCGAGCGTAAATTCAATGGTACAATAGCAACGACCCGCCTTGATGATATCCTCAATGACGAAAGCGTGAAAGGTGTACTTGTCGCGGCAGCGCCCAGTGCTCATTTCTCCCTTGCCTCGCGTGTGCTGCAGAGTGGCAAATCACTATTTATCGAGAAACCGCCATGCCAAACGGTCGCCCAACTCAAGGAACTCATCGCCACGCAACAGGCCAGCGGTTCGCCGGTCGCAATGATAGGGTTGCAACAGCGTTATGCGCCAGCGGTACAAATACTCAAAAAGCGGCTAAAGGGCCAGCGACTGCTCAACTACGACCTGCATTACCTCACAGGGGCTTATCCCGAGGGCGATGCCCTGCTCGACCTGTATATCCATCCGCTGGACTTGGCCACATGGCTGTTTGGCAAGGCCGAGATCGTCTCCTATCTTGAGATTGATGAGGGTTCTTATCTCCTGATGCTGCGCCACCAGCACATCGTCGGCACAATTGAACTGTCCACCTGCCTCTCCTGGCAAGACGCGCAGCAATCACTCACCGTCCACACCCACTCGGGCACTTACCGTCTGAATCAATGCGAGGAGTTGATTTTTGCTCACAGACAACCAGTTATCGCTGGCATCCCTATGGAAAAAATCCGTCCCCGTAGTCAATCGGTCGAATATCTGTATCGCCACGACGGTTTCTCCCCTATCCTCGCCGGCAACTCCATTTACACCCAAGGCTTCTTACAAGAAGTCACCGCCTTTGTCAACGCCGTCGAGGGCAAACGGGCAAACAATCTGACCGATCTCCAATCCATCGAGCCGACACTTCAATTGATAGAAAACTATTAGGGATACACTGATAATGCCTGCTACTACAGCTTGTGGTGGATTGTTAGATATATACTCACAACTGATCTCACTCCACAAAAACAGACATTGCGACATGATAATTGTGAAAAAATTTTTAGATTTTGATTTTTTACTAAATTTGCCAATCCTTAATTACAAACCTACCTAATTTAAATGATTATGAAAAACTTAACACTATCACTCTTTCTGCTGATGGGATTACTGATGTATCCGGCTTTTTCCTGTGCTCAAGACATCCGTGGCGACGTAAACGGCGACCTTGAGGTCAATATCGCCGACATCAACCATGTCATTGACATCATCCTGGAGGGCAATGGCAATACCCCTGCCGCCGACGTGAATGGCGACGGCGAAATCAACATCGCCGACATCAATGTCATCATTGACATTATCCTGAGCGGAGGCGCACCCACTCCCGACAGTCACGAGTACGTTGACTTGGGACTGCCCAGTGGCACGCTTTGGGCAACGTGCAATGTGGGAGCCAGCGCGCCCGAAGAATTCGGCGACTACTTCGCATGGGGTGAGACTGAACCCAAGGTGAAGTATTCCGAGAGTAACTACAAGTGGTTTGGCGGCACTTGGTACAATTACAGCCGTTCGATAACCAAGTACTGCACCGATAGCGAATATGGCTACAAAGGCTTTGTTGACAACAAAACGGAGCTGGATGCTGAAGACGATGCTGCCTATGTGAACTGGGGGCCAGCATGGCGGATGCCATCACTTGAGCAGATTCAAGAGCTTTCGGATTGCCATGGTCAATGGACAAAAAGGAACGGCGTGAACGGAGTGCTCATCACTGGCCCAAATGGGAACACCCTGTTCTTGCCCGCCGTTGGCTGGCGTATCGATAATGATCTCATGGACGCAGGCTCTGGTGGCTTTTATTGGTCACGCAAGCTCTCGGACGGTGCTCCGAACTTTGCCTACTGTTTGGGGCTCGGTTCTGAAAGCTGGGGCTGGACACACTTTTATCGCGAGTGCGGGTTTGCTGTCCGTGCAGTGCGGGCCACTCAGGATTAGTGACCAGAGCCTCAAATCTTAATCCTCATGCCAAATCGGCAATTTGGGTAAGATAAACCGCTATTCTGATAGGTGACATGTGGGAGGTTGTTTGTTACTTTGCATCGTGAAATCAATCATAGTAAACTAAACGAACAATATGGAGACGAGACCTTATATCATCTGCCACATGATGGCATCGCTCGACGGCAGGATTGACTGTGACATGACGGAGCAAATCGACGACACCAACCACTACTACGATGCACTGGACCAGTTGGAATGCCCCTCGGTCATGGAGGGCAAGATCACCCTGGAGAAGCACTCGGCCCTGCCCGGCTTCTTCTGGGGGACTCAGCACTATAAGGAAGCCGGACAACAAGTCTATAAAGCAGTCGAGGCCGAGGGCTACGCCATCGGCGTGGACACGAGTGGCACCCTGCTGTGGGGCGACGACACAACCGAACATTTCGGCAAACCGCTGCTGATGATCCTCTCGGAGTGGGCTAGCCAGGAATATCTTGATTACCTCAAGAGCAAACACATCTCTTTTATCACCATCGGTCGCGAGAGCGAGATCGAAGACATCGAGATGCCCGATGGCTTTAGCGGTGCCCGCATGCCCGCCATCGACCTGAAGGCTGCGATGGCCGTACTGCGCCGCGACTTCGGCATCAAGCGGCTGGCGGTAGTTGGCGGCGGACACATCAACGGCTCGATGCTGGACCTGGGGCTGATTGACGAGGTGAGCATGATGTATGGCTACGGCATAGACGGCCGCGAGGGCATGGCAGCCGCCTTCGACGGCCGCCCCAAGAGCCGCGGCCCCGTGCGCCTGACCTTCAAATCGGTCACCGAGCAGGACGGCATCGTGTGGATGCGCTACCTGGTGGACCGTCAAAGCTGACACCAAAGTGCGTTAACCTCCATCAACAAAACTTATTTAGTCTTAATATGTTATATTACATTTGTGGCATCTTATTAACCAAAACGAACTGAATAAAATGAAAAAAGCAACTACAATTCTGCTGACTCTACTTGCCGCAGTCTTGACTTTTACCGCCATGGCCCAGGAGGATGGAAGCGCCATTCAAGCCAAGGTAATAATCAATGGTTATTTCTTCACCGAGACTCCAGAGGTCACCGATTGCGGCAGTCCGTCAATCATCAGGGTCGATGATGGGCAGAAGAACCGCATGATTGCCTATATCTACCCCAGCGAGTTACCAGAATCCATCACCAGTCAAGCCATACCTGTCGAAAAGGTGTTTCACGGTCAGGCATTCCTCGACAAGTATAACCAGGCGCGGGAAATGATACAGGTGACCAGCCAGTCGAGTGATTTGGCAAAACCTGTTGTTGGAGAACCGTTCCCCGCCTTCAGCGAGAAGGACGTTGACGGCAAGATGTGGACCAATGAGGACGTTAAGGGCAAGGTGTGGGTGCTGAACATGTGGTATCAGGGCTGCGGCCCTTGCCGCAAGGAGATGCCCGAACTCTCGACCTGGCGTGAACAATTCCCCGATGTGATGTTCTTCTCAGCCACTTACCACGATGAGGCACTAACCCGCAAGATTACCGAGCAGCACCACTTCACTTGGACCCATCTCATCGAGGCCCGTGACATGATGTCATGGATACAAGGGCAAGGATTTCCGTTGACCATCGTGGTTGACAAGCAGGGTATCGTGCGCCATCTGGTTCACGGCACCAACAGCGCTAAGCGCGAAGCCATCCTCGACTGCATCCGCCAACTCAATCAATAACCGTCTGTCATGACACGCTTGTTTTCCATACTCTCGGCTGCCATCATCGCCCAGTGCGCGATGGCACAGACTATTGTCACAGGACGCATTTCCAATGAGCGGGGCGAAGCCGTCGAGTATGCTACTGTAGCGCTTGTTGGTGACACCATCGGCACGCTTGCCGACGCCCAGGGGCATTTCTCCCTAACAATCCCTCATGGCAAGAGGAACGACCTGTCCATCACTCATGTTTCTTATGACAAAGCAATAATTCCCCACTCCACTTATAGCGTGGGCAAGCCGCTGTCCATCATCGTCAAGGACAAAAATGTGAAACTGGATGAAGTTGTCGTCGGCAAGAAGAACAAATTAAAGACCATTCTGGGCAAGAAATGGCCCGGCCCATCGGGCAGTTTCCGTGGCAAGTGGGAGGAAAACAGGCTAGAATGGGGACCGACATTCAAAGTCAAGAAGGATTGGGTCGTGAGTGATATCTTTTTCACGATAAAAAAGAGCACCTACAGCCGCTGCGTCCTCAGTTTCACCATCTATGAGATCAGGGGCAAGGAATTTATCAACATCCTCAACAAGCCCATCTACAAAACAGTCACAGCAACCGCTCAAAAGACAAAACTCGCCGTCCAGCCCAACGAAAACATCGTCCTCAAAGCCGGTAAACAATATTACGTGAGTGTCACTATCGTTGACTGTGACGAAAGCGGCATACTGGAATTCAACTCTCAATTGAGAAGTTGCATTGCCCGCCACCTCTCCGCAGGCAGGACGCGCAAACTGCCCGCTGGCCCCACCATCACCCTTATGGGCTACGAATTGAGCCGATAGGGAGCGAAAACATGTGATTTCTATCCCAATTTCGCCCCTTACCGGGCACTTGCAGACATAGGTGTTCAGGTTTTTTTATTGACAATTGGATGGTATGTCACGAAAAAGTTGTAAATTAGCGGTGAAAATGAATTTGCTTTGACAACAATTCTATTAACTACTTAAATACTAACAATTTAACCATTATTTTTTACAATGCAAGTAAAAGATCTGAATCCGCAGGCAGTATGGTCGATCTTTGACGAGATCACCAAGGTGCCCCGTCCCAGTGGCAACGAAGAAGGCAAGTTAGACAAAATCCGCGCATGGCTCGTGGAATTTGCCAAGAAGCACAATCTGGAGTACAAAATCGACAAGACGGGCAACGTGGCTATCTTCAGGCCCGCCGCTCCTGGCTACGAGAACTGCAAGGGCATCGTGCTGCAAGGTCACATGGATATGGTCGCCGAGAAAGGTCCCGGCTCGACCCACAACTTTGACACCGACCCCATCGAGACCATCATCGATGGCGAATGGGTTCGCGCTAACAACACCACACTGGGTGCCGACGACGGTATGGGCCTGGCAATCGCTCTGGCTGCCGTTATCGAGCCCTCGTTGCAGTGCGGTCCCCTGGAGGCGCTTGCCACCGTTGATGAGGAGACCGGCCTGACTGGCGCCACCAACATCGAGGCCGACATGCTCGTGGGTGACTACCTGCTCAACCTCGATGAGGAGGAAGACGGCGTTATCACCATGGGCTGCGCCGGTGGTCTGGTAAGCATCTTCAAGTTCAACTACAAGCCCGAGGCCGCTCCCAAGGATCGCGTTTACTTCGAGATCAAGTTTGAGCACTTCCACGGTGGTCACAGCGGTGCCGACATCCACATGGGCTTCGCCACCACGACCAAGCTGAGCAGCCGTCTGCTGTGGAACATCGGTGAGGAGATGGACTACGTGCTGGCCTGCATCGACGCCGGTAACCTGCACAACGCTATCGCTCACGCCGCAACCCTCGTTATCGGTATCAAGCCCGAGGACAAGGAGAAACTGAGCGTCGTGCTCAACACCTTCATCGCCGACGTGAAGAACGAGTACAAGCGCACCGAGCCCAAGATGGAAATCACCTGCAAGAGCGTTGACACTCCCGAGACCATCATCGACACCGACACCGCCCGCCGCGTTGTCAATGCCGTTTATGCAGCTCCTCATGGCATCTCCTCGATGAGCATGGAGATTCCCGGCCTCGTCGAGACCTCTACCAACCTCGCCAGCGTCAAGATGCGCGAGGGCAACCAGATCGTTGTCGAGATGTTCCACCGCTCGTCGATCGAGAGCGGCAAGTATGATCTGACCCACAGGTGCGAGACCGTCTTCCGTCTGGCTGGCGCTGACGAGATCATCAGCGAGGGCGGCTACCAGGGCTGGGAGCCTATCGCCGACAGCCACCTGCTCACCGTGGCCAAGGACTCGTGGGAGAAGCTCTTCGGTGTTCGTCCCGAGGTTCGCGCCATCCACGCCGGTCTGGAGTGCGGTCTGTTCCTCAAGGCCCGTCCCGACATGGAGATGATCTCCTTCGGTCCCACGCTGCGTGATGTGCACTCGCCCGCCGAGCGCTGCCACATCCCCGCCGTGGACAAGGCATGGAAGCAGGTTCAAAACATCCTCAAGGTCATTGCCGAGGAGAGCAAGTAAATCAAGTTATTAGTTTAAAGTTGTTAGTTTTTAGTACGATGGCCATCGGCCTGAGGCCTTTAGGCTGGAGTTATATTACTTACAACTTAAAACTAAAAACTTAAAACTCTAAAAAAGAATGGACATTAAAGGTAAAATTATCCAGAAGATGGAGCCCGTGGGCGGCGTTTCCAAAGCTGGCAACCAGTGGAAGAAACAGGAGTATGTCCTCGAGACGCTCGACAGCTATCCCAAGAAGGTAAAATTCGACTTCTTTGGCGACAGGGCCGACCAGTATCCCCTTGAAGTGGGCGACATCATCACGCTCAGCTACGACATCGAGAGCCGCGAGTTCAATGGCCGCTGGTACACCGACATCCGCGGTTTCAAGGCCATGAAGGAAGATCCAGCCATGGCTGGCGCCGTGCCTCCCGCCTATCCTCCCGCAGCAGGAGCCCCCGCTCCCGCCCCGGCCCAGAGTGGCGTGCCCGCACCGCCTCCCGTCGATCACCCCCCTTTTGACCAAGGTGGCGTAGGCGACGACCTGCCCTTCTAAGAAGACGAGGCTTACCGACATTTAATCAGGCAACAAGAGCCGCTGTGGTCTTTCACGACTACAGCGGCTCTTATCTATGGGTTCGGCAACGGGCCTGCAATCTTAAGTATTGTTGCAAATTTAACAACATTATTTTACACCTGCAACCAATTTCAGAAAAAGTATAGCAACTGCTCCAAAACACAAAACCTTAACCCTATTGCGAGTCACAGCGCACGTTTCTGCCGCATGGGGTCACTGGGCTCCCACGATAAGGCACTGGCCGTCGTGGTACTGCAGCGAGACGACTCCCATGCCGTGCAACGCGACAATGATCTTCATCGCGTGCTCCTCGCTGATGTGGGCCAGACGCATGTAGCCCTCCAGGGTGATGCCACCGTGGCTTCGCAGGTATTCCAGCAACAGCTGTTCGCGGTCGCTGTAGGTGATGGTGGCGACATCCTCGGGGTCGCAGGACGCCGATTCCTCGGCACTCATGATGCGCTCGTGCAGGCGGCTGGCCAGCACGTTCTCGTCGGCCACACGGTAATAGACGTGCCACTGGCCGTTGTCGTCGGGAGCCTCGACAGGCTTCTCGGTGGCCTCGGCGATATCGGCCTTGACCACCTGCTTGCCGTTGATGGTATATACCTTGAACGACACCCGCTGCTCCGGGCGGCAGTACATCTGCGCCGCAGTCTCGATCATGTAAATTTCTTCGTCACTGCGCACGCCGGCAATGTTGCCGTTGTCCTTCACGCCGATGAGCAGATGGCCGCCGCTGTTGTTGGCAAACGCGGCTATCGAGCGGGCAATCTTGCGAGCATCGGTAATCTGGTACTTGAAGTCCTGATGCTCATGCTCGCCCTCCAGGATAAGGTCTTGTATATAGTGGCTCTTCTTGGTTCTCATTTCTTTTCTTTTTTCACTTTTTCACCTTACGCTATGACTCAAAGACGCAAAGTCTTTTTTAAAAAAATCCCATACTTCGCGCCTTGGCGGCTTTGTGTGAGATTATTGTAGCCTAGCGGGGGTCATCAACGTCGGGCTCCTGTGGGATGGGGGTGCCGTCGAGCACTGCGCGCAAGTAGGGCTCCAGCTTTTGGGCATACCACCAGAAGCCGATGTCGGTCAAGTGAATGCCATCGACGGTTCCCTCGTTGTTGGGGCCGTAGAGGTCCTTGCAGGTGATATAGTACAGGTTATTGGGGTTGTCGGCCTTGAGTTTGAGATAATTCTTGTGGTACTCATTGTTCTTGGCCGGCAGATACTCGCTATAGAAGGCGCTGTACTTGGCATAGCTGTACATCTGACCCTCGACCATAAAGATGGGCACCTCGGGACGAAGCGTGCGCAACAGGTTCACGAAGCCATAGGTCACCGTGTCGCACATGTCCTTGGTACAGTTGGGAATGGGGTCAAGAATAAAGGCGGCAACATCGGGTATAGTGGCCATGGCCTGCGCCATGCAGGAATCCATCTTACCCTCGCCACTGAAACCCAGGTTCACGCACTCCACATCCAGGTCACGCTGGATGATGCTCGTGGCAACCATGCCCGGGCGGCAGGCACAGCCGCCTTGCAGGATACTCGTGCCGTAGAAGACAAACTTTTTGCCTTGACGTGGAGAGTCCAGCATGGGCTGCATGATCACCGCACTGCTATCGACGCCAATCTCTATCCAGCGCACTCCGTCATACAAGGGCAGATAAATCATATACTCGTGCATCTTGCCGTCGAGACGATCGACATACACCTTGCTCTGGATGGAATCTTGACGGGGGCGGATATCGTTGTCGATGCGCACGGGACGGTTACAGTTGACAAACTGCCAGCTCTCTGTGTCCTTGTCCCAGATGTACAGGTCGGTTCCCTTGATGCCCGTGTCGGCCATGTGCATCATGTGCATGTTGGTCAACAGGTTATAACGCACGGCGATGGCTGTCGAGTTGGTGGCAAAGCGGATGGCCTTACCGCTGGTGCAGGTGGCACGGTCCCACAAGGTGGGTCGCACATTGCCATAGAATTCCAGCGGAATGCGTGACTTCAACGTTCGGTCAAATGCCCAATTAATCAGGCGGTAATGCATCGCATCGACATATCGCAATGTGTCCTTGTTGGTGAAATCCTGGCCATTGGCCACACTGGCCAGCGATGCGGCAAACAGCACAACAAGCCATAGCGGTTTAAAGATCTGTCTCATAGTGATATCTCTTGAGAATGGTTACTTGGTTTACAACACGTTGAGCAACTTGAGGGCCTCTATGCGGCCGTTATTGAGCAATGTGGGATAATGCGCATCGCTGTTGACCACGACAGGGGCGTTAAAACGCTTGAGCATTCCGAAGTATTTCAGATTTGGATAAAAACGATTGCGCTGCAGCCAGGCCTTGGTATTGATCTCAATGACCAGGTGATGATCCATAATGTTCTCAAACAGGTCGATGACCAGCTTGTCATACCACGGCTCCTCGTCAATGCCCTCGCGATACTGGCTGGCATTGTAGCCTATCTTATCCATGTGCCCCACGATGTCAAAGCCGCCCTCCTCGACCATGGCCATCATTTGGGAGAAAAAGGTCTTGACCACATACTCAATATCTCCATCAAAATATTGCCCCATGCGCTCCTTGAAGCCCAGAAACTTGCCGTCAATATCGACCATCAATGCAGGATCGGTGACAGCGGGAATAAAGTGAACCGAACCGATGCGGTAATCGAGCGGCAACTGCTGGAAATAGTCGCTGGCGGGGCCGTCGCCCGGTCCCACATAATCTATTTCCATCGAGGTGTACAAGTGAATGCGATCACCATAAGAGCGTTTCAGGCGTTCCATCTCATCAAAATACGTCTGCACTTGCTCTCGGCTCAGGTTCACAGGGCTCTCGACCGAGATTGGCGAATGAGGCGTAAAGCCAAGATGGCTGATTCCCAGAGCAATGGCCTCGGTGACGAAATCTTCCATCGGGGCATGACCATCACAGAACTGGGTATGGGTATGCAGGTTATATAAGTCGGTCGCGCGGGTAATACGTTGAGTGTCAAACATCATTTAAAACATTTTATTGATTTGTTCCATCGGGATGACATTGATGATGGTCTTCCCGTCAGGAGTGTAATTGGGTTCGGGCAGACGCAACAGGTCGGCTACCAGAACTTCCATCTCCTCTTGTTGCAGCACTCGACCTGCAGGAATCGAGGCCGAGCGGGCCACCGTGAGTGCCAGGTGCTCCTTGATGCGGCGCTTCAGGGGCATGCCTCCGTTATCCACCGACTCGATGATCTGCTGTATCATCGCAACAGGATCCACATCATCGACACCTGCGGGAACAGCATTGATGGCCCAATCGTTTCCGCCCATCATAGCCAGCTGGAATCCCATCTGTTCCATCTCGGGCAGGAGTTCTTGCAAGATAACGTCCTGCGAGGGGCTCAAGTGAAGCACTTGGGGAAAGAGAATGGTCTGGGACGACATGACGCCGCTATGAATGCGCTCGATGTAACGGTCAAACAAGATGCGGACATGGGCCCGGTGCTGGTCAATCACCATCAGACCCGACTTGGCGGGCGAGAGGATATATCGCCCCCTGAGCTGCAGATAGCCCAGTTGCACCTCACCCATCGGCAAGATGGGGTCAGATTGGGCCTCGGGCTGCGGACTGGCCGTCTCCTGCTGCTCCATGCCCTCGCGCTTCTTGCGCTCAAAATTGGCGAACAGCTGATCCCAGTTGCTCAATGTCTGATTGTCGGAGCCTGTCTGGCGCGCGTGGCTACCGCTGCCACTGCCACTTGCGGGCTTTGACGTGGTTGTCTTGAAGGGATTGTAGGATGGATCAACAGCAATCTCGGGGTTGTGCACCTCCACATGGCCCCTGTAGGCTGGTATGACTGGAGCATCCTGTGTATCGAAGTCGATGGCGGGCACCTCGCTGAAGCGTCCCAGCGTTTCCTTCACCCCTGCGGCTAGAATCTGCCAGATCGGCATCTCGTCCTCAAACTTGATCTCGGTCTTGGTGGGATGGATATTCACGTCTATCGACTGCGGCTCAACATTGAAGCGCAGGAAATAATTGGGCTGCTCACCCTCGGGAATCAACTGATCGTAGGCCGACATTACGGCCTTGTGGAAATAGGGGTGGCGCATGTAGCGCTCGTTGACAAACATGAATTGCAGCGCGTTGCGCTTGCGGGCATTCTCGGGCTTGCCGATGTAGCCCTGCACCTTGACCAGCGACGTGTCGATGCTCACGGGCAACAGCTGCTGGTCCACGTTACTGCCCATGAGGGCTGCGATGCGCTGGCGAAAGGTGCCCTTCATCAGTTTGTACATCACGTTGCCGTTGTGCATGAGGGTGAACTCTACCTCGTTGTTGACCAGGGCCAGTTTCTCAAACTCCTTGACGATATTGCTCAGTTCCACCTGATTGGACTTGAGGAACTTGCGGCGGGCGGGCACGTTAAAGAAGATGTTCTTGATCATGAAATTGCTGCCCGTGGGGCACATGTCCGGCTCCTGGCTCTCACACTGCGAGGCGTTGATCACCAGGCGCGTACCCAGCTGCGCGTCACGGCGCCGCGTGCGCAACTCCACCTGCGAGATGGCAGCAATCGAGGCCAGAGCCTCGCCACGAAAACCCATCGTGTGCAACGTGAACAGGTCGTCGGCGTTGCGTATCTTGCTCGTGCTGTGGCGCTCAAAGGCCAAGCGGGCGTCGGTCTCACTCATCCCCACACCATCGTCAATGATCTGGATGAGCGTTCGTCCCGCATCCTTGAGGATAATCTGGACATGGGTCGCCTGGGCGTCGATGGCGTTCTCCACCAGCTCCTTGATGACACTGGCAGGGCGCTGAATCACTTCTCCGGCAGCAATCTGGTTGGCGACCGAGTCGGGCAGTAATTTTATCACATCACTCATGGTAGTTTGACGGGTTGTAGGGTCGATGTTTCGGGTTTGGGGCTCTCGGTAGCCGTGGCGGGGCTGACATTGCCACCCGAGCGCCTGCGCGTGCCGCCCTCGATACTGCGCATGAGCTGCTTGAGCTCGTCGCTCACGTCATAGATGTCCTGAGGCGTCTTGGGCCGCAGCGCGTCATACCACTGGAACTGGGGCAAGTACATGTCGCCACGCTTGGCCAGATACAGGGGCGTCACCTTGCCCGATACCTCGGGCCACATGGTGATGCGGTCCACCTCCTGCTTGGGTTTGAGGTTCAGGCGCATGTAGCTCGACTCGGCGCTGACCATCTTGTTGTAGGTCGAGTCTTTCTCCTGCGGGAACATGATGACCTGCACGTTGCCGTCCACGTCAAGCCGCCTGAGTTCCTTGTCCTCAAACCACGCCTTCATCTTCTTGCCGCTCAACTGGTCGTAATAGGTCTCGCCCAGGTGTTCGGCCATGAAGCCGCCCGTGGGCAGCGTGGCCCAGTCGGCAGCGCTGTCGTTGAGGTGGACGTTGATTTCGTCGCCAAATATCTGACGTTCCAGGTTCCACACCACGGCATGACGGTACATGTTGATGATGGTGTCGGCCTCGCTCAGCTGCAACGAGTCACAGATGCCCTGCACGTCACTGCGGTAAAACCGCACCTGATTGAACGCACGCAGCACGCGCACCGAGTCGTTGACCGAGTCATTGACAACGTGGTTAATGAGCGTGCACAGCGTGTCGGCGTGCAGGTAGATGGTGTCCTGCTGCGAGAACTCGCGCGCCCTGGCACGTCCCGTCACATAGCTGTAGTGCGAGACCTCATCGTGGTAGCCGTAGTCGCCGTCCAGGATCACCTTGTTGCCCGGGTCGGTGATGATGACGTTGCCGCGCGCATCGCCATAGTTGCGCTTGTGGTTGTAATACACCGTGTCGCCCAGCAGTGTCTTGCCGTCCTTGGCCGTGATGAGCGACCGCTGGTAGAGCGTGGCGTCGTCGGCACTGGTGTTGTACCAGCCATTGGTCGTGTTGATGGTGTTGCTGTCGCTCACGATAAGCGTCTCGCTGCTGATCTTGGCGATGTGGCTCTGCGTGTTGTAGTCGAGCAGGTCGGTAAACATCTCGTAGCGGTCGTTAATCAGATGGACATTGCGCGAGAATTCGGCCTGCTTGGTATCCAGCTCATAACGGCCATACTGCGAGGTGAGTTCGGTGTTGTTGCGGTTGTCAACGATGGTGCCGCCGTCAAAGTAGTAGCCCACGTTGCTGTTGATCTCATAGTCCAGCGCATCGGTCAACAGCGTGGTGCTGCGGTTTTCCAGACGGACGTTGTTGCGCAGCTCGGCCACGCCCTGGTCTCCGTAGTAGTGCAACACGTCGCTATAGACCCACAGGGTATCACCCTGGGTCATGCGCACATTGCCAAAGGCGTCCAGCGAGCTGGTCTCGGCATAGAAGTAGGCGCTGTCACAGAACATGTACATGTCGCCACGGCGAAAACGCACATTGCCCTTCAGCACCTGATAGTCGCGGCTGATGGCCTCGTTGGCCCTGAGCAGATCGGCATTCTCGAGGAAAACCTTGTTGGTCTGGTTGCGGTTGGCCTTAGGAATCTGCGGGGTGATGCGCGACACGCTATGCCCCTTAGACCCCTTGCGGGCTGCTTGAACGGGCTGGGGATTGGTGGGAGCGGGGCGGCGTTTCATGGGTTGCACGGTGCGCGGTTTAACGGTCCGCACCGGATTCTGGGCCCACACCATGGGCGACATCAACAGCGCCATCAAGCACGAGGCCACGATGACGTGCCGCCACCGTGAACCGCAGATGCGCTGTCTATCAACAACCCCCATCTCCAAAAAACTAAAGCCTAAAACCTACTTCCCTCTCTTGAGCCAATCGTACTTGAAGTCGCAGTTGCGCCAGCCCTCCTCGATATAGACATACACGCTCTGTTGCTTCTTCTCTACCCAGTCGTGGATGATGCGTTCCTTCTCGCTGGCCTCGCACATGTCCTTGATGATCATGTAGTCGTCGGCAAGGTCGGCCTTGTGGCCGTCGATGCGCTTGACGAGCTTGACCATGGCGACCTGCTCGCGACGGGTCTTGGGGTTGATCATGACAAACGGCTCACTGATGTCACCAGGTTGCATGGTGTTCACCTTCTTGCCCACCTCGGCAGGCAGGTCGGCCATCTCAAAGCGGCTGCTGTGGTTCTTCTCGTTGAGCATGTTGCCGCCGCTGTTGCGCGAGTCCTTGTCCTGGGAGATGTACAATGCCATCTGCTCAAAGGTGTTCTTGCCCGCCAGGATGTCGCTGCGCACGCTGTCCAGGCGCGCCAGCGCGTCGGTCAGGTCCTTGTCGCTCACCTTGGGGCGCAACAGGATGTGGCGCGTGTTGATGCGGTCGCCGCGTTTCTCGATCAGCTGGATGATATGGAAGCCGTCGTCGGTCTCCACAACGTTGCTCACGCGCTTGTTGTCGTTGAGGTTAAACGCTGCCGTGGCATACTCGGGCAACAGCACCGAGCGGCTCTGGAAACCCGTCTCGCCGCCATATACCGCCGTGGCCTGATCGTCGCTGTACAGGATGGCCAGTGTCGAGAACTCGCGCTCGCCGCTGGTCACCTGCTGAGCATAGTCGCGCAAGCGCGACTTCACCTCGTCGATCTCCTGCTGCGGAATCACGGGGTTGATGGTGATGATCTGGGCCTCGACCTGCATGGGGATAAAGGGCAATGAGTCCCTCGACAGGCCGTTGAAGTACTTGCGCACGTCGGCAGGCGTGGCCTTGACGTTCTTAGTCAATTCCTGCTGCACCTGCTGGATGCAATACTGGTCGCTATACACCTCGTTCAACTTCTCCCGCAGGCGCGGCAGCGGCATGCGGAAGTATTCCTCTACCTTCTCCTTGCTGCCCAGGTTGGCGATAAAGAAGTTGATGCGGCTCTCCACCTCGGCGCTGATGGTCGATGCCTGCACCTCCACGGTGTCGATGCGTGCCTGGTCCAGGAACAGCTTGTCCACGGCCATCTGCTCGGGAATGACACAATAGGGGTTGCCCTCGATGGCCACGCGCTCATACAGCGCCTGTTGGTACTGCTCCTCGATGTCGCTCTTGAAGATCGGCTCGTTGCCGATGACCCACGCCACCTCCTCGGCCACATTGTTTTGCGCCAGCGCAGCCAGCGCCAGCGCGGCCATCGCCAGTGCGTTAAATAATCTCAGTTTCACGTTTATTGTCATTTAATTCTGTTGTTTCAAACCGCGAAATTACTCAAATTCCGCCGCAGCACAAAACGTTTTCCCAAAATCTTTGTTAAACGGCAACGATGGGAGTCCTCCCTACCCTTTTCCTCACGCCAGGACGTAACGTTTGCGCTATTGTTTCTTTTTCTTGGTAGGCTTGGTCTTGAAGATGTCGTCCTTCTGGACCCTGACGATGGTGCCGTAGCGGGCCAGTGCCTTGAGGTCGAGTTTCTTGGCGTTGCCCACGATCATCAGCTGGTAGGGCTGGTGCTGGATATGCTGGCGATAGAAGGCCTCAACGTCGGCCTGAGTCAATCCTGGCAGCGCCTTCACCAGCACGGTGTTCTTGTCACTGCTGTAACCCATGCGCTCGGCATTAGAGACAATCAGGGGCATGCCGCGGAAGGTGGGATAGGTATTATTCACATCGTTGAGCAGACTTTGACGAGCCACGGCCAGGTTCGGGAGGTTAACGGGCATATCATTGAACAGCGAGTCCAGCAGGGCGATAGCCTGCATCGACTTGTCGGCCTGGGTGGCAACAATCGACAGGTAACCGCACGGCGTGGCCGATCGGGCCAGGAGCGGCTTCAGAGCCACACCCTGGGCAGCATAGGCCATCGAGCGGAATTCGCGCACCTCCTGGAACAGCACCGAAGACATTCCGCCGCCAAAGTACTCGCCCCACAACTCCAGGCACGTCTTGTCACGGTCACTGGCCACATCGGGCAGCGGGTGGTAGGTGCCGATAATCGTCTGGCGCGACGAGGGCATGTCAAACAGATACACAACAGGCGACTGCGGCGTCTCGAGGGCAATTTCCTGCATGCTGTTCTCTTGGGAGCCGGTTACCTGCGGCAGCACTTCCCCGATCATTGCGGCCACCTGGTCGCCCGGCAGGGCACCCGTGTAGCTCACGTCACAACGGCACTGGTACAGCTGCTTGAACGAAGCGATCAGTTCTTCGGCCTTTGCCTTCTTGAACTCCTTGCTGGTCAGGCGCGTCAGGAAGGACGAACGGCTGCCATGCATGACTCGGGTGGCCAATGCGGCAAACACCTGATCATTGTCGTCCCAAAACGACTTCTCGCTCGGGCCAGCGGTATCCTTGGCATCATCAAGTTTATCTTTATCGGCCTTCATGTTATCCAGGAAATGCGACAACAGGCGCAATGTGGACTCCAGATTCCTGTCCTTACCCTGCACGGCGATGACCGAGCTCTGCTCGTCGGCACTCATATCTACCTTGGCGCCCAGAGCCTGAAAAGCGGAGCCCAGCGCCTTGACGTCGAGCGAATCGGTTCCCAGTTCAGCGACATATTCGGCAGCACTTTCCAGCAGCTTGTCTTGCAGCGTTCCCTTATGGAAATTGATGACGATCGAGAAGTTGTCATTCAGCGGGTTATGGCTGGAGTACAGCATGTTACCGCCAGCGATGGGCGATTTGCCCACATCCTGTCCAAAGTCCACCAGCCGCGGGCTTACATCGTGGACGGGAATTTTCTCCAGAAACTCGGCAAATGCCGACTTGGCATCCACATGCTGGGGCCTGACAGGCGTGTACTCTGGCTTGGCGATCTGGTCCACCTTCACGCGGCCATTCTTCTTGTGAAAACGGTAGAAATTGCCGGTGAAATACTTGCGGGCAACTCTGATGACGTCATTGCGGGTGACGTCGGCAACAGCGCGCTTCAATTCCATGTACTCGTCCCAACCGATACCGGCCGACATGGCTGCCACCATCTCCTCGCTGCGCTTGGTAATGGACTCCACAGCCGACTCGTTGTCGCGCGCCATCATCTGTTTTACGGCCTGCAGCTGTTCGTCGGTAAATCCGCCGTTAATCAATTTGTCAATCTGTTCCAGACACAGGTTCTCAGCAGTCTTGACCCTGCACAGCAACTTGGGAACGACCGCAACCAGCACGGCACCGGTCTGGTTCAGGCCCAGATGCTCTGCCAGCGACAGATAGACGCGGTTATTGTTGGTCAACTCATCCAGCAAGCCGGTCTTGTTATCGTTGGACAACAGGCTCATAGCGACCTTGAGGGCCGGAGCGTCGGCATCATATTCAGTGGGAGCCCGCCATATCATCGCGCTCATGCCGATAATGGGCATCGGGAACAGGAACTTCTCCACTGGCTGTCCCTCGATTGGAGGCGTGATGATGGGCTCACGAACGGGCTTCTCGCCACGTTCCAGATGGCCGAAGGTGCGCTCCAGCAGGGGCTTCAAGGCTGTGGTGTCGATGTCTCCCGATAGGATAAGGCCCATGTTGGATGCCACATAGTAGCGCTTGTAAAACGATTCCATGTCCGACAAGCGAGGGTTCTTCAGGTTCTCGGTACTGCCCACGATAGGATAGGCATAGGGCGTGCCGGCAAACAGCTTGGCGGTAATCTGCTCAAGCAACATGGCGGCAGGATTGTCCGAGTACATGTTCTTTTCCTCATAGACGGTCTCCAACTCGCCCTGGAACAGGCGGAACACAGGATGAATCAGGCGATGGCTGTTCAATTCACACCACTGCTCGATAAACTGGGGAGAGAAGGTGTTGTGGTAGTAGGTGAAGTCATAGGACGTGCCTGCATTCAGCCCCGAGCCGGCGTATTGAGACGTCAAGCGGTTGAATTCGTTGGGTATAGCATATTGCGACGCCTTGACATTCAGTCGGTTAATCTCTTTTTGAATCTCCTGGCGCTGCTTGGCTTCGGTCGTGTGTGACAACTCGTCATATTTCATCGAGATGGAGTCCAGAAAGACTTTCTCGGCGGCATAATCGACCGTTCCCAGCTGGTCGGTCCCCTTGAACATGATGTGTTCAAAGTAGTGGGCGATGCCCGTATCGGGACAGTCCACAGCACCGGCACCAACGACCACGGCGCCAAACACCTTGGGTTGACTGTGGTCCACATTGACCCACACCTTCATACCGTTGTCGAGTTCCAACTCCTTCACCTGCAGCGACGGCGCCAGCTGGCAGTATGCCATCAAGGGCACACTCAGCACCAGCAACAGGCAGAAATATTTCTTTAAGTTCCTCATCTTGATAACAATTGTATTTAACGTCTGTTCGATGAAAATGAACCACTGATAATCAATCTGTTTTATATCGCAAAATCGTCCAATGTTTGGCAGATGGCCATGATTTCGTCCTTGTGCCGGGTGACACGTTCTTCAAAGAGTTGTTGACACTCGCTGATGAGCGACTCGGGGAAGGAATCGGACAGGGCCAGCCAGCTGAAGTTGCGCACCACGCTGACAGCCTTGATCTGCTCGAGGCGGTGAGCCAGCTCTGCGGCACTGCACCCCTCAAAGTAGTAGCCGATCATGCGGTGCCACAAGTCATGACCCAATTCAGCCGGCATACCGATGATTTCCTCGTAGGGCCCCACCAGGCTCACCATCGACGAGTAGGAGTGCCCCAAGTCCACCAACGGGTGGCCATAGCCCACCTCACCCATGTCGATGAGCATCAGTTCGCCATTCTGCATCATCGCATTTTTGGTCTGCAGGTCACAATGCAGCAACCTGTCGCCGGCGGGAATGCAGTCCACCACACGCAACAGCAGGTCGATGTCGGCGGCATTAAAATAACGGCCGATGTGCTTTACCGCCTTGACCTCGGCCTCAAGGGCACTGGGGATGACGCTGTTCAGGGGCACATGGATGGAATGCAGCTGCTTGAACAACTGGGCATACATTCGGGCGAACTCATCGATTCGTTCAGGTTCCTTGCTGGCACAACGGCTAAGTGTATCGGCATTCAGCAACTCGTAAACCAATCCCAACCGGTTGCCCACATGAACGATATCATAGGAGATGGCAGTGGGCATTCCCAGCACAAAGGATTCCTTGGCCATCGTGATCTCGGTTTGAACCTCGTCGATGGTAGTCTCTTCACGGAACACCTTGATAATTGTATCCTCGTCAAGACGGTACACTGTCCCTACCCCTCCGGCACCAATCACCTGGCAGCCATCCACGCTGAGGTGGCGCAGGGCCTTCTTGATGGGCATAATCTTAGTGAAACCAGTTAAGTCAAACACCTGATAGACATCTGATTTGCAATTAACTACGCTAAAGTTGTTATAACGTTTGGACAAACCCATGAGAATGCGCAAACCCGAACTGGAAATATAATCCAGCCCGCCAGCATCGCAGGTGAGGTCACGTATCACTCCGCACTGAGCAAGCAGGCTCTCGATGTCGGCAACTGCCTGGGCATTGGCTGCGATGTCAAGCCGTCCATTCAGGCTTAGCACGACACTGCCGTTGTTGTTGGTTACTGTGATATGCATGACAGATACTGTATTGATTACTATGTTGTTGTATTAATTTTCTTAATCAGGGTAAGCACATTCCTGCCTCCCAGGCGCTCATAGGACACGTGATCCATCATCTCCCGGACAAGATGAATACCCAGCCCGCCGATGCCGCGCTCGTGCATTCCACACGTGGTGTCCACGGCGGCACGGTCCATCGGGTCAAACGCCACGCCGCTGTCGCTGATGATGAACTGCAACTGTTCATCTTGCACCTGGGCCTCGATGCGCACTTCTCCTCGTGTTCCTGACGGATAGGCATAATTCATCACGTTGACGACAGCCTCCTCGATAGCCAGATTGAGCTGCATCTCGGCTGCATCGTCGAGCCCGACAGCCTTACTCACCTCGTTGACAAAGGTTGCCAGCGTTGCCACCTGCCGCACATCGTTATCCAGAATGATCACGCGCCGGTAGCGCACGCCCGCACGGCGGGTAAACTGCACTGCCAGCATGGCAAGGTCATCGCTCGGGACAGCGGTTCCCGTAAAGGCGTTCACCTCGTCCACGATCGTGTCAACCAGGTGTTGGGGATTATGCTGACGGATGTCAAGCAACTGGCGCACCACCCTGTGGATGCGGGGCTCGCCAAATTGATGATGGCTGGCGTCCTCGGCTTCGGTCAAGCCATCGGTATAGAGCAGGATGGTGGTCTGCTGCTGGATTTCCTCTTCCTGTAGTGTGAAATTCCATCCCGATTGCAACCCCACAGGAATGTTGGTATCGCAAGGCAGGTTGCCGATGCCTGCCCCAATCAGCATGGGATGCACATGACCGGCATTACAATATTGCAAATGCCCGGACGACAAGTCCAGCACACCCACAAAGAGCGTGATGAACATATTCGTTTCGTTGTTAGCGACAAGGGCCTCGTTGATGGCAGTGACGACCATCGCAGGCGAGTCCTCGTGGGACGAGATGGTGCGAAATAGGAAACATGTCACGGTCATCAGCAGCGAGGCGGGCACACCCTTACCGCTCACGTCACCAATACAGAAAAACAGTTTCTCGTCACGCAGGTAGTAGTCATACAGATCGCCGCCGACAGCCTTGGCCGGCAACAGACGGCCATAAATATCAATATCGTCACGGTCAGGATAAGGCGGATAGACCTTGGGCAACATCGACATCTGGATGCCGCTGGCAATCTTGAGTTCATTATCCATGGCGGCCTGGGACGCGGTCTGTTGCTTCAGGTCCTCGACATATTGCCCCAGCGACTGCTGCATCGCCTCAAAGGAATCGTGCAGCAGGCCAATCTCGTCGCCGGTCGTGATGGTGGGTAACGGTGTGTCAAAATGCCCTCGGGCCACCTCATCGGCCGACGCGGCAAACCGCGTCAACGGGCTGGTGATGCGTCGAATGGCCGAGCGGCAAATCAGGAAGGCCACCAGCAAGCCCACTGCCATAAGAATCAGGATAACGCTGCCCACCAGGTTTGCTCGGTGAAAGAAGGTTTGCCGGGGCACGACGATAGCCATCGACCACCCCGCGTTCTCCAGCGGCGAGTAGTACAGGAAGGAGGGCACGCCGTCAACATCCATCTCGACGCTGCCCGAGCGGCCTGCCCTGAGTTCAGCGCACACGTGGTCGTCCAGTGTGTCGGCCGTTTGGCCTGCAAGCTGGTAAAAGTTCCTGGCAAGGATATGGTCTTGGTTGGGGTGCACGATGAACGAGCCGTCGTGACTGATGATGAAGCTGTAGATGCCCCCTGTCCCATCACCACGCGCGCTGTCGCCGCTGTGATACTGGTTGTTCTTGAGGTCGATGTCATGGAGCTGCGACGCCAGCCACTGCAGCGACACGTCGGCACCCAGCACACCGGCGACCTTGCCGCTGCTGTCTCTAACGGGCAGCGAGTAGGTCAACAGCGGCATCTTGCCACCCGCCTCGTCAAGGTAGGGGTTTGTCCAGTGGCCCTCGCCCTGACGCACAGCGGTTCTGTACCACTCGGCCTGGAAGTAGTCATGGGCGGGGCCGCCTATCTGGGAGACCTCGACATGGCCATCGTCATGCCGCAGGGCGTAGCGCTCGTGCCACCGGCCATACCGGGAATAATAATCGGGCTCAAGCGCCAAGCCACAGCCAGTCACGTAGGGGTTGCCCTCGACGATGCTCTTCATGACGCCGTCAAGACGGTCGGGCCGGTCAAGGTGGTCAGCCACCTCTTCGGTGTTGTTAGCGACGGCAAGTTCCACCACGGTGAGCACGCCTTCCAGCTTGGCGTTGGTCATCTCCATGAAGCCCTGGTAACGGTTTGCGGCCTCCTCGGCCATCGCGCCCTTGGAGAAGCCGTAGATGATCCCCGCCGTGGCGATCATCGTCATGAGCAACGTGAGGATGATCCACTGCGTCAGGCGTCCGGCCAGCGTGCGGGGCGTTATCTTGAACTTGGTTTGTCCCATCATCGTGTCTAGCTATCCTTTTTCGGGCAAAGATAATCATTTTTCTCCAATCAAGCAAGGTCATGGGACCCACGGCCGCATTAAGCAGCCCGATGAGTCCCATGACCACAGCAGAGGGAGCTTTACTTGTCAGTCTCGAATAGCCCCTAAGCCCTAAGCTCTAACCCGTTTCGCAAGTTATCAACTTGCGAAACTTAATTACTTCACTTGCTTGAGCACCTTCTTGTTGATCTTGACGGGGTACTTGGCAGCGAGTTCCTCTTTCCAGCGCTGCTCCAGCACATCCTGATAATCGCTGGTCACCATGCCACGCACGTCGGCCATCTCCTCAGGCTGACTGATAACGCCGCCGTTCAGGATCATAAACTCGGGATAAGACTTGCCATTGGGCTTGTCTCCCACATGGAATGCCAGATAATCGGCAAGCGGGTTCTCACCCTTCTTGACCACCATGTGATCCATGCGGATGTTGTCACCGTACTTGTTGTGCAGGCCATAGGTCACCGTGTCGGCAGCCATTGTCTTGACGTCGGCCTTAACAAGATTGAGCACGCTATCGTTCTTAGCGCTCAGGATGATGCCCTTGAAGTGTGGCTCATCCCAGTGGTACTTGTCGCGGTTCTCGGCATAGTAACGCTCCAGGCCAACGGTGTCGCGGGCAGCAGCCTTCCACACGCGACGGTTGCTGATCTCGAACAGCAGCATGCCGTCACGATACTCGTTCAGCAGGTTGCGGTACTCGGCATTGTTCTTCACCAGCTCACGCCTGTCATAGTCGTCAAGGGCTTTCTCGGCCAGGGCGTTGACCTTGGACATGATTTCGTTCTTGGCCTTAGCCAGGTCGGCAATGGGAGATTTGACACTGAGCTGCGACATCAGGGCGCGTACAGGCACCGACTCCTTCTTGCCATAGGTGAACAGCGCATCCTTATTACCCTTGAAGTACTGTGCCACGAAGGCCGAGTCAAGGCCACCGTTAGCCGCGAGGCCCTTGTCCAGCAGGTTCTCAAAGGCTGAACCCAAGCGGTAATTATACTTCTCCTTGAGGTCGTTGATACGACGCTCCTTGACCTCCTTCATGCGGCCGATGCGCTCGAGCACATTCTCGATGCCGGGACGCAACTCGGTCAGCGAGGGCATGCCGTGAGCCACAGTCTTGACGATATGGTAACCAAACTGGGTGGCAAACGGCTCACTGATTTGGCCATCGGCCAGAGAGAATGCGATATCCTCAAAGGGCTGAACCATCCTGCCACGGCCAAACCACCTCAGGTCTCCGCCATAGCGGGCGCTTCCGTCCTGCGACTCTTTCTTGGCCATCTCCTCAAAGTTGGCACCGGCCTTGAGCAGAGCGTAAATCGAATCGATCTGCGCCTTGCAGACTGCCTTCTGTTCGTCGGTGGCATTCTGGGGGAAGAGTTTCAGAATATGCTTGGCGTGGACATCGTTGCGGTCACGCACCTCGTTAACGCGCACCATGTGAACGCCTGCCTGGCTGACAAAGGGTTTGGACAACTCGCCTGCAGCACTGCTGTAGATCACATCCTCCACTTCGATGGGGAACAGACACACCGAAATAAAGCCAAAGCGGCCTTGGTTGCGCTTCACATACGGGTCAACAGAGAAGCGCTTTGCCAGGTCGGCCCAGTCCTCGCCATTGAGCACACACGTGCGCAGGCTATCCATTCGCGCCAGCTGCGATGCGGTCTCCTGATCGTTTGCTCCAAGAGGCAGCATGATATGGTCCACGTCGATTTCTTTCTTGTAACGATTGTAGGTCTCGTTGATCAGCTCCCACTTGTAGGTGGTGTCCTCGGTCATGTAGGGAGCGGCAAGGTCCTTCTGATATCCCTCAAACTCCTTGATGAAGACGTCAGTGGTATCAATACCGGCGGCCTCGGCATCAGCCACCTTGCGCTTGTAGAGCACAAAGCGGTCAACATACTGATCCAGAGTCTCTTTCTCGAGTTGTTGCTGATTGTTCTTGTGATAAAGATACTCAAACTCCGAGAGCTTGATCTGCTTGCCGTTGATGGTCATCAAGACAGGGTCCTTCTCCTTGGCAAAGGCAAGAACCACAACACCCAACAGCAACGAAGAAATCAAAAGTTTAGCTTTCATCTTCTTTAGGTTGGTTTCAAATCTTATATTTTACGTTTTTTCATTCCTTATATACTAACTATGTAACGCAAACAAGAGCGAAAAATTATATTATCGCTCTTGTTTTTTCTTTGTTTCCTTCTTAACAGAGAAGAATCAGTTGCCACTGGGGGTGATTTGCCGTGGTGGCAACTTGAACGTGATGGGAAGAGTGTACCATGCTGCGACAGGCTTGCCACTCTTGTCGTGGGCAGGGATAAACTTGGGCAGCATCTTGCACACGCGCACAGCCTCCTGGTCCAGATCATTGTCGACCGACTTGGCGACCTTGACCTCACTCACCTTGCCGTCGGTGCCGACGACAAACACGACCACTACCCTACCCTCAATGCCAAACTGTGCGGCCGTCTTGGGATAGCGCAGATGATCACGCAACCACCTCATCAGGGCGGCATCACCACCAGGGAATTGTGGCAATGCCTCGTCGGTCGCGAAGGTCTTCTTCAAGTCGGCAAAACGCGACTTGTGCTGCTGTACCTCGTCATCATTCATGGTCACCACTTGTTGTGCATGAACGGCATTGCCCGTGAGCAATGCCATGCAAGGCAACAATAGCAACAGTGTTTTTTTCATCAGTTGTCTTTTTGTTTTTTTCATCAGTTGTCTTTTTGTTTTTTTTCATCAGTTGCCCATCTCGCTCAGGAACTTGATGCGTACCAGGCGTATTTCCTCCTCGGTGTAGTCATCGCCCAGCTCCTGCATGGCCGTCTCGATATCGTCGCTCTCGCTCTCCTTGAAGTACTCAAAGATGTCATCCTCGATGTCGTTGTCCACGGCTTCGTCAATGTAGTAGGAGACGTTGATCTTGGTACCGCTGTACACGATGGCCTCGAGTTCATCGAGCAGCTCGTCCATCTCGAGGTCCTTGCTCTCGGCAAGAGCGTCGAGCGGCACCTTGCGGTCGATGGCTGTAATGATCTCCACCTTGAGCTTGCTCTTGTTGGCTACCGTGCGCACGCGCATGTCCTCGGGGCGCTCAATCTCGTTCTCCTCGACATACTTCTTGATGAGCTCGATGAATTCCTGGCCATAGCGCTTGGCCTTACCGGGGCCCACGCCGGGAATGTTCTGCAACTCCTCGATGGTGATAGGATAGGTCGTGGCCATCGCGTCGAGCGAGGGCTCCTGGAAGATAACATAGGTGGGCAGCCCGTGCTGCTTGGCAATCTTGCGGCGCAGGTCCTTGAGGATGCTGAACAGCTCGGCATCGACAGCTCCGCTGCCACCGCCATGCAGTTCCTCGTCCATCATCTCGGTATAGGGGTTATCCTCAACAATCCAGAATTTCTCACGGCTGTTAAGGAAATTCTTGCCCTCTTTGGTCACCTTGATGACGCCATAGTTCTCGATATCCTTGGCCAGATAGTCGGCAAAGACACCTTGGCGGATGACCGCCAGCAGGAACTTCTCGTCACGCTCTTCAGTACAGCCAAACACGTCCAGTTCATTGTGCTTGTAGCCTTGAATCTCGGGAGTGGCGTCGCCCATCATCACATGGGCAACATATTCGGGCTTGAAGCGCTCGCGCAGGGCGATGATCGTCTCGATGGCGGCACGCAGCTCTTCGCTGGCCTCGACACGCTTCTTGGGCTTGAGGCAGTTATCGCAGTTGCCACAGTTCTCTTGCTCGTAGGTCTCGCCAAAGTAGTGCAGCAGCGAGCGGCGGCGACAAACCGACGACTCGGCATAGTCGCGAGTCTCGAGCAGCAACTGCTTCCCGATCTCCTGTTCGGCGATGGGCTTGCCCTGCATGAACTTCTCGAGCTTGTCCAGGTCCTTGCGGGAATAGAAGGTGATGCACTTGCCCTCGCCCCCGTCACGGCCGGCACGGCCGGTCTCCTGGTAGTAACCCTCCAGGCTCTTGGGGATATCATAATGGATGACAAACCTCACATCGGGCTTGTCGATACCCATACCGAAGGCGATGGTCGCTACAATCACGTCAACATCCTCGCTCAAGAATGCGTCCTGATTGTTGCTGCGCACCGCGCTCTCCATGCCTGCATGATAGGGCAGCGCCTTGATATCGTTGAGGCGCAGCACCTCGGCCAGTTCCTCGACCTTCTTGCGGCTCAGGCAGTAGATAATGCCCGATTTGCCCTCGTTGGCCTTGATGAACTTGATGATCTCGCGATCCACGTCCTTGGTCTTGGGACGCACCTCATAATACAGGTTGGGACGGTTGAACGATGACTTGAACACGGCGGCCTGGGTCATACCCAGGTTCTTCTGGATATCATGCTGCACCTTAGGCGTTGCGGTGGCCGTCAATGCGATGATGGGACGGACACCGATGCGGTTGATGATCGGGCGGATGTTGCGGTATTCAGGGCGGAAATCATGGCCCCACTCCGATATACAGTGAGCCTCGTCGATAGCATAGAATGAGATGGGCACATCCTTCAAGAAGGCCACATTATCCTCCTTGGTCAGCGACTCGGGAGCTACATACAGGAGCTTGGTACGGCCACTGCGCACGTCATTCTTCACTTCTTCAATCGCTTGCTTGGTGAGCGATGAGTTCAAGAAATGGGCTATACCGTCTTCCTCACTGTAGCTGCGCATGGCATCGACCTGATTCTTCATCAGGGCGATGAGCGGCGATATAACAATGGCTGTGCCTTCCATGATGCGGGCCGGCAACTGGTAGCACAACGACTTGCCCCCGCCTGTGGGCATCAACACAAACGTGTCATGCTCAGCAAGCAGATTCTCGATGATCGCTTCCTGGTTGCCTTTAAACGTCTCAAAACCGAAGTATTCCTTCAGTGCGGATGTTAACTTATTGTTTTTCGCCATAATTCAAGGTTAAGGGTTTCAATGATTTCACAAATATAGTACAATTTTAGGAACTGGAGATAATTTTCAAGAAAAATATTTTTAGGGGACTTCTATAAATTAGCTTGGAATGGATTTGTATTGAGTCTCGAGCAGATTTTGACTGGCCTTAGCAGGAGCATTGCAAGCTATGGTCCAGGAAGGTAAGGCAAAACCCGCCGAAAAGCGGCCAAAGACATCCAACACTAAAAAACTATCATTTTGGTAATTTTTTATAGAAGTCCCCTTAAGTCTCAAGTCATCAGCATTGCACAACTGCGGGAAAATCAATCCCAACGGATGCCCAAGGCTGATGACTCCAGACATCAGGAATTGGAGGCCAGCAAGTCAAAATTGGACTTGGAGAGCTGGCGCTCGGCAAATTCGCGGGTAAGCACGTAGCGTTTCTCCTTGAGCGACGGTGCCTGATACATGACATCGATCATGATGGTCTCGAACAGGCTTCGCAGGCCTCGGGCTCCCAGCTTGTACTCGATTGACTTGTCCACGACAAAGGTCAACACGTCATCATCAATGACCAGTTCCACTCCGTCCATCTCCAGGAGTTTCTTGTACTGGCGCACGATGGCGTTCTTGGGCTCGGTGAGGATGCGCAGCAGCGCGTCACGGTCCAGCGGCTCAAGGTTGGTCAGGATGGGCAGGCGGCCGATGATCTCGGGAATCAGACCATAGCTGCGCAGGTCCTGTGGGGCCACAAAATGCAACAGCTTGTCACGGTCGGTCCTGCTCACGTGGTTGCTGGCGCCATAACCCACGACATGGGTATTGAGGCGCTGGGCAATCTTGCGTTCGATACCCTCAAATGCTCCGCCACAGATGAACAGGATATTCTTGGTATCAACGGCAATCATCTTCTGCTCGGGATGCTTGCGGCCTCCTTGAGGAGGCACGTTGACCACCGAGCCCTCAAGCAGCTTGAGCAGGCCCTGCTGCACGCCCTCGCCGCTCACGTCACGCGTGATTGACGGGTTATCGCCCTTGCGCGCGATCTTGTCGATCTCGTCGATAAAGACGATGCCTCGCTCGGCCTCGGCGACATTGTAGTCACATGCCGCCAGCAGTCGGGTCAGCAGGCTCTCGATATCCTCGCCCACATATCCGGCCTCGGTCAGCACCGTGGCGTCAACGATGGCAAAGGGCACTTTCAGCATCCGTGCGATGGTCTTGGCAAGCAGGGTCTTGCCCGTGCCGGTGGGACCCACGATGATGATGTTGCTCTTCTCGATATCGATGTCGTCGTCACGCTTCTGGTTCAAGCGCTTGTAGTGGTTATAGACGGCGACCGACAGGTAGCGCTTGGCCGTCTCCTGGCCAATCACATACTGATCGAGATATGCCTTGATTTCCTCTGGCTTGGGCAGGCTGTCCATGTCCAGATCGGGAAGCATCGACGAGGACATCTTGTTGAGATACTCCCGCGACAGTTCCACCGCCCGCTCGGCACAGTCGTTACAGATGCAACCGTTCATGCCCGGCAACATCAGCTCGACCTCACGGTCACTGCGCCCACAGAAGCTGCAATACAGTGTTGTTGTATCTTTCTTTTTTGCCATCTTACAGTTACTCAGCGGGTTTCTCAGCAGGTTTCTCGCGGACAAGGACTTTGTCGATCATGCCATAATCCTTGGCTTCGGCAGCGGTCATCCAGTAGTCACGGTCGCTGTCGGCATACACCTTGTCATAGGGCTGACCCGAGTGGTCGCTGATGATTGTGTAGAGTTCCTGCTTGAGCTTGAGGATCTCGCGGGAGGTAATCTCGATGTCCGACGCCTGACCGCTGATGCCGCCCATCGGCTGATGGATCATCACGCGGCTGTGCTGCAAGGCAAAGCGCTTATCCTTCTGGCCGGCAACCAGCAGCACGGCGGCCATCGATGCGGCCATGCCGGTGCAGATGGTGGAAACGTCGCTGTTGATAAACTGCATCGTGTCATAGATGCCCAGGCCGGCATATACCGAGCCACCGGGAGAGTTGATATACAGCGAGATATCCTTGCCAGGGTCCGAGGTGTCGAGATAAAGCAACTGAGCCTGGACGACATTGGCGCTATAGTCATCGACCTGGGTGCCCAGGAAAATGATGCGGTCCATCATCAAGCGGGAAAACACGTCGAGCTGAGTCACGTTCAGCTTGCGCTCCTCCATAATGGTGGGCGAAATGTAATTGTTACTCACCCCGGCAGCATACTGGTCCAGGGCTAATCCGTTCATCCCCAAGTGATGCACTGCAAATTTTCTGAAATCGTTTTCCATCTGATTCTTCTGTTTTTCTAGTGTTGAATAATTATTTTTTTCAAAGATACTATTTTTTTCTCATTCCCACACAGGTTTGGGAAACTTTTTTATTGACATGAGAATTATTTCATGCTTTTAACCCCAGACAATAACTGCGCCAAACACCAGTAACATGACAAAAAGACATAATCTTTAAACTTTCCCCCTTAAACCCTAAACTCTAGACCCTAAATCCTAAACTCTAGGCTCTAAACTGAGTCTGTGTCATAATTCAGCATCGTGTTTTTAATCGGCCTTACGGCCGATAAATTAGGCAAAATTATTGATAAAAATATAATAAAAAATTATTTTTTTAATTTTTATACAAATTTTGTTTAATTTCTCCGTGCGCAGCACGGATATTATCTTTTGCGATCAAATTATGACACACCCGCTTAAAAACAATGTGGAGCAGAGTCACTACCCTGCCCCACATTATTAATGCTATGGTAATGGAAATTACTTCTCCTCGTAAAGCTTGCGGAAGTCCTCAACGCTGATCGACTTCTCGTTAACCTTCACGGCCTCCTTGACAGCGGCATAGAACTTGTTGTCGATGGCATGCTCCTGGATCATCTCGCGCGCACGGTCGTCCTGCATGAAGCGCTCGGCCTGCTGCTTAACAAGATCCTCGGGGGCATTGTAGATGCCATACTGCGACAGCTGCTGCTGGGCGAAGATGAAGGCGGCGTTGTCGATATCCTCTTTCTCGACCTTGATGCCCAGTTCCTGAGCCAGGTGATCCTTCACGAGTTGCCAACGCAGCTGCTTGAACATGTTCTGGGCTTCCTCTTCGGTAACCTCGCCATTGTTCTTCTCGTCCTGCTCGCGGCGCAGTTTCAGGAATCGCTTCAGGAACTCCTCGGGCAACTGCAATTCGCCAGCCTTGTCAGTGAGAATGCGCTGAGCGTCAACGGTGAAGCGGTAATTGCTCTCGGGGACATTAGCCCTGACAATCATGTCGCGCATAGCCTCGCGGAAGGCAGCCTCATCCTTAACCTCGGTCTCGGTACCCAGCACGCCCTTGAAGAACTCCTCGTTCATCTCGGCATCCTGGTTCACCTTGATCTCCTCGATGGTGATGCGGAAGTCGCTCTTCACGTCGGCATCGCTGCGGTCAACGTTGAGCAGACCCGACAGCTCGGCCACGTTACCGTTATAGGCCTTGTGGGGGTTGAAGGTGAACGTGTCACCCACCTTGACGCCGACAAACTTGGCAGCCTCGTCCTCGTCGTTCATGTAACGCGGCGAGATCACGGTGCGCTCCACCTTGATGCCACCTTCCTTGTCGTTACCCTGCTCGTCGAGCTCGATCATCGAGCCACGCAGCATCGACTCCTTGTCACTCACCTCGCCGTCAACGAGGGTGCCCAGGCGCTTGCGGTCATGGGCGATAGCGTCATCGATCATCTGATCGGTCACCTCAATATTGTAATAAGGCACATTGATGCGCTTGTTGAGCTTGAGCTCAATGGCGGGAGCCAGTCCCAGGTCATACTTGAAGGTCATCTCCTCGTCCTTCATGATATCTACCTTGGTGTCCTCGTTGGGCAGAGGCTCACCCAGCACCTGCAGCTTGTTCTCGCGGATGTAGTCATACAGCGCGCGGCTCACCTTGCGGTCAACAACGTCGGCAGTTACACTGGGGCCGTAGAACTTCATCAACAAGTTCTTGGGGGCCTTACCCGGGCGGAAACCCTTCAACGGGTGGCGCACGCCCATAGCAGCGACTTCCTTGTTCACGTCGCTAGCAAAATCTTCTCTCTTGAGCTCAACGGTGAGCAGTCCGTTCACCGCATCAATTTGTTCAAAACTTACGTTCATTACTTGTCTTGTGTATTGTATGTAAACTATTTATTTCTAAAAAAGCGGGTGCAAAGGTACGACTTTATCCACAGATACACAAAATTTTGCCGCCACTTTTTAAAAAAGTATTCCAAACACTCACTCACCGCGACAAGATAAAAAGTGATGAAAAACACGTTTTAGGGAAAAAGTTGGCACGCAATTTGCCAATGTGGGTGAAGAGTAGTAATTTTGCAGTTTGAATTCACATTATCTATTATCTAGATTCAAGATTGACAATGAAGATTATCAGCAAGGTCAGTGAGTTGCGTGAGGCTGTTGACGCCTTGCGCCAGGCAGGCAAGTCTATAGGTCTGGTGCCCACAATGGGCGCCCTGCACGAGGGTCACAAGTCGCTCGTCGAGCGCGCTCGCAAGGAGAACGACGCCGTTGTCGTGAGCGTTTTCCTCAACCCCACGCAGTTCAACAACAAGGAAGACCTGCGCACCTATCCACGCACCGCCGAGCGCGATGCCGCGATGCTCGAGGCCTGTGGCGTGGACATCGCTTTCATGCCCACTGTCGAAGAAATATATCCCGAGCCCGACACCCGCGTGTTTGACCTCGGACCCGTCCAGCAGGTAATGGAGGGTGCCATGCGCCCCGGCCACTTCAATGGCGTGTGCCAGATCGTGAGCAAGCTCTTCTCATGGGTAATGCCCGACCGTGCCTACTTTGGCGAAAAAGACTTCCAGCAGATTGCCGTGATCCGTGCGATGCTCAAGCAGCTGGGATTCAATATTGATATTGTGCAGTGCCCCTGCATCCGCGAGTACGACGGCCTGGCCAAGAGCAGCCGCAACGTGCGCCTCACTCCCGAGGTGCGCAAGGTGGCTCCGCAGATCTATGCCACCCTGCAGCGCAGCCTGGAGTTTGCCAAGGACCATACCGTGGAGCAGACCCACGACTGGGTTGTGGCCACACTCAATGCTTGGCCCGAGATGGAGGTGGAGTATTTCTCGATCTGCGATGGCATCACGCTGCAGCCCGTCGCCAACTGGGACGACAGCGACTACATCGTCGGCTGCATCACCGTCTATTGCGGCGACGTGCGCGAGATCGACAACATCACCTACAAGAAGCTTTAAGCATTAGGATTAGGCGTTAGTAACCGTACTTAAAACTTACAACTAAAAACTTAAAACTGAAATTATGTTCATCCAAGTCATGAAATCCAAGATACACCGCGTGACGGTCACCGATGCTAACCTCAACTACATCGGCAGCATCACGATTGACCAGGACCTGATGGATGCCGCCGGCATCATCGAGGGCGAGCGCGTGTACATCGTTGACGTGAACAACGGCGAACGGCTGGACACCTATGCCATCGCGGGCGAACGCGGCAAGGGCACCATCTGCCTGAACGGGGCTGCGGCACGCAAGGTCGAGGTGGGCGACATTGTCATCATCATGGCCTATGCCATCGTCACGCCCGAAGAGGGCCGCGAGTTCAAGCCGCAAATCGTCTTCCCCGACACGGCGACCAACCGCTTAATCCCAAAGAAGAAATAACAGATTTTAACACTTCCGCACCACCCTGCGATGTTTAAGACGAAATCATAAAAACCTCAATCACAATATGTTTGAAAATTTATCAGAAAAACTTGAACGGTCATTCAAGGTCCTGAAAGGACAAGGCCGCATCACCGAAATCAACGTAGCATCAACCCTCAAGGAAGTGCGCCGCGCGCTGGTTGACGCCGATGTCAGCTACCCGGTAGCCAAGAGGTTTGTCGATGACGTCAAGGCCAAAGCTATGGGCCAGAACGTCATCAATGCCGTCAACCCGAGCCAGTTAATGGTCAAGATCGTACATGACGAGTTGGCAGCACTCATGGGCGGCGAGGAAGCCACCTTCAGCATCGAGGGTAATCCGGCTGTCATCCTGATGTCCGGTCTTCAGGGTTCAGGTAAAACCACCTTCACCGGCAAGCTGGCCAACCGCCTCAAGACGGGCAAGGAAAAACGCAAACCGCTGCTTGTAGCCTGTGACGTGTACCGTCCCGCCGCCATCGAGCAGTTGAAGACCATCGCCGAGCAGATCGAGGTGCCCGTCTATAGCGAGCCCGAGAGCAAGGATCCCGTGGCCATCGCGCTGCACGCCATCGAGCATGCCAAGCAGCAAGGCTATGACCTGGTGATTGTCGATACCGCTGGCCGCCTGGCCGTTGACGAGGCGATGATGGTCGAGATCAAGGCCATCAAGGATGCCATTCACCCCAACGAGACGTTGTTCGTCGTGGACTCGATGACCGGTCAGGACGCCGTGAACACGGCCAAGGCCTTCAACGACCGCCTGGACTTTGACGGCGTCGTGCTCACCAAGCTCGACGGTGACACCCGTGGCGGTGCCGCGCTGTCGATCCGCGCCGTCGTTGACAAGCCCATCAAGTTTGTGGGTATCGGCGAAAAGATGACCGACCTGGATCCGTTCCGTCCGTCAGGTATGGCCGACCGCATCCTGGGTATGGGTGATATCGTGTCGTTTGTTGACCGCATGCAGCAGCAGTACGATGAGGCCGAGGCCGAGAAATTGGAGAAAAAGATCAAGCAAAACAAGTTTGACTTTGACGATTTCATGAAGCAGATCAAACAGATCAAGAAAATGGGTAACCTCAAGAGCCTGGCATCAATGATTCCTGGCGTGGGCAAGGCCATCAAGGACATCGATATCCCAGACGACGCATTCAAGGGCGTGGAAGCCATCATCGGCTCGATGACGCCTCAGGAGCGTTCCAACCCCGACATCATCGACGCCAGCCGCCGCAAGCGCATCGCTGCCGGTAGCGGCACCAGTGTCGAGGAGGTCAACCGCCTGTTGAAGCAATTCCTGTCGATGCGCAAGGTCATGCACCAGGTTTCGACCAATCCCATGCAGATGATGCGCAACGCCAAGGCACAAGCCAGGGCTGCCAAGCGCGGCCGTTAACCTTTGCCAACCCGCCTCACGCTAAGGCGCCAAGACGCAAAGAATTGTTTTTCTTATAATAAATCTTAGCGACTTTGCGGCTTAGCGTGGGGGCAAGATATCATAGGTATGAAGCTACTCTCCATATTGCTGCTGTCGGTCGTGTCGTTGCTACAGAGCAACAACACGGTCAATTTGACATTTGTAGGCGATGCAATGCAGCATGCGCCACAAATCACTGCGGCCCAGCAGCCTGACGGCACCTATGACTACAGCCCCTGCTTTGAGCAGCTCAAGGGTGACATCACGTGGGCCGACCTGGCAGTGGTCAATCTGGAGTGCCCGCTGGGAGGCAAGCCCTATACGGGCTATCCTTGCTTTAGCGCCCCCGACAGCTATGCCCAGACGTTGCGCGACGTGGGCTTCGACCTGTTCCTCACGGCCAACAACCACTGTCTGGACCGCCGCGACAAGGGCCTGATACGCACATGTCAGGCGCTGGACTCGATGGGTATCGCCCACATCGGCACCTACCGTAACCAGCAGGAACGTGACCGTCTGATCCCCTACATCGTCAACGTCAAGGGCGTCAAAATCGCCTTTCTGGACTATACCTATGGCACCAATGGCATCCCCATCCAGGGCAATGTCATCGTCGATTTCATCGATCAGCAGCAGATTGCTGCCGACATAGCTCTGGCTCGGGAACGCGGAGCTCATGCTATCTGCGTGAACCTGCACTGGGGCATCGAGTACCAGCTCAAGCCCGTAGCGTCACAGCGCAATCTCGCCGACTGGCTGGTCAGTCAGGGTGTGGACCTCATCATCGGTGGCCATCCTCACGTGGTGGAGCCCATGGAGGTGCGACACAGCGAGGAATTTGACAAAGACGTGTTGCTGGTCTATAGCATGGGCAACTTCATCAGCAACCAGAGCGACATCGACTGTCGTGGCGGAGCCATGGTCAAGGTTTCGCTCAGGATGGAAGGTGACCATGCCGTCATCGACAATCCCCGTTACAAGCTCTTCTTTGTCCAGAAGCCCAAAGCCCGAGGCGAGAATTACGTCCTCATCCCCGAGGCCCGCCCCGACCTGCTGCGCCCCGACAGCAAGGGCGAGTTCACCCGCTTCATGCAACGCACCCACGACCTGGTGATGAGCAACAACAAAGACGTTTCCCAAGAACAATAGCAAACAAACAGGACATAGTAGTACACATACCGCCCGCAAAGCATCAGCTTTACGGGCAGTTTTAATTCCTTAATCAGGCTTTTTCCAAATGCCTTGTTTACTACTCGCCGTTCAGCAGGTAATCGATCAGGGTGGTCATGTCAGCATCATTGCCTACACAAAAAGGCAATCCAACGATATCAGATTGCCTTTTCTTTCTCTTCTTTCGGTTTTCTATTTTTTCTTGCACCAGGTGAAGACGAGGATGATGCCGACGGCAACGCCTATGAGCAACACTGGCAGGAAATCCAGCGTAATGCCAGTAATATCGTCAAAACAGGCTGCCACCATAATCATTGCCGGCACAAACAATATCATCGCCGCGACGACTATCCTCAATCGCTTGATATTGTACTTTTCCTGTTCTTCTTTGCTGGCTGTGTTGTAGCCCGCAATGAGTCCATCACCCTTGCCCTTCAAGATGACGAAGGCAAGGGCAAGCAGCATCAGGGCAATCGGCACAAATATGATTATCTCTATGGTATCCATCTCGTCAATATCAAGCTAGAAACTGTTTCACGTCGATGGCGGCGCGGCAGCCTGCGGCGGCAGCTACGATAGCCTGACGGTAATGCGGGTCAGCAACGTCACCAGCAGCGAAGACGCCCTCCAAATTTGTCGCGGTATTGTGGCCCGTGAGCTTGATATAGCCCTGCTCGTCGAGGTCGATTTGGCCGTCCAGGAACTCGGTGTTGGGACGGTGGCCGATGGCCAGGAAGAAGCCGTCGATAGCGATGTCAAACAGTTCCTCCTTGTCGGTTCCCTTGAAGCGCACCAGATGGGCACCTTCCACACCGTTCTCGCCAAAGAGGCCAACGGTATTGGTGTTGAACAGGATTTCAATCTTATCGTTATCCTTGACGCGCTGCTGCATCGCCTCGCTGGCGCGCAGATAGTCCTTGCGCACGATCAAGTAGACCTTGTTGGCCAGATGGCTCAGGTAGTCGGCCTCCTCACAGGCGGTGTCGCCACCACCCACAACGGCAACGACTTTCTTGCGGTAGAAGAAGCCGTCGCAGGTTGCGCAGGCCGATACGCCCTGTCCTGCATACTTCGTCTCGTCGGGCAGGCCCAGATACTTGGCTGTGGCACCCGTGGCCACAATGATGGTGTCGGCCGTCATTTGCTCACCACCGTCGAGCGTAACGACAAACGGACGCTGGTTCATGTCGATACTGGACACTAGGCCCGATTTCATCTTGGCACCCAAGTTCACGGCCTGCTGGCGCATGTTGTCCATCAGTTGGAATCCGTCAACACCCTCGGGGAAGCCGGGGAAGTTCTCAATAGTGGTCGTCTGTGTCAGCTGTCCACCCACTTGCAAGCCCTCAATGAGCAAGCAGTCGATGGCCGAGCGCACCAGATAGATTGCTGCGGTGTAACCGGCCGGGCCGGAACCGATAATCAAACATTGGGTATGGTTCATATAATATGTTGTTTTGTGGTTTTGTGGTTTTGTGGGCCGTGGCTAAGCCACGGTTTACTGAACATTATTTCTTATTTCAGCACCTCGTCCAGGTAGTCATAGAAGGCGGGATCCTCGCCCACGATGACCTTGGCCACGTTGCCCTTAGGATCAACGACAACCTTGGTGGGGAAACCGCGCACACCGTACAATTCCAGCGGGTTGTCACCGTTCTCGTCGTCCTTGTCCCAATAAACGTGTACCCAGGGCAGTTCGTACTCCTTGACGGCAGCTTTCCACTTCTCGACAGTGTCGTTGCAGTCCACGCCCAGGATCTCGAGTTTGTCGCCGTATTTGGTGTAATATTCCTTCATGTCGGGGATACCCTTGATGCACCACTTGCACCATGAGCCCCAGAAGTCAATAATGACCCACTTGCCACGCAGGCTACTCAGCGCCAACGGCTTGCCATTGATGTCGTTGAGCGTGAAGTCTGGAGCCGGGTTACCGGCCATGGCCTCTTGGCGGGCTTCTTCCTCGGCCTCCTTCTGGGCGGCCTCCAAGTTGGACTTGTACAAGTTAGCGGCCACGCTGCCACGGGCACGGTCGGTCAACAAGGCTGCTGCAGCCTCGATCGACTCGGTGTCGTCCTCGAGCAAAGCGATCAGCGCTGCAGAGGCGTCCTGGTCGGGATGGGCCTTGACATAAGTCATCACAGCATCGGCGAGGGCCTGGGTGAGCACAGGCACCCGCTCCTCATAATCCTTCATCACCTGCTCCTGCGGAACGCCTTGATTGATGCGATACTGGCATTCGCCCGCAAAGTTCTTCAACGCCATCATCGGTTGCTCAATGCTCTGCTCGGCGATATCATAGTCCACATAGAACTGTGAACCCCTGCAATGCGTGATGTTGCTGCCATCACGATAGATCTCAACGGTTTCGCCCGGAATGGCAGGCATTGAGATATAGCCTCTCGTATTGTTATTGTCCAGCACGAAGAGCATCGCCGCATCCTTCAATTCATAGGACATTTCATGCATCTGAGCATTGACCTGAAGAACCTGCCTCTCGACGGTCTGAGAACTCTTGATATCAACAAGTACCAATCCCACCGAGTCACCACGGCCCTCAAAGGTGCTTTTTACAGTGAATTTTCCGCCTTGGGCCAATGCACCCATCGCCATCATGCCCGCAAGCATGGATAAAATCAATTTCTTCATAATTTCGATATTTTATAAGTTCTTATTTTGTGGCAAAGATAATAAAAATATGCCTCATAGCACGAAATATGTCACTATTTGATTTCATAAAGAGAATTTTTCTTAATTTTGCGGATTAAACATTAACAAAGCCAAAACGTAATAGAAGATGATGAAGAAGATTGCAATGTTGCTGACGATGGTGACGGTAGCGATGCTTGCCGCCGCCCAAATGGCTAATCCCGTGACCTTTACCTCCCAACTGAAGACCACCAACGGTTCCAGCGAGGGTGAAATCGTATTTACTGGAAAAATTGATAAGGGATGGCATGTGTATTCCACCAACCTGGGCGACCTAGGACCCACCGAGGCCAGCATCACCTTCCACAAGCGGGATGGAGTGGAACCCGTGGGCAAGCTCAAGGCCGTGGGCAAGGAAATCTCGCAGTTTGACGAGATGTTCGGCGCTAAGCTGCGTTACTTTGAGAACAACGTGCAGTTTGTGCAGAAGGTAAAGTTCACCAAGCCCAACTACGACATCGATGCCGACCTGGAGTATGGCGCGTGCAACGACCAGTCGTGTCTGCCGCCTAGCAGCGTGAGCCTGAAGAAGGCCGGTAAGTCGCCAGCTGTTGACGGCGAGGCCGACAAGAACAAGGAGGAGCAAGAGAAGGCCGAGGCTCTAGCCAAGGCCAAGGCCGACTCGCTCGCTGCTCTGGCAGCCGTCGCTGCCGATAGCGCCGCGATGGGTGCTCCCATCGATAGTGCGGCACTTGCGGCCCTCGACCATGACGCGCTGTGGAAACCCGTGGTGGGTGACATCCAGGCCATCGACGGCACCGCTGGTGGCAGCAGTAGCCGCTCATTGTGGTGGATCTTCATGATGGGTCTGCTGGGCGGACTGGTAGCGCTGTTCACGCCGTGCGTGTGGCCCATCATTCCCATGACGGTGAGCTTCTTCCTCAAGCGTGCCAAGGATAACAAGAAAAAGGGCATCAAGGACGCCGTTACTTATGGCATCTCGATTGTTGTCATCTACCTACTGTTAGGCCTAATTGTGACGGCGATCTTCGGTCCCAGTGCGCTGAACGCCCTCTCGACCAATGCCGTGTTCAACATCTTCCTGTTCCTGCTGCTGGTTGTATTCGCGCTGTCGTTCTTCGGCATGTTCGAGATCAAGTTGCCCAGCAAGTGGTCCAACGCCGTTGACAACAAGGCCAGCACAACCAGCGGCCTGCTGTCCATCTTCCTGATGGCCTTCACTCTCGTGCTGGTATCCTTCTCCTGCACGGGTCCCATCATCGGCTTCCTGCTGGTTGACTTTGCCACTAGTGGCAACTTCTGGGGGCCAGCCATCGGCATGCTGGGCTTCGCATTGGCCCTGGCGCTGCCATTCACGCTGTTCGCCCTGTTCCCCTCGTGGTTGAAGTCGGCCCCCAAGTCGGGCGGCTGGATGAACATCCTCAAGGTGACGCTCGGCTTCATCGAACTGGCATTTGCCTGCAAGTTCTTCTCTGTGGCCGACCTGGCCTACGGCTGGCACCTGATGGACCGCGAGGTGTTCTTGTGCCTGTGGATCGCCATCTTCGGTCTGCTGGGCCTCTACCTCATCGGCAAACTCAAGTTCCAGAGCGATATCGTCATGCCTGGCGACGAGACCAAGCCCATGCCCGTGATCTGTATCATGGGCGGACTGATCTCAATCGCCTTCGCCATCTATATGATTCCAGGCCTGTGGGGCGCACCGTGCAAGGCCGTGAGTGCCTTCTCGCCCCCCATGAACACCCAGGACTTCAACCTCAACACCAAGGAGGTGCGTGCCGCCTACACCGACTACGAGCAGGGCATGGCTGCCGCTGCCGCTGCCGGCAAACCCGTCTTCCTGGACTTCACGGGCTTTGGCTGCGTGAACTGCCGCAAGATGGAGGCCGCCGTGTGGACCGATCCTAGCGTGGCCGACAAGCTGAACAAGGACTATGTGCTCATCTCACTGTTTGTTGACGACAAGCGTCCGTTGCCCGAGCCCATCGAGGTAACCGAGGCCACTGGCGAGAAGCGCACACTGCGCACGATCGGCGACAAGTGGAGCTACCTGCAGCGCTACAAGTTCGGCAGCAACACACAGCCGTTCTATGTGTGCGTCGATCCGCAGGGCAACGCCCTGAGCGGCTCATTCAGCTACAAGGAGGACGTGCCCGCCTTCCTCGAATTCCTGGACGGCGGCCTGACAAAATTCAAAGAATAAATTTGAGTTGTAAGTTTTAAGTTTTTAGTTGTAAGTAATAATACTATTGTCTCATCGGTTTTTCAGGCGATGGTAATTATACTTAAAACTTAAAACTTACAACTAAAAACTAAAACATAATGATTGAAGAGAAGACTAGAGAGCAGATTATCGCGTTGATGAAGCGCGAGGTTGTCCCTGCCGTGGGCTGTACCGAGCCTATGGCAGTGGCATTGTGTGTGAGCCGAGCAACCGAGGCATTGGGCTGCCGACCCGAGAAGATTACCGCACTGCTGAGTGCCAACATCCTCAAGAACGCCATGGGCGTGGGCATACCCGGCACAGGAATGATTGGCCTGCCCATTGCTATCGCCCTGGGAGCCCTTATCGGCAAGAGCGAATACCAACTCGAGGTCATCAAGGACGTGTGCCCCGAGGCCATCGAGCAGGGCAAGCAGTACATCGACGAGGGTCGCATCGACATCCAGCTCAAGCAAGACTGCTGCGACAAGCTCTATGTCGAAATCCTGTGCGAGGGCGGCGGCCACAAGGCTTGTGCCATCATCCAGGGGTCACACACCCACTTCGTCAGCGTCACCCGTGACGACGAGGTGCTGCTCGACGAGCAGGCGAGCCACAGCGGTGACTGCGACGAGGATGATATCACGCTCAACCTGCGCCTGGTCTATGACTTTGCCATGCAGGCCCCACTCAACGAGATACGCTTCATTCTCGAGACCCGTGACTACAACCTCAAGGCCGCCCAGGAGTCGGTCAAGGGCAACTACGGCCACTGCCTGGGCAAGACCATGGACAGGCCGCTGAGCCACGGCATCTTTGGCAACACCATCTTCTCCCGCATCCTCTCCAAGACCGCTCTGGCCACCGATGCCCGCATGGGCGGTGCCCTCATCCCCGTGATGAGCAATAGCGGCTCGGGCAACCAGGGCATCTGTGCCACCAATCCCGTAGCCGTCTATGCCATGGAGAACGAGAATACCGAGGAAGAACTCATCCGCGCGCTCACGCTAAGCCACGGCCTCGATAGGCAGCTCGTGCGGCATCACCTATCTGATGGGCGGCGACTATGACCGCATCTGCTATGCCGTGAAAAATATGATCGCCAACCTCACGGGCATGATCTGTGACGGCGCTAAACCCAGCTGCGCCCTGAAGATCGCCTCAGGCGTGTCCACGGCACTCTTGAGCGCCGTGCTGGCCATGGAAGGCCGCCACGTCACCAGTGCCGAGGGCATCATCGACGACGATGTGGACCGCAGCATCCGCAACCTCACCGTCATCGGTGCCGATGCCATGTGTGCCACCGACCAGATGGTTCTCGACATCATGACCGGCAAGAAATAGAGATCAACAGTCATTAAAACATGAGGCAACGGGCTGCGACTCGTTGCCTCATGTTTTATGCTATAGATGCCTCAATTCTACTGGGCCAGCAGCTGGATAGCTACGCCTCCACCAGGTGCCAGATGCAGCTGGAGCACAGTGCTGCGGTCCACTTCCAGGCGACGGATGGTCATCGGATAGGGATTGGTGCGATAGTCGGCATCAGGACCGTCCTCATAAATGATGGCCATGTAGCGCTTATCCGCATCAAGGAAGTCGAGCGGCAGGTCCAGGTCGCGGGCCTGACTGTCGGTCACACTACCGATATACCAGTTGTCGGTGCCACGTTGCTGACGCACATAGGTCACATACTGGCCTATCGCCGCATGGGGCACTAGGGTGCGCTGCCAGTCGGTGGGCACGTCCTCGATGAACTTGAAGGCGGGCTGGTGCTCATAGTTCTCAATCTCATCGGCGGCCATGTGGCCGGGGCTGTATATGACAATATATTCAGCCAGCTGATGGGCGAGCGTCGTCTGCGGGCGTGTACCGGGAACGGCGTCGTTGCGGTACTCAAAGATGCCGGGAGTGAAATCCATGGGACCACCCAGGCCGCGCGTGAACGGCAGGACGCACTCGTGGTAAGGCGGGTTGCCGCCACGACGGTCAAACGCGTTATACTCCTGGCCTCGCATGCTCTCGGTGCCGATGAGGTTGGGCCACGTGCGCTGGATGCCACTGGGCATGGCGCCCTCGTGGTTGACAATCATCAGGTGATGGCGTGCGGCGGTCTCAATGACCTTGCGGAAGTGACGCACGCCCCACTGCGAGTGCTGCAACTCACCATTATAGAAATGCGAGTTCACATAGCCTGTCTTGACCGTGTTGATGCCCAGCGACTCATAGAGCCTGTAGGCGTCCTCCAATTGGTTCTCGTAGTTCTGCGCGGCGCCACCGGTCTCGTTGTGGGCAATGATGCGCACGCCACGCTCGGCGGCATAGCGGCACAGGCCCTCCAAGTCATAGTCGGGATAGGCCCGGGTGAACGAGAAGCCGTCGCCGTGCTTGGTCCAATCGGTGTCCCAGCCGTAGTTCCACCCCTCGACCAGCACGCCTCCAAAGCCGTGACGGGCGGCAAAGTCGATGTAGCGCTTGGTGTTTGCCGTGGTGGCCCCGTGACGCTCTCCCTGAGCCCAGGTCCAGCGCTGCTTCTGCAACGCCCACCAGATGCCTACATATTTGGAGGGCTTAACCCATGACGTATCGTCAATCTTGCAAGGCTCGTTCAGGTTCAGGGCCATGCGCGAGAGCAGCAGGTCGGCGGCCTTGCGGCCAATGATGATGGCACGCCAGGGGCTCACACGCGTGTCCCCCACCCTCACCTTGTCACCATTCTGCCAGGGCACCAGGGCGACAGTGAGTGTCGTGCCGCGGGCAGCGAGGTTCATCGTCGAGTAATCGGTCAGGTTGGCCTCCATGATCGCCATGTACAGCGAATCATTGACTTCTAGGGCCACGGGAGCCGAGATGCTGTCCTTGCGGCTCACGGGCTCACGGGTGTAGATGCCCTCATAGTAGGGGGTCAACGCTGGTATGGACCAGGCCTGAGCATCGGCAGGCAGGGCAAACTGCGTGGCTTCGTCCATGATGACAAAGTCCTGAAGGCCCGCCTGACGGGGAAACTCGTAACGGAAAGCCACTCCGTCGTCAAAGGCGCGGAATGTCACCGTCAACTGGCGTTTAGCGCCACTTTTCTCCTGCAAGACAGCCCTCAGTTCGTTGTAGTGGTTGCGCACCAGGGCGTCCTCGCCCCATGGCTGCCCCCAAATCTCGTCAAACGACGAGCGTGTCATCTTGCCCAGCTTGAAGTTGCCCTGCAAGTCGGCACCGTCCTTGAGCGTCAGGCCCAACTCTGAGCGACCGATAATCAACTCGTTACCTCGATTCACCTGATACCACGCCTGACCGCCGTCAACGCCGATGGTCACCGTCAACGACCCGTCGGGCGAACTCAGCTTGACGTCCTTAGCACCAGCCACAACGCTCATCGCCAGGCACATCAGGGCTAATAATAGAACTCTCTTCATGACTACAATTGGTTTCATTTGTTAATTTCAAGTTTACGAATGCAAATATAATGCTTATATTCTAAATGTCAAACATGGCAATTCAAAAACCTGAAGTTTTTTATTGAGGGAGGCACTTCGGACCTCATGCCTCCCTCAAGCAGTAATCAGGGCAGAATTGAAGAAGCAGGTTATAGATTCTGCCCTGAAACAATTAGAATAAGCTTCACTTTATGGCTGCCCCGCTAGCTGTGACAACAAGGTAGTAGTCCTTGTCCAGCACCACATCAAAGTCAGGCGTCTGCGATCCGCCACCATTGTTGTTGAAAATCAGGTGTTCCGTCTCGCCGGCGCTTGTGAATTCCCAATAAGTGTAGTTCACGCCGTCGATGGCCTTTGTACCTGTGGGCGCAGCACCGGGCCAACTGCCAAAGAACTCCTTGTCACCCCACGCATACAGCGTGATAGCGTCCCAACCGGTCTGATTATCGATGTAGATGTAGTGAGTCTCACCAGGAGTGGGTTCGGGAGTGTCGCCGCCACCCGTGTAGGTGTTGGGATCAATCTCGGTCACGCCACTGGCAGTCACCTCAAGATAGACGTCGTGATCGATGGTATAGGCATAGTCGGCCAATTGCGAGCCACCACCTGCATTGTTAAAGATGAGGTTCTCGCTTAAGCCCGTATTGGCCTCACCCATGTCAAAGTAGGTATAGGTGACACCCTTGATGGTCTGCTCGCCTGTCGGCACCATGCCGGGCCAGCCGCCGTTCAGGTCATTCACGTCACCCCACATGTAGAGCGTGATGGCGTCCCAACCGGTCTTGTTAACGATGAACACAGCATAACCGTCATGGTTGACAACGACGGGCTCACCCAGTTCCTCGACACCGCTTGCGGTAATACGCAGATAGACGTCACGGTCGATGGTGAAGTTGAAGTCGGCCAGCTGAGAGCCCTCACCGTTGTTGAAGATGAGATTCTCGTTCAAGCCAGTGTTGGCCGCGCCCATATCAAAGTAGGTGTACTCGGTACCACCAATCTTCTGTTTGCCAGTCGGTGCCATGCCGGGCCAACCGCCATTCAGGTCGTTCACGTCGCCCCACATGTACAGGTTCAGGTTGTTCCAGCCAGTCTCATCAAGCACATAGACCACATAGCCGTCATGCTCAATTTCGGGACCGTCACCACTCCAGTAATAGCTTTCCCATCGCTCACCCCACACGTTGGTAAAGGTGCCCACGCCCGGGTTGTCGTGGTGATTGGCCAGTTCACCCTTTACGGTGAACTCGCTGCCCTGGGTTGTGCTGTAGAAACGGAAACCGTCGGCAAGCGTCTTGCCCGATACAAAAGTGGAGGGATCCAGATAGATGCCCCACTTGACGTCGCTGCCAGGAGCCTTCATGAGTTTCCACTGCTCCTGCCCCATCGACGCACTATCGCCATTGAAGGCACCCATGATGAAGATTTCCTCGTCCACGGCAGTACCATAGGGGGCAATGAACTCAAGCAGGATGCGGTCGGCGCGAGTCTCAAATTGCTGGCGCTCGTGGTCAAAGATGATATCCTCATCCTTTGAGCAACCGGTCATCACAGACGCGACGGCCAGCAGCGCCACTATCAGACTGTATATATTCCTTGTTTTCATATCTTTATCGTAGTTATAATGTGTGATAACAATTAATAATTGGGATTCTGCACGAGGCCCGGGTTAACCGTCAACGCCGACTGGGGCAGCGGATACCACTCATACTTCTCGCTGCGCTTGGCGGGCAGCTCAATACCAGCTTCGGTAGCGCGTCCCCAGAACCACCAGGTGCCCTGAGTGAACTTGTTGAAGCGGCGCAGGTCGGTGCGGCGGCGGTTGCCCTCGCCCAGATACTCCTTGCCCCACTCGCTCAGCATCCAGTCCATGTCAAATGTGGAGAAGCCGGGACCGGGGACGGAGAGTGCCGAAGCCCTGTTGGCAGCCGTGAAGTAGCGCTGACGCACAGCATCCACATAATTCTTAGCCTCGCCACTGTTGCCCTTGCGCATCTCGCACTCAGCAATGTTGTAATAGGCCTCAGCAAGGCGGAACTGCACATCGTCAATCGACTTGAATCCGCCGGCGTCATTGGTAGGATAAAGGGGATACTTCACCAGGCGGACACCCGAGTTGGTCTCGCCCCATCGGGGGCTCATGACGGTCTCGAGGGTACGGCCCTGGTTCAAGAATGTTCCCACCTGATCCACATAGACCAGATCCTGGCCGTCACGGTCGGCATCGGCCTTGAGGACATCGCCGGTACCGAAGTTGGCACGCATCACGCCCTTGAGGAACATACCGGGGCCATGAGTGCCGGTAGTGACATTATACACATAATTCTGTTTGCGTATGTCGCGATCGTCAAAGCGCTCGTAGGGAGCACCCAGCTTGTCGTTATAAGGAGCGTCCAGGAAGCACGTCGCGCCCTCGGTACCTCCGGTGGGCAATACCGTTCCTGAGTTGTCATAGCTGGGCACGAGGCACACGCAGTTCCATGCGCCGATTCCGTCATAGGACTGGCCGAAGTAGTCGGCATAGCCATACCACATGCCCACCATCGTGCGCACGTTGCTGATGGCGTTGGCCGCACCCTGGCCATCCTCGGCTGCGAGAGCAAAGATCACCTCGGGGCACTTCACGTTGTCGATGCTGTACAGGTCACGGTAATTGTCGGCAAGACGGTAGGTACCGTACTCTCCGTTGATGATCTGCTTGGACAGCGCCTCGCACTCGTCGTAATGGGCCTCCTTGATAAACACCTCGGCATTGAGCAGCAAGCGGGCCTTCAACAGGCGGTTCATCGCCTGATTGGCACGATTGACGGTGGAGCGGCTGCCATCCTCCTTTGCCAGCTGCAAATAGGTCTCATCAAGCTCGGCGGCAATGAAATCATAGATTTTACGGCATGAGGCATCCCAATCGGGGTCGGCAGTACCCGGCACTTCGCTACCCGACTTGATGTTCAGGGGCAATGCGCCTCCCCACAGTTCAAACAGGCAGTAGTAGTTCCAAGCACGGATGGTGCGCACCTCAGCCACATACTGGTTGAGTTTGTCCTGGCTCATGCCCAGGTCTTCGGCATTCAGCCCTTCCAGGTCATTGAGCAGCAGGTTGGCAAGCCCGACAGCAGTCCATGCGCCCGACCAGGCATTCTGGATAATGGTGGACTCGCTGTTCCAGTTGTGCCAGGAGAGCACCGTCTTCATGGCCTCGTCCCAGCCCCACTGTCCGCCGTTCCACACACGCCAGGTGAGCTGGTCGGCAGGATACTCGCTCAGGTGGAAGAAGTTCTCACCAGCCAGGGTTGATGACGTCTGGTTGTAAATGGCGGCAACGGCACCCTTAACACTGGCCTCGTTCTGATAATACACAGTAGCGTCGATGCGGTCGTTGACCTTCTCGTCCAGGTCGGTACACGATGCCAGACCCAATACGCTCACTGCAATCGCTATGATGATATATTTGAAATCTTTCATAATCATTTGTCTATTTATTGATTAGTGGAAACGTACGGTCACGCCCAGTGTAAGCTGGAAGGCCTGGGGATAGGCACTGTTGGAGTCAATACCGGGAGTGATGCCTGTCGAGGTGACAATCGAGGGATCATTACCCTTGTAGCCCGTCAAGGTGAAGAGGTTCTTGGCTGACAGATAAACACGCAGGCTCTCAAGCAGGTTGCGCTTCTGGGGCATGAATGTATAACCCAGAGTCACGTTGTCAAGCTTGAAATAGTCGCCCTTCTCGAGGAAGTAGCTCGAAATGATGCTACCGCCAGCGTTGACGTCAGCATAGTCGGTATAGGCAGTGGCCAACACATTGTCGGTTCCGCAACCTTTCAGGCCCATGCCATAGCGGCGCATGTTGAAGATCTTGTAGCCGAAGGCTCCGCGCATCAGCATACTCAGGTCCCAATTATTCCAGGTGAACGTGTTGGTCCACGAGAGGAAATGCTTGGGGGCACCATTGCCGATGTTGCGCTTCCAAGCGGGGTCAGCTTGGGCTGCGGGAACGGCTTTGCCGTCGTTGTCATAGACCATGAGCAGACCGTTCTCGTCGATACCGGCGTGCTCAAAGCCGTAGTACTGGCCGATGGTGCCGCCTTCCTCAACGCGGAAGAAGTACTCGCTGGTTCCCACGCCGGGTTTGCGGTACAGATCCAGATAACTCATCTGATACACATCGCTCGACAGCTTAGTGAGCTTTGTCTTACCGGTACTCCAGTTGATGCCAGTCGTCCACTTGAGGGCCGTCTTAGTGAGCACGTCATAGTCAAGGACAAGCTCTACACCGGTATCCTTGGTCGTGCCCACGTTCACGAGAATCGAGTTGTAGATGAACGGGGGCTGCGGAGCGGTGTAGTTGTAGAGCAGGTCCTGACTGCGGCGGTCGTAGTACTCGACACTGCCACGCAAGCGGCTGTCAAAGGCGACAAAGTCAACGCCCACATTGAAGGCAGTCGATTTTTCCCATGCCAGGTCGGGATTGGCGTTGACCGAGGGGGCATAGCCGTTGATCCACTCGCCGTCAATATAGTAGGCGCCATAGCCGCTATAGGTCGAGAGCGACTGGTAGGCATTGAAATCGCTGCGGCCCGTCACACCGTATGAAATACGGGGTTTCAAGCTCTGGAAGGTGCGGGACAGGCCTTCGGCAAAGGGGGTGCGGATGATTTCCCATGCCAGTGACACCGAGGGGAAGCTACCCCACTTCTTGTTGGCGCCGAACTTGGTGCTGCCCTCACGACGCATCGATGCCGAGGCAAACAGCATATCCTTAAAGTTGTAGTTCAAACGGCCAAAGAAGCCGATCAGGGTAGATTCTGACGAGCCAGCCCACATGTTGGCCTTGCCATCGTGCAGGTAGGTACCGTTGCCGATGCCATGATAATTCATGCTGTCATACACAAAGCCCATGTTCTCGTTTCCGCTCTGCTCCCAGCGGGTGCGCTCCCAAGAGTAGCCCACCACAGCCTTGAGCTGATGATCGTCGAGCGTGAGGGTGTAGTTGCCCAACCACTCCAGGCGGTTGGTCCACCACTTCTGGTAATTGATGTTGGCACGGCCTGCATATCCGTTCCAGTAGCTCTCGCTCGAGGTGCTGGGGGTATAGAAGTTGGACTTCAGGTCATTGTACTGCAACGCATAGCTGAGCGAGGTGTTCAGGTAGTGCTTGTCGGTCTGGATCAGGTTCACCTTGACGTCGCCGTTACCCAGCAGGTAGATGCGGTCACCGTTGCTCACGTTGTTCTTCAGGTCATTCACCGGGTTGTGGATGTCGGTGGGACTGTTGGGCTGATAGTAGGTACCGTCCTCATTAAACACGGGGATGGTGGGATTCATCGTCAACGCGGTGTCAAACAGGCCGTCGTTGCCCCACTTCTCGTGCACCTTGCGGCCCGACAGCGAAGCGTTGAACTGGAGGAAATTGTCCAGCACGCGCTGCTCGCCCACAAAGCGGGCGCCATATTCCTCACGACCCGACACGATGTCGAGACCGTTGCCGCGCTTGTAGTTGACCGAGGCGCCAAAATAGCCGTTCTTGGTCGAACTGTCAATCGACAGGTACTGGTTCAGGTTGTAGCTGGCGGGGCGGGTGATCTCATCCCATCAGTTGGTATCGCCGCCATAGTCCTGGCCTCGGCGTGAACGACGGAATTCATCGGTCGTCAGGATGCGGGGCTTGGGCTTGGCAAAGTTGCCGGCGATGTAGCTGTCATAGGTGACGGTGGTCACACAGGGGGCTCCAGCACCTTTCTTGGTGGTCACCAGGATAACGCCGTTAGCGCCACGGGTACCATAGATGGCAGCCGAACCGGCGTCCTTGAGGACGGTGATACTCTCGACGTCCTGGGTGGCAATGTTGCGCAGGTCACCGCCGGCAATACCGTCGATGACGATGAGCGGGCCGTTGGACGCGGTAAGCGAACCGGCGCCACGCACCTGGAAGTCGGTCATCGAGTTGGGATTGGCGGCAGCAGCAGTGCTCACGTTCAGACCGGCAACCTTACCGGCAACGAGGGCGAGAGGGTCGCTGGCGACACCCTGGTTGAACTGCTTCTTGTCGATCTGCACAACCGAACTCGAAATTTCCTTCTTGGCAAGTGAGCCGTAACCCACTACCACCACCTCGTTGAGCTGTGAGCGCTCCTCGGCAAGGGTGATCTCAAAGTGGTTTTGGCCATTTATTGCCACTTCCTGGGTCTCAAAACCGATGTAAGAGATCACCAGGGTTCCGTTACTCGGAGCGTTCTCGATGGTGAATCGTCCGTCAAAGTCGGTAACGCTTCCGTTAGATGTCCCCTTGACAGCGACGCTGGCACCAATCAGGTCCTCACCGGCCTCATCCACGATGTGGCCGGTAATGGTCTGGGTCTGCGCCGTAACGCCCAGGGCAAACATCAGTGCCGCGCACACTAGCAGCATGCGTTGCAACATTCCTGTTTTACATTTCTTCATATTAAAACTGTTTGAAAAATATATGTATAAAATTTTATTAGGCATATAGTCATCCTCAGTCAATGAGTTATGCATCGCAAATTTACAATGCATGCATCATCGGCCAAAGGACCTCAAAACAAAATCAAGGTTTGATTACAATTCATCCCATTGAATACCAGAACATTACAAGTTCCGACATTCAACAAAAATCTAACTGATTTTAAAGAATTAATAGGAGATAAAATGGCCTTCGGGCCTCATTTTTTCGGTCGGGGCGCTTAGCGGTCGATGGCTTTGACCTGGGCCTCGAAGTCGTCCTTGCTCAGGGCACGGGCCTTGAGTTTGGAGCGGTAGGTGTAGATGGTCGTCAGGCTGGCACGCAGGATGTTGGCGATGTTCTGGTTGTCGGTGATGCCGATGCGGATGAGGGCCAGCACGCGCGACTCGGTCGTGAGGCGCTTGCCCTGCTTGACCTCTATTTTGCCGCCTTCATGCAGCAGCTTGTTCACCTCATCGACGAAGTTGGGGAAAATGTTCAGGAACGCGTTGTCAAAGTTCTCATAGAACAGCTGGGCGTTCTCGTTGCCAAAACTGGCGCTCTTGAGCTGGCGGGCCAGTTCCTCGGTCTTGCGGTCACGGTACAGGCGGTACAGGACCTTGCGCTGCTCCTCGCCGCGGTCGATGAAGCGGCTCGACAGGGCCAGGAATCGGGCAATATACTCCTCCTTGAGCCGCTCACGCTCCTGCAGCAGGGCGTTGCTCTCGTGCAGCTGGCCCACGGTGTCGCCCAGCTGGGCATTGACCTGGCGCAGCTGCTCGTTGATGGCCTTCTTCTGCTCATTCAGGCGACGGTAGCGCTTCAGCAGCTGGTAGATGGCGATGACGCCAACCACCAGCAGCAGTGCGATGAACGAAATCACGCCCAGCAGCCACATCATCTTGCGGTGCCCCTGCTCTTGCTTGGTCTGGTAGGCACTCAGGATCTTGGGCACGATGCCCGAGGCCTGGATATTGCGCAGGCGCGTGCCGTAGAAGTTGGCATCGTCCACTGCCACACGCATGTAGCGGTAAGCCCTGTCAATGTCCCCCTCGTCAAACAGGCGGTCGGCAATCGTCCTGAGCGACGTGTTCTCGCGGATGCAGCCTTCCAGGTCGCTCTCGGCGCTCTTGATCAGGTATTGCATCTGCTTGTCACGGTCACCCATCTGGAAATAGTGGAACGACATCGTGCTGGCGATGATCGAGAACATGCGGTCCCCGCTCCTGTAACAGGCCAGCAACGAGGCCAGCAGGTCTATTGCCTGCTGCTGGTTTCCGCTGTCGGCCAGGCTCTCGGCCCTCGTGATCAGGTAGTTCACGTCATCCTGTGGACCGCCCAGGGCGGTGACACGCTGGCGCAGCGCGATAAGCTGCCGCACGGCCTCCTCGGCATAGCGCGTGCCCTGCATGTACTCGGCCTGATAGATGAGCAGGTCGGTACGGGTGCGGTAGTAGCGGATGAACTGGTCGGGGGTCAGCTGGGTGGTGTCGATCTGGGCCAGCGTCTGCCGCGCCTGGTCCATCAGGCAGGCGGTGGACAGGATGTGCGCCAGGTCCAGGCGGCTGTCATTCAGCTTGGCGGCGTCGCCCATGAACTGGGCCAGGCGGAGGCTCTCGCTCACGTAGGCATAGGCCGAGTCATACTGATAGGCCGCATATTCCTCATACAATCGGCGCACAAGCTCGAATCGGCCCAGCGGAGTGGTCTCACGAGCCAAGTCAGACTTCATATGAGCGAGTTTTGACTCTTTGTCGGCCACAATCCGGGGTTGCACCGCTATCAGGCTGTCCAAACGCCTGAAAGCATCATCTCCCGTCCTGGCAACCACTGCCGTAGCGACAGCTAGCATCAATGCTATGACAATAAGACGTCTCATGCTCATACTCATATTGATTTTTAATGGCTAATCAGCTCAGGATAATGTCAATCACCTTGGTCACGTCGCCGATGTTCACCTCGCCGTCGCCGTTCACGTCGGCACGCGCCAGCAATGCGGCATCGGCCTCTCCACCCAGTATCACGTCAATGATACGTGTCACGTCAGCAATGTTCACCTCGCCGTCACCGTTAACGTCGCCCACCAGCCACTGGGGCGCGGGTTCGCCCTTGTAATAGACCTTGTAGCCTCCGGCGGGTATCGAGAAGCTCTGCGTCGCGTTCAGGGTGACGGGAGTGGCCGTCAGCCCTGCAGCGATGTTGTCCACGTCGATGGCAAGTTTCCACTCGCCGGCTTCCAGGCCCGTTACCACCGTGTTGACGATAGAGGACCCCAGGTTGAGCACCACCAGCGCCGTCTGCTCGTTGTGATGGCGGGTATAGGCCACCACATTGTTGTTGCCCGTGGTCAGGAAGGTGACCTCACTGGCGCGGGCGGCATTGTCGATGAGGGCGTCGCAGCTGTGCTTCAGGGCGGTGAGCGCCTTGACGGTGTGCTGCATCTTGCTGTCCACGCTGTTCCAGTTGATGGGCGTGCGGTTAAAGTAGTCCAGCTTGTGCGACATCAGGTAGCCCGTCTCCTGGCCGTTGTACAGCAGCGGCATGCCATACAGGGTGAAGGTCAGCACCGTGAAGGCATAGGCGTTGTTGCCATACTGCGTCGTCATCGAGCTGTTGTAGTTCTGGTCATGGTTGGTGAGATAGACCATGCGGCTGACGTCGGTAAAGCGCAGGTCGCCCACCAGGTTGCGGCACTGGCTGAGCACGCCGCTGGGATTGCTCTTGTTGTTGACCAGCCCCGACTGGAAGCCCCAGGCGTAGTCATAGTCCCAGCCGCACACGAGCAGGCGCGACACGCTGCTGGCCATGTCGCCCTCGCCCAGCATGGTGATGGTCTTGCCAGGCTTGTACTCCTTCAGCGCCTTGATGGCGCGGGTCCAGAAGGCGGTGGGTATCGTGTTGCTGCTGATGTAGTCGCAGCGGTAGCCGTCGATGTCGGCCTGGTCGATCCAGTACTGCATCGCCTCGATCATCGCCAGCTGAGTCGCCTCCTTGCTGTAGTCCAGCTGATAGACATCACCATAGCCGTTGGGGCTCGTCAGCGTGGAGTTGTAGTAGTCGCGGTGCTGCGTGATCCACACGTTGTCCTTGGCGGTGTGGTTGGCGACCCAGTCGAGCCACACCTGCATGCCGCGCTCGTGGGCCGCGGCGACAAAGGCCCGGAGGTCGGCAATGGTGCCGAAGTCGCTGTTCACGGCATGGTAGTCGCGCGGGGCATAGGGGCTGCCCAGCGAACCGATGCGGCCCTGCACGCCGCGCGGGTGGATGGGCATGAGCCAGATGATGTCGATGCCCAGGTCCTTGAGGTAGTCGAGGCGTGTCTGGGCGGCGGCCAGCGTGCCCTGGCTGGTAAAGTTATACAGGTCAAGCTGATAGATGACATGCTGGTTGGGAACGAAGGTGCTCTCTCCGGCCCCGATGATGCGGGTCAGCTGCCCCATCACGTAGTAGCCGTGGTTGGTGAACGTGCCGTCAACACGGCCACCCTGGCTGTTCCAGGTGTAGATCAGCCCCGTGGGCATCGCCAGCGTGCCTGTGTAGGTCCATTTGTAGATTTTGTTACCGCCCGGGGTGTCGCCCATATAGGTCATCGCGGCACCGGGCCACGCGGTTCCCACATAGTTGCGGCCGTCGGTGTTGCCGGCCCACACCCAGATGCAGGGCGCATCATCCACCGTGCCGTTGGCCTCAAAGAACACACACACCTCATCGTCGCTCGTCAACGCGGGTTCATAGACCGCAGCCGTCGAGCACAGCGCCACCATCATCATGATGGACACATAAAACAATCGTCTCATTCTGGTCATCGTTACGTTTGGTTATTGATTTTTCACAAAGGTACACATAATTCCATCACCCCACGCCCCATCAAACAAAAAATCTAAACATTTCAACCCGACAACCGACTAAAAACCAAAAAATTACCATTTTCGGCCACCTTAAAAAATCTAACCCCACTTCTCACCAATAAATGCACGCTGACGCTCGCAGCTTAGGGCTTAGAGCGAGCATCTCTCAGACAACCGCGACAACCCTTAGACTACCCTGACAACTTAATTAAAATATTGTACTGGTTGTCAAAACTGTTGTTCTGGTTGTCTAAAAAATCATGCACACCACCTCAGCAACGCCCTCCCCCGCGCGCGACCAGGTTCCCCGTGCCGTGGCAGTGCCACGGCCCCCGCGCGCGACCTGTCCCGTGGGCGGCGGCTCCGCCGCCGTAAAGAGCCCCGCACTACCCTCAAGGTACGACAAGCAGCCAGCCTGTAAAAAGCGCCCCCTGCCTTGTCGATGTATTGCAAGCATCTGGCTTGCACACCAGCTAGAAGGTGACAAATGTTGTCGCAGTTGTCTGAGAGACCTTGACGGCTTGACGGCCTGGCGTGAGGCCTGAATGGCAGCGGATGCCCCCCTAAACTCTAAACTCTAGACTCTAGACCCCTCGCGCAGCGAGCGATTTTGTTAATAAAAAATGGTGACGGAATTTGGTTATTATTATATTAATGTGTATTTTTGTGCCAAATAATTGTGGACCCAGTCTCATCGCAGATTTCTTGATGTAACTGATTTTTGCTTGATGGTTTATCTATCAGCTGGTTACAACCGTATATGGACAAGCTGGCCATCCAGGCCAGCAATTTCCATATAACTATGGATTGAATTGATTTCTTCAAACTTTCTACTACTCAACAAACCGACAATTCTTTTTTTTATTAACCAATTTAATAACTAACAATCTATGAAGTACTTTAAACTAAAATTTCTAACATTTTTCTTGACAGCCCTGCTGGCCTTCGGTGTCGGCTGGGCCGCAGAAGAGACCGTGACGTATACTTTTACGTCCAAGAGCTGGGAAGCGACACCAGAAAATTGGACTGGTTCGTCTAATGGATATCAGTTTAATACGAGTACAACTCCTCTTGGTGTTCAAATTACTGCAAGTCTCACTGGACTGACAGTCACTTCTCCGAAAAGTTATAACAATATCTCAAAAATTGTTATAACTTACTCATCCTCCAGCAAAGCGGTGGGCAATATCCGAGTATATGTTGGAGATGAATTGATTGATTATCAGCCTGTTGAGAAAAGTAAAACATTAACCCCTCTGACTTATACCGTTTCTAACAAATCTGGTATCGTCAAGTTTCAGAATCTTTGCTCGACAAATTCATATGGCATCAATTCCATAGCAATCACCTATGAAGACGATGCTCAGCCCTCGACCGATCCTGTTATCGAGATTGATTCACCGCAGTTACCTTTCAATGACGAAGGTGGCCTTTATACGGTGAAAGCCGCTAACATGCCTGACAATGGTCTAGGCGTGAGTGTAACAAATGGATTTGCCCGCGAACTGATCAACGGCAACAACGAGCACTATTACTTCCCGTTGACGGACAACGCTATTGAGGGCGCTGAGACTAAGGTAACTTACACGGGCCGCGAACTGAGTGCCACCGGTACCATCACGTTTGCCAGCGGTGAGGCCTCAAAATCAGCCGACCTGAGTTACCGTTCCGACATTTACATCGTCAACAACCATGGCGATGATAGTTGGAACTTTGGTGAAGGCATCAAGATGACGTATAACGATGGTGTCTATACCGGCACGTTCACTGCCGAGAACGCCAACACCAAGATTGTGTTTGCACGAATGCTGGGCGACGGTGTGGACTTTGACACCCGCTTAGTGTTTGGCGCCGACAGCTATGGTGACTGGCTTTATGGCACAAACACGAGTGGCGACCTGAACCTGAACGATGATGCGGCCATACTCTTCCCGCAGGCGGGTGCCTACACCATCACCATCGATGCCAATGCCAAGACGTTCAGCATCGCTTCGAGCAGCGTATATAACATCGCTGAGGCTCTTGCCTACGAGGGCGACACCTTCACCTATATGGGCAGCGCTATTGTGACCTATCAGAATGGTAAGAACTTGTGGATTCGCGACGGCAACGACAACAGCGGCCTGATTTATGGCACTTTGGATGGCGTTTTTGATAATGGCGATCTTCTGACTCCTGGATGGAAAGCCGGAAACACCACCTATCTGAATGAAATTCATGAGTTCAACAATCCTCAGGATGTCACCAAGGCTGGCAACAATGGCGAGGTTGAGCCTCTGCCCTTAAGCAAGATTGAAGTAAATGACATCAACAAGTATGCATCAATCAGCGGAGTGACCATTACCCGTGTTAGTGGCGAGAACAACTATTTCGAGGCGGATGGTGTTGAATACAATCTGCGTGATGAATTCAGCCTGTTCGATGCCCTTGTAGTGGATCACGTTTACAATGTTGTAGGCGTTGTATCCTATTATAGTGGCAAGCCGCAGCTGTGGCTTACCGAGGTTGAGGATGTTACTCCCAAGGAGTTGAAAGTCACTCTCGAGTCCGAGACCAAGAGTGCAACAATTGGCGAGACGATTCCCGTTACCGTCACTGTTGAGAACGCCGAGGGCGACTATACTATTACCTACAAGTTCGGTGAGAACGGCGTTGAGAACACCTTGACTGGCAACACCATCAATGTGACCAGCGAGACTGCAGGTGAGGTAACCCTGTATGTTACCGTCACCAACGGCGACAACCAGGCTACCGCAAACGAGACCTACACCTTCACCGAGCCCGTGCAGCCTGGCAGCAACGTGTTTACTAAGGTGACAAGTTCAACTCTTGAGCCAGGGAAGAAGTATATTCTTGCTTTAGCAAACACAACGTCTGCTAAAGCTATGGGTGCGATCAACACTTCAAATCATAAGGGTGGTATTATCAATGACCTAACCCTTAATGGTGACGGCACTATTGACATCAGTGGCCATGAAAATGAGGTCGTTGTATTCACAGTCGATGGTGAATTAAAGAATTATACTTTTGCTTTACCCTCTGGTAATTATTTGAGGTGGACAAGTAGCACAAATATTGAGGAAAGTTCTTCAACGGACAATAACGCTAAGTGGTCCGCAGTAGTAGATGGAAATAAAGGTTATTACATTAGGAATAACGCAACTGCTGATGCTACTACAAAACGTGCTATGATGTTCAGAGGGACTTACATCTCAGCATATTCGACAAGTGATACTCAATCTGAATTTGCATACCTTTACGTTCAGACCGCTAGCACTCCCGAGCCCGAGCCTTATGTAATGGCAGACCCCACAAGTCTTGACTTTGAGGCTGTGATCGGCCAGGATCCCGTGACCGAGACCTTTACCGTAATGGCCGAGAACCTGAAGGGTGATATCACCCTGACGCTGAGCGAGAGCGATGTATTCACCATCAATCCTCCCACCATCGCTAAGGCCGACATGACCGAGGAAGGCGTTAAGGTAACCGTTACCTACACGCCGAAGGCTGCTACTGGCGAGGACTTTGACGAGGCTACCGTGACCATCAAGAGCACTGACGCTGATGATGTGAAGGTTAACCTGACGGGTATGGCTACCCTGCCCGATCCCGAGCTGACCGTCAGCACCGAGACCCTTGAAATGGGCACCGAGCCCACTGGCACCTTCACCGTTACCGGTCAGAACCTGACTGAGGATGTAACAGTAACCGTTACTGGCGAAAACGCTAGCAAATTCACAGTCAATCCCGCCACCATCACGATGGCTGAGGCCATGACTGAAAACGGCAAGAATGTAACCGTTACTTACAAGGGCAACAGCACTGAAGATGAGTATGCTACGATTACCGTCAAGAGCGGCATCGCAAAGAAGGAAGTAATCGTTACCGCACGCGTACTGCCCACTCCCGAGATCATTGCCGAGCCCGAGAACCTGACGATGACTGCTGTGGTAGGTCAAACTCCTGCTACCGCTACCTTCACCGTAATGGCCAGTGACCTGAGAGGTGACATCACCTTGACGATGAGCGAGAGCGATGTATTCAAAATCACTCCTGCCTCCATCGCTAAGGCCGACATGACTGACGATGGCGTTGAGGTAACCGTTACCTACACGCCGACACAGGCTGGAAACGACAATGCCACCATCACTATCGCTAGTGAGGCTGCCGAGAGCGCTACCGTAACCCTGGCTGGTACTGCTACCGTTCCCGAGGTTGTGGCTATGCCGACGTTCTCGCTGGTTGCCGGTTCTTACACTGGCGTTCAGACCGTGATCATCAGCTGCGCTACCGAGGGTGCCACCATCAGCTACAGCACCGATGGCGGCCAGACCTGGACCGAGGGCAACACCGTGAATGTTGACAAGGACATGACCATCATGGCCAAGGCCAGCAGGGCCGGCTACACCATCAGTGAGACCGCTACTGCTACCTACATCATCGACATTCCTGAGGAGCTGCCGACGATCACCCCGTTCAAGGGCTACTACCAGATCAAGAACAACGGCAACAACAAGTATGCCAACATCGCTGGCCGCAAGACGCTGAACTTCACCGACGCTCCCGCCGACAAGGCCGGTACGGTCATCTGGCTGGAGACCAACGACAAGGGCCAGGTACAGTCGATCCGCTCACAGGCTGCCGACCTGCAGGGCTATGCCAACCGCGCTATGCGCTACGTGCCCGAGATTGTTGAACTCGTGGCCGACAAGCTGAATGCCGACGGCGAGGGTAATCTCCTGGGCGAAACCGGTCTTAAGAAGATCATGGAGAAGTTCAACGAGAGCTTCGACCATCACCTGTATGTTGAGCAGGCCGGCGAAGGCTGGCGCCTGTATGGCAAGACTCCGAGTATGCAGCCCGTGGTTGACTTCTACCGCGAGAACACTGCCCAGGTAGAGGCCAAGTTGCCGATGCTCGAGAGCTTCATCAACAGTGCACTCAACAAGCTGAAAGAAAAGATTGGAGGCCAGAGCGTCTTCACCGACTTCAGCCTGCTCGATATCTGGGAGAAGATGGGTGGCACGCTCACCAAACCCGTTGACGAGGCCTCGATCATGGCCTTCTACCGCGAGGTACTGAACAACAAGAACTACGTTTGGGACTTCGCTTACCAGACCGCGATGATCTATGTCAACAATCTTACTAGCCACGATCGTTGGTCTGAGGTTGAGGAATATCTGGGTGAATATGCTCAGTACATCGACAAGATCGACCAGATACGTCCTGACTTCAAGTACTATGTGGTTGCCGATGGCAACAAGCCCGACTTCATCAGCGAGGGCAACAAGGACATCATCAACAATGCTGACCGCACCATCTGGACGATGGAGGAGCGCAGCACCTTCACGGTGAACATCCCTGCCAACGCCGAGACCACCTGCGACAAGTTCCAGAAGGCGACCACGCTGTACACCGACTTTGCCTATGAGCTGCCTGAGGGCGTTACCGCCTACAAGGTGACCGATGTTGTTGAGGGCACTGCCATCACCGAGGCCCTGAGCGGCGTTATCCCCGCCCAGACCCCCGTGCTGCTGATGGCTGCCGAGGCTGGTGACAAGGTGCTCACCCTGAGCACTGAGGCCGGCACCGCCGTTACCGACAACCTGCTGGTTGGCCCGGACTACCTGATCAACACCTACAAGCTCACGACTCCGCAAGTCGAGGGTATCTTCAACATGATCAAGGAGAAGCTGGGTGAGGACTTCTATAACACCTACGTTAAGGAGTACGAGCACCTGATGTACCTCAACTCGGGTACGGTGAACAACAAGTACTTCTGGGGTCTGAAAGAGGAAGACGTCAAGAAGTGCACCTACCAGGATGAGGAAGGCGTCAAGGACTATGTGGTACGTGGCCTGGAAGGCAACGCGTTTGTCAACAACAAGCAGGTGAAGACCAACAAGGCATTCCTCGTGAGCGAGGACGCTCAGATCATCAGCCTGAACAAGCGCGGTGACGTGAACCACGACGGCAAGGTGAACATCAAGGACGTTACCGACCTGATTGACCGCCTGCTGGATCCCGAGAACACTGCTGCTTGTCCCATCTGCTCGGACTTCAACCTGAGCGGCAAGGTGGACATCAAGGACGTTACCGACTTGATCGACGTCCTGTTGACTGCCCCCTATGCCGAGCAGGAAAACCCCTCTACCGGTTCCCAGGATTAATGCCCCCAGGACTCAGGTAGAACCCTGAATTAAAATCGTGAGCAATTCACGGCAGCGGGATGCCGCTAGATTGCCGTGGGTTGCTCACTTTTTTTCATCTGATCATTTAATTCATTAAACAGTTAGAAAGTTATCAACTTGCGAAACTTAAACGTATTAACTGAAAAACAAAACTTATTTTCTATGAAGAAATTTATCCAAAAAAGCTTGACCATGTCGCTGCTGGCCCTGTGCAGCATGCCCGCCATAGCCCAACTCAGCGGAACGGGATTCTACCGATTCCGCAATGCGCAATACGCCAGCGACTACATCTCGATGGCCAACGACAAGTTCAACTTCCACACCTGCATCGCTAAGGCTTGTGGCGGACTACGGCAAGCCCTGACGGATGCAGGCAAGGCACGCGCGCTGGACTGCGCCGGCAAATACCTGCAGACGGACATCCACATGGTCGATGATGCCAACATCATTATACCGGGATCGGTGATTTATGCCAAGAAGATAACCAGCGACGGCGAGTACAACCTGATTGGCCAGGGCACGAGCCTGGAAACGCTGACCACGGGCAAGTATTCCGCGAGCGCGGATCTTGAATTCAAAGAGAGGTACATTACCATCACAGCCCGCAGCGGCAGCGGTGCTAACACGCTGTACACGGCATCGGTCGAGCTCAAGTCATCGACCTCAGTGCCCTTCTTCGGCTACCCGTCATTAGGCATCAGGTATCTTGTGGACCAGGACAACACGCTGGCCCTGAGCACCAGCTACTCGGCCACCAACGCCAAGTGGTATATTGAGCCGGTCACCCACTTCAACGTGCTGCCCGAGGTGGAATTGAACGGCAAGTGGTACACGACACTCAAGGTGCCCTTTGCCTTCACGCTGAGCGGTAGCGTCGAGAAGGCTTATGCCATCACGGCCATTGACGGCGGCGTGCTGCAATATCAGGAAATCACGGGCACCGTGCCCGCCGGCACACCCGTGCTGCTGCAGTGCGGCTCGCCCGACCCTGCCGACTGCCGCCTCATCCCTACAGGGGCACCCATCTACACCGCCCCCCAGATGCTCGTCAACAGCGATGCACCGGTAGCCGACGAGAGCTCGTCCTACCAGGGCACCAACCTGCTGGGCGGCACCTACTACTGCAACACCGACGGCACGATCACCTATAACACTAACGGCGGTACCGACACGTTTGAAGCAGGCAAGTTCACGAGTGCAAGTGGCAAATTTGTAATCGGCAAGAATGCTGAAGGTAAGTTGGGCTTCATCCCTGCAGCAAACGCGGGTCTCACCTACATGCCAGCCAACAAGGCATGGATGACTAGTGCTGGCGTGTTCCCCACCATGGATGCGCCGAGTATCTCGCCTGCTGGTGGCACTTACAATGAGGCTCAGTCGGTTACCATCACTGCCGAAGAGGGTGCTACTATCCTCTATAGCACTGATGGTGGCGCAACTTGGAACGAGTACAACGAAGCTATCCCCGTTGGTGAAGGCACGACGACCGTTCAGGCCAAGGCTATCAAGCAAGGCCTGTATAACGACAGCGAGGTGATTAGTGCTACCTACACCGTCGAGATTCCGACTCCTGAGCTGTCGATGACTCCCGAGTCGATGACAATCAGCGATGCTGCTGGCGTGTTTACCATCACTGGTACCAACGTGAACGGCAACATCAATGCCAGCCTGGCCAACAACACCGACTGGTATCTGAATCCTGAGACGCTGTCCAACACGGGTGGAGAGGTGAACGTGACCTATACCGGCCGCGCCCTGACCGCCGAGAACACCGTCAATGCCTATGTTGCCAACAATCCCGATGTGAAAGCTTCGGCTAGCGTCAACTACAAGGCTGACGTCTATATCGTCACTGACAATGGTGTCGAGGGCCAGTGGAACTTCGGCAACGGCACCCAGATGACCGACGAGGATGGTATCTACACCGCCACCTTTACCGCCACCGTGCCCAACACGTTCATCCTGTTTGCCCGCAAGCTGGGCGACGGTGTGGACTGGAATACCCGCTATGTGTTCGGCCCCAACAGCGATGACGACTGGTGGATGCCTGCCGACGTTGCCGAGCAAGGCGGCACGATTGACGTGGACGACGACGATCCCGTGAAACTGCCCTATGCCGGCGAGTACACCATCACCATCAACGCCAACGACTATACCTTCAACATCGCAAGAAAGGTTGAGACGGTAGCCACGCCGACGTTCACGCCCGCTGCCGGCACCTATACAGGCACCCAGACGGTGACCATCGCCTGCGAGACCGAGGGCGCAACCATCAGCTACAAGATCAATGATGGCGAGTACCAGGCCTACAACGGCCCCATCGAGGTGGCCGAGAGCTGCACCATCACCGCCATGGCCACCAAGGATGGCTGGAACGCGAGCGAGGCAGCCGTTGCCGAGTATGTGATCGAGATTCCTGTCGTTCACACGATTGGTGACGTGAACCATGACGGCAAGGTGAACATCAAGGATGTGACCGTCCTGATTGACTATCTGCTGGACAACACTACCGAGGTGTGCTCGACGTGCGCCGACGTGAAGTCCGACGGATCGATCAACATCGGTGACGTCACCTCACTGATCGACATGCTGCTCCAAAACCCGCAAGATCAGTAACCAACTGACAGACAACAAATAAAAGCATCCGCGCCCCTCGAAAGAGGGATGCGGATGCTTTTTCACAAGCCGTGGCGTTCGTATTACTGCGGCTGATTTCCGTCTTTGGGTTTCATCAACGCCGCTTGCCCCCTCTCCTTAGAGGAGGAGTTGCGGGAGCTTAGTGCAGCAGGGCGTCGATCAAGTCGGTGACATCGCTGATGTCCACCGAGCCGTCATTGTTGTAATCGCAATTCTGGATGCTGTAGGTGGGATTGCTCAAGCCAAGCAGCATGTCGATCAATGAGGTCACATCATCGATATCCACCATGGCCTCACCGTTGTTGAACAAGAGGTAATAGATAAGAGCGCAATCCAGGCCTGGCAATGATCCATTCTCCCTCATGAAGCGCCGGCACCGAATGCCGCTATTTTTCAGCCATGCAGATACATAACAATCGAGGAATTGAAAAAACTGATGCCCGATAGCGATAAATAGAAGAGTTTTTTGTATCTTTGCCAATTCAAACAACATAAATTGACATGGCGATATGAACAGATTTGTAGAACTGATTCCCCAACAGAGTGCCAAATATGGTGAGCGAGAGGCGTTACGCTTCCGCGACTACGAGACTCAGGTATGGTCCTCTATCACCTGGCAAGGTTTCAGCGGACTGATTGACCGCGCAGCTGGTGCCCTATACATGGGCGGAGTGGAACCGCAGGGCCGTGTGTGCATCTTCTCGCAAAACTGCCCCGAAATCCTGATCACCCACTTCGGCGCCTTCTACAACCGCGCCATCCCCGTGCCCATCTACGCTACCAGCAGCCGTGACGAGGTGGCATATATCGTCAACGACTCGGGCGCGACAATCCTGTTTGTCGGCGACCAGGGCCAGTATGACATCGCCAGGCAGGTCATGGGCGACTGCCCCACCCTCAAGTTTATCGTCACCCTGAACCCCAATGTGGAACGCCAGCCCGAAGACAAGACCACCCTCACCTGGAAGGATTTCCTGGCCACGGGAGACAAGCTGGGCAAGGACGTGCTCGACGGCATCGAGAAGCGCAAGCAGGAAGGTGTGGACAGCGACATCATGTACCTGATCTACACGTCGGGAACAACTGGCGTGCCCAAGGGTGTGATGCTCATGCACAGCAACATGAATGCGGCCATGACCGCCCATATCGAGCGCTTTCATTCCATCATTAACGACAGGACCGACGTATCGCTGAGTTTCCTGCCCTTCAGCCACGTGTTTGAGCTGGGATGGACCATGGTGTGCCTGTGCACGGGCATACGCGTCGCCATCAACTACAACCCCAAGGAAATCCAGCGAGCCGTCAAGGAGGTGCAGCCCAACTACATGTGCAGCGTGCCCCGTTTCTGGGAGAAAGTCTATACCGCCATCAACGACAACCTGCAGGGCGCCAAGCCCGTCGTCAGGATGATGGTCAAGCAGGCCATCCGCGTGGGCAAGGCCCGCAACCTGAAATATGCCCGCCTGGGCAAGAAGGCACCCGCCTTCATCGAGCAGCAATACCAGTACTTCGAGAAGAAGGTGTTCAAGAAGCTGCGCGGCGCCATCGGCGTGACCGACGGCAAGCTCTTCCCCACCGCCGGAGCCATGCTCAGCGACAACATCACCGAGTTCCTCCATGCCGTGGGCATCAACATCTGCATCGGCTACGGCCTGAGTGAGACCAACGCCTCGGTGAGCTTCTTCACCGAGCCTGGCTGGACCATCGGCACCGTGGGCATGCCCATCTCGAACATTCAGGTGAAAATCGGTGACCAGAACGAGATCCTGGTCAAGGGTCCCACCGTGATGAAGGGCTATTACAACAAACCCGTCGAGACCGCCGAAGCCATCGACACCGACGGCTGGTTCCATACCGGTGACTGCGGCGAGATCGCCCCAACGGGAGAAATCATCCTCACCGAGCGCCTCAAGGACCTGTTCAAGACCAGCAATGGCAAGTACATTGCCCCACAGGTGCTCGAGACCATGCTGGGACAGGACAAATTCGTCGAGCAGGTCACCATCATTGGCGACGGACGCAAGTACGTGTCGGCGCTCATCGTGCCCGACTTTGAGGAGCTGAAGGCCTATGCCGACAAGAAGCACCTCCCCTACAGCTCCATTGAGGAGCTCGTCAATGACCCCGAAGTCCACAAGATGATTGAAGCACGCATCAACGACTACCAGAAGGGTCTCGCCCCCTATGAGCAAATCAAGCGTTTTGTGCTGCTGCCCAAGGCATTCACGATGGAAAACGGTGAGCTGACCAACACCCTGAAAATCAAGCGATCCGTCATCAGCAAGCGCTACCGCCCCCTGATTGACGCCATGTATGCCGCCGATTACCGCAAGAAAAAAGATAAACAAGAATAAATGATTACTCAAGAACAACTCAAGGAACTACAACAACGCAAAGAAGACCTCAAGCGCTATCTTGACATCGATGGCAAGAAAATAGAGGTCGAGGAAGAGGAACTGCGCACCCATGTGCCCGACTTCTGGCAGGACCAGAAGGCCGCCGAGGCGCAAATGAAGAAAATCAAGTCGCTGCGCAACTGGATCAACGGCTGCGAGGAAGTGGAGCTCGCCGTCGATGAGGTCGCTACTGGCTTCGACTTCGTCAAGGAAGGCCTCATCGAGGAGAACGAGGTTGACGAGCTATATACTAAGGCGCTCGCCATGCTCGAGAAACTCGAGTTGCGCAACATGCTGCGCCACGACGAGGACAAGATGGACGCCATACTCAAGATCAATTCAGGAGCTGGCGGCACCGAGAGCCAAGACTGGGCCTCGATGCTCATGCGCATGTACCTGCGCTGGTGTGAGCGCCACGGCTACAAGACCGCCATCGAGCACATCATTGACGGTGATGAGGCCGGCATCAAGAGCGTGACCATCAGCATCGAGGGCGACTTTGCCTACGGCTACCTCAAGAGCGAGAACGGCGTGCACCGCCTCGTGCGCGTCTCGCCCTATAACGCCCAGGGCAAGCGCATGACCTCATTTGCCTCGGTATTCGTCACCCCGCTGGTCGATGACACCATCGAGATCACCCTCGATCCCGCCCGCATCTCGTGGGACACCTTCCGCAGTGGCGGCGCCGGTGGCCAGAACGTGAACAAGGTGGAATCAGGTGTGCGTGTCCGCTACCAGTATAAGGACCCCTACACTGGCGAGGAAGAGGAAATCCTGGTCGAGAACACCGAGACACGCGACCAGCCCAAGAATCGCGAGAACGCCCTGCGCAACCTGCGCTCCATTCTCTACAACAAGGAGTTGGAGCACCGCCGTGAGGAGCAACGCAAGGTTGAGGACAGCAAGAAGAAGATTGAATGGGGCAGCCAGATACGCAGCTACGTCTTTGACGACCGCCGCGTGAAGGACCATCGCACCAATCACCAGACCAGTGATGTGGGCGGTGTGATGGACGGTGACCTGGACGACTTCATCAAAGCCTACCTCATGGAGTTTGCCGAGGGCTAATGCGGCCCATAGGCCCGCAGTTTAAAGTTTATGGTTTAAAGAGGCATCTGCACCCAAAGCCTAAAACCTAAGAACAGGAAAATGAACGAGAAATTTACCATAGTCAAGGTCAGTGGCAAGATCGTCGAGAAGGCTGACGAGTTGCGCACTTTTGTTAAAGCTTTTGCCGGCATCAAGGGCAAGAAGATGCTGATCTTCAGCGGCAACATGATGGCTCAAGAAATCGGCAACAAACTGGGAATCAAGACCAAGATCATCGATGACCGTCCCTTTGTCGATGCAGGAACCCTCAAGTTGCTCACGATGGTCTATGGAGGTCTGGTAAGCCGACTGTTTGTCTCGCTGCTGCAAGGCGTCAAGGTAAACGCCCTGGGCGTTACCGGCGCCGACATGAACCTCGTGACCAGCGCCAGGCTCCCCGACGGAAAGCTAGGCGACACGGGCCATGTGCGCCACGTCAACACTGCTGGTATTGCCCAGCTGCTCGACGCAGGCATCGTGCCCGTGCTGGCACCTATCACCCACGACGGCCGTGGCAATCTGCTGTTCAACGAGACCGATGCCCTGGCAGCCGAAATTGGCCGCGCACTGGCCCTGCGCTACGACATCACGCTGATTTACTGCTTTGAGAAGAAGGGCGTGCTGCTCAACACCTATGACCCCGACAGCGTGGTGGCCGAGCTGCGTCGCACCCGCTACAAGGCCTTGCGTGAGATGGACATCATCAAGGATTGGTTTGTCAATAAGATCGACAATGCCTATCTGGCCATCGACCACGGCGTGAAAGAAGTCATCATCACCTGCCCGGACCAGCTGGGGCACCCTGACAAGGGCACCCACATCAAGCCCTAGCGGTTGGCACAGGATTTGCATTGGGTCTATGGAGTAAACTATCAACTAGCTAACAACTAACCAACAACTAACAACTAACTAAATGAAAGTCGCTATCGTTGGCGCCAGTGGCGCTGTGGGACAGGAATTCATGCGTGTCCTCGATGAACAGAATTTTCCAGTGACAGAACTCGTGCTGTTTGGCTCGGAACGCAGTGCCGGACGCATCTTCACCTTCCGTGGCAAGGACCATGTGGTCAAGCTCCTGCAACACAACGATGACTTCAAGGACATCGACATTGCTTTTGTAGCCATGGGTGCTGGCCCGGCCCGTGAGTTTGCCCCCACCATCACCAAGCACGGCTGCATCATGATTGACAACAGCAGCGCCTTCCGCATGGACGATGACGTGCCCCTGGTCGTGCCCGAGGTCAACGGCGAGGACGCCCTTGTCACTCCCAAGAACATCATCGCCAACCCCAACTGCTCGACCATTATCATGGTCGTTGCCCTCAAGCCGCTCGATGACCTGTCACACATCAAGAACGTGCAGGTGGCTACCTATCAGGCCGCCAGCGGCGCTGGCATGGAAGCGATGTATGAGCTCGCCCTGCAGACCAGCGAGATTGCCGTCGGCAAGGAGGAACTGACCGTGCGCCACTTCCAGCACGAACTGGCCTACAACGTCATCCCCCACATCGACATCTTCCAGGACAACGACTACACCCGCGAGGAGATGAAGATGGTCAAGGAGACCTGCAAAATCATGCACAGCGACATCCGTGTGAGCGCCACCTGCGTGCGCGTACCCGTCATGCGTGCCCACAGCGAGGCCGTGTGGATCGAGTGCGAGAAGCCCATCACCCCCGAGGAGGCCCGCGCAGCCCTGCAACTGGCACCCGGCGTGGTCGTCGTGGATGACCCGCGCAGCAACCGCTACCCCATGCCCATCGACTGCTCGGGCAAGGATCCCGTCTATGTGGGACGCATCCGTGTCGATACCAGCAGCGACAACGGCCTGACCTTCTGGCTGTGCGGCGACCAGATCAAGAAGGGCGCTGCCTTGAATGCCGTCCAGATTGGCCAGTACCTTATCGCCCACCGCAAGAAGTAATTCATATCCAGAGATTCAAAATAAATATCACGGCATCATGACCAAACAATCCAAACAATCCGACACAATGCAAACTGCCATTGGCATCTCTGTCATTGGCCTCATCGTCCTGGTGATTATCGCCGCCATCATGTTCGGTTATCCCAGATACAAAGTGTGGCAGCAGGAGATGGACGGCAAGGCCGAGTTTGCCAAGGCCGAACAGAACCGCAAAATCAAGATTGAGGAGGCACGCGCCAACCTCGAGGCCGAGAAACTGAATGCCCAGGCCGAAATCGAGCGGGCCAAGGGCGCCGCCAAGGCCATCGAAATCGAGAACGGCAGCATCACGCCCACCTACATCCAGTACCTGTGGGTGCGCCAGCAGGCCGACCTGGGCGACAAGACGGTCATCTACATCCCCACCGAGGGCAACCTGCCCATCCTGGAGGCCGGACGCAACGCCAAGTAGCCTTCAGCTGGAGAGTGACCCCACCGCCTTTTCATTTGACTACTAACATACTATTGGCTGAGTTTGTTTTAAGGAACAATGCTCAGCCAATAGTTTTTTCTGATGAATGATGGAATACCTGAACAGGTATGACTTTCTCTTTCCCGCAAAGGAAAAAATATTCAAGCAGATATCAGCAATTCTGAAAAAAAATGTATCTTTGCGTTAATAATGTATTTTTCGCACTAATTAATCCATTCCACTATGAAAAGGAAAAAATCGTTTTTTGCTTTACTCATGTTAGCTTCTATGATGTCCGCAATGGGCTACATCAGCGCCCAGGCACAGACACGGGAAGCGCCCGACTGGAGAAAACTCCATTACCTGTCAGAAGAAGAAATGAAGACTCCCGTGAGGAGGCACAACCTCAACTTCTCGGAGTCACCCGCGCCAACCGAAGCACCCCGCTTCGTGGCAGAGTTCGAGCCCATGCAGGGCGTGACGATTCGCTATCCGCTGGGCATACCTGTTTCCTTAGTTAAATCGTTGGCCGAGAACTGTCGGGTGTACTGCATCGTGCAGTCATCCTCGCAGAGCAGCGCACGGTCGAGTTTCATGAATGCCGGAGTGAACATGGATCAAGTCACCTTTGTGATCGCAAAATCAGATTCCTACTGGGTGCGCGACTACGGTCCCTGGTATATCTTTGCCGGTAAGCAACCCGCCATTGTGGACAACGTGTATAATCGTCCGCGGCAGAACGACGACGCGATACCCTCGGCTTTTGCCACGTACTTGGGTCTCCCCCTCTATAGCATGAACCTGGTACACACTGGAGGCAACATGATGCAGGACGGACGTGGTCACGCCGTCAGCGACAACTTGGTCGTTACAGAGAACAACAATGACGAGGCCACCGTGCGCAAGTTGATGCTCGACTACCTGGGTATCGACAACTACCACATCACCATCGACCCGCAAAACGACTACATTGCCCATGTCGATTGCTGGGGAAAGTACCTGGCGCCCGATAAAATCTTGATTGCTAAACTGCCGAAGACCGACAGCCGTTATGAGAACTATGAGGCCGTGGCCAACTATTTCGCCACAACCAACTGCTGCTGGGGCTATCCCTACAAGGTCTATCGTGTCGAGGAGCCTGGAGGCAGTACTGTCGCTCCTTATACCAACAGCCTTATCCTCAACAAGCACGTCTATGTGCCGATGGGCAGCAACAGCACCTACAATGAACTCGCACTCCAGGTTTACAGGGATGCCATGCCCGGCTACGAGGTGGAGGGCGTTTACAACACGTCCAACAGCATCCAGTGGCTCAATACCGATGCCCTGCACTGCCGCACTCGCGGTGTGATGGACTTCGACATGCTGTTTGTCGACCACCAGGACGTACTCTACGGCACGCAGGATTGCACAGACTCCATCGCCGTCACCAGCAAGTTCATCGCCTATAGCGGCGCATCCCTTAAAGAGGACTCGCTGCTGGTTTACTACAGCATTGACAACGGTCCCTACCAGATTGCGCACATGAGACCCACCGGTGCTCCCGATGAGTATGTGGGCTACATCAAGGGTTATCACCAGGCCTCTGAGGTTGACTACTACGTCTTTGGTGCCGACGAGTCAGGACACCGCTACCAGCAACCGGTGTTCGGTGAACTGGATCCCCACCACTTCACAGTCAACATCTCCTTCACCCTGGGCGACGTGAACGAGGATGGCACGGTGAATATAGCAGATGTCACCAGGCTGATCGATTATCTCCTGGGTGACACTACCGCGCCGTTTAACGCCACGGCAGCCGATGTAGACAGCAACGGCGACATCAACATCGCCGACGTCACCGCCCTGATTGATCTCCTGCTGACAGAATAATCAGTCCCTCAGGCCACTAAAACAAGGCCGCCGGCAGAATTAAGCGAGTTAATACTTCTTAATTCTGCCGACGGTTTTCTGTTGATAATCGGCAAGCCAGCTACCGTGTCACTTGCGCACGATGGTGCTGCCGTTGGCCTGATGGGTGGCTAGCACGAGGAGCTCGGCAATCTGGACGTGGGCGGGAGCGCTGACGGCAAAGGCGACGCACTCGGCAATATCCTCGCCAGTGAGGGGCTGGATGCCCTTATAGACGCCCGCGGCCCTCTCCTTGTCGCCGTGGAAACGGATTACCGAGAAGTTAGTCTCGACCAGGCCGGGCTTGATGTTGGTCACGCGCACGCTGGTGTGGGCCACGTCGATGCGCAGGCCATCGCTCAGGGCCTTCACGGCCGCCTTGGTAGCGCAATAAACGTTACCGCCTGCATAGGCTGCGTCACCTGCCACACTACCGATGTTCACCACATGGCCACAGTCGCGCTTGACCATGCCGGGGACAATGAGACGGGTCATCGTCAACAGGCCCTTGACGTTGGCGTCAATCATGGTGTCCCAGTCCTCAAAGTTTCCCTCATACTCGGGTTCAAGCCCCATGGCGCCACCCGCATTGTTGACGAGCACGTCAATCTCCTGCCACTCGGGGGGCAGACTGCCGATGGCAGCCGTTGCGGCATCGCGGTCACGCACGTCAAACTCGAGTGTAATGACTCCAACGCCCATGGCCGATAAATCGTGGGCAACAGCATCCAGGCGTTCTGCCCTGCGGCCAGTGATAATCATGTTATAGCCAAGCATGGCCAGCTTGCGCGCACAGGCCTCTCCGATGCCGCTTGTCGCGCCAGTCACTAAAGCGATTTTATTCATTTTCATTATCTTTTTAAAAGGGTTATCGCCAGCAAAGGTAGTAAAAAAACCTAAAGCCTAAAGACAAACACATAAAACCTTTTTTGTACCTTTGCCTTCGGCTAGGGTAGGCTGCGTCGAGGAAATGGCAAGCAAAAATGCCTTTTTGCTTGCCATTTCGCTCGACTTGCACTACCTTTGCACCCAAATTAAAGAAGGCAATATGCAAAAAATCCGCAATGTGGCCATCATCGCGCACGTCGATCATGGCAAAACAACTCTGGTAGACAAGATGTTAGCGGCAGGCAATCTGTTCCGCGACAACCAACAGATGGGTACCCAGATCCTTGACAGCAACGACCTGGAACGCGAACGCGGCATCACCATCCTGTCCAAGAACGTGTCCATTTCCTACAACGGCTACAAGATCAACATTATCGACACCCCGGGCCACAGCGACTTTGGCGGCGAGGTGGAGCGCGTGCTCAACATGGCTGACGGCTGTCTGTTGCTGGTGGACGCCTTTGAGGGTCCGATGCCTCAGACCCGCTTCGTGCTGCAGAAGGCCTTGCAGCTGGGTCTCAAGCCCATCGTTGTCATCAACAAGGTCGATAAGCCCAACTGCCGCCCCGACGAGGTGCAGGAAATGGTGTTTGACCTGATGTGCAACCTTGACGCCAGCGAGGACCAGCTGGACTTTCCCACCGTCTTTGGCTCGGCCAAGCAGGGCTGGATGAGCGAGGACTGGCGTGAGCCCACCGACAACATCACTGCCGTGCTTGACGCCATCATCAAGTACATTCCCGAACCCGAGATGCTCGAGGGTGACGCACAGATGCTCATCACGTCGCTGGACTACAGCAGCTACGTGGGACGTATCGCCGTGGGGCGCGTTCATCGCGGCACCCTCAAGGACGGCATGGAAGTCGCCCTGTGTAAGCGCGATGGAGAAGTGGTGAAGCAGAAGATCAAGGAGCTGCGCACCTTTGAAGGCATGGGACAAAAGCACGTGGAGAGCGTGAGCAGCGGTGACATCTGCGCCATCATCGGCCTGGAAGGCTTTGAGATTGGCGACACCGTCACCCTGCCCTCCAACCCCGAGGCACTGCCCCGCATCGCGATTGACGAGCCCACGATGTCGATGCGCTTCTGCATCAACGACTCGCCCTTCTTTGGCAAGGACGGCAAGTATGTGACCTCGCGCCACATCTGGGACCGCCTGCAGCGCGAGCTTGACAAGAACCTGGCGCTGCGTGTCGAGCGCACCGAGAATGATGACGCGTGGAACGTGTTTGGCCGCGGTGTGCTGCACCTGTCGGTGCTCATCGAGGAGATGCGCCGCGAGGGCTACGAGCTCCAAGTGGGCCAGCCCCAGGTCATCATCAAGAACATCGACGGCGTGAAGTGCGAGCCCATCGAGGAACTAAGCATCAACGTTCCCGAGGAATACTCCAGCAAGATGATTGACATGGTCACCCGCCGCAAGGGCGAGATGACCATGATGGAGACGCAGAACGACCGCATCCACCTCCAGTTCAAGATACCCTCACGCGGCATCATCGGCCTGCGCACCAATGTGCTCACTGCCAGCGCCGGCGAGGCCATCATGTCGCACCGCTTCCTGGACTATGAGCCCTGGAAGGGCGACATTGCCCGTCGCACCAACGGCTCATTGGTAGCCATGGAGGGAGGAACGGCCTATGCCTATGCCATCGACAAGCTGCAAGACCGCGGCCGCTTCTTCATCTTCCCGCAGGAGGACGTTTACGGCGGACAGGTCGTGGGCGAGCACACCAAGGAGAAAGACCTTGTCATCAACGTCACCAAGTCCAAGAAGCTGACCAACATGCGTGCCAGCGGTGCCGACGACAAAGTGAAGATCGTTCCGCCCATCGTGTTCAGCCTGGAGGAGGCCCTGGAATACATCAAGGCCGACGAGTATGTGGAAATCACGCCCAACCACATCCGCATGCGCAAAATCATCCTTGACGAGCTCGAGCGCAAGCGCATCGCTAAGCAGAACGGCCAGGACGAGGATTAAACAGTTCATGCCTATACTTACTAGGCTATCACAAACGAGGTTACCATATTTAGTAGCCTCGTTTTTTTTATAAAAAATACATTATTTAATAAACTTGAATTAAAGAAAAAGCATACCTTTGCAAAGTATATGAATGATTCAAGGAAGATGTGCATTTATTAGCAGGATTGAGAATGACGTTAAGGCCTATCATAGACATAATCAAGAGACACAGATCATGGCGAGCCCTGTCGGCTATTGCAATCATTCTGCTTGCCGGTGCGCTCATCGAGCTCCTGTCACTGGTGCAGTATAATTATGCTCACAGCCTGGTCAAGGAAGAGCTAGACTACAGAATCGAGAATGAACTAACGATCAAGTCAATACGCGTCAAGGGAATGCTCAAGTCCAGCGAGAAGATGGTTAAGAACTACCTGTGGCCCGTGCAACGCCAAATCGACGATCCCGACAATATTTACAATGTCATTGGTCACCTCGTAGCCACCAACAGTGACGTCATGAGCAGTTTTGTTGCCTTTATCCCCGGCTATTTCCCTAACCGCGAACATCACTTTGAGCCAGTTGCCATCCGCAGCGGCGACAGCATCATCACCAAGCAGTTGGCCAGCAAAACGCATGACTACACCCAACGGGAATTCTACCACGAGGCCGTTGAGAGCAACTTCTCAAACTGGACTGACCCCTATCAGGATACCGAAGCAAGTGGGCAGATTGTCACCACCTATGCTATGCCGTTCACCGACAATACCGGCAAAATCGTCGGGGCATTTGGCATCGACCTGTCAACCAAGGGCATCATTGACACCCTGAACACTCGACACAATTTCCCATCGACTTTTTTCCTGTTGCTCACCGAGGATGGCCAGCTCATCTCCAGCCCCGATTCGAGCAAGACCCAACACAGTGACGTGTCAACAATAGTGAGCATGATCAATGACACCTGCTGTGAACGCAAGCTCAGCAGTTCGGGACACAGCAAGATCATCACCTTTCACGACAAGGAGAACGGCAAGGGCTATGCTTACTATGCCTACATGAAGGGCCAACCTCACTGGAAGGTAGTGATGGTGTGCTATGACAAGGAGGTGTTCGGCAAGCTCAAGACCATGCGCCGCAATTTCCTGCTACTCATCTTGGGTGTTTTCTCCTTAATTGGCTTCATTTTATACCGGGTCAACCAATACGTGAAACGGTTGCATGAATCACGACTGAACAAGCAGCGCACCGACAGCGAGTTGAACATTGCACAAAAGATCCAGAGCGAGATGCTTCCCAACCACAGCATCACACGTGGCGACGTTGACGTGAGCGGCAAGCAGATCACAGCTCTCGAAGTGGGAGGCGACTTGTTTGACTACTTCATTCGTGACGAGAAACTGTTCTTCTGCATCGGCGATGTGAGCGGCAAGGGGATTCCATCATCGCTGGTAATGGCAGTGGTGCACTCCTCGTTCCGCAGTCTGTCGATGCACGAGAGCAACCCCTCCCACATCATGAAGCTGATCAACGAAGCGTCCTGTGAAGGAAACGAGACCAACATGTTCGTCACCTTGTTCATCGGTGTGCTTGACTTGCCCACGGGACGCCTGCGCTACTGCAATGCAGGCCATGACGCACCGCTGATTATCAGCGATGGTGTAAATCCGCTTCCCGTCAACGCTAATCTGCCCATTGGCCTGTTCAACGACTTCAAGTATGTGCAGCAACAGGAACAGTTACCTAACGGTTCCACCCTGTTCCTCTATACCGACGGTCTGACCGAAGCCAGCAATGAGGCACACCAGCTCTTCGGTCTGCAACGCATCATCGACACGGCTCAGCAGTATCTGGAACAAGGGCAGACCTCACCCACTGTGCTGATGGACGCCATGCATCAGCATGCCACCGAGTTTGCCGACGGCGCCCAGCAGAGTGATGACCTGACGATGCTCGCCATACACTATCACCGACCTGAGGAAGCCATCGTCCTGCAAGAGACGAAACACCTGAGCAATGACGTGAAACAGGTGCCCGAACTCAACCAATTCATCCAATCGGTAGCCGGCAAATTAAACCTTAACCACTCTGTATCGTCACAACTCATGCTGGCGGTTGAGGAGGCTGTGGTCAACGTGATGAGCTATGCCTATCCCCTGGGCACCAAGGGAAACATTACCGTGGAAGCGAGGGCCACCGAGCAATGGCTCAAATTCATCATCACCGACCAGGGTAAGGCCTTTGACCCGACACAAGGCGGTGACGCCGACATCACACTCAGCGCCGAGGACCGCCCCATTGGCGGCCTAGGCATTCTGTTGGTGCAGCAACTGATGGACAGCATCAACTATGAGCGCATCGACGGCAATAATGTGCTCACCCTCAAGAAAGATTTACAACCTAAACAATAACAATATTATAACAACAAATAAGACTAAAGATGAAAACGACAATTCAAGAACTTGACGGCATGACTATCGTCACCATGATCGGATCGCTCGACACGGCAGCCGCCATCGAGACCGAACAGACCCTCAGGCCCATTACCGCTAGAGAGGAAGGCAAAGACATCACCATTGAGTGCCAGGAGCTGGAGTATATCGCATCCAGCGGCTTGCGCATCCTGCTTGACGTGCTTAAGAAGACCAAGGCCAAGGGCAAACGCGTCATCCTGCGCAACGTGAATGAGGACATCAAGAACGTTTTCAAGATTACAGGGTTTATCAACTTGTTTGAGTTTGAATGATCACAATCCATGTTATTCAAGCTCAACAACATCAAGCGGTGGATGCTTGCCGCTATCCTCTTGCCTTGCTTCATCGCCCAAGGGCAGCCCGCAACCGATACCATCGCTGAGCCACTGAACCAGTTGGACATATCGTTGCAGTTCATGACCCGTGGCGAGACCCGCTATGGTGGTTTACCCTCGGCCGATGAAGGAAGCGAAAGCGATGACGGCGGGACGATTGCCAGTTCCAACTTCATCATGAGCCGCGTGCGCCTCCCCATCAACTACAAGCGTGACTGGCTGGAGGCACGCGTGACGCCACAGCACAATGGCGTGTGGGGGCAGGCCGGAAAGGGGGCGTTCAACATCCATGAGGCTTGGACAAAACTCACGGCCCACAACGGCCTGTTTGCCCAGATAGGTCGCATTGCCCTCAACTATGACGATGAGCGCATCATCGGCTCGGATGACTGGGCCATGGCCTCGCTGTCACACGATGTGCTGCGTCTGGGTTATGAGGGACACGGCCACAAGGCGCATGCCATCTTGGCCTATAACCAGAATGCCGAGGTGATGACCCGTGGCGGCAGTTTCTACTCGGGCGGGGCACAACCCTACAAGACAATGCAGACCTTGTGGTACCACTATGACGTGCCGCGCTTTCCGCTGGGAGCCTCATTGCTGTTTATGAACATAGGCATGCAGGCCGACAAAGACGAAATTGCTAGTCTGGAGAAAGACAAAACCATTTTTCAGCACCTGCTGGGTGGCTATGTGCTGTTTCAACCCAAGCACTGGAGGGCATCGGCGTCCTATTATCACCAGTTTGGCCACAACGAGACAAACATGAAGATCGATGCCTGGATGGCCAGTGGCAAGATCACCTATAGTCCTTCGCAATCCTACAGTATCACAGCCGGATTTGACTACCTGAGCGGCGACAAATACTTTGCAGTGCCAACTGAGGGCACAATCGGAATGACTCGCCACGAAGTCATCAAGGGCTTCAGTACAGTATATGGCTCGCACCACAAGTTCTATGGTGCCATGGACTTCTTCTATGTGAGCACCTATCTGTTCGGGTTCACCCCTGGATTGCAGAACGCATATATCGGTGGCTCATACTGCCCCATCAAGGCTTTGGACCTAAGCACGTCATATCATTATTTTGCAACGGCCACCAAGCTTGAAGACATGGGTAAGACGCTTGGACATGAGTGGGAATTGCAAGTCAGATATGCCCTCACGCGCGACGTGGCCATGTCAGCGGGCCTTTCACTGATGTGGGGTAGCGAAACGATGGACCGGCTCAAGCGTTCGGGTAACGAGAATTCCTTGCGCTGGGGTTGGATTTCGCTCAACATCAACCCGCGCATTTTCACAACAAAATGGTAATAACAAAACCCAAAAACAAGTAATATGAAACTATCAGCACCATTATCAACCTCCCAATTTGGAATCTATGTAGAATGTGCCAGCCATGGTGGTGAAGCCTTTTACAACCTCCCCTACATTTATGTACTGGACCGTTCACTGGACGGTGAGCGCTTGCTTGCTGCTATCGAGACCGCATTCAAGGCCCACCCCACCCTGTTCACTCGCATTGAGTTAAACGACAACGGTGACCCCATCCAGACGCTCGACATGGACAATGAGCCCTGGTCGCTCGCTATCGAGGACATCGAGGACATCGAGCTCGAAAAGCCCAAGCTGGTCACACCCTACGACATCAATGGTGGCCGCCTGTTCCACGTTAAGCTCATGCGCAACAAGGAACACTATTACCTGTTTTTGGATTACCATCACATCATCGTGGACGGCACGTCGATGCAGATCATGCTGCAAGATATCGACAAGGCCTATCGCGGTGAGCCCATTGCCCCCGAGGAGCTGACGCTCATGCAGGTGGCCGAGGCCGAGGCCCAATTGCGGCAGACCGAGGCGCTGAACGAGGGCCGTCAATGGTATGCCGCCAACTTTGACTGCGGCGACACCTTCACCCAGTTCATGCCTGACCTGGAAGAGCCTGAGCACCGCGAGGACCACCTGCTGCGCACCCTCTCGCTCGACCTGGGCCGCGTGGATGACTACTGCAAGCAACACGGCGTGTTCAAGAGCACGCTGTTTACCACGGCCTATGCCTTCCTGCTGGCCAAATTCAACAATGAGCAGGAATCGCTGTTCACAACAGTATATAACGGGCGCTCGGACAAGCGCTTTAGCCACTCGGTAGGCATGACAGTCAAGACGCTGCCTGTTTATGCCAAATTCACCACCGATACCACTGTGCTCGAACTGCTGCAACAGGGACAGGAGCAGATGGGCGGTTGCCGCAAGCACGAGGCTTATACCTACAGCGACGTGATGACCGACCTGAATCTGCAGAGCAACTCGATGTTTGCATGGCACGGCCAGCTGTTTGACAACGAAACGATGGGCGGCAAGCCGATGCAGACCATCCGCATTGGCAACAGTACGCTGGACGCTTCCTTCTACATGAAAGTCTTTATCCAGGACGGCAAGTGCCAGGTTAAGGCCGAATACAACGCCAACGAGTATTCCCAGGCTTTCATCAGCCAGATTCTGGAGAGCTACGAGGCCGTGCTTGAAGGCTTTATCAGCCAGCAGTACCTGCGCGAGGTGGATATCACCACGGCATCACAGATAGAGACACTCGACAGCTTCAACGAGAATGATGTGGACTATGATGCCAGCCAAACCATCGTCTCACTGTTCAAGCAGCAGGTACAAGCCACGCCTCAGAACGTGGCAGTGGTTTACAAGGACAAGTCATTCACTTACAAGCAGGTGGACGAGATCAGCGACCGCATTGCAGCACATCTTGCCACCCTGGGGCTCCAGACCGAGGATGTGGTGTCGGTGCTGATACCGCGCTGCGAGTGGATGGCCATCGCCTCGCTAGGCGTGCTCAAGGCAGGCTGTGCCTATCAGCCGCTCGACCCGAGTTACCCCAAGGAGCGCCTCAACTTCATGATGCAGGATGCCAGCGCCAAGCTGCTCATTGCCGACGAGGAACTGCGACCCATCGTTGATGAATATCAAGGTGAAGTGCTGCTGACCAAGGACATCATGGCACTGCCCGCACAATCTGCTCCCGACGTGGAGATCCAACCCGACAATTTGTTCATCATGCTCTATACCTCGGGCTCGACGGGCATTCCCAAGGGATGCCAGTTGACGCATGGTAACCTGGTGGCCTTCTGCCACTGGTACCAGCGGTACTATGACCTCCATCCCGAGCACAACGTGGCTGCTTATGCCAGCTACGGCTTTGACGCCTGCATGATGGACATGTACCCGGCGCTCACCTGCGGTGCCACGGTCTATATCGTCCCCGAGGAACTGCGCCTAGACCTTATTGCCCTGAACGATTACTTCGAGCAGGAGCACATCACCCACTCGTTCATGACCACCCAGGTGGGCTACCAGTTCGCCACCAGCATCGAGAACCACTCGCTGTTGCATTTATCTACCGGCGGCGAGAAACTGGCTTCACTCACGCCCCCGCAGGGCTTCAATTTCTTCAATGTTTACGGTCCCACCGAGTGCACCATCTTCACCACCACCTATCTCGTGGACAAGAAGATGAAAGAAATCCCCATCGGCAAGCCGCTGGACAACATGCGGCTCTACATCGTTGACCCGCAAGGTCACCGCTTGCCCGTCGGCGCAGCCGGCGAGTTGTGGGTAGCAGGTCCCCAGGTGAGCCGCGGCTACCTCAACAGGCCCGAGAAGACGACCGAGGTCTATATCGCCAACCCGTTTACCAGCGAGGAGAAATATGCCCGCGTCTATCGCACGGGTGACATCGTGCGCTATCTGCCGTCGGGCGACATCCAGTTCGTGGGACGTCGCGACGGGCAGGTCAAGATACGCGGCTTCCGCATCGAGCTCAAGGAGGTCGAGGGTGTCATCCGCGAGTTCCCTGGCATCAAGGATGCCACGGTACAGGCCTTTGACGAGGAAGGCGGCGGCAAGTTCATCGCAGCATATATCGTGAGCGACAGCCAAGTGGATATCGAGGCACTCAACAACTTCATCATGGACCAGAAGCCCCCTTACATGGTGCCTGCCGTGACGATGCAGATTGATGCCATCCCGCTGAACCAGAACCAGAAGGTGAACAAGCGCGCCCTGCCTAAACCCGAGAAGAAGGCAGCCGCTATCGAGGAGGCCAACGTGCCCATGAACGTGCTGGAACAGGAACTGCACCAGATTGTCGCCGAGATTGTCAACAACACTGAATTTGGCGTGACAACAGTGCTGGGCTACGCCGGACTGACTTCCATCTCGGCCATTAAACTGGCCGTCCAGATCAACAAGCGCTACGGCGTGATGCTCGACTCCCGCAGCCTGGTAAAAGCGGGTACCATCCAGTCGATCGAGAACGACATCCTCAAGCATCTGCTCGCTGGAGGATCGGTAGAGACGCAAAATCCAGCGTCTCCCACCCATGAGGCCATAACCAGCGCCCCGCTGTCCTATGCCCAGACAGGTGTCTATTTCGACTGCCTGAAGAATCCGGCATCGACCATCTACAACATCCCTTACCTGCTGTCCTATCCCGAAGGGACCGACCCACAGGCTCTGGCCGACGCCGTTAAACGCGTGATTGAGGCCCATCCCGAGCTCAGTGTTCACTTCACGACCGAGGGCGACAGCATCATCCAGACGACCGACGGCAGTGTTCCCGTCGAGGTGAATATCGTAGAAATGAGCGACGAGGAACTGGCAAAATACAAGAACGAGTTCGTGCGTCCGTTCAATCTGCAGAAGGCACCACTCTACCGTGCCGAGGTTGTCAAGACACTCAGCGGGGTTTACCTGCTACTGGATATGCACCATCTGGTATTTGACGGAGGCTCGGCCGACCTGCTCATCCGCCAGATCAATAGCGCCATGGAGGGCAAGCAGGTCGAGAAGGAGACCTATAACTATCTGGACTTCGTCACCGACCAGCAGGCCGCCGAGGAAACCGACGCCTTCAAGGCTTCACAACAGTTCTTTGCCGAGCGGTTGCAGACCTGCGAGGGTGCCAGCGAGATTCCCGCCGACCTGCCCAAGAGCGACATGCAAGGCTTCATCGGCGAGGCCGTATGCCCGGCCGATCTGGAACGTGCCGCCGACTTCTGCCGCCAGCAGGAAATCACCCCGGCCCACCTGTTCCTGGGTGCAACGGCTTATGTGGTGTCGCGCTATACCAACAACCGTGACGTCTATCTGTGTACCGTGAGCAGCGGCCGCAGCAACCTCAAGATTGCCGACACGGTGGGCATGTTTGTCAACACGCTTGCCCTGGGCATGAGCATCGACGACGTGACCGTGAGCGATTTCCTGAAGCATGCCAGCGACACGTTTGACCAGACGCTGCGCCACGAGGACTACCCCTTTGCCCGCATCGCCACCGACTACGGCTTCCGTCCCGCGATTGCCTATGCCTATCAGGTGGGCGTGCTCTCGCAATATACCGTGAACGGCAAAGCCATTGGCCAGGAACTGCTGGAGCTCAATGTGCCCAAGTTCAAAATCAACATCAAGATCGAGAGCCGTGGCGTCGTTGTCCAGTATGATGACTCGATTTACAGCGAGCGCATCGGCCGAGGCTTGGCCGAGAGTATCGTGGCCGTGGCCAACCGGATGATGGAGCAACCACAGGCCAAATTGCGCCAGCTGTCCATCGTCAGCGAGGCTCAAGAGGAGGAACTGAGCCATCTGCGCCAGACGGCGACAGGCGATGCTCCATTCACCTTCTTCCACGAGTGCATCGGCCACTTTGCACAGACGCAGCCCGACCACGAGGCGCTGGTTGCCACCGATGGCAGATTCTCCTATAAGGAGATGGACGAGGTGACGACACGCATCGCTGCCGCGCTGCAGAGCCGTGGCGTGAAGGAGCGTGACCGAGTGGCCCTGTTGCTGCCGCGCACGAGTCGTCTAATCCTTGCCCTCTTCGGCGTGCTCAAGTCGGGCGCCGCCTATATCCCCTGCGATCCCGAGTATCCCGCCGACCGCGTGAAGCTCATTCTTGAGGACAGCGAGGCCCGCTATATTATCACCACCGCCGACCGCATGGACACCGTGCCCGCCGACAAGGCCATCAACGTCGAGGAGCTGATTGCCGCCCATGACGACTATCATGCACCCGACATCACTCCCGACGACCTGGCTTACCTGATCTACACCAGCGGCTCGACGGGCCGTCCCAAGGGTGTGATGCTGCATCACCGCGGCATCTGCAACTACCTGTACGGCCATCCGGCCAATGTGTTTGCCAACGGTGTGATGACCGACGCCAAGCGCATCATGAGCGTGACGACCATCTCGTTTGACGCTGCACTGCAGGACATCGGCACAGCCTACTTCAACGGCAAGACGCTCGTCGTGGCCACCGAGGAACAGGCCAACAACCCGCTCGACCTCGCCCGCCTCATCAACGAGGAGCACGTCAACATGGTGTCGGGAACGCCGTCACGCTGGATGACCTGGCTGACGAGTGAGGACTTCTGTGACGCCATCAGCAGCATCAACATCGTGCGCGCCGGCGGCGAGAAATTCTCCGACCAGCTGCTGGAACAGTTGCGCAAGGTCACCAAAGCCCGCATCTTCAACTGCTACGGTCCCACCGAAATCACCGTGGCATCCAATAACAGCGAATTGACCCACGCCGAAACGGTTACCGTGGGCAAGCCGCAACTCAACGTCATCGAGTACATCGTGGACCAGGACGGCAACGAGCTGCCCGTGGGCGTCGTGGGCGAGCTCTACATCGGCGGCCGCGGCGTTGCCCACGGCTACAACAACCTGGACGAGATGACCCGTGAACGCTTTGTCGATTACCACGGCACCCGCATCTACAAGTCGGGCGACTATGCCAAGTGGCTGCCTGACGGCAATGTCGTCATCCTGGGCCGTACCGACCACCAGATCAAGCTGCGTGGCCTGCGCATCGAACTCGGCGAGATCGAAAACGTGATGCTCAAGGTCGAGGGGTTGAAGAAAGTGGTGATCCTCATCCGCAAAATCAACGACAAGGAGCACCTGTGTGCTTATTATACTGCCGACCGTGAAATCGCTCCCGACGCACTCAAGGCCGAGATTTCCAAGAGCCTGACGCAATACATGGTGCCCACGGCTTATCTGCAACTCAAAGAGATGCCCATGACACCCAACGGCAAGACCGACGTCAAGGCACTGCCCGAGCCCGAGTTGGCCATCAGTTCGGCCTATGTAGAGCCCGCCAACGATACGGAGCGCACCTTCTGCGACATCTTTGCCGGCATCCTGCAGATGGACAAGGTGGGCGCGACCGACAACTTCTTTGAGTTGGGCGGCACCTCGCTTGTCGTGACACGCGTCATCATCGAGGCCGACAAGTTAGGGCTGCATGTTGCCTATGGTGACGTATTTGCCAACCCCACCCCGCGCAAGCTCGCTCGCCTCATCACTGGCGAGAGCGTCAATGAGGGAGATGACGAGGTGACAGGATTCGACTATACCGCCATCAACAACCTGCTGCAGAAGAACACGCTGGATGTATTCCGAAAGGGTGAGCGCCAGCAGCTGGGCAATGTGCTGCTGACGGGTGCAACGGGCTACCTGGGCATTCACATTCTCAGGGAGCTCATCGACTCTGACGCCGAGAACATCTACTGCCTCGTTCGCGGCAAGAACGAGGAGGCCGCAGCTAGCCGCCTGCGCACCCTGCTGTTCTACTACTTCTCCGATGCCTTCAAGGACTTGTTCGGCAAGCGGCTGCACATCGTCCTGGGTGACGTGACGAGCGACTTTGGCGAGGGCCTGCAGGTCGATACGATCTTCAACTGCGCGGCTATCGTCAAGCACTTCAGCGAGGGAACCGAAATCGAGGACGTGAACATCGGCGGCGCGCAGCGTTGCGTGGACTACTGCGTCAAGACGGGCGCCAAGCTCGTGCACGTGTCCACAGCCAGCACGCGCGGCTTGTGGGCCGGCGAGGTCAAGAACGACATCTTCACCGAGCAGCGCCTGTACATGGGCCAGTACTTGGGCAACAAGTATATCTACTCCAAGTTCATGGCCGAGCGTGTGATTCTCAACGCGGTGGCTCTGCACGGGCTGAATGCCAAAATCATGCGTGTGGGCAACCTGGCTGCACGATCGACCGATGGCGAGTTCCAGGCCAACTTCTCCACCAACTCGTTTATGGGCCGCATCAAGGTCTATAACATGCTGGGCTGCTGTCCCTACAGCATGCGCAACAAGCAGGTGGAATTCTCGCCCATCAACGAGGTGGCTCACGCCATCGTGCTGCTGAGCTCCACCCCCAAGGAGTGCACCGTGTTCCACCCCTACAACATCCACGGCCAGTTCCTGGGCGACGTGCTCACGGGACTGGACACCGTTGGAAACGGTGTGCGCTTTGTCGAACAGGAAGAGTTTGCCGCTGCCATGGACGAGGCCAAGAGTGACCCGCAGAAGGCTCGCCAGATGTCCTCGCTGCTGGCCTATCAGGACATGGCCCATGGCCAAAAGACCACCGACGTCAAGCGCGACAACGACTACACGACGCAGGTGCTGTACCGCTTGGGCTTTGCCTGGTCGCCCACGTCATGGGACTATGTTGAGCGCATGCTCACTGCAATCGGCACACTGGGATTCTTTGACATGTAATTGACAATGAAACTGCAAGAACAAGACAGCATTCATGCCCAATTTTACCGTTACCTGTGGGCCTATATTCTGGTAGCCCTTTCAAGCTGCCTGGGTAACGTCGTGGACGGTATCATCGTGGGCAACCTCATCAGCGAGGATGGCGTGAGCGCCATCAACCTGTCCAAACCCATCAACCAGTTCATCTTCACCCTGCACCTGCTCATCAATGCGGGTGCAGGCATGCTGGTGGGCTATGCCCTGGGGCAAAAGAAGATTGAAGATGCCCGCCTTTTCTTTACTCGCGCGCTGTCACTGAGTCTGGGACTGGGACTATTGCTAGCAATAGTGGGGGGCGTGATATTCCCCCATCAGACCGCAAAGCTGCTGTGTGACAACGATCAGATCCTGCCGTTGGCCCGTGACTACGCGCAGGTGCTGCTCATTGGCAACCCGGCCTTCATCCTCATGTGGGGCCTCTCGACCATGGTGGGTGTTGACGGCAGCCCGCGGCTGGTGTCGCTGGCCGTCATCATCGACAATGTTGTCAACCTGTTGCTGGATATCGTCTTTATCCAGTGGTTTGGCTGGGGCATCACGGGTTCATCGGCGGCAACGGTAGTGGGACATCTGGTGGGCATCGGGATCTTGCTCACCCACTGGCGCAAACCCGAGAATCGACGTCTTGTACCTGTTTTCTCTACCGATGGGCTTGCCGCATCGTGGAAACGCATCGTCTCGCAGGGGGCACCGCTCGCCGTTGCCTCAATCTGCCTGACGCTGCTACTGTTCAGTGCCAACCGCATCGTGCTTTCGATTACAGGGCGCACGGGTATCTTTGTTTTCGCCCTGTGCATGAACCTGTTGCAGGTCTATAACCTGTTCCTGTCAGGCACATGCCAGACGCTCCAGTCGCTAGGTGCCATCCAGGTGGGCAAGGGCGACAACGAGGGCGTGCGCACCGTCATCAGGAAAGGCTTCCGTTTTATCACCGCGGCAATGGTCATCACCTGCCTGCTGGTATGGATTTTCCCGCAGGGTATCGCACGTCTGTTTGGCTGTGACGAACCCGAGATGCTGGTCCAGAGCAACCATACCCTGCGTGTGTTTGCGTTGAGTTTCATCCCCTTCTGCTACATCTATGTGCTCATGATTGTGTATAAGCTCTACAGCCATCACAACATGGCGCTGTTCATCTCGTTTGCCCTGTCGCTCACGGTCATCCCCGTGCTGTGGCTCATGGCCAAGTTCATGCCGCAGAACCTGTGGTACAGTTACCTGATCGCCTACCTCATCGAGGCTGCCGCCATCTTTGCCCTGCACAAGTCACGGCACATCGAGTTCAAACTAAAACCTGTTACTAAAAACTGATCTACATCGACGACCATATCGACGGCTTCAACCTGCAAGAAGCCTTGCTTGCCATCAGCGACGAGCGGCGGCAGTATGCCTTGCGCTACCGCAACGAGCGTGACCAGCGCTTGTGTGTCGCCGCCTATCGCCTGCTGCAACAAGCCTTACAGCAAGAATTTGGCATCGACGAGAGACCCGTTTTGGTCTATAACAGCAAGGGGAAACCTCTGCTTGCTGGACATCCCGGCATACACTTTAGCCTGAGCCATTGCCACGCGGCGGTGGCTTGTGCCGTGAGCAATCGCCCCGTCGGCATCGACATCGAGACGCCAGACCACTACAGCCCCGAGGTCGCCCGCCGCGTGATGAACGATGACGAATTGCGTGAAATCGAGGCCTCGGCGCAGCCCCAGGTCGCCTTCACCCGCCTGTGGACCATGAAGGAAAGTTTCTATAAACTCACTGGAAATGATGCCAATGGCGACACGCCTCACCTGCTCGCGGGCGCCTCGCGCTGCCACTTCGGCACCATCGTCCACCCCAGCTACGTCTGCACCGTCTGCCAGGAGTGAGTGCCCCCAAAACAAGAGAATAGTCATTATACTTGTCTGAAATCTCATTTTTTGACCAATTTCAGACAAGTATAATTTTATAATTGTCTGAAATCGCGATTTTTTCTCAACTTTAGACAAGTATAACCAAAAAATCATACTATATTTGCAACTTCAAGTAGCATTAAAAATATAAAGATTATGATCATAGGCCGAATCAAAGAACAAAGTGAACTGATGGAAACATACCGCGCAACAGAATCAAAATTTGTTGTCGTGTATGGCCGTCGCCGTGTGGGTAAGACCTTTCTTGTAAGGCAGACTTTTAAAAATATGTTTACATTCGCCCACTCAGGACAAGCCAATGCTCTACTTAGCGAACAATTATTTGGATGGTGCGCTTCACTCAAAGATTCAGGCATGAAAATCGATAAAATGCCGAAGAGCTGGCTTGAAGCATTTGAATTACTCAAAGATCTTATTCGGCAATCTAAAGCCACTAAAAAAGTCATCTTCATTGACGAATTACCATGGCTTGACACGCCTCGGTCACGTTTTGTCAATGCACTGGAGTTTTTCTGGAATGGATGGGCATCAGGGCGCGATGACGTGCTGCTTGTCGTCTGTGGATCAGCCACATCGTGGATCATCAACAAAATCTTCAAAAATCATGGCGGCTTGCATAACAGGGTCACCAACCAAATCTATTTGAAACCATTCAGCCTATGGGAATGTGAACAATATATCCATAGCATGGGCTTAACGTTTACACGATATGACATTTTGGAAGGTTACATGGTCATGGGGGGCATCCCCTACTACTGGTCAATGCTCAAGCAAGGTGAAAGCATGGCACAAAATATCGACAGACTGTTTTTTCATGAGAAAGGCAAATTGCGCTATGAGTTCAACGAACTATATCATTCCCTATTCCGTAATCCAGACAAATACATCACGATTGTCAAGACACTTGGCCACCACAGTTCAGGTTTGTCTAGAGACGGTCTTATCAGTAAGACAAAGATTGAAAATGGAGGCAACTTGACAAGGGTGCTTGAGGACCTTGAACATTGTGGATTCATCCAATATAACAGTACTGGTTTCAAGCAAAAGAATGGCGGACTCTATAAACTCGTAGATAATTTCTCGTTATTTTATCTTAAGTTCATGTCCGAAAACAAGACCAATGACGAAATGTTTTGGACACATAATTATAATGGGTCAATACGTCTGGCATGGGTAGGCTTAGCATTTGAGCGGGTTTGTTACCAGCATGTCAGGCAAATCAAGGATGCTCTCAAAATTGGCGGCGTTTTATCATGTGTTTATCCCCTACGAATCACCGACAAAAGCGGCCTGGGTAAAGGAGCACAAATCGATATGGTTATCGACCGTGCAGACAACACGGTAAACTTGTGCGAGATGAAATTCAGCAACAAAGAGTCCTTAATTGACAAAGACTACAGCACCTCCCTTCAAAACAAAATTGACAAGTTTCAGGAACTCACCCAATACAAGAAGACGGTCATGCTCACTATGATCACTACTCACGGCATCTCTCACTCTGGTTACTGGAACATGGTACAGAATGAAGTCACCATGGACGACCTTTTCAAGGAGTAACCATGTCATTGCTCCCTAAAATATCTAAGCACAGTGTGGAAGCTGAGTTTTTGACAGGTAGTGTGGCTGGGTTATGAGATTTTTTGTAATTTTGCAGTTTCAATACATTCATAAAGAAATATTTTTAAGAGATATACATTATAGAATATGGCGGAGATTTTAGAGAATATCAATGCTGAGGGCGAGGAGAAGAAGCCCTTGAATTTTGTGCAGCAGATTGTGGCCGACGACCTGGAGGCCGGTAAGAACGGAGGACGCTTGAACACGCGTTTCCCGCCAGAGCCCAACGGCTACCTGCACATCGGCCATGCCAAGGCCATCTGCATGGACTTTGGAGTAGCCGAGAAGTTTGGCGGAACATGTAACCTGCGATTTGACGACACCAACCCGCAGAAGGAGGACACCGAGTATGTCGATGCCATCAAGCGCGACATTCACTGGCTGGGCTTTGACTGGGGCGACAGGCTGTACTATGCCAGCGACTATTTCCCCAAACTCTACGATTTCGCCATCCGCCTGATCAAGGAGGGCAAGGCATACGTTGATGACCAGACGAGCGAGCAGATTGCCCAGCAGAAGGGCACCCCCACCACGCCCGGCACCAACAGCCCCTACCGCGACCGCACCGTTGAGGAGAACCTGGACCTGTTTCAGAGGATGAACGCCGGCGAGTTTGAGGAGGGCAGCCACGTGCTGCGCGCCAAGATCGACATGGCGTCAAGCAACATGCACTTTCGCGACCCCATCATCTACCGCATCATCAAGACGCCGCACTGGCGCACGGGCAACAAGTGGAACGTGTATCCCATGTATGACTTCGCCCATGGTCAGAGCGACTACTTTGAGGGTGTGACCCACTCGATCTGCACGCTGGAGTTTGTACCCCATCGCGACCTGTACGACTATTTCGTTCACGAGTTGGCAGGCGAGAGTGCCAGCGAGTACTGCCCGCGCCAGATTGAGTTCAACCGCCTGAACCTCACCTATACCGTGATGAGCAAGCGCAAACTGCTGCAGCTCGTCAAGGAAGGCCTCGTAGCCGGTTGGGACGATCCCCGCATGCCCACACTGTGCGGCCTGCGCCGCCGCGGCTACACCGCTCAGAGCATCAAGAACTTCATCGAGGACATCGGCTACACCAAGTATGAGGCGCTGAACGACATCGGCCTGCTCGAGCACAACATCCGCGAGGAGCTCAACCATCACGCCAACCGCGTGAGCGCCGTGCTCAACCCCGTCAAGGTCGTCATCACCAACTACCCCGAGGACAAGGTGGAGATGATGGAGATGGACAACAACCCCGAGCAGGAGAATGCCGGCAAGCACCAGATGCCCTTCTCACACGAGATCTACATCGAGCGTGACGACTTCATGGAGGAGCCTCCCAAGAAGTTCTTCCGCCTCACGCCGGGCAAGGAAGTGCGCCTCAAGGGAGCCTACATCATCATGTGCACCGGCTGCACCAAGGATGCCGACGGCAACGTGACCGAAATCCAGTGCACCTATGACCCCGACACGTTGAGCGGCAGCGCCGGCAGTCAGCGCAAGGTCAAGGGCACCCTGCACTGGGTGAGCGCCCGCCACTGCATCGATGCCGAGGTAAGGCTGTATGACCGCCTGTTTGCCGTGGAGAATCCCAGTGCCGACACCGAGCACGACTTCCGCGAGCTGCTGAATCCCGACTCGCTGCGCGTCATCACCGACGCCAAGATCGAGCCGTTCCTGGCCGAGACCGCCAAGGTGGGCGACACGTTCCAGTTCCAGCGCATTGGCTATTTCACCGTCGATCAGGACAGCACCGAGGGTCACCTTGTCTTTAACCGCACCATCGGCCTGAAAGACAGCTGGGCAAAGCAACAGACTAAGTAAGGCTTAGGCTTAGGGCTTAGAGGGCATCTGCGCTCTCGTTTGGCCCTTTGCTCGGCTTGCACTATCTTTGCATATTACTAAAGAATCAAGATGAGTTCAAAGAAGGAAGAAATACTGAAAGACAGGGCACAACAGGAGTCTGATATCGTTCAATGCCTCAAGACGTTGAGCGCAGGAGGACTGATTCTGTACCCAACGGATACGGTGTGGGGAATCGGATGTGACGCGACCAATGCCGATGCGGTCAAGAAGGTGTATCAACTCAAGCAGCGCGATGACAGCAAGGCGCTGATTGTGCTGATTGACAGTGCAGACCACCTGGACCACTATGTCGTGGACGTGCCGATGATTGCCCGCGAGCTCATTGACGTGGCCGTCAAGCCGTTGACCATCATCTATGAGGGCGCATACAACCTGGCCCCCAACGTGCTGGGCGACCAGGATAGCGTGGGCATCAGGATTCCTAATGACGAGTTCTGCCACCGCCTGTGTGAGCGTTTCGGCAAGCCCATCGTTTCCACGTCGGCCAACGTGAGCGGGCATCCCACGGCCAAGACATTTGCCGACATCGATGCGTCGATCGTCCAAGGCGTGGATTATGCAGTACAGTACCGCCGTGACGACACCAGTCGTCATCAGCCTTCCAACATCATCCTGCTGAGCAGGGACGGCACCTTCAAGATTATCAGGTAAACAAGACAATGAGAATCAAGCTAGACATCAACAACCATGCTCACCGCCAGCGCATCAAGTATGTGGTGGGCGATTTCGTCATGTCTAACCTGGCTTGGTTCATCTACAACATCGTGCGTTACCAGATGGGCACCGTTGTGGGATGGCCTTACCTGGTGAGCTACCTCAAGAGCGACATGGTGATTGCCGGTCAGGTATTTTTCCCGCTACTGATGATGGTGACCTACATCTTCAGCGGATATTATAATAATGTGGTGCGCAAGTCACGCATTCAGGAATTGCTCCTCACCGCTACCAGCGCCGTCATCAACACCCTGCTTATCTTCTTCCTGGCACTTATCAATGACGTGATTGGCGTGCGAGGCAGTGATTATGAGATGATTTTCATCCTGTGGGCGCTGCTCTTCGGCCTCGTTTATCTCGTGCGCGCCATCATCACCCACCATGGCACGTCCCTGATCAAGTCACGACGCTGGACATTCCCAACGCTGATTGTGGGCAGCGGCTCGGCAGCGCTCACCTACTATGAGAAGCTCAACCGCCGCAAGCAGCCCACAGGACATGACGTCATGGGATTTGTCAACATCCCGGGCGAGAATCCGGTGAAAGGCAATCCCCTGCCATGCTATGAGCTGGACGAATTGCAGAACGTGTGCACTCAATTGGGCATCTCGGAACTGATTGTCGTGCCCTCACGCGACGACACGACACAAACCATGAATGCGATCAACAGGCTGTTTGCGCTGGGACTGCCCATCATGATTTCGCCCGAGTACTTCAACAAGATGAGGATACCGGTGACCATCTCCGACATCTATGGCGAGCCACTGGTCAACATCTCACGCAGCAGCATGAGCGACAGCGGCAAGAACATCAAGCGAGCCCTTGACGTCGTGGTATCGCTCGTGGCATTGGTTTTATTGTTGCCCATCTATGCCGTTGTGGCCCTCATCATCAAGCGCACCAGTCCAGGTCCGATCTTCTACAAGCAGGAACGCATCGGGCTGCATAACAAGCCGTTTGACATCATCAAGTTCCGATCGATGGTTCAGGATGCCGAGTCTGGTGGCCGTCCGCAGCTGTCATCAGATGATGATCCACGCATCACCCCCTTCGGCCGCTTCATGCGCAAGTACCGCATCGATGAGTTGCCCCAGTTCTGGAACGTCCTCAAGGGCGAGATGTCACTGGTGGGTCCCCGTCCCGAGCGCAAGTTCTATATCGACCAGATCACCCCACTCGTGCCTGCCTACTCATTGCTGCACCAGGTTCGTCCAGGCATCACCTCGATGGGTATGGTCAAGTTTGGCTACGCCAAGAATCTTGACGAAATGGTCGAGCGGGTCGAGTATGACCTGACCTACCTGAACAACATGTCGTTGATCAACGACCTCAAGATATTGATTTACACCATTAAAATCGTCTTCACAGGACGCGGAATGTGATGGCACAAGATTCTGTGACACCCCTCAGCAAGAAAACCCCTGCCGGAACGCCCGGCAAGGAGTCCAACTGGTGGATTCGTCTGCTCGTGTGGCGTGAGCGCCATCTGCCCGACAAGACCTTTGTCGTCATTCTCGCCCTGATAGTGGGTATTGCGTCAGGGCTCGCCGCCGTGCTGCTCAAGACGCTCATCGGCCTCATCGCCGGATTCCTGACCAGCCGCTTCAACATCGAGCAGGGCAACCTGCTCTACCTCGTGTTCCCAGCCATCGGTATCCTGCTGGCCAGCCTGTATGTCTATTACATCGCCCGCGAGCCCATCTCGCATGGTGTGACCCGCGTGCTCTATGCCCTGGCGTTGAAGAAGAGCCGGCTCAAGATCCACAACATGTATTCGTCACTCATCGCCTCGTCGGTAACCATTGGCTTTGGTGGATCGGTCGGTGCCGAGGGTCCCATCGTGTTTACGGGAGCGGCCATCGGCAGCAATCTGGGGCAGGCCTTCAGGCTCACGCCCCAAACGCTGGCCATGCTCGTCGCATGCGGCGCTGCTGCCGGTATCGCCGGCATTTTCAAGGCTCCCATTGCAGGCATGCTGTTCACCATCGAGGTGCTCATGCTCGACCTCACCGCCGGTGCCGCCATCCCATTGATCACGGCCTCGGTAGCTGGTGCTACGGTAGCCTATGTGTTCACGGGCTATAACGTCGAATTCTTCTTTTCACAGAGCGAGCCATTCTACGCCTCGCGCATCCCGTTTGTGATACTGCTGGGCATCTTCTGTGGCTTTGTATCACTCTATTTCATCACACTCATCGACAGGATTGAGGGACGTTTCAAGCGCATGCGCAACCGCTGGGTGCGTTTTGCCGTGGGCGGCATCACATTGAGTATCCTCATCTTCCTGTTGCCGCCACTCTATGGTGAGGGTTATGAAGGCATTTCCCGACTCATCAATGGCGACGTGACAGGCATCTTCAACAACAGCCTTTTTTATTCCTACCGCAACAACACGCTAGCCGTGCTGCTGTTCCTGTTCGCCCTGGGCGCGTTCAAGGTGTTTGCCACCGCCGCGACCAATGGTGGAGGCGGTGTGGGTGGAACCTTTGCCCCCTCGCTGTTTGTCGGAGTGATGGCAGGCGTGTTTTTTGCCTATCTGATCAACCATCTGGGCTTTATCGACCCCGAAGTGCCGCTCAGCATCAAGAACTTCGCCCTCATGGGCATGGCGGGAGTGATGGCGGGAGTCATGCACGCGCCCCTGATGGCCATCTTCCTCACGGCCGAGATGACTGGTGGCTATGACTTGTTCCTGCCGTTGCTCATCGTGTCGGCCAGCAGCTATGCCATCTGCCGCATCTTCACGCCCTACGGCATCTACTCGCGCCGCTTGGCCAAGCGCGGCGAACTGCTCACACACCAGAAGGACCGCTCGGTGCTCACCTTGTTGAAGATGGACAGTGTCATCGAGAGGGATTTTTCTGTAGTCCATCCCGCAATGAGCCTCAAGGATATGGTTGACATCATCGCCCAGAGTCACCGCAACCTCTTTCCCGTCACCGATGACGACGGGCTGCTCATCGGTGTGGTTCAGCTCGACGACATCCGCAACATCATGTTCCGCCCCGACCTGTACCGTCGCATGAATGTCAACCGCTTCATGGCAATCCCACCTGCCAAGATTGTGGTGGGCACTCCCATGGAGAAGGTGATGAAGATATTTGACGACACGGGGGCATGGAACCTGCCCGTCGTTGATGAGGAAGGCAAATATGTTGGTTTTGTCTCCAAGAGCAAGATCTTCAACAGCTACCGCCAAGTACTGAAACATTACACATACGATTGATATTTTATGTACAGAATCTATATTACACTATCATCACTATTCCTATTGTTAACGGGCTTTACCGCCATGGCCGACGAGTTGCCCGATTCATGCCTTGCCAACGAGGCAGCGGCCATTGTAGCCACCGACATTGAAGCGGCAGCTATTGAAGGTGTGACGACAGCCATTGACACCTCAGCCAAGCAACCCGACACCGTCGTCATTAATGCCGACGACGAGTTGCCGATGTGCTGTTTCGCGGTAGGGCCATCCTACTACAGGGAATACAAGGGTCCCGATTTCCATTTCCTCAAGAACACGACAAACTACAGCATCAAGCCCTACACCTTCATGCAGGACCAGACGTGGGTAGGCATCCCCGTGTTTGCCGCGGGCTGGATTATCAAGGGTGAGAAAGAGGCCTTTCGCCAGAACTATAAAAACGAAAACACCAAAATCCGCCTCATCAAGTACAATTTTCACACCGAGATTGACAATTACACCCAGTTTGCAGGTATCGGCTTGACCGTCGGCCTCAAGTTGGCAGGCGTCGAGGGTCGCTCCAGCTGGCCACGCTTGGCGGCATCATCTTTAGCTTCTTATGCGGTGATGGCGGGTTTTGTCAACGGCATCAAATACACCGCCAGCGAGTTGCGTCCCGATGGCTCGACCCACAACTCGTGGCCCTCGGGGCACACGGCAACCGCCTTTGTCGGCGCCACTATCCTGCACAAGGAATATGGCTTGACACGCTCGCCGTGGTACTCCATCGCGGGTTACACAGTAGCCACTGCCACCGGTGTGATGCGCGTTCTCAACAATAGGCACTGGATCAGCGACGTGCTCTCGGGTGCCGGCATCGGTATCCTCTCCACGGAATTGGCCTATGGCATCTGTGACCTGCTGTTCAAGGAACGAGGCCTGCTCATGAATGACCTCAGCATCTACCCTGACTTGACCAAAAGGCCCTCGTTCTTCTCCATCTCGATGGGCATCGGCTTTGGCAACAAACATCTGGTATTGCCACCATTTAACTTCATCGGTTATGGAGATGAACATGACAAGGCGCCCATGGAGCTCCAGTTTGGCAACGCTACGGCTGTGGGGGCTGAAGCCGCCTATTTCTTCAATCGCTACATTGGCGTCGGTGCAAGATTGCGCGTGAAAGCCACCCCTATCAAGAAGTGGTCATCCTTTGCCGCCAAAGAGGAAGAGGTCATGAGGGACGGACTTTCCAGTGATCCCGAGATAAGGCCAGGAGTAAAAGATGCCAATTTGACTATTCAGAGTGACCACATCACCGAATTTGCCGCTGATGCGGGCTTATACTTCAGCCTGCCGCTGTCATCCCGGTTCGCTTTAGGGGCCAAGGTGCTTGCTGGCCGCAGCGTGATGGATGACGTGGACGTGGACGGCTACTTCTCCGGCTTCAAAATGAAGATGGTTAATGGCCACTATGTTAAAACCGATGAGGCCATTGACTGCAAGTGGGATTATATTAACTTAAAGGCATCTAATTCCTACAAGTTCGGTTCAGGCGTCTCGCTCACCTATGCCCACAAGAACTCCTTCTCATGGCGATTGTTTCTGGACTATGATTATGCGGCCAAAACCTATACGGCTTTCTATACTCCACTTGGATTTATCAAGGATTTTGCCCCCAAAGTCCTCGACAATTTCGACAGCAATCTTTTTGATCCCACCATGACTTATACCTCCAGCGCACGCAAGCACCTGCATCAGTGGGTATTGGGCGGAGCGTTGTGTATATCGTTCTAACAATCTAATCTAGACTATCTAGAGCATCTAGAGCATCTAGAAAATCTAGAAACAACTAACGACTATGACAAAAGAAGATTTGAAAATCATATTCTTCGGCACTCCGGATTTTGCCGTTGAGAGTCTGAGCCGCCTAGTTGACGGCGGTTACAACGTCGCTGCTGTGGTCACCATGCCCGACAAGCCTGCCGGACGCGGACGCCAGCTACAGCAGAGCGACGTGAAACGCTATGCCGTCGAGCACGGCCTACCCGTGCTGCAACCCGTGAGCCTCAAGGACGAGGCCTTTATCGAGGCGTTGCACTCATTTGGCGCACAGCTGTTTATCGTCATCGCCTTCAGGATGCTCCCCGAGGCCGTGTGGCAGATGCCGCCGCTGGGCACCTTCAACCTGCACGCGTCGCTGCTGCCGCGCTACCGCGGCGCGGCACCCATCAACTGGGCCGTCATGAATGGTGACACTGAGACCGGCGTGACCACCTTCTTCCTCAAGCACGAAATTGACACGGGCGACGTCATCCAGCAGCGCAGCTGCCCCATCGGCCGCAACGATAATGTCGAGGCGGTACACGACCGCCTCATGGTCATGGGTGCCGACATGGTGCTCGAGACCGTTGACGCCATCATCGCCGGCACCGTCAAGCCCATCCCGCAGGAGCAGGTGCTCACATCCGGTCAACAGCCGACCCCCGCTCCCAAGATTTTTAAGGACACCTGCCGCATCGACTGGAGCCGACCCGCCGAGGACCTGTATAACCACATCCGCGGCCTGTCGCCCTACCCTGCCGCCTGGACCACGCTCACCGACGACATGGGCAACGAGACGAGCCTCAAGGTTTATGCCACTGGCGAGCCCGAGCCGTTTACCAGTACTGACAAGCCTGCACCAGGTTCACTGCTTGCCGACCGCAAAACCTTGCGCGTGGCCTGTGCCGATGGCTGGCTGCAGATACTGTCGTTGCAGCAGTCGGGCAAGAAACGCATGGATACCGACGCCTTCTTGCGCGGCTACGTCCTCAGCGATACAGCACGCTGCCACTGACAATCAGCCGAACAACACATGTAGCCGACAGCGCTCACGATGATATCAAAAGTGGGGGTGACGTTGATGTCACCCCCACTTCTGTTGCGGTTCACTTATCGACGTGCATTCAATCAATTGCCGCCGAGGAGTTTGTCGATCAGAGCCGTCACATCACCAATGTTGATGTCGGTGTCGCCATTGACATCGGCACAGTCGGTAAAGATCGGCGATTCGTTATTCAACAGGTAGTCGATCAGGGCCGTCACGTCGGCGATGTCAACACTGCCACTGTGGTTCACGTCACCAGGTTCAAATGCGGGAGCAGCAGGAAGCAGGGTCACTTGCTCAATGTTGCTCCAATCGCTCTGCTGGCCGTCAACATAGATGGCCTTCACCTTGTAGGAGTAGAGCGCACCAGCGGTGAGGTTCTCGAGAGTGTAATACTTGTTGGTAATATCGGGAACAGTGATGGTGTTATCGCTACCCGTGCACTCCAGGGTGTAGCTGGCCACAGCACTTGCCATGGTCTCATCGGTCCACGTAGCGCGGAAAGACGTCTGTGTCACGTAATTCTGGTCAGCAGGCTGCATCACGGGAGTATAAGAGAGCAAGGTAGCCTTACCGGTGAGGTCGACATAGATGGTGTCAGAATTCAAGCTGCGAATCATCACTTGTGCCATGTGGTTGCCAGGAGCCGTGGGATTATAGGTCACTGTGATCGGGGCACCAGCAGCAGCCTTAGCCTTGGTCACGTTTTTCTTGTCGATGCTGAAGCCGCCAGTCGAGTTAACAACCTCGAGATATACAGCACCACCCAGATTGTAACCTGTAAGAGTAAAGGTGCCTGAAACAGGAGTGCCGACGGTAGTATTAAAGTCAAACTCGGTGGGATCTGTTGCAAGTACGGGAACACTAATGCCTTTACCGGTCAGCTCAACGGTTGCATCAGGTGCACCCGGGTTGCGTACATAGATTGTGGCCGAGTGAGCAGTGGCGTTAATGGGCTTATAAGTCACGGTAATGTCGGCACCCATCATCACTTCTTCGGCAGTAAGGGTTGCAGGGCTGACAGTAAAGGAAGCGTTACCGCTCTTGTTGAAGGTAACCTCGGTATTGGCCAGCAGATTCTGTCCTGACACGTGGAAGGTCTGGCTCACTGATCGGCCGACACTGACGTCACCGAACTCAAGGGTTTCGGGATCAACGATGATAGTAGGAATAGTGGACTGGCCACCAGGAGGCTGGATACCGACAATAGCCTGTTGGCTCGAGCTATAGGCATAACCATCCAGGGGATCAACAAAGGAGTTCATAACAAACCAGTTGTTGCCGTAGCCTCCCCAACCGAAGTTCACATGATACTTGTTGTCGCTATCGCGATAGCCATCGACATTGAAGGCATGGCCACCACTCTGCGAGATGCCCAGATAAACAACGGGACGTGAATTGGCCATCTCATTTCTGATGATGGTTGCCCAGCTGGTCTCGTTGTAAGCATTCTTCCTGACCAGACGGGTGGTGCTGGCGTCGTAGCCGAAGAGCTTGAACATATCCACGATTTTGTAGGCCTCGTTAGAGAGAATACCACTACCTTCGGTACCGTAATCCATCCTCTCGGCCTGGCCAACGTAACGCATCAGCCAAGCGACAGCATTGCCCTGAGCCGTGGTATACGTCCTGTAATTGTCTTTCATGTTGGCCCAGTCAAAGGTTATCGAGGGCAACTCGGCGACATTACATTTCCTCGAGTAGTTATCATTAATATAGAATGTATAGCCAGGAACCGTGGGAGTGGGGTCGGTAGGATACTTCCAGTAATACATCACCATCGATGCCGAGGTAGCGGGGCAACCGGTCACGCACTGGTAGGTTGTTCCGTTAGTGGCAGTAAAATTGCACTGGTTGTAGTAGGGTGCAGTCTGGTCCCAGTTGCAGGTGAGCAGCGGGCCATAGGTTACAGCCTTGAGAGACGGTGTTGCCGGCTTCACGGTTTTTTCAACGACCAGTCCAGGATGGAGCTGGAGGTATTCGATCTGCTCCTTGTAGCAGTCCAGCAGGTAAACCAGACCGTCAGGCAGGTTATTGAGGTCCTCCAGCGGAGCATCTCCTACCATGAGGATTTCCTCGGCGCGGTCATCGCCCGAAACAACAAGAAAAGTGGTAGTTGTGTTGAAGATGTAATAGACCGGCTGAGCCAATTTTGTATCGCCCATCTCGGCCTTGAGGAGCGTGGGAGTGAGCGCACCGGAAGCCATAAACTTACCGGCATAGAGCTCATTGGCCAGATAGCTCTGAGCAGTCCTCATCGCCTGCGCCTGGTCAACAGGGGCAGCGGTCATGTGCATTGCCGCCATTGCGGCAAGCATCAGTAAGAAAGATTTTCTCATAAACGTTAACGTTAATTATGATATAATAAAAGAATAATTTTACTCTTGTAAAAAGCGTGCAAATATACAAAACTGATGTCCTATTATCCAAATTTTTTATTGCACTTTCACCTTACTAGTAACATTTTTTATCAAATCATCATGATATCCCATAATCAATCTCACGGCTTCACTTCCCGCCTGTATGAAGAAATGCGGGACACGGCCCAGTCACGATGTGGGCAGTGTCCCGCAATGGGATCATTCCTGGCCATCTCCACAATGGGAGTTGGTCAGCATAGCACTCATTATCAGAAGGCTAATTGACGATATTTGCGAGCAGTCTTAGGAGCCTTGATGCTGGCAGTCTCTTCGCCTTCGGTCAAGAGTTTGTCGATAAGTGCGGTCACATCACCAATGTTAATGCTACCGTCAGCCTTGACTTCGGCACAAATAGTGCAGATCTCGACGTTTTCATTATCCAGNNNCTCATAACCGTGGCCAGTCTCAACCAGGGTAACCTCCTCGACATTGCTCCATGCGCTTTCGGTGCCGTCGGTGTAGATAGCCTTAACCCTGTACAGGAACGTGCCCGCTGCGGCGAGGTTCTCAACGGTGTAGAACTTGTCGGTAATGCCAGTGATCAGGCGGCTGTTCTCATCGCCAGTCTCCTGTGCCATGCGCAGGGCGTTGACAGCATTGAGGTCACCAGCATAGATCTTGATGCCTCTCAAAGCGAAATAGTTGGTTGTACCAGCAATGGTCACTTGATCACTAGCGGCGCAGTCGAGCACGACAGTGTAAGTTGTGAAGTCGTCGGTAGCCAGGGTGAGATTCTGTGAAGCGCTGCCAGTTGATATACTCAGCTGGGCTGTGCCATAGTTGCTTGCATAGTAGGAGTATGCATCGATGACAACGGTCACCTTGTCATAACCCGTGAGGTCATATGTGGGCGAAACAAACGAGCCGGTCTGTCCAGAGATGACATAGCCGTCGTTCACCCACAGATAGTTGTTAACCGTCCAGCCCTCAGGAACATACTGGGCATAGTTGGCAATCTGGTTAGGCAGCTGGTTGCCATCGGTCACAGCGGTCACGTTGCTGAAGTCGATGTTCGCAATCTCCTGTACCTCGGGAACCTCGGGCTCATCGGGCTTGGGAGTTACCTCCAGGGTGTAGCTTTCCACATTGGTCTCGGGAGTGGCATCAGTCCAGTCGGCACGGAAACTGGTCAGGGTAATGTACTGCTCGTCGGCGGGCTGCATGACGGGAGTGTAAACCTCCAGGTCGCTGTTGATGAGGGTAACCTCCTCGGTGTTACTGTTAGCAAGAGTACCGTTGACATAGTTGGCCACAACATAGAAGTAGAAGGTACCGCCCTGGGTCAGGCCGTTCACCGTGTAGCTCTTGTCCTTGATACCAGTGATCACACGGTAGGTGGCGTCGCCAGTCTCGGCCATCTTGTACGAGGAAACGGTGGTGTTGCCCGAGTAAACGCGTATCATTGCGATATCGGGGCTGTAAGATGCATCAGACGAGGTCAGGGTGATGGTCTCGCCGGCACTAGCAGTGACAACCCAAGTGCGGGTCTCGCCAGCCGCCATGTCGTAACCAACAGCAGGGGTCTGGGTCGAGCCTACGGTGATGTTGCCCGAGCCATAGTTGGTGCTAGTGGTGGTCACTTGGAAACTGAAGGTAGCATTTTGATAGCCTGCAGGGATAGTGTAGGTAATCTTACCAGACGAACCGCTGGTATAGACAGCGCCATTGCCGCCCTTCACGCTAGTGCCTCCCCAAGGAGCACTCAGGGTAATGTTGGCATAGCTGCCAGTGTACTTGCTGCCGTCAAGCGAGTCAAGCAAGGCAATTGCAGGCTTGAAAGGCTCGGCGCTCACATAGAGGGTGTAGCTCTCCACGTTCTCGGCAGGGGTCTGATCGGTCCAAGTAGCCTTGAACGACGTGGCTGCGATGTCGCTGGCCTCGAGCATCACGGGAGTATAGGTCTCCAGCGGAGCAGCCTCGGCGGTACCGTTGAGCTTGACGGTCACGGTCTCGGCATCGGTGCTGGTCAGCGTGACAGTAGCCTCGTGGGTGCCAGCGGCAGAAGGATTATAAGTTACAGTTACATTAACACCATTTGCAGCCTGAGTGGCACTGATGCTGGTGGTGCTGAGCGAGAAAGCGTTATCACCGCTAACGCTCAGGGCAACGTTGCTCGTGAGGTTGGCGCCGGTAACGGTAAAGGTCTCGGTGACAGGGGTACCCACGGTAGTGCTCATCTCAAGGGTAGAGGGATTAACCGTAATCCTGGGATTGGTAAGGGCACCTGCGGGGGGCTCGATGCCGATGATCATGGCCTCGCCATAATTGAAGACGTAAGAACCGGACTGGCCTGTAGCACCGGTAGAGGTGGTGAAGTTGTGCAGCGTGCAATAGCCGTTGCTGTCGCCACTCCAGCCCCAGTTCACGTAGTACTGGCCGCTGGCATTCACGCCAAACACGTTGAAGGCATGACCTGCAGGCTGGTAGCTACTGCAGTCATAGGCCAGATACTCGATGGGACGGCCATTTTGAAGCTCGTTCAGCATCCATTCGTTCCACTGTGCATCTGTGTAATTCTGAGTGCTATTGGAATAGCCCCAACCAGAAGATTGAAGCGTGGTAAGTGTCAGAAGTTGAGCATCGGTATAACCCATGTTCTTGCAACCTTGCAGAATTTCGGGGTCGTTGGCGCCACTGGCACTGGTACCGTACATGTAGTCAGGCATCAATTGACCGGCATAGCGCATCAGCCATGCCACGGCATCGGCCTGAGCCGATGTGTAGCTCGTGTTGCTGGGTCCGGTGTACTCGTCAATGATGTTTGCCCAGTCGGCCTGGCGCTCGGGAAGAGCTGCTGCGGCAACACCGCCAGAGCTCGAAGCAGAGATGGCAGCTGCGGCGGGGAAAGTCTCAGGCCATTTCCACTTGTAGTAGTTCATGGACATGGAGGTGGCGGGGCAGCCGGTCAAGGTACGCCTGCTACCACTGGTGGGGCACTGGTTGTAATAAGGGGCGCTCTGATCCCAGTTGGCGGTCACCAGCGGAGCCACGGGGGTGGTGGCAAACTTGGGGAGCTTAACGGGTGCCAAGGTACCAGCCTTGAGGCCGTCGATCTGGTACTTGTACTTGTTGAGCAGCCACTGCATGGCGGGAGGAACGTTGTCCATGTCGAGGGATCCTTCCTCACCGTACATCAAGATCTGCGGTGCCAGGTCGTCACCCGAAACCACAACATAGGATTTCTCGGCATTAAAGATGTAATAGTCCACTGCTGCGGGCTTGGCAACCGAGGCCTCAGCCTTGACAAGCCTGAGGTTGGAAGCTGCCGCGGCTTTGAGACGTCCAGCGGCAACCTGTTTTCTTAAAAACGAGTTGGCTGCTGCTTGTGCCTGAGACATAGACACATCGGCAGCCGACATTTGCAGAGCCATAAAAATGGCTGCTAAAAGAAATAGAAATTTTTTCATAAGCCACAATTTATTTAATTATTAAATGATTATTTCAATTCGCTTGCAAATATACAAGATAACGCTGTTTTATCCAAAATTTTTCTTGTACTTTCGTCCAAAAGGCATCATTTTTCCATCAACACGTTTATTATTCGGCTTAACTTGGCTAGAGAGAGCAAACACTGTCATTATTAATAAAGCACCAATGCGGGACACCCCACTCGACGTGGCAGGTGTCCCGCAATGGGATTGTTCATGGCCATTTCCACAGTAGGAAATGGTCGGCACAGCATTATCAGAAGGCTAACTTCAGATATTTGCGAGCAGCCTTCGGGGCATTGATGCTGGCCGTACCCTCGCCTTCGGTCAGGAGTTTGTCGATAAGTGCGGTCACATCACCAATGTTAATGCTACCGTCAGCCTTGACTTCGGCACAAATAGTGCAGATCTCGACGTTTTCATTATCCAG
>ONOU01000015.1:0-17378 GCA_900319525.1 uncultured Prevotellaceae bacterium | reverse complement strand
CTCATAACCGTGGCCAGTCTCAACCAGGGTAACCTCCTCGACATTGCTCCATGCGCTTTCGGTGCCGTCGGTGTAGATAGCCTTAACCCTGTACAGGAAGGTACCACCAGCAGTCAGGTCGTTGACGGTGTAGAATTTGTCAGGAGTGATACCCTCAATCAGACGATAGTCGGGACCACCAGTCTCGGTAGCCAGCAGCAGGTTCAGGGCGGCAGTCTTGTCGCCAGCATAGATCTTGATGTCATTGATGGCGAACAGGTTCTCATAACCCTCAAATACCACCTGATCACTCTCGGCTACATCAAGCACGACGGTATAGGTAGTGAAGTCGTCGGTAGCCAAATTCACATTCTGGGAACCAGCACTGGTCTTCACGGTAATCACTGCATTGCCATAGTAGCTTGCATAGTAGGAATATGCACTCATCACAACGGTCACCTTGTCGTAGCCGGTGAAGTCATAGGTCTTAGAAGTGATACCACAAACGGTGCCGTTCAAATTACCCGAGATGATAAAGCCATCGTTCACCCAGAGGCCGGTCTGTGCACTCCAGCCAGCAGGCAGATAATTGCTGGCCGAGTTGGCTACGTTAGTCAGCTCACCAGACGTGCTCTCGGCGGCAGCCAGGTTGGTAAAGTCGGCATCCTCGAGCAGGACAGGTTCAAGAACCTCGGGCTCGGCGGGCTTGGCATTCACCTCAAGGGTGTAGCTGGCCACGTTCTCGGCCGGGGTATGGTCAGTCCAGTCGGCACGGAAGCTGGTCAGGTTGATGAAACTCTCGTCAGCGGGCTGCATGACGGGAGTGTAAACCTCCAGGTCGCTGTTGATGAGGGTAACCTCCTCGGTGTTACTGTTCTCGGCAAGGCCATTAACGTAGTTGGCCATCACATAGAAGTAGTAGGTGCCACCCTGGGTCAGGCCGTTCACCGTATAGCTCTTGTCCTTGATACCAGTGATCACACGGTAGGTGGCGTCGCCTGTCTCGGCGGCCTTGAGCTGACGAGTGGAGAGGTCACCGGCATAAACGCGCATGTACCTCATGTCGGGCATGCCGCTTGCGGTGAGCTTCACACGGTCGCTGCTAGCGCAGTCCAGGACAAAGGTGTACCAGCCAAACGAAGCATTGCTGGGCAGAGTCTGGGTCTCACTATCGACGCTGGTAGCCACGGTGAGAGTGTTATTCGAGTTATAAGGCTCGGCATAGATCATCACAGTCATCTTGTCATAGCCTGTGAGGTCATAGGTCTTGCTCTGAACATAGCCATTGGCTTGTGCACTCAGGTAGCAGGCGCTGTTGCTGCTGTAGTAAGTCAGGCCCGTTGCGCTCCAGCCTGTAGGCACAGCATTAGATGCTGTCCAGTCAGTAGTGTCGAGCAGGGCAACCTCGGGCTTGAAAGGCTCGGCGCTCACATAGAGGGTGTAGCTCTCCACGTTCTCGGCAGGGGTCTGGTCGGTCCAGGTAGCCTTGAACGACGTGGCTGCGATGTCGCTGGCTGCGAGCATCACGGGAGTATAGGTCTCCAGCGGAGCAGCCTCGGCGGTTCCATTGAGCTTGACGGTCACGGTCTCGGCATCGGTGCTGGTCAAGGTGATAGTTGCCTCGTTATTGCCAATGCTAGTGGGATTATAGGTAACAGTGACAGTAACACCATTTGCAGCCTGAGAGGCACTGATGCTCGTGGTGCTCAGCGAGAAAGCGTTATCGCCGCTGATGGACAGACGCACGTTGCTGGTGAGGTTGGCACCAGTAACGGTGAAAGTGGAGGTAGCAGGTGTACCCACGGTAGTGTTCATCTCGAGGGTGGCGGGATTAACAGTGATCCTGGGATTGGTAAGGGCACCTGCGGGGGGCTCGATGCCGATAATCATGGCCTCACCATACTTGAAGACGTAGGAGCCAGACTGGCCCGTTGCGCCAGTGTTGGTGGTGAAGTTGTGCAGCGTGCAGTAGCCGTTGCTGTCACCACTCCAGCCCCAGTTCACGTAGTACTGGCCGCTGGCATTAACGCCAAACACGTTGAAGGCGTGACCTGAAACGCTGCCACTGGTGATATCATAGGCCAAGTACTCAATGGGACGGCCGTTGTGCAGCTCGTTGAGCATCCATTCGTTCCACTGGGCATCGGTATAATATTGTTGGCTATTGCCATAGCTCCAGCCCGACTGAACGAGCTCGGTGAGCATGAGGTACTGGGCATCGGTATAGCCCATATTGAGCACACCCTGATAAATCTCAGGATCGTTGGCGCCGCTGGCGCTGGTGCCGTACATATAGTCGGGGATAGCCTGGCCCGTGTAGCGCATGAGCCATGCCACAGCGTTGGCCTGAGCAGTGGTGTAAGAGGTGTTGGTGGGACCGGTGTACTCATCGAGAATGTTGTCCCAGTCGGCAGCACGCTCAGACAGCGCTGCAGCACTCACGCCACCCGAACTCGAGCCATTGATGGCTGCCACTGCGGGGAAGGTCTCGGGCCATTTCCACTTATAGTAGCACATGCTCAGCGACGTGGCCGGGCAACCAGTCAAGGTGCGCCTGCTGCCACTGGTGGGGCACTGGTTGTTGTAAGGAGCGCTCTGATCCCAGTTGGCGTTAACCAGCGGAGCCACAGGGGTGGTGGCAAACTTGGGCATCTTCACCGGCACCATGGTACCAGCCTTGAGACCGTCAATCTGGTATTTGTACTTGTTGAGCAACCATTGCATTGCGGGAGGAATATTGTCCATGTCGAGGACGCCTTCCTCACCGTACATCAGGATCTGCGGTGCCTGATCATCACCGGCAACCACTACATAGGATTTCTCGGCATTAAAGATGTAATAGTCCACTGCTGTGGGCTTGGCTACCGAGGCCTCAGCTTTGACGAGCCGGAGGTTGGAAGCAGCAGAGGCTTTAAGACGTCCGGCATTCACTTGTTTTTTTAAAAACGTGTTGGCTACAGCCTGTGCCTGAGATGAAGACACATCGGCAGCCGACAACTGAAACGCCGCAAGAACGGCAACGACAAGAAATAAAACTTTTTTCATAAACGAATAAAATATGTATAAACAAAAAATTGAATGGTTATCATAAAAGGCACGCAAATTTACAATAATTTTATTCAATTTTCCAAACTTTTCTTTTGCTTTTAACCCAAAACGGCCATTTTTCCATCAATACAACACTATTACAATTCATCAGTGCACAAGAAGGTGGCAATGATTTATGGTAATAATAAATCATGCGGGACGCCCCTACTCAAAGCGGCAGGCGCCCCGCATGAAATTCATCTAGCAGTCACCGTTAAGGGTAAACTGTCAAAACCCAAAGCAACTCATGCTGGTGACAAATCACACAAGCATGAGGTGATGATTATCGGATTAATTCCCTGAACCCAACAGATAGTCGATAAGAGCGGTCACATCGGCAATGTTAACGACGCCATCGGCCTTAACGTCGGCACAAATCTCACAGAAGTTAGTACTCTCATTCAGGAGGCTGTCAATCAAGTCAGTTACATCCTTGATGTTCACAGTATTGTCGTGGTTCACATCACCCAGCTGGAAGGCGTGGCCATTCTGGAACAGGGTAACTTCCTCGATGTTGCTCCAGTCGCTCTCGGTGCCGTCGATATACAGGGCCTTTACCTTGTACAGGAAGGTGCCCTCGGCAGTCAGATTCTCAACCGTGTAGAACTTGTCGGTGATACCGGTAATCAGGCGGTAGTCGGCATCGCCAGTCTCGGCAGCCATCAAGTTCATGGCGGTGGCATCACCAGCATAGACCTCAATCAGCGCGATATCGGGCGAGTACTGGGCATCGGGCGTGGTGATGGTGATCTTGTCACCCGTGCTTGCAGTGACTACCCAGGCATAGGTTTCCCTGGGGTTGAAGTAATGGGTAGCGCCGGCAGTCTGCGGCGTAGCGACGGTCAGGTTGCCCAAGGCTTCAGTCTCACTGGTACCTGTGGTAATCTTCATTGTGAACGTGGCATTTTCATAGCCGGCAGGAACCGTGTAGGTAATGTTACCGTATGAGCCGTTACCATCGTAATTGTTCCTGAAGTAAATGATTTCATTGTTGTGGCCGCGTGTATTGGTTCCGCCCCAAGGAGCAGTCAAGGTAACAGCATAATACTGCTGACCCGAGAACTGGGTGCCCGACAACGACGCAATGAGTTCAGCTGCCGGCGCGGCGGGCTTAGCCGAAACCTCAAGTGTGTAACTTGACACGTTCTCGTCAATGGTCTGATCGGTCCAGTCGGCGCGGAACTTGGTCAGATTGATATATTCCTCATTAGCAGGCAACATCACGGGAGCATACTTCACCAGATCGGCCTGACCGCTCAAGGCAACGGTCACTGTCGGTGCATTGGGGCTGGTGATGGTCACGGTTCCGGTGTGAGTGCCAAATGCCGTCGGCGTATAGGTCACATTGACAGCGGCATTGTTGGCGGCACCAGGAATGATGCTGGTCTTGTCGATAGCAAACTCGTTGCCCTGGACGGCCAGCGTCACATTGCCCTCGAGATAGGCAGCGCTCAGGGTGAATGACTTGGTTACAGGAGTGCCAACGGTAGTCTGGAAAGTCAGCGAGGTGGGATCGGCCGCAAGGGTTGGCGTTGTTGCAGCCACGCCCGTGAGCGAAACATTAACCTGCTGTGCGCCAGTGCTCGTCAGGGTAACGGTACCCGTGTGGGTTCCGCCAGTGGTGGGCCTGTAAGTAACGGTGACAGTGGCACCATTAGTTGCTTGACTCCTGTTGATGCTGGTCTTGTCAATCGTGAAACCTGTGCCCGTCACACCCAGATAAACGGTACCCGTCAAATCGGAACCCGTGACAGTGAAGGTCTTGGTCACCGACTCGCCAACCATGGCATTGAACGACAGCGAAGTGGGATTGGCCGTAATCGTGGGCGTCCCTACAGCAGTACCATTCAGATTGACGGTTACAGCCTCGGCGCCGTTACTGGTCAAAGTCACTGTACCCGTATGGGTTCCCGTAGAGGTCGGGTTATAGGTCACCGTGACGGTGGCTCCCTGCCCTGCTGCGGTTCTTGTGATATTGCTCTTGTCGATGGAGAAACCTGTGCCACTGCAAGTGAGGTAAACAGTGCTCGTCAGGTTGGTACCCGTGACGGTAAACGTCTTGGTCACTGGCGTGCCCACGGTGGTGCTCATGCTCAGCGAAGTGGGATCAACCGTAATCTTTGGTGTTGTGGTTGCGGTACCCGACACACTGACGGTCTGGCTCTGGGCGCCATTGCTTGCCACGGTGATTGTGCCGGTCTGCGTGCCGCTGGAGGTGGGCTTATAGGTCACGGTAATGGTGGCACCGGCGGCAGCCTGAGCAGCGGTCAGCGTCGAGGGTGAAACAGTGAACGAGGTGTTGGACGAGGAAATCGTCACATCGCCGCGCAAGTCGTTACCGCTCACGGTAAAGGTCTTGGTGTAAGTCTCTCCTGTCGAGCAGCCAGTATAGGTCAACGAAGTGGGATTAACGGTCAATACGGGAGTGGTTGTCGAGCCACTACCAGGCTTAATACCGATTACCATCTGCTGATACTGGTTGAAATTATAGCTGTACCAGCCCGAAGAATAGCCGAAGGAGTTCAAGGAGCACCATGCATTGCCGTCACCACTCCAGCCAAAGTTGCAGTGGTACTTATTGGTGCTGCTATTGTAACCGTCAACATTGAAGGCGTGGCCGCCGGCACTGCTGCTCACGGCCATGAACACGATGGGACGGCCCGCAGCCATCTCGGTCTGAATCAACGATGCCCACTGACTATCGGAATACAAGGTTGAGCCTGTGTTGAGGTTAGTCTTCAAGACGAGGCGTGTCGTACTGGAATCGTAGCCGTAGAAGATGAACATGTCGGCAACATTCTGGGCATCATACACACTGATGCCGCTACCATCGGTACCGTAGGCCATTTTTTCGGCTTGGCCCACATAGCGCATCAGCGTTGCCACTGCATTGCCCTGAGCTGTCGTATAGCTGCTATATGAATTCTTCATGTTATTCCAGTCAAAGGTAACAGAAGGCAGAGAAGCCACATTGACCGAGTAGCTCTCGTTCAGAGTCATCGTGTAGGCCGGAACTACGGGAGTGGCTGCCGTGGGATACTTCCAGTAATACATGACCATCGACGCCGAGGTGGCGGGGCAACCGGTCAAGCACTGGTAGCTCCTATTGTTATAGGTAAATTTGCACTGGTTGTAATAGGGCGCTTCCTGATCCCAGTTGCAATCCAACAGATAGGTACCACCCGAGTCACTGCCACGCAACGACGGGTCATTCTGGGGGCCAACGATGGGGTCAACCTGCAGTCCCGGATGCTCCTGGAGGAACATGATCTCATTCTTGTACTGGAGCAGCATGTCTTGAAGTCCTGGAGCCAGATTGTTAATATCCTTCAAGGGACGATCACCCACCATGAGGATTTCCTCGGCACGGTCATCACCAGCAACCACAATAAAGGTTGTTGAAGTGTTGTAGATGTAAAACACGGGCTGGCTGATTTTAGCATTGCCCATCTCGGCCCTGAGCAGCACGGGATTGAGCGCTGCGGGGGCCATCAGTTTACCTGCATAAAACTCATTTTTCAAGAAGCTTTGTGCTTTTTTCTGGGCTGTCACCTGATCGACAGGGGCAGCCATCATTGACATTGCCATTAATAAGGCAGTCAAACAAAATAACAATTTTTTCATAAGCGAATCAATAAATATTTGGTATAATTAGTTGAAAAAAATTCATTTTCGGTTTATGTTCACCCAGATGACATATTCTTGGTTACAGCACGCAAAGATACACAAATCAACAGCAAAAATGCAAATTTTTCAATATATTTTCAGAATTTCAGTCACTTTATTTAGGAAATCTCCATTTTCTATAAATTAGCTTGGAATGGATTTGGATTGATTTTCGAGCAGATTTTGACTTGCCTTCGCAGGAGCATAGCAAGCTATGGTCCAAGAAGGTAAGGCTAAAGATGCCGAAAAGCGGCCAAAGACATCCAACACTAAAAACTGTCATTTTGGTAATTTATAGAAGTTCCCTTTAGCATTTTAACCCTTTGACATGATAAAATTTAGTTAATTACTGCGCCATAATGACGGGATTTAAGTAATTTTGTGCCCTTATAGAAATGAAAGAAGAGAAAGACATCATTCAACGGCGCAACAGGCAGGAGAAACGGTGCACACTGGTGGGCATGACTAGTGATGTGGCCTTGTCGGCACTGAAAATCGCGACCGGAATCGTGGGGCGTTCGAGCGCCATCCTGGCCGATGGCATCCACTCGATCAGCGACACGGTGACCGATGCGTTGGTCTATGCGATGGTGCGACTGTCGGGCAAGGGCGTCGATGAACGCTACCGCTACGGCCGTGGCAAGTTTGAGACTCTTGCCGCTTTCCTGATCAGCATTTTACTGGTTGTCGTGGCCCTGGGGCTGATGACCGAAGGTGTGAAAGACATTTGGGCTTCGCTTCATGGCGAGACGCTGGAACGGCCCCACACCATTGCACTTGTAGTGGGCATCATTGCTGTAATTGTCAAGGAGGGGCTGTATCATTACACCCGCATCCAGGGCCGCAAGACCGACAGCAATGCACTCAAGGCATACTCATGGCACCACCGTGCCGATGCGTTGTCCACCGCAGCGACCCTGCTGGGCGTGGCTGGTGCGATGTTCCTGGGTGAGCGTTGGAGGATTCTCGACCCGCTGGCCGCCATTGCGGTGAGTGTGCTCATTCTCGTTCTCGCCTATCGCATGGGGCGTCCCGCTGTTGAAGAGTTGCTCGAGGTGGCATTGCCCAGCAACGAGCAGGACCAGATAGCAGCCATCGTCAGCGCAACCCCTGGGGTGAAATCTTTTCACAACCTGCGCACCCGCCGCAACGGCAACCTGCGCGTGGTGGACATCCACGTCAAGGTGGATGGAAACATGAGCGTCTCGCAGTCCCACGACATTACCCGCATGATTGAGCAACAACTGGGCGACAAACTGGGCGAGGTGATGACCAATATCCATGTCGAGCCCTACCATGGCACAAACGACTGCGAGAAAAATGGGCAATCTAACAACTAACAACTAAAAACTAAAAACTAACAACTTAGTTTGGAACAAATTGCATTAAACAACACCCTGCCACGCGTGTTTGCGGGCCATGAAGGCATCCATAGCGAAGTGTGGCAACAAGACATCAAGCTGGAGCGAGGCATGCGTTACCTCATCAGCGCCGAGAGCGGCACGGGCAAGTCGTCGATGTGCAGCTACATCTACGGTTACCGGCAGGACTACAGCGGCACCATCTCGTTTGACGGGAAAGACATTCGCTCGCTGTCGGTTGCCGACTGGTGCGATGTCAGGCAACGGCACATCGCCTATCTGCCTCAGGACATGCGCCTGTTTGGCGAGCTCACTGCCATAGAGAATGTCCAGCTCAAAAACCGCCTCACGAACTTCAAAACGCGCGAAGATATCAATCAACTGTTTGAAATCCTAGGCATTGCCGACAAGACAGACAGCCTGGCCAGCAAATTATCCATCGGCCAGCAGCAGCGTGTCGCCATCATACGCACCCTGTGCCAACCGTGCGATTTCATCCTGCTTGACGAGCCCGTGAGCCACCTCGATGAGGAGAACAACCGCCTCGTTGCCCGACTCATCACCGAGGAAGCGCAGCGACAAGGGGCAGGCGTAATCGCAACATCGGTGGGCTACCACCTCAAAATGGAAGACGCCACCATCATCCGGCTATAAAAAGCCAGGCACGGTGATTATACTTAAAACCAGAAACTTAGAACTTAAAACTCAATGAACGATATCATCTGGAAACTGCTGCGGCAGCACATCAGCAAGGGACAACTCATCGGCTTTGCCATCGCAAACCTCATCGGGTTGACCATCGTCTTGCTCGCCGTACAATTCTACCGCGACGTGAGACCCGTGTTCAGCGACGAGGAAAGTTTTATCAGCAAGGACTACCTGATCATCACCCGTGCCGTGACTGGCGCTGGCGCCATGATGGGCAGCAATGGCGAGTTCAGCGATAGCGACATTCAGGATCTGACCGATCAACCGTGGTGCCGACAGGTGGGGCAGTTCATCAACAGTGACTTTGCCATCGACGCGCAGTTGGGTGTGGGCAGTGGGCACGCGATGCACACGCAGTTCTTCTTTGAGGCCATCCCCGATGAGTTCATCGATATCGACCCCGCACAATGGGGCTTCACCCCCGGCAAGCCCGAAGTGCCCGTGGTCATCTCTCGCGATTATCTGTCACTGTACAACTTCGGCTTCGCGGCCACACACGGCATGCCCAAAATCAGTGAAGGGCAGGCCGAGATGCTGCCGCTGGAGTTCACCCTGAGCGGCAACGGCAAGCGACAGGTGATGCCTGGACGCATCGTCGGTTTCTCCAACCGCCTGAACACCGTTATTGTGCCTCAGGAATTCATGGAGTGGGCCAATAAGTACTTTGGCACTGGAGCCGTTCAACACCCTCAACGCCTGATTCTTGAAGTGAGCAGCCCCGGTGATGTCAAGATCGAGCAATACATGGATGAGCATCACTACGAGGTGGCCGGTGACAAGATGTCGTCGAGCAAGGCCAACTACTTCCTCACCGTTATCAGCGGCATCGTCATTGCCGTGGGCATTCTCATCAGCCTGTTGTCGTTCTTTGTGCTCATGCTGAGCATCTACCTGCTGTTGCAGAAGAATACCCAGAAGATTCAGGACTTGTTGCTGCTGGGCTACTCTCCCAACCAGGTTTCCAAGCACTATATGCTACTTGTTGTGGTTCTTAACGCTGTCGTACTCGTGCTGGCCATCGTGCTGATGCTCATCGGCCGCCTGGCCTATATGGACATGATTCACGCCTTCGGCGTCAGCGGTGCCAGCGTGTGGGTCGCCATCCTTGTCGGCATCCTTATCATGGGAGCAATCACGGCCGGCAACATCCGCGCCATCCGCAACAAGGTCAACTCCCTCTGGCTCCACGAGAAATAAAGACTCAATACCCTACGGCTTGCGGCTGGACATCTCTAGGCATAAAAGAGGCTCGAGATGTCCAGCCGTTTTTTTCATTGTTACACGTTAATAAATAAAAAGAAAAAATCTTTGTGCAGTCGGGAGGAAAATAGTAATTTTGTTGGAAAATTAACCTACTAACATAAAATAAAAACTTAAACTACTGTTTATCAAATGAGTATGGAGAAAAAAATCGTGGAATGCGTGCCTAACTTCAGTGAGGGACGCAATATGGCCATTATCAAGCAAATTACCGATGAGATTGAACGTGTTAAGGGCGTGAAGCTGCTCGACGTGGACCCCGGTGAAGCCACCAACCGCACGGTTGTGACCTTCGTGGGCGAACCCGACGCCGTGCTCGAGGCCGCTTTCCAGGCTGTCGGCAAGGCAGGTCAACTCATTGACATGCGTGGACATCACGGTGCCCACCCGCGCATGGGTGCCACCGACGTGTGCCCGCTCATCCCCGTGGCCGGCATCACCCTTGAGGAGTGTGCCGAACTGGCCCACAAACTGGCCGAGCGCATTGCCCGCGAACACAATATCCCCTGCTACTGCTATGAGGCTGCTGCCATGAAGCCCGGCCGCCAGAACCTGGCCGTGTGCCGCGCTGGCGAGTACGAGGCACTGCCCGAGAAGATGGGTAACCCCGAGAAGGGTCCCGACTTTGGCGACCGCCCCTTTGACGAGGGCGTGGCCCGCACGGGTTGCACCGCCGTTGGTGCCCGCGACTTCCTCATCGCAGTGAACTACAACCTGAACACCACATCGACCCGCAGGGCCAACGCCATCGCCTTTGACGTGCGCGAGAAGGGCCGCCCCGTGCGTGAGGGTAACCCCATCACCGGCAAGATCGTCAAGGACGAGAACGGCAACAACGTGATGAAGCCCGGCACCCTGAAGGGCACCAAGGCCATCGGCTGGTACATCGACGAGTACAAGATTGCTCAGGTGTCGATGAACATTACCAACATCAACGTGACCCCGCTGCACGTGGCCTTTGACGAGGTGTGCCGCTGCGCTCAGAACCGCGGCATCCGCGTGACGGGTACCGAAATCGTGGGTCTGATGCCCAAGCGCTGCCTGATCGAGGCTGGTAAGTACTTCCTGGAGAAGCAGCAGCGCTCGACGGGTATTCCCGAGGAGGACATCATCAACATCGCCATCCACTCGATGGGTCTGGACGACTTGAAGCCCTTCAATCCCAACGAGAAGGTGATCGAGTTCATGCTCGAGGCCGACAATAAGACCGGCAACCGCCTGGTGGACCTCACCGTTACCGGTTTTGCCGATGAGACTTCGCGCGAGTCGCCCGCTCCTGGTGGCGGTTCCATCAGCGCCTACATGGGCGCCCTGGCTGCTTCGCTGGGTACGATGGTTGCCAACCTGTCGAGCCACAAGCCCGGCTGGGACGAGCGCTGGAACGAGTTCAGCCAGTGGGCCGACAAGGGCCAGGCTCTCAAGGTCGAGCTGCTGCATCTCGTTGACGAGGATACCGACGCCTTTAACCGCATCATGGCCGCCTTTGGCATGCCCAAGAAGACCGATGAGGACAAGGCTGCCCGCACCGCTGCCATCCAGGATGCCACTCTGTATGCCACTCAGGTGCCCATGCGCACGATGAAAGCCTCGTTCAAGGCCTTCGAAATTTGCCGCGCTATGGTCGAGACCGGTAACCCCAACAGCGTCACCGACGCTGGCGTGGGTGCTCTGGCGGCCCGTGCCGCCGTCATCGGTGCCGGCATGAACGTAAAGATCAACGCTTCGAGCCTCACCGACCGCTCGGTTGCCGAGAAACTGATTGCCGAAGCTAACGAACTCGTTGCCAAGGCTAATACCGAGGAGGCCGAAATCACCGCAATGGTTGAAGAGAAGATTAAATCATAAGCCTTCGGCTTAGTTTAGAGCTTAGGGCTTAGAGCTTAGGGCCCAAACTAGCCTATTCAAGGTTTAGGGTTTAGTTACTTAACTTATTAGATAAAAACTAAAAACAATCATATTATGACCAAAGAAGAATTCATTGCCGACATTCGCCGCGGTATCCCCGAGGAGCTGCCCGAACTGCAGGCCTACGACACCGAGATTAACCATGCGCCCAAACGCAAGGACATCCTCACCCCCGAGCAGAAGAAGCTCGCCCTGAGGAATGCCCTGCGCTACTTCCCCAAGCATCTCCATGCCGCACTGGCACCTGAGTTTGCCGAAGAGCTGAAGAAGTATGGCCGCATCTACATGTACCGCTACCGTCCCAAATATGAGATGTATGCCCGTCCCATCGACGAGTATCCCGCACGTTCTCGTCAGGCTGCTGCCATCATGCTGATGATTCAGAACAACCTGGATCCGCGCGTGGCACAGCATCCCCACGAGCTCATCATCTACGGCGGCAACGGTGCCATCTTCCAGAACTGGGCACAGTATCGCCTGGTGATGAAGTACCTGAGCGAGATGACCGATGAGCAAACGCTCGTGATGTACTCGGGACACCCCCTGGGACTGTTCCCCTCGCACAAGAACGCCCCCCGCGTGGTTGTCACCAACGGTATGGTCATTCCTAATTACAGCAAGCCTGATGACTGGGAGCGCGACAACGCCCTGGGCGTTAGCCAATATGGCCAGATGACCGCAGGTTCCTATATGTACATCGGCCCGCAGGGTATCGTGCACGGCACCACCATCACCGTGCTCAACGCTGCCCGCAAGCAGCTCGTGAAACGCGGCCAGAAGGGTGGCGACATCCATGGCATGCTGTTTGTGACCGCCGGTTTAGGTGGCATGTCGGGCGCTCAGCCCAAGGCCGGTAACATCGCCGGTGTAGTGAGCGTGACCGCCGAAATCAACCCCCTCGCAGCCGAAAAGCGCTACGAACAAGGTTGGGTAGATGAGCTGCACGACAATCTCGATGAGCTCATCCCCGCTATCCGTAAGGCTGTGGCCGACAAGAGGACCGTCTCGATGGCCTATGTGGGCAACGTCGTTGACCTGTGGGAGCGTCTTGCTGCCGAGGACATGCACGTTGACCTGGGTAGCGACCAAACGTCGCTGCACAATCCATGGGCAGGCGGCTACTATCCCGTTGGTCTGACTCTCGAAGAGAGCAAGCAGATGATGGCCGAGGATCCCGACAAGTTCAAGGAATGTGTCCGCGAATCACTGCGCCGCCAGTGCGCCGCCATCAACAAGTTGGCCGACAAGGGCATGTACTTCTTTGATTATGGCAACGCCTTCCTGCTCGAGTCGAGCCGTGCTGGCGCCGACATCATGACTGCCGACGGCAAGTTCCGCTATCCGTCCTATGTTCAGGATATCATGGGCCCGATGTTCTTTGACTACGGCTTCGGTCCCTTCCGTTGGGTTTGCACCTCTGGTGATCCCAAGGATCTGGAGACAACCGACCGCTTGGCTGCTCAGGTGCTCGAGGAAATCCGCAAGGACGCTCCCGAGGACATTCAGGGCCAGATGGATGACAATATCCACTGGATCAAGGAAGCCGGTCCCAACCACTTGGTTGTGGGTTCACAGGCCCGCATCCTGTATGCCGACGCCGAAGGTCGCACCAAGATCGCTTTGGCGTTCAACGACGCCATTCGCAGCGGCGAGCTGAGCGCTCCCGTTGTACTCGGTCGTGACCATCACGATGTGTCGGGTACCGATTCACCCTTCCGTGAGACCAGCAACATCTATGACGGCTCGCAATTCTGCGCCGACATGGCTGTTCAGAACGTCATCGGCGACTCCTTCCGCGGTGCTACGTGGGTAAGTATCCACAACGGCGGCGGTGTAGGTTGGGGCGAAGTCATCAACGGAGGCTTCGGCATGGCCATTGACGGCAGCGAGGATTCAGCACGCCACATCCGCGAAATGCTCTTCTGGGATGTGAACAATGGTATCGCCCGTCGCAGCTGGGCCCGCAACAAGGGTTCGATGGACGCCATCAAGCGCGAAATGGAACGCACTCCTGAACTGACCGTTACCATGCCTAACCTGGTTGACGACGACGTGATCGACAATGCCGTCACCATTTTCTAATTATTGACCTTTATCATAAATCATCATATTAATATGACACATCAAATCAGTGCCGAACATCTCACGATTGCCAAAATCGCTGAAATCATTGAAGGCCATCATACGCTTAAACTCAGTGCCGATGCCGTTAAGCGCATCACCCACTGCCGCGAATATCTCGACAAAAAGATTGCTGAGAGCGACAAGCCCATTTATGGTGTGACCACAGGCTTCGGGTCGCTGTGCAAGATTTCCATCAGCAATGACCAGTTGTCGCAACTGCAGATCAACCTGATGATGTCTCACGCCTGCGGCGTGGGCGAACGTGTGCCCAACGACATCGTCAAGATTATGCTCCTGTTAAAGGTGCAGTCATTAAGCTATGGTTATTCGGGCGTGAAACTCGATACCGTGGAGCGACTCATCGACTTGTTTAACAACGACGTTTATCCCGTTGTCTACAAGCAGGGCTCGGTAGGCGCTTCTGGCGACCTCGTGCCGTTGGCTCACCTGTGCCTGCCCATCGTGGGCCTGGGAGAAGTGGAATACAAGGGCGAACGCATGAGCGGTGGCGAGCTGTGCAAGAAGATGGGTTGGGAACCTGTCAAATTGGGTTCCAAGGAAGGTCTGGCATTGCTCAACGGCACCCAGAACATGAGTGCTCACGCTGTTTGGGCCATGATTAAAGCCGAACGCCTGAGTAAGTGGGCCGATGTCATTGCCGCCATCTCGCTGGAGGCATATGATGGCCGCGTTGAGCCGTTCACCCACGCTGTGCATGCCGTTCGTCCCCATCAGGGCCAAATCGAGACCGCCGCGCGTATGCGTGAGCTTCTTGACGGCAGTGAGCTCATCCGTCAGCCCAAGGTTAACGTGCAGGATCCCTACTCGTTCCGCTGCATCCCTCAGGTGCATGGCTCAGTAAAGGACACCATCCGCTATGTGGGTTCTGTCATTGACACCGAGATCAACTCAGCAACCGACAACCCCACCGTTTGCCCCGACGAGGACCTAATTATCTCGGCAGGCAATTTCCATGGTGAACCCATCGCCATGCCCATGGACTTCCTGTGCATCGCTATGGCCGAACTGAGCAACATCTCGGAGCGCCGCACCTACAAGCTGGTATCGGGCACCCGTGACCTGCCCAGTTTCCTCGTGGCTCATCCCGGAGTGAACAGCGGTTTCATGATTCCGCAGTACACCGCCGCTGCTATCGCGAGCCAGAGCAAGACGCTGTGTATGCCCTCGTCGGCCGACACCATCCCCACCTCACAGGGTCAGGAAGACCACGTGAGCATGGGTGCCAATGCCGGTGTCAAGCTGTGCAAGGTTTGTGAGAACACCGAGCGCGTGCTGGCCATTGAGCTCTTCAATGCCGCTCAGGCACTGGAGTTCCGCCGCCCCTTGAAGTCGTCACCCGTGCTGGAGCACGTGATTGCCGACTACCGCAAGGTGGTTCCGTTCATCAACGAGGATCAGCCCATGTATCCGCACATCGCCAAGTCTGTAGAGTTCTTGCAGAATGAAAAGATTGATTAAAAATATCGCTTGTCTGGCAGGCATTGATTCCGACAGGAAACATTGCCTGCGAGGCAGCGAGATGGCTACGCTCAATTGCATCAACGATGCGTGGCTGCTCGTTGACGGCGGCCGCTTTGACTCTTGGGGCGAGATGGCAACCATGCCCACGCCTGAGGAGGATTGGGACGTCATCGACGCTCAGGGTGGCACAGTGCTGCCCTCATGGTGCGACAGTCACACTCACATCGTGTATGCCGGCAGTCGTGAGAGCGAGTTCGTGGACAAAATCCGCGGCCTCTCCTATGCTGAGATCGCCCGCCGTGGTGGTGGCATCCTCAACTCGGCCGACCGTCTCCACCTCCTCAGCGAGGACGAGCTATACGCTCAAGCCATGCGCCGCGTGCGTGAAATCATCGCCAAGGGCACTGGCGCTGTCGAGATCAAGAGCGGCTACGGCCTCAATACCGACGACGAGCTGAAGATGTTGCGTGTCATTCGCCGCATCAGTGAGACGTCCCCTATTAAGGTGGTATCCACATTCCTCGGAGCACATGCAGTGGGACGTGAGTACACCGGACGCCAGAGCGAGTATGTGGACATGCTGATTAAGGAAATGATTCCTGAGGTAGGCAAGCAGCAGCTGGCCGACTTCATCGACGTCTTCTGCGACGAAGGTTTCTTCACACCCGATGAAACCTCACGCATCCTTGAGGCTGGAGCCAAGTGGGGCATGAGGCCAAAAATTCATGTGCAAGAGTTGGCTCCGTCAGGTGGAGTCGAGGTGGGCGTGAAGCACAATGCCGTGTCGGTCGATCACCTGGAGAGCATGATTGACGAGGACATCGAGATGCTCAAGGGCACCGACACCATCCCCACGGGACTACCTGGCACCTCGTTCTTCCTGAATATGCCGTTTGCTCCCGCCCGCAAGATGATTGAGGCAGGTCTGCCCGTGGCCACTGCCAGTGACTACAATCCCGGTTCCACGCCTAGCGGTGACATGAAGTTTGTCGTTTCACTGGCTTGCATCAAGATGCGTCTGTTGCCTGCTGAGGCCATCAACGCCGCTACCATCAACACAGCAGCTGCCATGGACTTGAGCAAGGACTACGGCAGCATCGCCAAGGGCAAAATCGCCAACTTCTTCATCACCGAGCCCATCCCCTCGATTGACTTCATCCCCTACTCCTACACCACTCCCATCATCGCGAGGACCTTCCTCATGGGCCAGGAAATAAAGTAAATCATTTTAAACACCTTTACTTGTGAGAGGCAATACCATGATGGCACTGCCTCTCACTGCTTTTCGTACAAATCAAACAAGGCTCAGACATCACATTTGGATGCCTGAGCCTTGCGGTCATTAGAAACGTTATAGTTTAATTAGCACTTTGCAGCAACAAATCTATCAACGCAGTCACATCGGCAATAGATACGTTGTTATCACCGTTGACATCGGCGCAGATTGCGCAACCGTCACCAACGCCAAGCAGCAAGTCGATGAGAGCGGTCACGTCAGCAATTGAAACATTGCTATCGTGGTTCACATCACCAGGAGCGAAGCCATGGCCTTCGCCAAAGAGAGTCACGGTCTTTGCTTTGCTCCATGAGCTCCAACTATCATCTGTATAGTGGGCCTTTACTCTGTAGAAGAACGTACCACCAGCGGTCAAGTTCTTGACAGTGTAGAACTTGTCGGGGGTAATACCGGTAATCAAGCGATAATCAGCATCTCCTTCCTCGTTGACGGCTTTGAGTTTTGAAGGCTCGCTAGCATCACCTGCTAGGATTTGGATGTTTGCGATCGATCCATAGTCGTTCGGATAA